>NZ_JBIATQ010000003.1:0-627454 GCF_042891955.1 Streptomyces sp. NPDC001843 | reverse complement strand
TAACTCACCCCGGAGCCGTTCCACCTCCCCCAACCTCATACCAGGACAATGCCCACCACCAGCCGAGATCACCCAACGTAACGAAGCACTACTAGCTCTATGTGGATCGGTCGCTGAGGGTCATCCCGGTTGTTCGGGAGTGTCAAGGGGACGCTGCACGTCGGGGTCGGGTGCTGGGGTTGCTGTATCTGATCGCTGTACAGCCGCGGCGGCTTCTCGAACGTAGGCGAGAGCACAGGTGTCTCATGGCACGCCTGCCGGTGAATCCAGGCATCCATATGGCTCATTCGTTCGAGTTGAATCAGTCATATTAGATTCACGCACTCGAGTCTGCTGTGTGTGATCAAGAACCTCAGACGTGCCGCGATCGCGGCGGCACTCCTCGTTGTGCCCCTCGCGGCACCCACCCCGGCGCACGCGCAGAATCGTTCGGCCGAATCGAACACACTTCCGATGACGGCTGCGGTCCACGCCCTCCCGCTCGCCGCGGAGGTGAGGGACGGCTACCAGCGCACGAGCTTCAAGCACTGGAACGCGGGCGAGAACCCCACCGACGGCTGCAACACCCGAGCGGAGGTGCTCATCTCCGAGGCGATCGTCCCGCCCGAGGTGCTCCCCGGCTGCAAGCTGTCGGGAGGGCTCTGGTGGTCGTACTACGACGCCAAGTGGATGACCCCGGCCTCCGCACTGGACATCGACCACATGGTGCCGCTCGCGGAGGCCTGGGACTCCGGAGCATCGCAATGGACCGCGCAGCGACGTGAGGCGTACGCCAACGACCTGGGCGCCCCGGCCTCCCTCGTCGCCGTCTCCGCGGCCTCCAACCGCAGCAAGGCCGACCAGGACCCGGCCCAGTGGCTGCCGCCGGCCGTCGACGTCACATGCCGCTATGCCTCGGAGTGGATCGCCACGAAACTCCGCTGGGGACTCACCGTCGACGCCGTCGAACTCGAAGCACTCATCCAACTCGCGGAAGCGTGCCCAGGCACCACCGTGACCTACGAACCCGCCCCATAGAACTGGAACCCCCGCCCCCTCGACGAGGCGGGGGTCCACATGGCTCTTCAGCGGAGCGGATGAGCTCTGAGCTTGGGAAGCTGAGGTGATCTGGGGCCTAATCCACGGCTGACATGCTGATGAGCGGAATCGGTGTGTGGAGCGAGGCCGGCTGGTTGCCCGGTGTTCCCCGGGGTTCCCCGCACGATCTGGCACGCGTCTGGCACGACCTCTTCGTCCCGAACTCTCGGCTGGGAGATCATTGAGACGCTGATGGGCTGGCCAGTCGGCCATCAAGGGGTGTTGGCAGTCAGCTGCGGTCACGGTGGTGGTTGTACCCCGCTGCTGTTCAGCGGTCACGGGATCAGGAAAGCCGCGCGGCCTCGTGCAGTGCGTCGAAGACCATCGCGTCGACGGCCGAGACCCGGTCCCGATCGGCGTAGCGGAACCACGCCTTCTCGACGATCTCCCTCGACGGGGTCAGCTCACCGTCGTGATCGGCGGTATAACAGATCATCCTGAAGGGGCCGTGATCCGGATGGCCCTCGCCGATCTCGAACGTGCCGAAGTGCACCATGGAACCGGGGTCGATCGTCGCCTGCAGTTCTTCGTCGATCTCCCGCACCAGGGTCTCTGCGTCGGACTCGCCCAGCTCACGATGACCGCCCGGGAAGTAGAAGCGATCTCTGCCGTGACTACGCGTCACCAATACCCGGTCGTCCCGAACCAGGACCCACGCCACCTTCTCCGGCACACCGTTGCCATTCACCATGGCTCGGACCGTAGCGGAGGGCATCGACTGCGTCAGCACAGTCCAGCCCCAGCCTCGCTGCCGGCAACTCCACATGAGGGAGCTGGGCCGGCGGGAGCGTAACGCCGAGCTTTGGAGGACGACCGCTTGGTCCCGAAGCAACTTGGGCGGGGGCTGATTCTTGGACTGGCGAGCCAATCACCTGCGGCGACAGCCCGTGGGTGTCCGCGCTCGTTCGCCGGTGTTCGTCGGCGTTGTCACGCAGTCAGACACTCGGTCGGTGCTGCTCTTCCTGCCTCGCAGTCTCCGAGGCGGACAGCAAGGCGTGCAAAGCCGCTCGGGCCCCGGCGATTCCACGGCGCCACTCTTCGCTTCGCAGGGCCGCGGTGTCCCACTCGACCACCGGTTCGGCGCCGGTCGTGCAGTAGCCGTAGACCTGGTGGGCCACCTCGTCGGTGAGAAGTTCGTCGTAGTGGAACGTCCCCTCGAAAGCCGTCCAGGCCACTGCCCGGGTGTCTGCGCAGACACGTCGAAGTACTGCTCGCGTGTACTGGCGCAGATCGAGCGAGAGGTCATCGAAGTCGAGGTCGTACGACACCAGACCGAGCCGCTCAACGGCTGCGGGCTGCTCCAACAGAGGGAACGGCAGGAAGGCGTCGGGGACCATCCCCTCGAGGTGAAAAGCCTCCTTCGGCAAGGGGGTGTTGCCGGATCCGATGACGAACACGTTCACCGAGACCGGACCTCGCCAGCACAGCAGGTCGTGCACCTCCGCCATCATCCTTCTCCCTCTCCCCTCTGACAGCCCCCATTGTGTGCACTGTCGTCTGCCTGCCGGTCACCAGCGGTATTGCCCGGTGTCGGCGCCATCATGACCAACGTAATCACTGCCGACCACCGCTTCAGGAGTTCGATCCGGGCCCGCTGCGGCGGCTTTCGTCGAATGGTGCGACGGCCGGGCAGAGGTGCTGGTGTACGCACCCGTCCAGCGTCGTTGATGTCAGCCGCTGATGTCAGCCGCCGCACGCGGTCTTTGCAGGGGGGCGACGCTGTTGAGCGATGAGGGCTGTCCCTGGCGTGGCGGAGGATGGTGCTCATGTGCGCTCTTTTCGACCCCCCTGAGCCTCGCCGCGTCTCGCCGGGCGAGTACCCAGTGTGGGACCAGGCGCTCGCCCTTCTGAACCGGGACCTGGCGGTGACGCTTCCCCAGCTGGAGCCCCTGCAACTGCTGGCCCTTCCGTCCTACGATGCGGATGAGCCGGAGAACGTCTACGTCGCCATGGCCAACGGCGAGTGGCACGGCAATTACCTGGACTCGAACTCGCAGGGCAGCCTTGCCTCTGCGCTGGCGAGCGTTGCCGATGCCGCGCAGGAGATCGTCATGGAGTTTCTGTGGCAGGCGTGGCCCCTGTGCCCTGAGCATGGCCTGGGCATGCATCCAAGGGAGGATGCACAGGAGCGACTGTTCTGGTGGTGCGCGGGAGAACGGTTGCGTCGCGGCCCGGCTCATATCCACGCGGCCGTGGGTGCACTCGACGCTCTGGGAGCGTCGATCCGTACACGGTCTTGAAAACCGTCGTGGCAGCGATGTCACCGTGGGTTCACATCCCACCGCCTGCGAGATGAGCAGTGAGAACGGCCCCTGACCTTGGTATTTGGTCAGCGCCGCTCTTGTGCTCAGCTACCGTGACTCCCCGCTGTTCCCCGTGGTATCCCGCTCGATCGGGCACGCGTGGGGCACGGTGACCTTCTGATCCGTAGCTCTACAGAGATCCGTCGGGGACGGTCATACCGGTTGGTCCGGGGTGCCTGAGGGGGCTGGTGGTCGGGGGCGGTTGCTGGGGTCGCTGTATCTGGCCCCCGCTGTCGTACGTCTCGTACGAGGGCTCCGTACGGCTGTACATCAACCCGCACGAGACCCTGGGCCTCACCTGGAAGTAGATCGACTTCGAAGCCGGTGAGCTGTGGCAGGACACTCGCGAGCTGATCTTCACCACGAAGTACGGACACCGATCGAGCCGGGGAACCTCACCCGCATGACCGCCCTGCGGGCCCGCCGCGCCGGCCTCCGAGTGATCCCGCTCCGGAATGGAGGTCTACGCCGAAGCGAGCGAGGAGGAGATCCGCGCGGCGGTCGGCAAGCTGTCCGCGGCAATGGGCGGGGCCGACTCCGGCTGACTCGGACCCCGTTGCTGCACTTCGCTGCAGTACGCCCCTGAAACGCTAGAGGCCCCGGAGTGATCCGGGGCCTCTAACCTGTGTGCACTCGGCAGGATTCGAACCTGCAACCTTCTGATCCGTAGTCAGATGCTCTATCCGTTAAGCTACGAGTGCTTGTTTTGTTTTCGTCTCCGCTCCCGGCTCTTCCTGCCCGCTCGCGGCGACAGGAAGAACATTACATGACTGCCGCCGCCATGTGAAATCCGTTCCGCGCACCCCTTGTGACCTGCGGAAACGCCAAAGAACCGAAGCCCCGGTCCGTGGGGACCGGGGCTTCGGTGATCAGGTGCGGAGGCGGAGGGATTTGAACCCTCGATGGGCTGTAAGGCCCAAACCGCATTAGCAGTGCGGCGCCATAGACCGGACTAGGCGACGCCTCCAGCACAACCCCTACGCGAGCGCGTGAGTGGTGCGTGCAGATGATGACACAGTCGAGCGTCGTGTCACCAACCGGCTCCCACGGTACTAGGCAGGCGGGTCGCAGGGCAAAGCCGTTCGTGTCGGCGCGGCGGGCGCGCGGCGGTCGGGGGCAGGGGGGGCGCAACGTCCTGGCGGGCGGAGCGTTGGGTAGGGCATGTTGCTGGTCATCTCGCGGGCGGGTGCGGCGGGCCGGGCGTCCGTGGTCACCGTCGCCGCCGTTGCCCTCACCGCCGCTGTCGCCGCCCTCTCCCCCCTGGCCGCGGCGCCCGCCGTCGTCGCGGTGCCCGCCGTGCCCGCCGTGCCCGCCGTACCCGGGGTGGTGTCGGTGCCTCCGCCCGTGCGTCCCGAGGATCGGGTCGCCGTCACCGGGGATCACCTCACCGTGACCGCCCTGCACGTGGGTGGTGGCCGCGACGGGACGTACGAGCTGTTCTGCCATCCGGAGGCCGGCAGCCATCCGGACGCGGGCGGGGCCTGCCGGACGCTGGACCGGAACACGCGATGGGGCCGGGACGTCTTCGCGCCGGTCGCGCCGGGCAGTGTCTGCACCATGCAGTACGGGGGGCCGGCCACCGCCCGCGTCACGGGGACCTGGGCCGGGCGGCCCGTCGACGCGATGTACGACCGGAGCAACGGGTGTGAGGTGGAGCGGTGGGACCGGCTCGTGCCCCTGCTGCCCGAGCTGCGTGCGTAGCGCCCGCTCGCACAGGCGTTTCATGGCGGAATCCCCGGTCCCGTAAATGTCCTGCGAAGGTCCGGCCGCCCAAAAACCCGAGGCAGGGCGGAGGCCGGGGCAGGCGGTCACACGTTCCCCTCACTTCGTCGTGCGACCTCCCTCTCATCCGGCGCCGCCGACGCAACCGGTGCCCTTAGACTCCCTCGCGTGACACGTCGCGGGCCGGTTGGCAAGATGGCCCGAGCGGTCGGCAATATGCGGTAACAGGGAGGAAGCGTTTCGTGAGCAGCAGGCCATCCCGAGGCGCTGCTCGCCTCGCAGCCATACTCGACGCTCTTCCCGACGCGTTGGTGCTGGTCAACGCCAATGGGACCGTCGTCAACGCCAACACCATCGCGTTGGAGGCCTTCGAGGCCCCGGGGACGGCTCTGGTGGGGCGCGGGCTGCTCGATCTGCTGCCCGACTTCGATTCCAGGCTCATCCCGGGCTCCATGCGGCGGCCCGATCACATGGATCCGCGAGGCCGGACCAAGCCGACGCGGATGGTCGCCCGGCGGACCGACGGCACCGAGTTCCCGGTCGAGGTCACCAGCGCGAACCTGGAGAACGGGCAGCAGGCCTACGACGGTTACGGCTACACCGGCGACGAGCTGCTGATGCTCGTCGTACGGGACCTGTCCGGCACCGTCGACACCGAGGCCGAGCTGGCCCGCTCGCAGCGGCAGACCGAGATGATCCTCCGGGCCGCCTCCGAGGGCGTCGTGGGGACGGACACCGACGGGCGGATCGTCCTCGTCAATCCGGCCGCCGCGCAGATACTCGGCTACCGGGCCAGCGAGCTCGGCGGCAAGGAGCTGCACACCCTCGTGCTGCACTCCCGTGCCGACGGCGCCCCCTTCCCGTACGACGAGTCGCCGCTCGCCGACACCCTGCGCTCCGGGCGCAAGCACCGGGTGCGCGGACAGGTGCTCTGGTCCAAGGCGGGGGACAAGGTCGCGGTCGACCTGACCACCGCGCCCGTGCGCGACGGCGACCAGCTGGTCGGCGCCGTGATGACCTTCAACGACCGGCGGCCGTACGACGCGCTCGCCGAGGAGAAGGCCGCCCTGGAGAAGGCGCACGCCGAGGAGCTGGAAAAGCTCTCCGAGGAGCACGCGTCCGACCTGACCGCGCTGCGCCAGCAGCACGTCACCGAGGTCGAGGAGCTGCGCGAGCGGCACGCCGAGGAGCTGGCGGCCGGCGAGGACCGGTACGCCGCGCTCGGGGAGCGGGAGAAGGACCGCTACGAGGCCCTGGCCGGGCGGCACGAGCAGCTGCTCACCCTGCTCGGGCGTTCCCTGCGCGGACCGCTGGACGAGTTGCGCCGGGAGCTGGCGGCGCTCGCCGCGGACGACGCCGGGCAGCTGTGGCCCGAGGCCAACCAGGTGCTCCACCATCTCTCGGCGGGTTACTCGCGCATCACCCAGCTGATCGACAACGTCCTCGCCTACCAGCTGCTCGACACGGGCGCGGAGAACGTCGTACGGACGAAGGTGATGCTGGACTCGGTGGTCGCCGCCGGTGTCGACGGCGCCGTCGAGCTGATCGGGCCGGGGCGGGTGCAGTTCGCCGTGCACGCGCCGCCCATCGAGGCCGAGGTCGACCCGCAGCGGCTCGCGACCGCGCTGGCGCATCTCGTCGCGGACGTGGCCGGCGTCGACGCGACCGGCAACACGCCCGTCTCGGCGGGCGGTTACATGGACAACACGGTCGTCGTGGCGGCCGCGCAGCGCGGTGAGGTCGTACGCATCGAGGTCCGCGGACCGTACTCCGGGGGAGACCCGGTGCACGAGCCGATCGTCCGCGGGATCGTCCGGGCCCACGGAGGTGTGCTGCAGACGCACGACGTGCCGGGGATGAGCGGCAGCGCGTACGTGCTCGAGGTGCCGATCGGAGGCGGGGCGGGGGCCGTCCCGGCACCGGACCAGGCGCATGTCCCGGGTGCCCAGCTGGCACTGGCGGGCGGTTCCGCCGCCGCCGAGGATGCCGCAGTCGAGGCCGCCGTCGAGCCCGCTGTCGAAGTCGGCTCCGACGGCGGGCAGCCCGGCTCCGGCGGGCGGCGACGAGCCCGGCGGGGCTCCACGGACGCCTTCCTGGAGATCGAGGTTCCGGGCGAGCCCGGTGGTGACGGTGCTCAGGCGCCCGCGCCGACCGGGCGGCGCCGCAGGCGTGCCGTCGAGGAGGCGGCGCAGCCGGCGCCCGAGAGCACGGACGTCTCCGGCGGCACCGGGCGGCGGCGGGGACGGCCCGCCGAGGACGCCGGTGCCGGTGGTGACCAGGGGGTCGCCGAGGGTGCCGTCATGACGGCGGCCGAGCATGCCGCGGGGACCGCCGCCTCGGGTACGGGACTCGGCGGGACCGTGCCGCCGCAGGGCGTTCCCTCGCCCGGCGCGCGGCAGATCCCGCGTGACGCCGGGGAACGGCAGGCCCTGCCGCCCGCCCTGCCCGCGGCCGGTACCGGTGCCGAGGCCACGCAGCCGACCGGGCGTCGTCGGCGTGCGCTGGCCGCCGCGGCGGAGCGCGCCGCCGCGCAGGAGGCGGGCACCCGTACGGTCTTCGCCCTGCCGCCCGCGGAAGCGGACCGCCCGGCCGAGGGGCAGGAGCAGGGTTCGGTGCCGGTTCCGGGACAGGCGCGGGCCGTGGAGCCGGTGCAGGTACAGGTTCCGGGGCAGGCGCAGGCCGTGGAGCCGGGCCAGGTACAGGCTCCTGTTCCTGTTCCTGGGCAGGCTGCGGCCATGGATCAGCCGCAGGCGGCGGGACAGCCACAGGCGGCTGGGCAGCCGCAGGTGCCGGGCGTGGAAGCGCCGGGGCCGGTCGCGAACGGCGCGGCGCCCGTGCCGGGTGGCCCGGCTGCCGTACCGGCCGGTGCGCCGGTGGACGAAGGCCGGCACGACGCCGTCGCCCACGACCAGGCGGAGGACCACACCCCGCCCCAGCCGCATCCCACCAGCGCGCCGACCGGCCGCCGCCGTCGCGTCGTGGCCCCGCCGCAGCAGCCGGCGGAGACCGCTGGGCCGGCCGCGCAGATTCCGGCCCAGGCCGTTCCCGCACAGCAGGCGCAGCCCGGTGTCGCCGTACCCGCGCAGGGCGGCGTCGGCCAGGGCGTGCAGGCCGCGCCCGTGCCGGGGAGTTCGGTCCAGATGGCTCCCGGCCAACCGGTCGCGGTCCCGGCGGCCCTGAGCCAGACGGTCCCGGCCCAGAGCACCCCCGGTCAGCTCCCGGCCGCGGCCCAGCCCGCTCCCGCCCAGCCACCGGCAGCCCAGCCGGTCCCGGCGCAGGCCACCCCCGGACAGGCGCCGCAGTCAGTGCCCGCCGCCGCGTCGGTTCCGGCGCAGAACGCGGGGCAGTCGCCCGCCGCCCAGCCGCTGCCCGCGGAGGCGGCTCCCGGTCAGACCGCCGCGGGCCGGGCTCCGGCCGCGCCCGTCCCCGCGCAGGCCCCCGCCGGTCCGGCGGCTCCGGCCGCCGGCGTCGCCGGACCGGCGAACGCAACGCCCGTCGGCCCGGTGGCGAACGGCGCTCCGACCCCGGCCTCCGGCACCCCTCTCCCCCCGGAGCACGCCGCCGTGCAGTCCCCCGCGGCCCAGCCGCTGCCCGAGCAGACGGCCGGTGTGCCGGCCGACGTGAACTCGACGCAGGGGCGGGGCTTCAGCGTGCGGACGCTGGGGCAGGGCGTGCCGTTCAGCAGGCAGGCCGCGCAGGTGCAGCAGCCGACGGCCACGCCGACCCCGCACCAGCCCGGCGGTTCCGGACGGCGCCGCAAGCTGGGTACGCCGCCCGACCCGGCCGCGCGCCCGGAGCAGCGCCCGGAGCAGCGCCCGGAGCAGGGTGCCCGCCCGCATCCGCCCGCCGAGCAGCCGCCGGCGCAGCCGCAGGGGCAGCCGGTCGCGCCCCCCGTCCCCCAGCCGTCCCTGGCCGGGCAGTCGCGGCTCGCCCCGGCCACCGAGGGAGCCGGACGGTCGTACGCGATAGGCGCCCCGGACGAGAACGCCGCCGAGGGACCCGAGCCGCTGGACGGCCCGGGCGGGGCGGTCGAGGTCGCGGACACGCCGCGTCCGCAGCCGATGGACGACGAGTTGCCACCGGAGCCGCTGGACAATCCGCGTCGGCTGCTGGTGTGGCCCGCGCCGGACGTCACCACGCAGCAGGCGCTCAGCGACCGCGGCTACCGCCCGGTGATCGTGCACTCGCGCGAGGAGGTCGACGCGCAGATCGCGGCCTTCCCCGCCGCGCTGTTCGTCGATCCGCTGACCGGACCGATCACCCGTACCGCTCTGCAGTCGCTGCGGCAGGCGGCGGTCGCGGCTGAGGTACCGGTGCTGGTCACGGCCGGGCTCGGGCAGGCGACCCGTGAGGCCGCG
The DNA here is from genome assembly GCF_042891955.1 of Streptomyces sp. NPDC001843. Taxonomy (NCBI): domain Bacteria; kingdom Bacillati; phylum Actinomycetota; class Actinomycetes; order Kitasatosporales; family Streptomycetaceae; genus Streptomyces; species Streptomyces sp. NPDC001843. The sequence goes on along the minus strand of NZ_JBIATQ010000003.1, from coordinate 617,994 downwards.
TACGGTGCCGATCCCGCCGTCCTGCTGAAGGCGCTCGCGCCGCGGGACAGCGAGCAGCACCCGCCGCGGGTGCTGCTGATCGAGGAGCACGCGGAGATCGCGCTGGCCCTGACGGCGACGCTGGAGCGGCGCGGGATGCAGGTCGCGCGGGCCGCGAGTGACACGGACGCGGTGACGCTGGCCGGTCAGCTCAGGCCGAACCTGGTCGTGATGGATCTGATGCAGGTGCACCGGCGCCGGGCCGGCATCGTGGACTGGCTGCGCGCGAACGGCCAGCTCAGCCGCACCCCGCTGGTCGTCTACACCGCCGCGGTCGACCAGGCCGACCTGCCGCGGCTGGCCTCGGGGGAGACGGTGCTGTTCCTGGCGGAGCGGTCCACCAGCGGCGAGGTGCAGAGCCGGATCGTGGACCTGCTGGCCCGCATCGGCATCAACTGAGGGTTGACCGGGCGCACAGCGTCCCGCGAATGTCTGCGGGCCGCCTCCTTGACTGAGGCGGCCCGCAGACATTCGCGGTCCCCTGCCCGGCGGGCGCGGTTCAGAGCTTGGTGACGTCCAGCTCGCCCTCCGCGTAGCGCTTCCGCAGCACCTTCTTGTCGAACTTGCCCACGCTCGTCTTCGGCACCGACTCGATGACCGTCCAGCGCTCCGGGAGCTGCCACTTGGCGATGTGGGCCTCCGCGGCGAGGAAGGCGCGCAGGGCCTCGAAGCCGGTGGTGGCGCCCTCCCGGAGGACGACGGTGGCCAGCGGGCGCTCGCCCCACTTGTCGTCGGGGACGGCGACCACCGCGGCCTCGGCGACGTCCGGGTGGGACATCAGGGCGTTCTCCAGCTCGACGGAGGAGATCCACTCGCCGCCGGACTTGATGACGTCCTTGGCACGGTCGGTGAGGGTGAGGAAGCCGTCGGGGGAGATGGTGCCCACGTCTCCCGTCTTCAGCCAGCCGTCCTCGCTGAACTTGTCGGCGGGGCGCAGGGCTTCGGCGTCGGGGCCGTTGTAGTAGGCGCCGGCGATCCACGGGCCGCGTACCTCCAGCTCGCCGGCGGACTCGCCGTCCCAGGGCAGGCGCTCGCCGCCGGGGCCGGTGAGGCGGGCCTCTACGCCGGCCGGGAAACGGCCCTGGGTGAGCCGGTAGGCGAGCTCCTCCGCCGTGCCCACGGCGTGGGCCGGCGGGCGGGCGACCGTGCCCAGGGGGGAGGTCTCCGTCATGCCCCAGGCGTGACAGACCCGCATGCCGAGCTTGTCGAAGGCCTCCATGAGGGAGGGCGGGCAGGCGGAGCCGCCGATGGTGACCTGGGTGAGGGTGGAGACGTCACGGGGGCGTGCGGTCAGCTCGGCGAGCAGGCCCTGCCAGATGGTGGGGACGGCGGCGGCGTGCGTCGGCCGCTCGTGCTCGATCATCTCCGCGAGCGGGGCGGGCTGCAGGAAGCGGTCCGGCATCAGCAGGTTGACGCCGGTCATGAAGGTGGCGTGGGGCAGGCCCCAGGCGTTGACGTGGAACTGGGGGACCACGACCAGTGACGTGTCCTGGTCGGTCAGGCCCATCGACTGGGTCATGTTGACCTGCATGGAGTGCAGGTAGATCGAACGGTGGCTGTACACCACGCCCTTGGGGTCGCCGGTGGTTCCTGAGGTGTAGCACATGGCCGCGGCCTGGCGTTCGTCCAGCTCCGGCCAGTCGTACGTGACCGGCTTCCCGGCGATCAGCTCCTCGTACTCGTGCACGGGGACCGCGGCGTCCGCCAGCAGGGAACGGTCGCCCGGCCCCGTGACCACGATGTGCTCGACGGTCTTGAGGTGCGGCAGCAGGGGGGCGAGCAGTGGCAGCAGGGAGCCGTTGGCGATCACCACCCGGTCGGCGGCGTGGTTGACGATCCAGACCAGTTGCTCGGCGGGCAGGCGCAGGTTGAGCGTGTGCAGCACGGCCCCCATGGAGGGGATCGCGAAGTACGCCTCGGTGTGTTCCGCGTTGTTCCACATGAGGGTCGCGACCCGGTCGTCGTCCCGGACGCCGAGGTCCTCGCGCAGGGCATGGGCCAGCTGGGCGGCGCGGGCACCGATCTCGGCGTAGCTGCGGCGGTGCGGCTCGCCCTCACCCGTCCAGGTGGTCACCTGCGACGTGCCGTGGACCGTCGACCCGTGGGTCAGGATCCTCGAGATCAGCAGCGGTACGTCCTGCATCGTGCTCAGCACGGCGTCCTCCCAAGGCGACATTGCCTGTGCGGCGGTAGGGGCTGCGCTGATTCTGCTCACATACCGCGTGGTATGTCACTAGGGGGCCGAAAACTTTCGAGCGGCGAAAGCGTGGACGACCAGGCCTGATCCAGGCGAAACCACCCGAGGACGTTCCAGGATGTTCGCGTCAGGTCCTAGCGGACGAGTCCGAGCTCGGGGTCCTCCCGCAGTTTGCCGAGCGCCCGGGACACGGCCGACTTCACCGTGCCGACGGACACCCCGAGGACCTCGGCCGTCTGGGCCTCGCTCAGGTCCTCGTAGTACCTGAGGACCACCATCGCCCGCTGCCGGGCGGGCAGCTTCCCGATCGCCCGCCACATCGCGTCGTGCAACGCCTGCCGGTCGGCCGGGTCGTCCCCGCCGGGCACCGGCTCCGGCAGCTCCTCGCACACGAACTCGTCCACCTTGCGCTTGCGCCACTGCGAGGTGCGCGTGTTCAGCAGCGCCCGGCGGACATAGCCGTCCAGCGCGCGCTGGTCCTCGATCCGCTCCCACGCCACGTACGTCTTCGCGAGCGCGGTCTGCAGCAGGTCCTCGGCGTCGCTCGGGTTCGCGGTCAGCGACCGGGCGGTACGCAGCAGCACCGGCTGGCGGGCCCTGACGTACGACGAGAACGACGGGTAGGGCCGGGTCTGCCTCGCTGGTGCAGCGACGGCCGACGCGCTGGTGCAGACGGGTGTGGTCATGGCTCCACGCTATGAGCGGCCCCGTTGCCGCGGATCGGCCCCAGGTCCATAAGCGGGGTCCGCCTCAGGTTGTAGGGGTGGTGCCCGCCCCACCTCCTGAAGGTGGACGGGGGGTCCCGTCGTACTACGGGTTCACCCGTCCGGGTTCAGTCGTCCGCCGCCAGGACCAGCCCCGACGTCGGCACCCCCGTCCCCGCGGTCACCAGGACCCGGGCCGCCCCAGGTATCCGGTTGACCGCCGTACCCCGCAGCTGGCGCACGCCCTCCGCCACGCCGTTCATCCCGTGCAGATACGCCTCCCCCAGCTGGCCCCCGTGGGTGTTGAGCGGCAGCTCCTCCCCGGCCACGAAGTCCGCCGCCTCCCCCCTGCCGCAGAACCCGAACTCCTCGAGCTGCATCAGCACGAAGGGGGTGAAGTGGTCGTACAGGATCCCCACGTCGATGTCCGCCGGAGCAAGCCCCGAGGTCCGCCACAGCTGCCGGGCCACCACGCCCATCTCCGGCAGGCCGGTGAGGTCGTCCCGGTAGAAGCTGGTCATCTGCTCCTGCGCCCGGCCCGCGCCCTGGGCGGCAGCCGCGATCACGGCGGGCGGGTGCGGCAGGTCGCGGGCCCGCTCCACGGACGTCACCACCAGCGCCTGCCCGCCGTCCGTCTCCTGGCAGCAGTCCAGCAGTCGCAGCGGCTCCGCGATCCAGCGCGAGGCGGCGTGGTCGGCGAGCGTGATCGGGCGGCCGTGGAAGTACGCCGCCGGGTTGGTCGCCGCCCACCGGCGGTCGACGACGGCCACCTGCCCGAAGGCCTCGGGTGTCAGCCCGTAGGTGTGCAGATAGCGCTGGGCCGCCATGGCCACCCAGGAGGCCGGGGTGAGCAGCCCGAACGGCAGCGTCCAGCCGAGCGCCGCGCCCTCGGCCGACGGCTCCCGGTGCTGCACCCCCGAGCCGAAGCGGCGCCCCGAGCGCTCGTTGAAGGCCCGGTAGCAGACCACGACCTCGGCCACGCCGGTGGCGACGGCCAGTGCCGCCTGCTGGACGGTCGCGCAGGCCGCCCCGCCGCCGTAGTGGACGCGGGAGAAGAAGGACAGCTCGCCCATCCCGCAGGCCTGGGCCACGGTGATCTCCGGGCTGGTGTCCATCGTGAACGTCACCATCCCGTCCACGTCGCCGGGCGTCAGCCCGGCGTCGTCCAGCGCGGCCCGCACCGCCTCCACCGCCAGCCTGAGCTCGCTGCGCCCCGAATCCTTGGAGAACTCCGTCGCCCCGGTGCCGACGATCGCCGCCCGCCCACCGAGGCCGTCCCGTGTCCGCGCGCTCATGCCGTACGCTCCGGTGCGCCGGGGGGCGTACGATCCGGCGCCTCGGCGGTTCCGCGCTCCGACGTGCCCGCGGCCGTACGATCCGGCGCGCCCACGGCTGTACGCTCCGCCGGCACCGTGACCGTGACCGTGCCGGTCACATGGCGGCCCATGCCGTTCTCACCGACGACCCGGACCGTGGCCGTGGCGCCGTCCACCTCCTCCACCGTGCCGGACAGCACCATGGTGTCCCCGGGGTAGTTGGGCGCCCCGAGCCGGATGGCCACCTTGCGGAGCACGGCCGTGGGACCGAAGTGGTCCGTGATGTACCTGCCGACCAGGCCGTTGGTCGTCAGGATGTTCATGAAGACGTCCGGGGATCCCCGGCGCCGCGCCAGCTCGGGATCGTGGTGCACGTCCTGGTAGTCCCGCGACGCGATCGCACCCGCCACGATCAGCGTCCGGGTGATCGGGATCTCCAGTGGCGGCAGCTTTGCGCCGGGCCTCACCTCCGTCATGCCTCACTCCCCACTCGCGATCAACTCCCCCAGTTCCTGCAGCACTTCGCCACCGCACCCCAGATACGCGTCCAGCTGCCGTCCCCACAGGAAGTGCCGGTGGACCGGGTGGCCGAGATCGGCTCCCGCACCGCCGTGCAGATGCTGGCCGGTGTGGACGACGCGCTGCCCAGCCTCGGACGCCCACCAGGCGGCGGTCAGCGCGTGCGTGGCGTACGGCAGTCCGGCGTCCCGCCGCCAGGCCGCCTCGTACGCCGTGACCCGTATCGCCTCGGTGTCCATGTACGCGTCGGCGGCCCTGAGCTGCACGGCCTGCCGGGTGGCGAGCGGACGCCCGAACTGCTCCCGGGTGCCCACGTGCGCCACGGCCCGGGCGAGGGACCCCGCGCACACGCCCGCCTGGAGCCCGGCGAACGCGGTACGGGCGGTGGCCAGCACGTCGTCGTACGCCCGAGGTCCGCCGAGGCGCTCGGCGCGGGCCCCGTGGAGCGTGAGCCGCCCCGCCGACCAGGGTGCGGTCAGCTCGACCGGGGTGACCTCGGTGCCCTCCGCGAGCGGCACCAGCCACAGCAGGTGGTCCCCGTCGGCGACCAGGGCGTGCGTGGCGTCCTGCAGCCAGGGGAATACGGGGACGGCGCCGGTCAGCTCCGCCGGCCCCTCCCGCGGGGCGACCCGTACACCCCCCTGTGCCGGAAACGCCCCGCTCACCACCACCGACCCCTCCCGGACGCCCGGCAGCAGCCGCTCCCGCTGCTCCGGCGTGCCGTGGGCGGTGAGCGCCAGCAGCCCATACACGCAGCCGGCCGCGTACGGCACCTGGGCCGTCGTACGTCCCTGCTCCTCCAGCAGCAGCACCAGGCCGAGCAGGCCGAGTTCCTCCACGGCGCCGACCAGTCCCGCTCCGCACAGGGCCTTCCACAGCTCCGGGTCGCTGCCGGTGCCGGCGGCCGCCAGCCGCTCGTGCGTGGCCAGGTCGCCGAAGATCCGCGCCGCCAGTTCACGGGCGGCGGCCTGCGGCTCGGTGGGCGTGAAGTCCATGTCAGGCCTCGCTCTCGCCGGCCCGGAACACCGGCAGGACCAGCGCACCCCCGTCGTCCTCGTACCGCCGGAACCCGACCCGGACCGGGAGCCCGATGCGCACCTTGTCGTACGGCACCCCCACCACGTTGGCCACCATCCGCACGCCCTCCGCCAGCTCGACCAGGCCGACCGCGTAGGGGCCCGCCGCGTCAGCGGCATGATCGGATTCTGTGAACGCCGGGAAGGGCGGGTGGTGCATCACGACGTACGAATAGACCGTGCCCTCACCGCTCGCCTCGACCGTGTCCCAGTCCAGGCAGCCGCATGCGTTGCAGCCCGGCAGCCAGGGGTGGCGCAGGGTGCCGCACCCGGTGCAGCGCTGGATGAGCAGCCGGTGCTCGGCGACGCCCTGCCAGAAGCCGGCGTTGTCGCGGTTGACCACCGGGCGTGGGCGGCGGGCCCCCTGTTTCCCTGGGGATTTCCGCCGGGCCGGCGCGTACTTGAGGATGCGGAAGCGGTGCGTGCCCACCAGATCACCGGCCACGCGCACGTTCGTACGGGTCGTGACGAAGTACCCGGTGCCCAGCTTCGTCGTCTTCCGCGCCGACACCGACTCGATCACCGTGTCGAAGGTGACCTCGTCCCCCGGCCGCAGTGGCCTGAGGTACTCCTGCTCGCAGTCGGTGGCGACCACCGACGTACAGCCCGCCTCGTCCAGCAGGCCGAGCAGTTCGTCGTACGCGTCCGTGCGTCCCTCGTGGCCCGAGAGGCCGCCCATGGTCCACACCTGGAGCATGGTGGGCGGGGCGACGGCGTCCGGACCGGTGTACGCCGGACTGGTGTCGCCCATCGCCTCGCACCAGTGCCGGATCATCGGCGTGTTGACCGGGTCCTTGCCCACCGTGGCCACGGTGGCCGCGCGCCCCTCGTACGTCCGGAGCCGCTGCTCCAGCCCGGCACCCGGCTCCCCGGCCGGCGCGCTCACCGCCGCCCCCTCGTCATCCCGAGCCGCGTCGTCGCGACGATCTCCCGCTGCACCTCGCTCACCCCGCCCCCGAACGTGTTGATCTGCGCCGCCCTGTTCAGCCGCTCCAACTCGCCGTCCCCGAACACCCCGGGGGAACCGGACCGGACGAGTCCCGTCTCACCCACGATGTGCTGACACATGCGATACGTCGCGACAGCCGATTCCGTACCCGCGAACTTCACCCCACTGGCGTCGCCGGGGGCCAGCCGGCCGACCCCGACATCCGCCACCAGACGCCAGCTGAGCAGGCGTGATGCCGCCAGCCGGGCATGCGCCTCGGCCAGCCGGAAACGCACCCACGGCTCGTCGATGCGACGCCTGCCGGTCACCGGATCGGGGGTACGGGCGGCGGTCAGCGCGGCCGCGAGGAACTCCTCGGCCTGCATCCCTGTCGCGGCGAGGGCGACCCGCTCGTGATTGAGCTGGTTGGTGATCAGCGACCAGCCGTCGTTCTCGGCGCCGACCAGGCTGCCGGCGGGGACCCTGACCCCGTCGTAGTAGGTGGCGGTCGTCGTCTGGCCGCCCACCGTCTCGATCGGCGTCCAGGAGAAACCCGGCGCGTCGGTCGGCACGAGGAGGAGGGAGATGCCCCGGTGCTTGGGGGCGTCGGGATCGGTGCGGCAGGCCAGCCAGATCCAGTCGGCGTGCTGGGCGCCCGAGGTGAAGACCTTCTGCCCGTCGATCAGCCAGCCGTCGCCCTCCCGCACGGCCCTGGTCCGCAGCGAGGCCAGATCCGTCCCGGCGGACGGCTCGCTGTAGCCGATCGCGAAGACCAGTTCACCGCGCAGGATCCGGGGCAGGAAGTGGGCCTTCTGCTCCTCGCTGCCGTACTTCATCAGCGTGGGCCCGACCGTGTTCAGCGTGACCATGGAGACGGGGGCGCCCGCCCGGTACGCCTCGTCGAAGAACACGAACTGCTCGTCCGCGCCCCGGCCCTGGCCGCCGTACTCGGCCGGCCAGCCGAGGCCCAGCCAGCCGTCGGCGCCGATACGGCGCAGCAGTGTGCGCCGCTCACGGGGGTCCGCTTCGCCGGGCGCCCCCTCGGGCAGCAAGGCCCGGAAGTAGGCGCGCAGTTCGGCGCGCAGCCGCTGCTGGCGCTCGGTGGGGGCGAGGTGCACGGCAGGGCCTCCCGACCTCGGACGAGCCTCGTGACGATGGTTTCTGACTGTCCGTCAGATGAGGTCGGGTGTCAAGGTCGTCAGAATGATCGCCCCGATGGCCGTCCGGACGAGGACAGACGCCTGCGCGACGGCACCGAGGTACCGCCGCGCAGATGTGTCAGTGATCCATCGAGCGTCCACCACTGGGGACTTCAGCCCCGCGTCGACAGTCCGGACTCACTCCAGCCGGGCGAAGCGGGCGGCGGCGTTCTCCTTGCCCCCCTCCGGCGGGCAGCGGAAGCGGAGCCCCTGTCCCGGGCGGTGCCGCTCCGGCGCCGGACGCCGGAGCCGACCGCCTTCCGTTGCGTGGCGGACGAGTTGAACACGGGCGGTACGGATGATCGCCATGCGACTCCTCCAGAACGAGTGCGTGCAGAACGAGTGCGTGCAGAACGAGTGCGTGCAGAACGAGTGCTTGAACTTCGGTGCGCGATGCTCGAATCCAGAGTTGCCCACGGAATCCCCACTAATTACCCCGGAAGCCGCTATTCGCACGCAAGCGTGACGACAGGCCGATAAACCTCGTTCCGGCGGCTTTCTGACCACCCCCTCCACACAGCGACCCGGCCGGCCGGGCCCCACCCACCCCCTTCCTTTTTTCGAACATGAGTACGAACATAGACGCATGGCCACCACCGACCGGCAGGCCACGACGCTGGCCCTCGCGCACGCGCTGTCAGCCGCCGAACGCGGCCTGGCCGTCATCCCCCTGTCCCGGACGAAACTCCCGGCCCTGCGCTCCCCCCACCGCGACGACCCCGCCGCCCCCGCCTGTCACGGCGAGTGCGGCCGCCCCGGCCACGGCGTGTACGACGCCTCCACCGACCCAGCACGCATCCGCGAACTGTTCGCCGCCACCCCCTGGGCCACCGGCTACGGCATCGCCTGCGGCCTGCCCCCGCACCACCTGATCGGCGTCGACCTCGACACCAAGTCGGGCACGGACTCCTCGGCTGCCCTGCGCGAACTGGCGCTGCGCCACCTGTTCACGATCCCCGAGACGGTCGTCGTCCTCACCCCCAGTGGCGGCCGCCACCTCTGGCTGACCGGCCCGCCCGACGTCGTCGTCCCCAACTCCGCCGGGCGCCTGGCCCCCGGCATCGACATCCGCGGCGCCGGCGGCTACCTCGTCGGCCCCGGCTCCCGCACCGACCACGGCCACTACTCCACCGCCCCCGGCACCGCCCACCTCACCCCCGCCGCCTGCCCGCCCGCCCTGCTCCGCCTGCTCCTCCCGCCGCCGCGCACCCCGCACCCCACCGCGCCGTCCACCGGGCACCACGGCCAGGGCCTGGTCCAGTTCGTCCTCGCCGCCCACGAGGGCCAGCGCAACACCCGCCTCTTCTGGGCCGCCTGCCGCGCCTACGAGAACGGCATCGGCCCCGCCCTCGTCGCCCCACTGGTCGACGCGGCCCTCCACACCGGCCTGTCCGAACGCGAGGCCCGCGCGACCATCGCCTCGGCGGCCCGGATGACCGGCCACCGCCCATGAAAACCACGGGCGCCCTCGCACCCCGCGTTCCTAGGGTGTGGCCCATGACCCTCACCCGCGTCGCCCTCACCGCCGGCCGCTCGATCGACCTCATGGACCTGCGGATGTCGGCGACGTACGGCGGCTTCCTGGAGGGCTATCCGTGCGAGCGCGTCAACGAGATGAAGATCAGCGGCCTGCTGCGGTCGACGGAATCCGGGTACCGCGCCACCCCGGTCCACCTCGTCCCGCCACCCCGTGAACGCCCCGACGGGCAGACAGGCCCCTTCGGCCCCGTCGAGATACTCCCGCCCGTGGCCTGCGTCGGCGCATTCCGCTCCACAGCCCTCGACCCGGACCACGATCCGGTGCTGTACCGCTCCGTCCTCACCGTCGTCTGGTTCCAGGCGACCCCGCAGGTCCCGACGGGGCACGATGCGGACCGTGGCCTGCGCGACCTCCCCTGGGCCGAACTGGCCCGGGACGAGGAGCTCTGACCACAAGGACGACCCCCGACCGGACAACCGGGTCGGGGGCCGTTCTCACTGCTCATCGCGCGGAGGCGGTGGGATTTGAACCCACGGTGACATCGCTGCCACGACGGTTTTCAAGACCGTTCCCTTCGGCCGCTCGGGCACGCCTCCCCGCGCCGCGCGAGATCGGCGGCGCGGGGACAAGAGTAACCGGTGGGCACGTGAGCGTGGGTGTCAGTTGTCGCCCACGCGGGAGCCGAGGGTCAGATCGGCCGTGTGCTCCTTGCCGTCGCGCTTGTAGGTGATCGTGACCTTGTCGCCGGGCTTGTGGGTCCAGATCTCGCCGATCAGGGTCGGGCCGGAGTCGATCACGGTGTCGTCGAGCTTGGTGATGACGTCGCCCGGCTTGAGGCCGGCCTTGTCCGCGGGGCCGCCCGACTCGACCGCGGCGGCGCCGCCGGTGCCCTGATCGGTGATCTTCGCGCCACCCGAGCTGTCCTCCAGGGAGACGGAAGCGCCGATCTTGGCGTACACCGGCTTGCCGTTCTTGATCAGCTGCTGGGCGACGTACTTGGCCTGGTTGATCGGGATGGCGAAGCCGAGGCCGATCGAGCCGGACTGGCCGGAGCCGCCCAGGCCGCCGCCGCTGCCGCTGGACTGGATCGCGGAGTTGATGCCGATCACCGCGCCGGAGGCGTCCAGGAGGGGGCCGCCGGAGTTGCCGGGGTTGATGGAGGCGTCCGTCTGCAGGGCGTTCATGTAGGACGCCTTGCTGGTGGAGCTGCCGTCGCTGGAGGCGACCGGACGGTTCTTGGCGCTGATGATGCCCGTCGTGACCGTGTTGGACAGGCCGAAGGGTGCGCCGATCGCGATCGTCTCGTCGCCGACGGCCACCTTGTCGGAGTCGCCGAGGGCCAGGGGGTTCAGGCCGGAGGGGGCGTTCTTGAGCTTGATGACCGCCACGTCGTAGCCCTGGGCGTGGCCCACGACCTCCGCGTCGTACTTCTTGCCGTCCGGGAAGGTGGCGGTGAGCTTGCCGCCGTCCACCGCGTCCGCCACCACGTGGTTGTTGGTGACGATGTGGCCCTGCTTGTCGAAGACGAACCCGGTGCCCGTGCCGCCCTCGCCGCTGGTGCTCTCCGCCTCGATGGTGACCGTGCTGGGCAGCGCCCTCGCGGCGACGTTCGCGACCGTGCCGGGGGCACGCTTGACCTGGGAGGCGCTGCTGGAGGCGGAGACGGTGGTGGAACCGCTGTCGTCGTTGTTCTTGGCCAGGGTGTAGCCGAGGCCGCCGCCCAGGCCGCCCGCGACCAGCGCGGCCACCAGGACCGCGGCGACCAGGCCGCCACGCCCGCGGCCGGACTTCGGGGCGGGCTGCTGGTACGAGGAGCCCCAGCCGGAGCCTCCGCCTTCCCCGCCGTAGCCGGCACCGCCGTAGCCCGCGCCCGCGCCGCCGTCGGCGTACGAGGGCGTCGCGGGGGGCGGGGGCGGCCAGGAGCCGGCGGGCGCCGGGCCGGAGGCGTACGGTCCCTGCGCGGCGCCGTGGGGCGGCTGCGCGGGGCTCTGCTCCGGTGTGCCGGCGGCTCCCTGGGGCATGGGCGGCAGCGGAGTCGTCGGCGCGCCCCCGTCGGGCGCGGCGGTCGGCTGGGAAGCACCGGGAGCCGCCGTCGGCACTGGAGGTGCGGACGGGGCAGGGGGTACCGCGGTGCCCTCGTTCTCGGTGCTCACAGCTTCTCTCCTCGATCCACGGCTGTTTTTCTCGGTCGCACTCGGTCACGCTCGTTCACGCTCGTCGTCGACCCGGCGCGCTGGCAGCTGTGCATGTGCTTTCCGTACGTCTCAGCTTTTCCCACGGGCCGTCAGAGCACCATAAGCGGTGACTGTGGGTCCACGGCTATTCCTTATATCCGACATTAGGAGCAGAACGGCCGCATCCCCGGAACATCTCAGGGGGTTCTCAGATACGTGCGTACCCCTTGGCGGTGGCACCATGACGCGGTGACCCACGCACGACAGCACCACATCCAGGTCGTCGCCCACCGGGGGGCCTCCGAGGACGCGCCCGAGCACACCCTCGCCGCCTACCGGAAGGCGATCGAGGACGGCGCGGACGCCCTCGAATGCGACGTCCGGCTGACCGCGGACGGCCACCTGGTGTGCGTCCACGACCGGCGCGTCAACCGTACGTCCAACGGCCGCGGGGCGGTGTCGGCCCTGGAGCTCGCCGATCTGGCCGCCCTGGACTTCGGCTCGCACAAGACCCGTGACAGCTGGCGCGGCCGCGACGAGGAACCCGACTGGGAGCACCGTCCCGAGGACCGCGAGGAGACCTCCGTACTGACTCTGGAGCGGCTGCTGGAACTGGTCGCGGACGCCGGGCGGCGGGTGGAGCTGGCCATCGAGACCAAGCACCCCACCCGCTGGGCGGGACAGGTCGAGGAGCGGCTGCTGCTGCTCCTGAAGCGGTTCGGTCTGGACGCCCCGGTGTCGGCGGCCGCGTCACCGGTGCGGATCATGAGCTTCTCGGCGCGTTCGCTGCACCGGGTGCGGGCGGCCTCGCCGACGCTGCCGACGGTGTACCTGATGCAGTTCGTCTCGCCGCGGCTGCGCGACGGGCGGCTGCCCGCGGGCGTCCGGATCGCGGGCCCCTCGATCCGGATCGTGCGCAACCACCCGGCGTACATCGAGCGGCTGAAGGCAGCCGGACACCAGGTGCACGTGTGGACGGTGAACGAACCCGAGGACGTCGACCTCTGTGCCGAGCTGGGCGTCGACGCCATCATCACCAACCGCCCGCTCGCGGTGCTGCACCGGCTCGGTCGAAGGTCTTGACCAATGTCGCAGCTGTGAAGCATCCTCCCTTCTCGGCCACACCGAACAAATCCAGCCACACCCTTACAGGGAGTGCTCCGGCGCGTTCGATCCGTATTCGATCGTGACGAATGCGTCAGCGGAAGAGGATTGGCCGGTTTCCGGTACAGGCCAATGGGGCATCCACACCGTGGCGTGGGGCGAAGGAGGTCTCGGGGGTGGCGTTGGTGGTGGCACACGAGGTGCCCACGTCGTCGAGCATGGCCGTACCCCATGGCCCTGCGGGCGTGGGCAAGGCCAGGCACCGGATGCGTGCTCAGCTGCGCAGCGGTGGGGTGTCGGAATCGGTCATCGACGACGCCGTGCTGATTCTTTCCGAACTTTTGAGCAACGCCTGCAAGCACGGTCGTCCACTCGGTGACGCCGCCGTCGGTGACGGTGACGTACGGGCGGCGTGGCAGCTGGATCCACGCGGCCGGCTGATCGTGGAGGTCACGGACGGCGGGGGTCCGACCCGCCCGGCTCCGTCGACCCCGTCGGTGACCGCGCACGGCGGCCGCGGGCTGAACATCATCACCGCGCTGGCCGACGACTGGGGCGTACGCGACGACGCCCGGGGCGAGGTCACCGTCTGGGTGGTGGTCCACGACGACGTGCACGCCCAGGCTCGCGGACATCGCCGCGACGACTTCGCCTCACGCGTGACGGCCCCTCCTGTCTCGGCGCTCGCCGGCGAACTGGACTTCAGGGACGCCTTCACCGACCTGGACTGAACCGCCCGCGGTCGTCCCGCCCGTTGACTTCGTGTTCGCGTCGTCCACAGGTTCCCGTCGGCGGCAGCGGCAGCGGCTAGGCTCGCGGCAGTACGAGACGAGCCGTAACCGGGAGACACGCACGATGGCCAAGAAGCGACCCCAGACGAAGGCCAAGCGGCCGCAGCTCACGGACGGACAGATCCCGGTCGTCGGCGCCCGCGAGCCCTGCCCGTGCGGCAGCGGCCGCCGCTACAAGGCCTGCCACGGCCGGGCCGCGTCGCACGCCGCGACCGAGCTGGTGCAGCGGCCCTTCGAGGGACTGCCGGGTGAGTGCGACTGGGTGGCGCTGCGCGAGCTGGTGCCCGCCGCCACGGTCGGGCTGACGCTGAAGGACGGCCTGCCCGAGGACGTCCCGTCCGTCACGCTCGCCACGGTGCTGCCGATGGCCTGGCCGGCTCTGCGCCGCGACGACGGCTCGGTCCTGCTCGGACTGCAGAACGACACGCCGTCCGGTGACATCAGCCGGGACCTCGCCGACACCCTCCAGCGCGCGCTCACCGCCGAGCCGGGAACGCCGGTGCAGGGCCGGCGTGCCCCGGCCGACGGGCCGCGGCTGCAGGACCTGATCGATCCCGAAGGCGCGTTCGAGCCAGTGGTGCACAGCGGGTTCGAGTTCTGGGTGCCGGACTCGGAGAACGCCACGCCCGAGGTGACCGCCTCGCTCGAGCGGGCCAACGCCGCCGCCATCCCCACGGTGAAGCTGACCGGTGTGGACGCCGCGTACTGGTGCGAGACGCCGGAGAAGAACCACCTTCGCTGGGTCATGCCGCACCCGGAGGAGCAGCTTCTGGACGCTCTCGCCCGGCTGCACGCGGCGGGCCGCTCGAGCCTCGGCGAGGGCACCCGGCTGGTCGGTTCCTTCCGTGCTCACGGGCTCACCGTGCCGGTCTGGGACCTGCCGAGCGGGGTCACCGCGGAGGATGTGGAGAAGCCGGCCGCGGAGTTCGCCGAGCGCCTCGCCGCCGCCCTGGCCTCGGACGCGCCGCTCACCGTGGACGAGCGCCGGGCGCGCGGCGGACTCACCAACCGGCAGGTCACACTCAGCTGACGTACAGGCGACGCACGGGCCGCGGCTGATCGGTCGGACAGCCGCGGTCAGGTCGTCCGGACAGGTGACTCCTGTCACAACTCCCCGATGTGACAGGCAAATCCGTGTCCGAATAGCCGAGATCGAATTTGCGAACCGGCGATCTCTTGTTACCGTTCCAGTAGCCCGGTTGCTGGTGCATCCCCCGTCGCCAGCAACCGGGTCTTTCCATGTCCGCCCCCGGTGTACGGAACGCTTCCGTCCGTCAACTGCCCGTGGATACCTCGGAGTTGCTCCCGGAGCGGAGCAGCAGGGGCCCGTCGCCGTCCCGTGTGGCGAACTCCGTGACCGCCGTGTAGGCGTCCGGTCCGCCGCGGCTGCGCTCCCTGGGTGTCTCGCACATGCCGGGCTCGTCGTCGGCGCCCACGGCGCAGCGCATCTGCACCGTGCGCCCGCCGGGCCCCATGAAGCTCAGGACGGCGTCGAGTGCCCGACCGGTGGCATTGCGGTAATAGGTGCGCGCCCAGGTCTCCGGTCCCTGTGTCAGGACGCAGGTCTGGGCCTCGACTCCGTCGGGCGAGGTGAGTTCGGGACCGCAGCGGGCGGCGGTGGCCAGTCCCAGGCCGAGCAGCAGGGGAGAGCGGGAAGGGGCGGGCACGGCGGAGTGGTCCTTGGCGTCGGCGCGCGGAACCGTACCCTCGCCGCGCTCGGGCGTACGTACGGCCGAGCGCCTCGCGTCGCCCACCTGCCCCGCGGACGCCACGGTCAGCGGCAGCGCGACCGCGCACACCACGACGCCCGCGAGGGCGAGCAGACGAACGTTCATGAACAGGAAGATAGGACCAAAGGCACGCCACAGGGCCCGTGCGCGCCCGACACCCCCTACAACTCGGGTGCGCTCACACCCGTACGAGTGAGGGCGTCGACCACGGCGTCCACCACGGCCTCCACGTCGGGCACCCACGGCGAGGCCGAGCCTGGCAACGGGGCGCGCTCCCAGTGGATGTCGCCCTGGCCGGTCTCGGAAGGGGGCAGGGCGAGGTAACCGCCCTCGCCGTGGAAGCGGAGCGAGCCGGGGACGAAGTCCTTGGCGTACAGCAGCTCGCCCAACTGCTCCATGGAATAAGGCTTGACCAGCAGCGACCAGCGGGTGGGCGAGGCGATCACCGGGCCCAGCCGCATGCCGGCGCGGTCGAGGACGTCGAGGGCACGGGCCGCGGCGGTGGCCGGCAGGCTGACCGCGCAGGGCGCCTTGCCGCCGGTCGCGAGGAGGATGGGGGCGCCCGGCCGGTTGGTCCACCACCAGCGCACCATGCGCTCGTCGGTGGTGGCCGCGAGCAGTCCCGGGTCGAAGGGATGCGCGCCGGGCACAGTGCACTCGGGGTCGGAGCAGGTACAGCGGGGCCGTCCCTGCGGATCCGGGGCCACGCCCGGGAGTACGGGCCACTGCCATTCCGTCGCGAAGGTCAGGGCCGCGCTGATCAGCTCGGGCCTCCCGTCGTCCCGCCCGGACAGGAGCCTGCGTCGCCTTCCGAGGATCTCGCGCATGAGCGCTCGTTCCTTTCCGTTGCACCGCTGGCAACACCGTGGATCACATCATGTGTCGATCACTTCACTGTGCGTACCTGTTGGCGCATCACACCCCTGCCGCGACAAGGGGAACCCCAGGGTGTCGAGCGTTGGCCGCGTCCGCGTCCATACTGCGTCCATCAGAAGAGCACGGCCGCTGCGCGGGGGTGGCGAAGACTGGCGTTTTGCCGTCGCACGTATTTCTCTTCGCCTCCGCCACGGGAGGATGGGGCACGGTCGTCGGTGGTTAAGACGCCCGGGTCCGTCGCCAGGTTCCGGGCGGGTCTCCAACCACCCCTGGCCTTCTCCGAGTACGTACCCATCACGACCGCTGTGACGCTCCGTGGAGCGAGCCCAGTCGACCGCAATGAACCTTTACCTGAGGCAGTTTTAAGCCAACTTTGTCGTTATGCAAGATGTTGAGCAGGTACCCACAAGAAGCCCTGGGACACCAGGAATCCAGGCAGGACAATGCTGGACATCCCCTCACGAGTGCGTGTACATGTGGAGCCACTGCTGGCAGCGCAGAAAGACATGGGGGTTCGCGATGCTTTTGAGCAATACGCACCGGTCTGAAAGCCGGACACCATGAACGCCCCCCACCCCCCGAAAGTGGCCGGAATCGATTCAACGCTTCCCACGCCCGCCCACACTGCCGCACCAGCACCGACCGTCCCAGAGGCCCCGGAGGCCCCACCGGTCACCGCCGCCCCCGCCGCGAACTGCCCGCCCCCGCCGAGCGCCCTCGGACCCGGCGCCCTCCTCCAGGACCGGCTGGCCGGCTGGGTCTCGGACCTCACCACCCTGCACGAACTCACCGAACGCCTGGCCCGCAGGGACACCCTCGACGCGGCGCTGACCGAACTGCTGCGCGCCGGCGCCGCCCTGGTCGGCGCCCGGCGCGGTCTCCTCGTCCTGGAACCCGGCGACGGCCTGGGTCCCCGCAGGACCATCGGCCTGGGACTGGGCCGGGCCGACCTCGGCCACCTCGAGACGGTGCCGCGCGTCGCCCAGCCCCACGGCGAACTCCTCGACACCGCCGCCGGACTGCCCGGCGGCCGGGGTGAGAGCGTCCGCCCCGACCTGTTCGCCGAGGACGGCCTCCATCCCCGGCACCGCGAGGTGGCCGCCCGCCTCGGCTACGCCGCCAGCTACGCCCTCCCCCTCATCACCCGCACCGCCGGCCGTCTCGGCGCCGCCGTGTGGCTCTACGACGAGCCCGCCGAACCTGAGGAGCGCCGCCGCCACCTGGCCGGCCTGTACGTCCGCCACGCCACCGAGCACCTGGCCCGGCTGCTGGAACTGGAGCGCACGCGCGCGTGCATGGCGACGATCGCCGAGGAACTGCTCCCCTCCCGGCTGCCGCGGGTGGCAGGTGTGCAGCTCGCCGCCCGGCACCGCACCGGCCCGCGCGGCGGCGGCGACTGGTACGACGCGCTGCCGCTGCCCGACGCCGCGCTCGGTCTCGCGGTCGGCTCGGTGACCGGCTCCGGGCCCAGCGCGGTCGCCGCCATGGGACGGCTGCGGGCCAGCTTGCGGGCGTACGCGGTGATGGAGGGCGAGGACCCGGTCGCCGTCCTGTCCGACCTCGAGCTGCTGCTGCGCCTGACCGAGCCGGCCCGCTCGGCCACGGCCCTGTTCGCCTACTGCGAGCCCGCGCTGCGCAGGGTCACCCTGGCCGGCGCCGGACACAGCCCGCCCCTGCTGATCGGCGAGCGGCGCACCGAGTTCGCGGAGACCTCCGTGTCCGCGCCGCTGGGGATGCTGGCCTGCTGGGAGGCGCCGAGCGCGGAGATCCAGGCGGAGGCCGGGGACACCGTCCTGCTCTACACGGACGGTCTGCTGCACCGCACGGGCGACCCCATGGACCGCGCCTTCGCCCGGCTGCACTCTGCGGCGGCGAGCGCGCCCCGGGCACTGCGCCACGACCCCGGCGCCCTCGCCGACCACGTGCTGCGCACGGTCCTGCCGGACGGGCTGGACACCGCGGACAGTGAGGACGACGTGGTGCTGCTGGCGGCCCGGTTCGACTGACCGGTCAGTCAGAAGGCCCTCTCACCCGGTCATGAGCGTTCGCCCCTGTGGCCCTGTTCGGTACGACCGTACGATGGACGGCATCCAGTGCAGTGTCGAGGAGGATGACCGTGGCCGACGAGCTCACCCCGGCCGAGTCCATTGCTGCTACCGCAGCGGACCCGGAGGAGACGGAAGAGCCGATCAAGCAACGCAAGAACGGCCTGTATCCGGGCGTGTCCGACGAGCTCGCCGAGAACATGAAGTCCGGCTGGGCCGACACGGAGCTGCGCGATCTGAAGCCGATCGAGCAGGCCGAGCACACCGCGCGCCGCCGTGCCGCGCTGTCCGCCCGCTTCCCGGGCGAGCGCCTGGTGATCCCGGCGGGCAATCTGAAGACCCGCTCGAACGACACGGAGTACGCCTTCCGGTCGTCGGTCGAGTACACGTACCTCACCGGCAACCAGACCGAGGACGGCGTCCTGGTGCTGGAGCCCACGACGGACGGTCACAAGGAGACCATCTACCTCCTGCCGCGCTCCGACCGGGAGAACGGTGAGTTCTGGCTGTCCGGCCACGGCGAACTGTGGGTCGGCCGCCGCCACTCGCTCGCCGAGTCCGAGGCCCTGTACGGCATCCCGGCCGCCGATGTGCGCGAGCTGCCCGAGAAGCTCAAGGAGGCCACCGGCCCGGTCCGCGTGGTCCGCGGCCACGACGCGGCCATCGAGGCGGCCCTCACCGACAAGGTCACCGCCGAGCGCGACGAGGAGCTGCGCGTCTTCCTCTCCGAGGCGCGGCTGGTCAAGGACGAGTTCGAGATCGGCGAGCTGCAGAAGGCCGTCGACTCCACCGTGCGCGGCTTCGAGGACGTGGTGAAGGTCCTCGACAAGGCCGAGGCGACGAGCGAGCGCTACATCGAGGGCACGTTCTTCCTCCGCGCGCGCGTGGAGGGCAACGACATCGGCTACGGCACCATCGCCGCCGCCGGCCCGCACGCCTGCACGCTGCACTGGGTGCGCAACGACGGCCCGGTCCGCTCCGGGGACCTGCTGCTGCTGGACGCCGGTGTGGAGACGCACACGCTCTACACCGCCGACGTCACGCGCACGCTGCCGGTGAGCGGCCGCTACAGCGAGATCCAGAAGAAGATCTACGACGCCGTGTACGACGCCCAGGAGGCCGGCATCGCGGCCGTCAAGCCGGGCGGGAAGTTCCGCGACTTCCACGACGCCGCACAGCGGGTGCTCGCCGAGCGGCTCGTCGAGTGGGGCCTGGCCGAGGGCCCCGTGGAGCGCGTCCTGGAGCTCGGCCTGCAGCGCCGCTGGACGCTGCACGGCACCGGTCACATGCTCGGCATGGACGTCCACGACTGCGCCGCCGCCCGCGTGGAGACGTACGTGGACGGCACGCTGGAGCCCGGCATGGTGCTCACCGTCGAGCCCGGCCTGTACTTCCAGGCCGACGACCTGACCGTGCCGGAGGAGTACCGGGGCATCGGTGTCCGGATCGAGGACGACATCCTCGTCACCGAGGACGGCAACCGGAACCTGTCGGCGGCCCTGCCGCGCCGCTCCGACGAGGTCGAGGCGTGGATGGCGTCGCTGAAGGGCTGAGTCGAGGGGCTGAGCTGGAGCGCTGAGCTGAAGCGCTGACACGAGGCCGACGGCCGGGCACCGGGAGCGGTGCCCGGCCGTTCTCATACCCTCGCCGCGTTCACGGAGCCCGATCGTCGTCGTGCAGCGAGCCGTGCAGGCAGTCGTGCAGGCAGTCGTGTGGGTGGCCGTGTGGGTGGCCGTGCAACGGGCTCAGGAACCCGTGGAGTCGACCGGCAGCGAATCCAGGAACAACGCCCCCGCCAGCAGCCCCGCACTGCCCCGTGGGCTCCACGCCCGCGCGTGCAGGTCGGCGTCGAGGGCGGCCAGCGCCTGAGCGCCCCCGGTCGTCGCCGCGCCGCCCGCCTCCAGGACCCCGCGCGCGCCCGCCTGCACATGACGCAGGCCCATGGGGCCCGCCGTGTAGAGCAGTTCGGTGTCCTGGAGGGTGGACATCACGGTGAGCAGGGCGTCCAGGCGGGCCTCGGCCTCGGTGGCGCCGGCCGAACGGGCGGTGGCAAGCGCGTCCAACGCCCGCCGCACGTGCGGAAAGCCGGCCTTCGCCTCACCGCGCGCCCCGGCCGCGCCGTACTTCGCCGACACGGACGAGCCGCGCGAGGGTCTGAGGGGTGCGCGGCGGTCGGGATGCGCGGCGATCCGCTTGGCGACCGTCAGGACGTCCCGCGCCCCGGGCCTCGGTCCTGACGCCGCCGCCGCGACCAGCAGGCCCAGGGTCCACAGGGCGCCCCGGTGGCCGCCGCCCGCCAGTCCCACCGAGTGCTCGGTGCAGCGGCCTATCGCGCCCAGTTCCGCCCGCAGTCCCGGCGTGATGTCGCCGCTCCGGCGGGCGGAGGCGGCCATCGCCGCGAGGCCGGGGGCCAGCGCCTTCGCCGACCAGCGCAGGGCACGGTGGTCCCGGCGGGTGGTCCGGGCGGTCAGGTCCCGGGGATCGGGCAGTCCCGGCTTGGGAGCCAGCGCCAGCTGCCCGGTGAGCGCGTCCACCGCGGCCTGGGCCAGCGTGTCGTCCTCGCGGCTGCTCATGGCCGTACCTTACGAGGACGCGGACGCCGAGGGGGACGAACTGTCGGTCGGGGCACCGCTCGGCGGCGTACCCGTCGGGGCGTCGCCGGGCGCGCCGCTCGGGGGTGTGCCCCCGCCGCCGCTGCCCGCGCCGGTGTTCTCGGCGTCGGGGTCGATGCCCAGGGTGAGGTGGCCCTTGTAGCCCTTGGAGGGGTCCTTCTTGTGCACGGGCTCGAGGGTCAGCAGGCCGCTGGAGGCGCCGCCGCCGTCGTAGACCATGTCGTCGGCGAGCTCCGTGTAGGTGCCGGTGTGCTTCGCGTACGGCTCCAGGGCGAACACCGCCTCGGCGATGTCGTCGTCGAAGAACAGCTGGCCGGTGAAGTTGACCTTGCCGCCCTCGTAGGTGCCGTCCGCCTTCTGGCCGCCGGTGTGCACCTTGACGTGGATGTGGCAGGTGCGGGGCGTGTACCAACCGGGGAAGATCGTCTCGAACTTGACGACCCCGTTCGCGTTGGCGATCTGGTAACCGCGCAGATAGGTGCTGTCGTTCGCGCTGTCGCCCTCCTCGCTCTCGGCCGGTGCCGAGCCTCCGGGGTTGGCCGTGGTGTAGCCGGAGTAGTAGCCCCAGGCGTCGCAGTGCCAGATCTCGACGGCGGCGCCGGGGACCGGGGTGCAGCCGTCGGTGGCGTCCACCACGGTGAGGCGCAGCGTCAGCGGGACGCCGTTCTTGCCCTCGGTGATGTCCTTGCGCACCAAGGCACCGTCGAGGTAGTAGGGCCCTTCCGTGACACTCGACATCAGCTGCATGCAGGTACCGCTGGTCGAGGTGACCGAGGCGGAGGCGCTCGCCGAGGCCCCGGTGGTCGTGTCCGCGAAGGCCGACTGGTAACCGGCGGCGGCGAGGCCGGAGGCCGCGACCGTGCCGCCGGTCACCGCGATCACGCGACGCCGGGTGATCTTGTTCTTGTGCTTTCCCGTCATGACCGGGGAACCTACGGACCGGGCTTGTCAGGGACATGAGTCACGACTGGCAACGAGCTGTGAACGCCGCGCTGTGACTGCCGCGCCAGGTACTGCCGCGCCAGGTACTGCCGCGCTGTGAAGGCCGGGACCGCGACTCGGCTAGACCGTTATGAGCGGCGCGTCGTCGCGCCACTTGAGCATCTTGTCGAAACTGACCACCGTGCCGGCACGGCCCGGCTCGGGCCCGATGTGGACATGGTCGGCGAGTGCCCGGATGAGGCACAGGCCGCGTCCGTGCTCGGCGTCCAGGCGCGGCGGCCGGGTGCCGGAGCCTCGGGCGAGTCCCGGGCCGGAGTCGGTCACCTCGATGCGGCACTTCTCACCGTCGAGGTAGGCCGTCACCCGGTACGCCTCCGAGGAGGCGTCGAGCGCCCCGCCCCCGCCGTGCTCGACGGCGTTCGCGCAGGCCTCACTGAGGGCGACGGACAGGTCGTAGGAGATGTCGGGGTCCACGCCCGCGGTCTCCATCGCGCCCATGAGAAGGCGTCGGGCGAGCGGCACGCTCGCGGCGTCGCGCCGCAGATGGAGTGACCACCAGATGCTCATGCTCCAGCCTCCTGGCCGCGGCTCGACATACCGATACGTATTGCCGCCCGTGGCCGTGTGTAAGCACACCGTCGGCGTGACACCGCCCATACGGTGGATGCGGACGCAGACGAATCGGTGTATGAGGGACGCCCCGGCAGGGCCCGTCTCCCGGACCTGCCGCACGGCCCGGGTGGGAGCAGTGCGATGATGAGCCCGCCATGACTGCCCCCCACCCGCGCACGACACGCTCCGGAGCGGAACTCCGGATTCTGCGGGCCACGGTTTTCGCCGCGGTCTGCGTCGTGCTGGCCGCGGTGGGGCACACCCTGGCCGCCTGCGCCACCGTCCCGCTGTGGACGCTGGGCGCGGGATTCCTCGGCTCCCTGCTGCTGGTGGCCCCGCTCACCGGGCGGGACCGCTCGCTGCCGGGGATCGCGGCGCTGCTCGCCTTCGGGCAGACCGCGCTGCACATGCTGTTCGGGCTGGCCGAGCGCGCGACGGTCTCCGGCGGTATGTCGGTGGCGTCCATGGGCTCGATGTCCACGGGCACGATGTCCCGGACGAGCGACCAGGACCTGGTGGCCCGCGCCGCCCGGCTGCTCTGCGGGGCGGGCGCGGCCGGCCTCAGCCCCGCCCACGCCTACAAGGTCCTCGCCGACGCGCATCTGGCCGGCGTGGCGGGTGTGCGGCCCGGCACGGACATGAGCACCGCGCGGCAGGCTGCGGGCGCGACCGGCTCGGCAGCCTCACTGTTGCCGTCCCTGCTGCCGTCCCTGCCGATGCTCCTCGGCCACCTCCTCGCGGCCGTCGCCGTCGGCTGGCTGCTGCGCCGCGGTGACCTGGCGGTGCTGCGGCTGCTGGACCTCTCGGTGCACGGGGTCGCCGAGGGGGCGCTCGTACGTTCCCTGCGCGGGGCGCTCGCCCTGGCGTGCGCCCTGTGCGCCGGTCTCCCCGGCACTCCCGGCCCCCGCGCGCGTGTCCGTCGTACCGCTCCGAGCGACTCACCAGCCCCGCACACCACCGCACTCCAGCACACGGTGATCCGGCGCGGCCCGCCGCCCGCCGCCGCACTCGAACTCGCCGCCTGACGCGACACCGAAGCCACTCCCACGGGATCCGTGCGGAGAGGGGCCGCCGTCGCTTCACGCGCGCGTCCCCCTCTTCACCACCGGGACCCATCCCGGATCTCACTCAGAGTGGAGTGCTGTCTGCCATGAAGGCCATCAAGGCTTCCCGTCTCGCCGCCGCCGCTGCCGTCGCCGGCTTCTCCGTGCTCGCCCTGTCCGCGCCCGCCTTCGCGCACGTCAGCGTGCAGCCGGAGACCACACCCGCCAAGGGCGGCTACGCGGTCGTCGACTTCAAGGTGCCCAACGAGCGCGACAACGCCTCGACCACCAAGCTCGAGGTCAACCTCCCCGCCGACCATCCGCTGGCCTCGGTGATGCCGCAGCCGATCGACGGCTGGAAGGTGAAGGTCACCAGGTCCAAGCTCGCCAAGCCGATGGAGATGCACGGCGAGAAGATCACCGAGGCGGTCACCAAGGTCACCTGGACCGCCGACGGCAAGGGCATCGAGCCCGGCTACTTCCAGAAGTTCCCCCTGTCCATCGGCGCCCTGCCCGATGACACCGACGAACTGGTCTTCAAGGCGATCCAGACGTACTCCAACAAGGAGGTCGTCCGCTGGATCGAGGCCCAGCAGGACGGCCAGGAGGAACCCGAGAACCCGGCCCCGGTGCTCGAACTGTCCGCCGCCTCCGCCGACGAGCACTCCCACGGCTCGTCCGGCGCCGAGGACGCCTCCGACAAGACGGACGGCAAGACCGAGACCGCGGCCGCCTCCGACGGCTCCTCCTCCGGCGGCAGCGACACCACCGCGCGCGTGCTCGGCACCGTCGGCATCGCCCTCGGCGTGGCAGGCGTGGCGTACGGCGTGCTCGCCGGGCGCCGGCGCTCCGCCTGACCTCATCCCATCCGCACCGCGCACAGGGGGCCGTGCCACTCTTGCGTACGGCCCCGGTGCGCGCCGGAGCTCTCACATCCGGGACATATCTCTATGCGCAACAAGACGTTCGCGGCGGCCGCACTGTTCGCCGCCGCCACCCTGACCCTCACCGCCTGCGGCAGCGAAGACAGCAAGTCGCCCGTCAGCGTGGTCTCCGAGGAGTCCGGCTCCGACAAGGCCGCCACCGTCCTCGACCAGCCCTTCGAGAAGCCGGACCTCGTCCTCACCGACACCCACGGCAAGAAGTACGACCTCCGCAAGGAGACCAAGGGCAAGCCGACGCTCATCTACTTCGGCTACACCCACTGCCCCGACATCTGCCCGCTGACCATGAACAACATCGCGGTCGCCAAGAAGTCGCTGCCCAAGGCCGAGCAGGCGAAGCTGCGCGTGGTCTTCGTCACCACCGACCCCGGCCGCGACACCCCCGCCGAACTCGGCAAGTGGCTCAAGGGCATCGACTCCCAGTTCATAGGCCTGACCGGCAACTTCTCCACCATCCAGGCCGGCGCCCGGTCGCTGGGCATCTCCATCGAGCCGACGAAGAAGGACAAGAACGGCAAGGTCGTCTCCGTCCACGGCACCCAGGTCATCGCCTTCAACCCGAAGAACGACGGCGGATACCTGCTCTACGGCGAGGACACCACGGTCGACGACTACACGAAGGACCTCCCCAAGATCATCAA
Organism: Streptomyces sp. NPDC001843; assembly: GCF_042891955.1. Classification (NCBI taxonomy): domain Bacteria; kingdom Bacillati; phylum Actinomycetota; class Actinomycetes; order Kitasatosporales; family Streptomycetaceae; genus Streptomyces; species Streptomyces sp. NPDC001843. Next base: position 593,022 of record NZ_JBIATQ010000003.1, on the reverse strand, counting down.
GGGGGCCACGCCATGAGGCGCTCCGCCCTGCCGGTCGCGGCGACAGCCGCCGCCGTGGCGCTCGCCGGCTGCGGCGGGTCAGGCGACACCAAGGCGGAAGTGTCGGTCAGCTCGTCCTACATGCCGCAGCCCGTCTCCGCCGACATGGCGGCCGGCTTCCTGACGATCGTCAACAACGGCGGCACGAAGGACGAACTGACCAAGGTCACCAGCGACGTCGCCGGTGACGTCACCATGCACGACACCGTCGGCGGTGCGATGGAGGAGGTCACCTCCTTCCCCGTCCCCGCCCACGGCCGGCTGGTCTTCAAGAGCGGCGGCAACCACCTGATGTTCGAGAAGCTGAAACACCGGCCGGAACAGGGCCAGACGATCACCCTGAAACTCACCTTCGCCAAGTCCGGGCCCCTCACCGTCGAGATGCCGGTGAAGTCCGCCACGTACAACCCGTCGACCGGACACTGAGGGAGGGACCACCTTGACGCGGACCATCACCCCCCGCCTGCGCACCCTGGTGCTGCTGTTCCTGGCCGTCACCGGCGCGCTGCTGGCCGGGGCAGGGCCTGCCTCCGCGCACGCCGCGCTGACCGGCAGCGACCCCGCCCAGGGGGTGGTGGTCAAGAAGGCGCCGGAGCAGGTGTCGCTCACCTTCTCCGAGCAGGTGTCGATGAACGACGACTCGCTGCACGTCCTCGACCCCGCGGGCAAGAAGGTCGACGTCGGCAAACCGTCCAACATCAGCGGAACGACGTACGCCGTACAGCTCAAGAGCGGCCTGAAGGACGGCACCTACACCGTCACCTACCAGGTCGTCTCGGCCGACAGCCACCCCGTCTCCGGCGCCTACACCTTCTCCGTCGGGGCCCCCTCCCAGACCACCGTCTCCGTCTCCGGACGGACCGCGAACGACAGCGCCGTCGGCTGGCTGTACGGGTTCGGCCGCTACATGTCGTACGCCGGCTACATCGTCCTCGTGGGCGGCGCCGCCTTCGTGCTCGCCTGCTGGCAGCGTGGCTCCGGGGTACGGGCCGTGCAGCGGGTCGTCGTCGGCGGCTGGCTCACGCTCACCGCGGCCACGCTCTGGCTGCTGCTCCTGCGCGGTTCCTACACCAGCTCCGGGAAGATCGGCGCCGTCTTCGACCTGGACCTGCTCGGCCAGGTGCTGCAGACCAAGACCGGCGCGGCACTCGTCTCCCGACTGTTGCTGCTCGCCGCGGCGGCGCTGTTCATCGCTGTCCTGTTCGGCGCGTATGACAAGCGGGAGGACGAGGAGAAGCGCGACCTCACCTTCGGTCTCGCGATCGGCGGCACCGTGGTCGCCGCCGGACTCGCGGCGAGCTGGGCGATGGCCGAGCACGCCTCGACCGGGCTCCAGCCGGGCATCGCCATGCCGGTCGACGTGGTGCACCTGCTGGCCGTCGCCACCTGGCTGGGTGGCCTCACCGCCCTCCTGGTCGCCCTCTACCGGGCACCCGCCGAGACCCCGGTGGAGACCGCGGCCGTCCGCCGCTTCTCCCGCCTCGCCATGGGATCCGTCGCCGTGCTCGTCGCGACCGGCGTCTACCAGTCCTGGCGCCAGCTCGGCTCCTGGTCGGCGTTCACCGACACCCGCTACGGGCAGTTGCTGCTGGTCAAGATCGGGCTCGTGACACTGCTGGTCGGCATCGCGGTGGTCTCCCGGCGGTGGACGGCCCGGCTCGCCGACACGGCGCCCGCGTCGAGGGAGGGGAAGCAGTCCGAGACCGCCGAGGCACAGGCGGAGGCCGAGACGGAGGCCGAAGTGAAGGCCGAAGTGCAGGCCGAGGTGAAGGAGCGTGTGACCGCACCCGCCTCCGCCCCGGACACCCAGCGCGCCACCCAGCTCGCCCGGCAGCGCGCCGCCCAGGACTCCGCCCGGCGGAAGCGGCTGCGCGACGCCGACCCGAACCGCTTCGGCCTGCGCCGCTCTGTCCTGGCCGAGGCGGGTGTCGCCGTCGTCCTGCTCGCCGTCACCACCGTGCTGACACAGACCGAACCGGGCCGCACCGAGCAGGAGGCCAAGGCGGCCGCCTCCTCGTCCTCCGCCTCGTCGTCGTCCTCCTCCGGGGCACTCACCCTCGACATGCCGTTCGACACCGGCGGTCAGGACGGCAAGGGTGTCGTACGGCTCGACCTCGACCCCGCGCGCGTCGGCGGCAACGAGATGCATGTCTACGTCCAGCGGCCCAACGGCCGGGCCTTCGACGTCCCCGAGGTGAAGGTCGCCTTCACCCTCGAAGCCAAGAAGATCGGGCCGCTGCCCGTGACCCCCGACCACATCGCCACCGGGCACTGGGCCGCGACCGGAGTGCAGATCCCCATGGCCGGCGAATGGAAGATCGCCGTGACCGTGCGCACCTCCGACATCGACCAGGTGACCGTCTACAAGAACGCGCAGATCGGCTGAACCGCACCATGGCTGACCAGTCCATCCCGAAGGCTCGTCCTTCCGACACCGCCGTGGAGGAGGTCGTCCCCTCCGACGGCTCCTCGCGGGACGGCCTCTCACGCAGGAAGCTGCTCGGCACCGCCGGCGCCACCGGTCTCGTGCTCGGTGCGGCCGGCGGGGCCGTGGGATACGCCGCCGCACCCGCCGGAGCCACACCGCTGACCTCGGTCGGTGCCGACCGGGTGATGTTTCACGGGAAACATCAGCCCGGCATCACCGACGGCCTCCAGGCCCGCGGCCACCTCGTCGCATTCGACCTGGCGGCGGGCGCGGGCCGCAAGGAGGCGGCCGCACTGCTGCGCCGCTGGTCGGTGACGGCCGAGCGGCTGATGGCCGGCGAACCGGCCGCACACGACGACACCGACGTGGCCCGGGACGCCGGCCCGTCGTCGCTGACGATCACCTTCGGGTTCGGGCACAGCTTCTTCGGCCGGACCGGACTGGAGAAGCAGCGCCCGGTCTCCCTCGACCCGCTGCCCGACTTCTCCTCCGACCACCTGGACAAGGCGCGCAGCAACGGCGACCTGTGGGTCCAGATCGGCGCCGACGACGCCCTCGTCGCCTTCCACGCCCTGCGCGCGATCCAGAAGGACGCCGGCAGCGCGGCCCGCGTCCGCTGGCAGATGAACGGCTTCAACCGCACCCCGGGCGCCACCGCCCATCCCATGACGGCCCGCAACCTGATGGGCCAGCTCGACGGCACCCGCAATCCGAAGCCGGCCGAAGCCGACTTCGACAAACGGATCTTCGTCCCTGCCTCCGGCTCGAACGACCCCTCCTGGATGGCAGGCGGCTCCTACGCGGTCGTACGCCGGATCCGCATGCTCCTCGACGACTGGGAGAAACTGTCGACGTCGGCCCAGGAGGCGGTCATCGGGCGCCGCAAGTCCAACGGAGCGCCCCTGTCGGGCGGCGACGAGACGACCGCGATGGACCTGGAGAAGGCGGACGCCAAGGGCGACTACGTCGTCCCGCTCAACGCCCACGCGCGTATCACCCGGCCCGACCAGAACGGGGGCGCCGCCATGCTCCGGCGGCCGTTCTCCTACCACGACGGCATCGACGCCGACGGGACACCCGACGCCGGCCTGCTGTTCGTCTGCTGGCAGGCGGACCCGCTGCGCGGCTTCGTACCCGTGCAGCGCAAGCTCGACCGGGGCGACGCGCTGTCGAAGTACATCCGGCACGAGGCCAGCGGTCTGTTCGCGGTGCCGGGCGGTGCCGCGAAGGGGGAGTACGTGGGGCAACGCCTGCTGGAGGGGTGAGGTCACGCCGGTTCACCCAGGGCGGGGGCAGTCCCGGAACATCTGGGCCGGCTTTCCGTGCGGCCATTAGGGTGAGGGCATGCCAGCGAGCTATGCGTATCTCGGCCCCGAGGGCACCTTCACCGAAGTCGCCCTGCGCACCCTCCCGGAGGCGGCCACTCGGGAGCTGATCCCGTACGTGTCGGTGCAGTCCGCACTGGACGCCGTACGCGCCGGAGAGGCCGAGGCCGCGTTCGTGCCGATCGAGAACTCCGTCGAGGGCGGCATCACCACCACCTTGGACGAGCTGGTCGCGGGCACGCCTCTGATGATCTACCGCGAGGTGCTGCTGTCCATCACCTTCGCACTGCTGGTCCGGCCGGGCACGAAGCTGTCCGACATCAAGACCGTGACCGCCCACCCGGCCGCCCAGCCGCAGGTCCGCAACTGGCTCAAGGCCAACCTCCCGGAGGCCGTCTGGGAGTCCGCCGCCTCCAACGCGGACGGCGCCCGGCTGGTCCAGGAAGGCCGGTACGACGCCGCCTTCGCCGGCGAGTTCGCGGCCGCCCGGTACGGGCTGACGGCCCTGGAGACCGGGATTCACGACGCGGAGAACGCGCAGACCCGGTTCGTACTGGTGGGACGCCCGGCCCGGCCCGCGGCCCCGACCGGCGCGGACAAGACGTCGGTGGTGCTCTGGCAGCGCGACGACCATCCCGGAGGCCTGCGCGACCTCCTCGGCGAGTTCGCGACCCGGGGCATCAACCTCATGCTGCTGCAGTCCCGCCCGACCGGCGCCGGCATCGGCAACTACTGCTTCTGCATCGACGCCGAGGGCCACATCTCCGACCGGCGGGTGGCCGAGGCGCTGATGGGGCTGAAGCGGATCTGTCTGCAGGTACGGTTCCTCGGCTCGTACCCGCGTGCGGACATCGCCCCGGGCGGAGCCCGGCCCACGCTGCCCGGGACGTCGGACGAGGAGTTCGTGTCCGCGGCGGACTGGGTCGCGCGCTGCCAGGACGGGCGGTTCTAGAGTTATCCACAGACGTTATCCACAGGTCAAGTTCTCGACCTGGGGACAAGTCGACACCGAAGCGCCACTCGGTCGACAAATCGCCCTACAGGGCGCACCCCGAGGCGGCAGCGAGCACCTCGCCCTTCGTCCACCCGTTTCCTTTGGTTCATCTTTTGAGGCGACCCTTTTCCACCCGAAAGTGGGTGTCGAGTCGGTTTGAACCGGGAATTCCTCACTCTGATCACCACTTCCGGAGTGATCAGTTCCGGCATCCACAGAAGTTCCGCACAGCCTGTGGATAACTCTTCCGAGCGTGTGGATCCCTGTGGACAACACGGTCCCCAAGTCCCGTTCGCCGCAAGGAAGTCGAGTCAACGTCGCGTCCCTCACATGCCCCGTCCCGGGGAGTGAGACAGAGTTTATTGACACGCTGGGCATTTACCCCATAACGGTAGGTATTCCGCAGTTCGTCGTAGTTCGGGAAACCAGGTCGTGAGCCAGAACGTCGCACCGGTAGCCTTGACCGCGTGATTGACCTTCGCCTGCTCCGTGAGGACCCCGACCGTGTGCGCGCCTCCCAGCGCGCCCGTGGAGAGGACGTCGCGCTCGTCGACTCCCTCCTGTCCGCCGACGAACGGCGCAGGTCGTCCGGCGTCCGCTTCGACGAGCTGCGCGCCGAGCAGAAGCAGCTCGGCAAGCTCATCCCCAAGGCCACCGGCGACGAGAAGGCCGAGCTGCTGAAGAAGGCGAGCCAGCTGGCCGCCGACGTCAAGGCCGCCGACGCCGAGCGTGACGCGGCCGACGCCGAGACCCAGCAACTCCTCCAGCAGCTGGGCAACCTCGTCCACCCGGACGTGCCCGTCGGCGGCGAGGAGGACTTCGCCACGCTGGAGACGCACGGCACGATCCGCGACTTCACGGCCGAGGGCTTCGAGCCCAAGGACCACCTCGAGCTGGGCCAGCTCCTCGGCGCGATCGACGTGGAGCGCGGCGCGAAGGTCTCCGGCTCGCGCTTCTACTTCCTGACCGGCGTCGGCGCCCTGCTGGAGCTCGCGCTGGTGAACGCGGCCATCGCCCAGGCCACCGCCGCGGGCTTCACCCCGATGCTGACCCCGGCACTCGTCCGCCCGCAGTCCATGGCGGGCACCGGCTTCCTCGGCCAGGCTGCCCAGGACGTCTACCACCTCGACAAGGACGACCTGTACCTGGTCGGCACGTCCGAGGTGCCGCTGGCCGCGTACCACATGGACGAGATCATCGACGCGGACCGGCTGCCGCTGCGTTACGCGGGCTTCTCGCCGTGCTTCCGCCGTGAGGCCGGCTCGCACGGCAAGGACACCAAGGGCATCTTCCGCGTCCACCAGTTCGACAAGGTCGAGATGTTCTCCTACGTCACTCCCGAGGACTCGCAGGCGGAGCACCAGCGCCTGCTGGACTGGGAGAAGCAGTGGCTGACCTCGCTCGAACTGCCCTTCCGCGTCATCGACGTCGCCACCGGTGACCTCGGCGCCTCGGCATCGCGCAAGTTCGACTGCGAGGCGTGGATCCCGACCCAGGGCAAGTACCGCGAGCTGACCTCGACCTCGGACTGCACCGAGTTCCAGTCCCGCCGCCTGTCGATCCGCGTCCGCGAGGGCAAGCAGGTGCGCCCGCTGGCGACGCTCAACGGCACGCTGTGCGCCGTACCCCGCACCATCGTGGCGATCCTCGAGAACCACCAGCAGGCCGACGGCTCGGTGCGGGTTCCCGAGGTGCTGCGCCCGTACCTCGGCGGCCGGGAGGTCCTGGAGCCGGTGGCCAAGTGAGCGCTGTATCTCCCTCTGGGAGGTTCCCCTACCGGCTCGTCGCCACCGACCTCGACGGAACGCTTCTGCGCTCCGACGAGTCGGTCTCACAGCGCACACGTGACGCGCTCGCCGCGGCCACCGCGGCGGGCGCCGCGCACATCGTCGTCACGGGCCGGGCGGTCCCCTGGACCCGGCACATCCTCGACGACCTCGGCTACGACGGCCTCGCCGTCTGCGGCCAGGGCGCGCAGGTCTACCACGCGGGCGAGCACCGCCTGCTGACCTCCGTGACCCTGGACCGGCAGCTGGCGGGTGTGGCACTGGCCAAGATCGAGGCCGAGGTGGGCCCGCTGTATCTGGCGGCGAGCCGCGACGGCCTGGACGGTGACGTGCTGGTGGGGCCGGGCTACGCGGTCGGCGGCACACTGCCCTCGGTCCCGTTCACGGACGCGTCGGACCTGTGGACCGCCCCGCTGAACAAGATCTACATCCAGCATCCCGAGCTGTCCGACGACGAACTGGCCGAGGCGGCCCAGCAGGCCGCGGGCGGCTTCGTCACCGTCGCCATGGCGGGCGCGGGCATCGTGGAACTGCTGCCGCTGGGACTGTCCAAGGCCACGGGCCTGTCCCTGGCTGCCCGCCGCCTGGGCGTGAAGGGCACCGACACGCTCGCCTTCGGCGACATGCCCAACGACATCCCGATGTTCGCCTGGTCCGCCCGGGGGGTGGCGATGGCCAACGCCCACGGGGAACTGAAGGCGGTCGCGGACGAGGTGACGTCCTCCAACGAGGAGGACGGCGTCGCGGTGGTGCTGGAGCGGTTGCTGGGCTGATCTCTCAGCCCGGTCTGTTGCGGAGGATGCACGGATCGAACGTGCGCGGGGTTGCCCCCGACCGCGGCTTAGCAAGCCGGTGCCTTACCACTCGGCCAATCCTCCGGGTGGGCGGTCCACGCGAGAGCGACATCGCGTGCTCGAAGCGACCGCCCCGGGCAGCACCCCGTGCGGGGCGGGCTCCACGGTGGCGTAACTACACCGGAGCCTGCCGCTGGCTGCCCTGTCGGGAACCGGACGTACTGTCGTGCATGGACATCGCCCGGCTCCTCTCCCAGAATGTGGCGCCGGTCTCCGGACCGGCGGTGTGGACACAACCACTGTGCCGGTACACCGAGTTGGACGCCACTGATTTACCGGCCGCTACCGGCGGCGCCACCTGCGCCGACGCGCCTTGCTGAAGAACCATCCCGCCGGCGGCTCGTCGGAGCGCCAGGGCTGCGGCTCCGGCGACCCGGCACGCCAGCGGGCGGCGAGCATCCGGGCGCGGGCGGACGGCTCGGAGGTCTCGGCGGCCCGTATGAACTCCTCGTCCAGGACGACGCCGTCCCAGACGTCGCTCCGCGGTGTCTCCTCTGCCATCCCCGGCCTCCTAGCCGTACATCCGCTTTCACCCAGTCTGCGCGAACGGGGGTGAAGCCCCCGTCAAGACGGACCCGGCGCCCTACTCCTCGCCCGCCAGCGTCAGCGACCGCAGCTTCTGTCCCGCGTACCAGGTGGCGAGCACGGTGACCGCCACCAGCAGCACGGTCCCCGTGGTCAGTGAGACGTCCGATGTGACCATGTCCCCGCCGGCGACCTTGTGGGCCACGGCCAGCGCCCACTGCTGGACGCTCAGCGTGCGCGCGCCGGGCACCAGGGAGCCGAACAGCGCCTCCCAGACCAGTGCGTAGACGAGCCCGAACACCACCGCGTGCCGGGACACCGTGCCGAGCAGCAGGAAGAGCGCCGCGTAGGCGATCGAGGCGACCAGCGCGGCCACCGTGTAGGCGACGGCTATCTGCTGGCCGTTGCCGTTCAGGATCAGGCCCGCGATCATGGTCGGTACGGCGGAGAACACCATGGTCACCGCGATCGCCACGATCAGCTTCGTGAAGATGATCGTCGGTCGCTTCAGCGGCTTGGACAGCAGGTACACCACGGAACCGTCGTCGATCTCCGGTCCGATGGCGCCCGTGCCCGCGATGACGCCGATGATCGGCACCATCGTGGCCAGCGCGAAGCCGCCGAGGACGTCGGAGGCCGTCTGGTCGTCGGCTCCGGTCAGGGCGCGTACGGCCACGGAGATCACGATCAGCAGCAGGGGCAGCGCGCCCAGGATGAGGGCCCGGCGACGGCCGAGCAGGGCCCGGTAGGTGAGCCGGGCGACTGTGGGGTCGTACATCATGGGCCTCCTACGCCGCGACCAGGTACGAGAAGACGGACTCGAGGGACTCGTCGGACGGCGAGACCGTGAGCAGCCGGATGCCGTGGTCCCGGGCGACCTTCGGCAGCAGGGTGGTGAAGCGGCCGAAGTCGACGGCCTGGATGCGCAGTGCGCCCTCGGTGAGGTCGACCTCGATGCCGGAGGTCGACGGGTCGGCGATCAGCGCGGCCGCGAGGGCGCGGTCGTCGCTGGAGCGCACCAGGTAGCGGTGCGGGCGGTCCGTCATCAGACGGCGGATCTTGCGGAAGTCGCCGCTCGCGGCGTGCCGTCCGGCGACCACGACCTCGATGTGCCAGGCGAGTTGCTCGACCTCTTCGAGGATGTGGGAGGAGAACAGGACCGTGCGGCCCTCGTCGCCCATCCGCCGCAGCAGCTCCATCAGCTGCATGCGCTGGCGCGGGTCCATGCCGTTGAAGGGCTCGTCCAGCAGGAGCAGGGACGGGTCGTGGACCAGCGCGGAGGCCATCTTCACGCGCTGTCGCATGCCCTTGGAGTAGGTGGAGATCTTCCGGTCCTGGGCGTACTCCATCTCGACCGTGGCGAGGGCGCGCTGGGCGGCCTTCGCGCCGAGGCCGTGCATTTCGGCGTTGGCGACGACGAACTCGCGGCCGGTGAGGAAGTCGTACATCGCCTCCCGCTCGGGGACGATGCCGATGTGCTTGTAGATCTCCTCGTTGCGCCACACCGGCTGCCCGTCGAGGGTGACGGTGCCGGTGGAGGGGGCGAGGAAGCCGCCCATCATGTTGATCAGGGTGGACTTGCCGGCGCCGTTGGGGCCGAGCAGGCCGGTGACGCCGGGGCCGATGGTCATGGTGATGTCGTTGACGGCGACCACGTTGCCGAACCAGCGGGAGACGTGGTCGATGGACAGCGTGGTCATCAGAGGCCCACCTTCTTGTAGCGGCGCATCAGGAGGCCGTAGGCGGCGGCGATCAGGCCCAGGACGACGAGGACGTACACGGCGCCCTGTCCGTTGGACGGGCCGACCCCTCCCGGGAAGGCCGAGGTGCCGCCGAGGAAGGCGGACTGCACCCCGTCGATCAGGGTGACCGGTGAGAACAGGCCGATCCACGGGACGGCGCTGCTGCTGCCCTGGGAGTCGGCGATGGCCTGGAGGGTGGAGACCGCGCCGTAGGAGATGGTCATCACGGCGATCACGGCGGCGATGCCGAAGCCGCGGCGCGGGGTGGCGGCGGCGATGACCAGGCCGATGCCGGCGAAGAGCAGCGAGAGCAGGGCCACGGCTACCAGTCCCTGGGCGAATTCCTTGGTCTGGTGGGCGAAGCCCATCTTGGCGAGCAGTGAGCCCACGTACATCACCAGCAACGGGGCGCCGGTGAGGATGAACATCGCCGAGGCGAGCGCCGCGAACTTGGCCTGTACGTAGTCGGCGGTCTCGATGGGCCGCGAGAAGTACAGCGGCACGGTCTTGAAGCGCAGGTCGCGCGAGACGGACTGGGGTGCCTGCGAGGCGACGTACAGGCTGATCACGGCCTGCATGACGATCGCGTAGCGGGTGTAGGACAAGGGCAGTTCGTGCGCCTTGGTGGCGACGGCCACGGCGACCATGATGGCCGCGGGCACGCACATCACCGCGAACAGCAGCATCGGCAGGACCTTGGACTTGGCCGACCGGCCGAGGCCGTAGGCGCCGCGCAGGGACTGCGAGTACAGGGAGCGGCGGGCGTAGGCGCGGCCGAGGCGGGGGCCGTCGTAGCTGCGGTAGCCGATGTTGTGGATACGGGTCTGGTCGCCCGGCGTCGCCGGGGGATGCTCAACCGCCATGACCGACGGCCTCCTTCCGCTGCTCGTCGCTGCTGGTGAACACCTCGGAGATGTGGTGCCGCCGCTGCTCCATGCGCACCAGGCCGAGTCCGAGGTCGGCGACGACGTCGCGCACGAGGTCGTACGTGTCCTCGCCGGTGGCGGTCAGCAGCAGGATGTGTCCGGCGCCGGGCAGTCCGGCGCCCTCGGCGTGGGTGTCCACCCCGCGTGCATGGAGCGCCTCGCGGACCGCGCGGGTGCCGTCGGGGTGGTCGTCGCTGTCGGTGACCTCGATCGCGAGGGTGGTCGTGGTCTGGGTGAAGTCGGTGGTGGAGCTGGAGCGCAGGAGCTTGCCGCCGTCGATGACGACGACGTGGTCGCAGGTGCGCTCCAGTTCGCCCAGGAGGTGGGAGGTGACCAGGACCGAGATGCCGAAGTCGGTGTGGATGCGGCGGATCAGGCCGAGCATCTCGTCGCGGCCGACCGGGTCGAGGCCGTTGGTGGGCTCGTCGAGGAAGACCAGCTGCGGGTCGTGCACGAGGGCCTGGGCGAGCTTCACGCGCTGCTTCATGCCGGTGGAGTAGCCGCCGATGGGGCGGTAGCGCTCCTCGTACAGGCCGACGTGGCGCAGGGTGTCGGCGGTGCGCTCGCGGGCGGCGGCCGGGGGCAGGCCGGAGATGCGGGCCATGTGCACGACGAACTCGGTGGCCGAGACGTCGGGCGGCAGGCAGTCGTGCTCCGGCATGTAGCCGACCCGCTCGCGGATGGTGGCGCCCTTGGTGGCGACGTCGAGGCCGAGCACCTCGGCGCGGCCCTCCGTGGCGGGGGACAGACCCAGCAGGATCTTGATCAACGTTGACTTGCCGGCTCCGTTGGCACCGACGAGCCCCGTCACACCGGGTCCGACGTCCACGGAGAGCCGGTCAAGCGCGGTCACCCGGGGGAACCGCTTGCTCAGGCTTTCGGTCGCGATCACAGTCACGTCTTCGAAGGTAGTGACGCGGGCCACGCCGGGCGTCAGACCGCAGAGCCGTCTTGGCGTCAGACTCCAGTAGTACGGGCTCCTAGGGGTAACCCTGAGGTCGGACGACCGGCCCGCCTGTTGACGCTTGGTCTAACAACTGGAACAGTCGCGTGGACCGGGCCGCAGGCACACGGTGCGGCCGGAGCCGACGGCGGGCGGAGGCGAAGTGACGACGCTGGAGGGCGCGCGGGAGCGCCGGGTGCGCACGGGCGGGGTCGAGCTGTGCGTGGCGGAGCTCGGTGATCCGGACCTGCCGACGGTGGTGCTGGTGCACGGCTACCCGGACAGCAAGGAGGTCTGGTCGGAGGTGGCCGCCCGTCTCGCCGGGCGTTTCCACGTGGTGCTGTACGACGTCCGGGGCCACGGCCGTTCGACGGCACCCCGGCCGCTGCGCGGCGGCTTCACCCTGGAGAAGCTCACGGACGACTTCCTCGCGGTCGTGGACGCGGTCAGCCCGGACCGGCCGGTGCACCTGGTGGGGCACGACTGGGGGTCGGTGCAGTCCTGGGAGTTCGTCACCGTCAAGCGCGCCGAGGGCCGGATCGCCTCCTTCACCTCTATGTCGGGGCCGTCCCTGGACCACTTCGGGCACTGGATCAACGCGCGCGTGAAGCGCCCCACGCCCCGCCGCGCGGTCCAGGTCATCGGCCAGGGCGCCAGGTCCTGGTACGTGTACCTGCTGCACGCCCCGGCCCTGCCCGAACTGGCCTGGCGCAGCCCGCTGGCCAAGCACTGGCCAAGGATCCTGCGGCGGGTGGAGAAGCTGCCCGGCGACGACTATCCCACCGGATCCCTGCCCACGGACGCGGCGCACGGTGCCTGGCTGTACCGGGACAACGTACGGTTCCGGCTGCGCAGGCCGCGCCCGGACGCATACGCGCACGCGCCCGTGCAGCTCATCACGCCCCTGGAGGACAGGTTCCTGTCAGAGCGGCTGTACGACGACCTGGAGCAGTGGGTTCCGCAGCTGACCCGTCGGACGCTCCCGGCCGGGCACTGGATCCCGCGTACCCGGCCCGACCGGTTGGCGGCCTGGATCGAGGAGTTCGTCACGGGCGTCGAGGACGGCCGGCCCCAGGCTCGGCCCACCGGTCGGTACGCCGACCGGTTCGCCGGTCAGCTGGTCCTGGTGACCGGTGCGGGCGGCGGCATCGGACGGGCCACCGCCTGCGCGTTCGCGGAGGCGGGCGCGCGCGTGGTGGCCGTCGACCGGGACGCGGAGGCCGCCGCCCGCACCGCCGAGCTGTCCCGCCGGCTGGGTGCCCCGGGCGCCTGGGCGGAACGCGTCGACGTCTCCGACGAGCAGGCCATGGAGAAGCTGGCCGAGAAGGTCGCCGCCGAGCACGGGGTGGTCGACGTGCTGGTCAACAACGCGGGCGTCGGCCTGTCCGGCTCGTTCTTCGCCACGACACCGGACGACTGGCGCAGGGTCCTGGACGTCAACCTGTGGGGAGTCATCCACGGTTGCCGCCTCTTCGGCGCGCGGATGGCAGAACGCGGGCAGGGCGGCCACATCGTCAACATCGCGTCGGCGGCCGCGTACCAGCCGTCCAGGGCGCTGCCCGCCTACAGCACCTCCAAGGCGGCGGTGCTCATGCTGAGCGAGTGCCTGCGGGCCGAGCTGGCCGGACAGGGGATCGGGGTGACGGCGGCCTGTCCGGGCTTCGTCAACACGGGCATCACGTCGACGGCCGTCTTCGCGGGCGTGGACGCCGAGGAGCAGAAGAGGCGCCGCAAGAGGGCAGCCCGGCTGTACGGCCTGCGCAACTACCCGCCGGAGAAGGTCGCCGACGCCGTCCTGGACGCGGTGGCCCGTGACAAGGCCCTGGTCCCGGTGACCCCGGAGGCCCGCGGTATGCGCCTGCTGTCCCGGTTCCTGCCCGGGGCTCTGCGGGCCTTGGCCCGGGTGGAGCCGCAGTGGTGATCTCGGCGAACTCCGCCTGTAAGGCGGCCAGTTGTCCACAGAACCACCAACTTCCCTGTGGATAACCCCACTTGGCTGTGGATCAAACCTCAGCGGCGAAAGAAAGTGCGTGATTCCCGTCTCCCCGTCCATGCTGAGGCAATGGACGAAAGACGCACCATGAAGGTGTCGAAGTACCTTTCGAAGCATCTACGTCACCAGCCCGAGAGAATCGGTCTCGCGCTCGACGAGGGCGGGTGGGTCGAGATCGACACGCTGATCGCCGCGGCCGCCACGCACGGGTTCCGCTTCACCCGCGAGGAACTGGACCACGTGGTGGCCGTCAACGACAAGAAGCGCTTCGCGGTCGAGGGCACCCGGATCCGCGCCAGTCAGGGGCACAGCATCGACGTGGACCTCGGCCTGCCCCCGGTGACCCCGCCGGCGTACCTCTACCACGGGACCGTGGCCCGCAACCTGGACGCGATCCGCGCCGAGGGGCTGCGGCCGATGAACCGGCACGACGTCCACCTGTCGGCCGACCGCGAGACGGCCGAGCGGGTCGGCGCCCGGCGCGGCCGGCCCGTCGTCCTCCCGGTCGACGCGGCCGCCATGCATCACGACGGGCACGTGTTCCACGTCAGCGCCAACGGGGTATGGCTCACCAAGGCCGTGCCGCCGCAGTACCTGCGGTTTCCCGGGACGCACTGATTCCCTGACCGGCATGATCAGTCGTATGGACCATCTCCCGGAACACCTCTCGACGACGGAAGCCGCCGTCGCCGCCTGCCGTGCGATCGCCGACGAGTACGCGCGCGAGATGGAGGTCACTCACGACATCGGCGCCGACCAGACCTCGCGCCGCACCGCGGCGGGTGTCGGTGTCACCACCGATGCCGACGGCTCGCTCCCGCACGAGGCCTTCGTCGAGTTCGGCGGTGTGCCCGAGGTGACCGTGCGGCTGTATCCCGATGACGACGCGCTGATCACCGTCGACGGCATCGAGTGCCCTGACGTCCTGCGCGACGACGTGCCCGCCTTCCTCCGCTCCGTCTTCGGCGGCCTGGCGTACGTCAAGGCACGCCGCTTCCCTCGGGGCTACTTCCTGATGGTGCCCCTCCCTCGTGACCGTGTGCACAAGGAATACGTGCTGCTCGGCCTCAGTCCGTGGCTGAGCCGCCGCGTGCGGTGACGGTTTCACGTGGAACGACGTCCGGCTCTAGGCTCGAGCCCATGAGTCTGCGTCTGAGCACCGTGATCCTTCCGTACCGCCGCTGGAGCGAGGGCGGCCGTTCGGCCTGGATGCGGGCCGAACAGCTGGGCTTCCACACGGGGTACACCTACGACCACCTGTCCTGGCGCAGCTTCCGTGACGGCCCCTGGTTCGGTGCGATACCGACGCTGACCGCCGCCGCGGGCGTCACCGACCGGCTCCGTCTCGGCACGCTGGTCACCTCACCGAACTTCCGGCACCCGGTGACGCTGGCCAAGGAGCTGATCTCCCTGGACGACATCTCGGGCGGCCGGGTCACCCTGGGCATCGGCGCGGGCGGCACCGGCTTCGACGCCACCGCTCTGGGCCACGAGCCCTGGGCCCCGCGCGAGCGGGCCGACCGGTTCGCCGAGTTCGTTCCGCTGCTGGACCGGCTGCTGACCGAGGACGGCCCGGAGGGGGTGTCGTACCAGGGTGAGCACTACTCGGCGCACGAGGCCCGCAACATACCCGGCTGTGTGCAGCGCCCCCGGCTGCCCTTCGCGGTGGCCGCGACCGGCCCGCGCGGCCTGCGGCTCGCCGCTCGGTACGGACAGGCGTGGGTGACGACCGGTGACCCCAAGCTGTACGAGAACGGCACCCCGGAGCAGTCTGTCGAGGCTCTGCGCGGGCAGGTCGCCAAGCTCACCGACGCCTGCGCCGCGATCGGCCGGGACGTGACCGGGCTCGACAAGATCCTGCTCACCGGCTTCACCCCGGACCGCGGCCGCCCGCTGCAGTCCCTGGACGCCTTCGTGGACTTCGCGGGCCGCCACCGGGAGCTCGGCTTCACCGAGATCGTGGTCCACTGGCCCATTCCCGACTCGGACTTCGCCGCCGACGAGAAGGTCTTCGAGCAGATCGCCATGGAGGCCCCGGCGCAGCTGCGCTGACCCCGGCCCGAGTGCGGTCCGTGAGCCGGCCGTGACTCATCAGTGCGAAGTGCCGCACGGCCGTGCTGGCATATGCGCGACAATGGCCGGGTGACCTCAGCGACTCGACAGCCCGAGACCCCGGCCCGCAGCGTCCCGCCACGGCTGATCGCCACCGACCTCGACGGCACGCTGCTGCGCGACGACAAGTCGGTCTCCCCCCGCACCGTCGCCGCGCTGGCCGCCGCCGAGGAGGCGGGCGTCGAGGTCTTCTTCGTCACCGGCCGCCCCGCCCGCTGGATGGACGTCGTCAGCGACCACGTGCACGGCCATGGCCTGGCGATCTGCGGCAACGGCGCCGCCGTGGTCGACCTGCACGGCGGCCCCGGCGCCCACCGGTTCGTGAAGGTGCGCGAGCTCGCGAGGCCCAACGCGCTCGACGCCGTACGGCTGCTGCGCGACGCGGCTCCGGGGACGGTGTACGCCGTCGAGCAGACGTACGGCTTCCACCAGGAGCCGGACTATCCGAAGCTGCACATGGAGATACCGGACGACCTCGCGCCCGCGGAGGACCTGCTGGCCCCGGACGGAGCCGCCCCCGACGAGCCGGTCCTGAAGATCCTCGCCTACCACCCCACGCTGGACCCCGACGCCTTCCTCACCGCTGCCCGCCTCGCCATCGGTGACCGGGCCACCGTCACCCGTTCCAGCCCCAGCGCCCTGCTGGAGATCAGCGGTCCCGGCGTCTCCAAGGCCAGCACCCTCGCCCTGTGCTGCGCCGAGCGCGGGATCTCTCACGAGGAGGTCGTCGCCTTCGGTGACATGCCCAACGACGTGGAGATGCTGACCTGGGCCGGCCAGTCCTACGCCATGGGCAACGCCCACCCGGCCGTCGTGGCGGCCGCCTCGGGCCAGACGGTCGCCAACAACGACGACGGGGTGGCGGTCATCATCGAGCGCCTGCTGGCGGAAAGGCCGTAGCGAGCGGCGGCGCCCCACGTCAGCGGGCGCCGGCCAGTGACTCCGCCGCCGCCTCCCGTTCCGCCATGGTGCGCAGCGGCCCCTCCACGGCGGCCAGTTCCGCGTACGGCCCGCGCTGCACCACCCGGCCGCCGTCCAGCACGATCACCTCGTCCACCGCCTCCAGACCGGCCAGCCGGTGGGTGATGAGCAACGTCGTACGACCCTCGGTGGCGGCCAGCAGATCCGCGGTGAGCGCGTCGGCCGTCGGCAGGTCCAGGTGCTCCGCGGGCTCGTCGAGGACCAGCACCGGGAAGTCGGCCAGCAGCGCACGGGCCAGCGCCAGCCGCTGCCGCTGCCCGCCGGACAGCCGCGCCCCGTGCTCACCGACCAGTGTGTCCAGTCCGTGGGGCAGTCCGTCCACCCAGTCGAGCAGCCGGGCCCGCCGCAGCGCGTCCCTGAGCTCTTCCTCGGTGGCGTCCTTCTTCGCCAGCAGCAGGTTCTCGCGTACGGAACTGTCGAAGAGGTGGGCGTCCTGCGCGCACAGCCCGATCAGCCGCCGCACGTCGTCGCCGTCGAGCGCGCGGGCGTCGACACCGGCCAGCGTGCAGGAGCCCGCCCGGGGGTCGAGGAACCGCAGCAGCACCTGGGCGACACTCGTCTTCCCGGCCCCGGACGGCCCGACGACGGCCACCCGCCGCCCCCGGTCGAGCGTCAGGTCCAGCCCGGCGAAGGCGTCCCGGTCCGCTCCCGGATGACGGGCGGCGAGCCCCCTGAGGACGACGGGGAACGGCGATGCGGGCGCCTGCCGGGGCCGCTCGGGCTCCCGCACGGGCTCGGGGGCGTCCAGGACCTCGTACACGCGTTCCGCGCTCCGGCGCACCCGCTGCCGGTACCGCACGGCGAGCGGCATGCCCAGTACCGCCTCGAAGGCGGCCAGCGGAGTGAGGACGACCACGGCCACCGCCACGCCGCTCAACCGGCCCCCGGCGACCGCCTGGGCGCCCAGCAGGGCGGTGACGGTGACGGTCAGGCCGGTGCACAGCGCGGTCAGCCCGTCGCCGAGCGCCGTGGCGACGGCGGCCCGCCGGGCGATCCGGGTGAGCGTGCCGTCGGCCCGCCGCGCCTCCTCCGCCCGGGCGGGCAGGGCGCCCGCGACCGTCAGCTCGGCGGTGCCGGTCAGCAGGTCGGCCACCCGGGTCGCGAGCACTCCCCGGGCGGGCGCCAGCCGCCGCTCGGCACGCCGGGCCACGGCACCGGTCAGCAGCGGCACCCCGGCCCCGGCGGCCAGCAGTCCTGCCGCGAGGGCGGCCCCGGCCGCGGGCAGCAGCCACGCGGTGAAGCCGACACAGGCGGCGGAGACGGCCACCGCGGTGCCGGCGGGCAGCAGCCAGCGCAGCCAGTAGTCCTGGAGCGCGTCCACATCGGCGACCAGCCGGGTCAGCAGGTCGCCCCGACGGGTCCGCCCCAGCCCTGCGGGCGCCAGCCGCTCCAGCCGCCGGTACACGGCGACCCGGGTGTCGGCCAGCATCCGCAGCACCGCATCGTGCGACACCAGCCGCTCCGCGTACCGGAACACCGCCCGCCCGATCCCGAAGGCCCGCGTCGCCGTGACGGCCACCATCAGATACAGCACGGGCGGCTGCTGCGAGGCCCGGGAGATGAGCCAGCCCGAGGTCGCCATCAGTCCCACGGCACTGCCCAGCGCCAGGCAGCCGAGCAACAGGGCCAGCGCGAGCCGTGCGCGCCGGGGCCCGGCGAGGGCGCGGATCCGGCTGAAGACGTCGGCGGGGGAGGCCACGCGGTCCGTTCCGGCTCGGGTGACGAGCGGTCCGGTGACCGACGCGTCCGCGGTGACCGGTGCCCCGGTCGCCCTCTCCTGGATCACCGGCACCCCGGCACCCGCCGCGGCCACCTCCCGCGCCCCGGCTGCCCCGGCGTCCGGCGACTCGGCCTGGGACAGCCGCACCACCCGGTCCGCCACCCCCAGCAAGGCCGGCCGGTGCACCACCAGCAGCACGGTCCGGCCCACCGCCAGCCGTCGCACCGCCGCCACCACCTCGGCCTCGGTCGCGCCGTCCAGCGCGGCCGTCGGCTCGTCCAGCAGCAGCACCGGTCGGTCGGCGAGGAAGGCCCGGGCGAGCGCCAGCCGCTGGCGCTGACCGGCGGACAGCCCGGCCCCGTCCTCGCCCAGCACCGTCGCTGTGCCCTCGGGCAACGCCTCCACGAACTCCAGCGCGCCCGCGTCCCGCAGCGCACGCCGTACCGACTCGTCGTTCGCCCCGGGCCGGGCCAGCCGCACGTTCTCCGCGATCGTCCCGGCGTACAGATGGGGCCGCTGCGGCACCCACGCGATACGCGACCGCCACTGCGCGGGATCGAGGCGGGCCAGATCGACTCCCCCGATCCGTACCCGGCCGGCGTCCGGCCGCACGAACCCCAGCAGTACGTTCAGCAGCGTCGACTTGCCCGCACCGCTCGGCCCGACCAGCGCCACGGTCTCCCCGGGGCCGACCGTGAAGGACACGTCCGTCACGGCGTTCCCGGACCGCCCCGGATAGCGGACGGTCACCCCCTCGAAGGCCAACTCGAGGCCCATGGCAGCCGACGGCACGGCACCGGTCCCGGGCGCCGGAACAGGCGTCTCAAGGACGGCGAAGATGTCCTCGGCGGCCGCGAGTCCCTCCGCCGCCGCGTGGTACTGCGCCCCGACCTGGCGCAGCGGCAGATAGGCCTCGGGTGCCAGTACCAGGATGAGCAGACCGGTGTACAGGTCCATGTCGCCGTGGACCAGCCGCATGCCGATGGTCACGGCGACCAGCGCGACGGAGAGCGTGGCGAGCAGTTCCAGCGCGAAGGAGGAGATGAAGGCGACCCGCAGGGTCCGCATGGTCGCCTGCCGGTACTCACCGGTGATGCGCCGGATGGACTCCGCCTGTGCCTTGGCCCGCCCGAACACCTTCAGTGTGGGCAGCCCGGCCACGACGTCCAGGAAGTGCCCCGACAGCCGGGACAGCAGCCGCCACTGCCGGTCCATGCGGGACTGGGTGGCCCAGCCGATCAGCACCATGAAGAGCGGGATCAGCGGCAGCGTACCGACGATGATCGCCGCCGACACCCAGTCCTCGGTGACGATCCGCGCCAGCACCGCCGCCGGGACGGCCACCGCGAGGCCCAACTGCGGCAGATAGCGCGAGAAGTAGTCGTCCAGGGCATCGACGCCACGCGTCGCCAGCGTCACCAGCGAGCCGGTCCGCTGCCCGCTCAGCCACCCGGGACCGAGCGCCGACGCCCGCTCGAGGAGCCGACCCCGCAGCTCCGACTTCACCGCCGCTCCGGCCCGGTGCGCGGCCAGTTCGGTGAGCCAGGAGACCAGCGCCCGGCCTACCGCCACGGCCGCCAGCAGGATCAGCGGAGTACGCAGTTCACCAGCCGTTCGACCGTGCTGGAACGCTCCGACCACCACCTCGGCGATGAGCATGGCCTGGGCGACGACCAGTCCCGCCCCGACTGCCCCAAGGCCGACGACGGCCAGCAGGAAGCGCCGGGTCGCGCGGGCGTACCGAAGGAGACGCGGGTCGATTGGTTTCACGTGAAACACACCTCAGTGCACTGCTTCAGCGATGTGCTGGGTCCCGATCCGCTTCCGGAACACCCAGTACGTCCACCCCTGGTACAGCAGCACGATCGGCGTGGCGACCGCCGCGCACCAGGTCATGATCTTCAGGGTGTACTGGCTCGACGAGGCGTTGGTGACGGTGAGGCTCCACTCCTCGTTGAGCGTGGACGGCATGACGTTCGGGAAGAGCGACAGGAAGAGCATCGCCACTGCGGCCACGATGGTGAGTCCGGACAGCGCGAACGACCAGCCTTCTCGTCCCCTCTGGTTGGCCACGAGCGCCGCGACCAGTGCCACGACCGCCACGACCAGGGCGACCAGGCTCTTGCCGTCCCCGCTGTGGGCCTGCGTCCAGAGCAGGAAGGACGAAGCCAGCACGGCGGTGACGAGACCGACCCACAGGGCTGTCTTCCGCGCCCGGACCCGGATGTCCCCGACCGTCTTGAGGGCCGTGAACACCGCGCCGTGGAAGGTGAAGAGAGTCAGGGTGACCAGTCCACCGAGCAGCGCGTAGGGGTTCAGCAGGTCCAGGAGGCTGCCGGTGTACTCGAAGTGCTGGTCGATCTTCACGCCCCGCACGATGTTGCCGAAGGCCACGCCCCACAGGAAGGCCGGGATCAGCGAGGTCCAGAAGATCGCGGTCTCCCAGTTCCGCTGCCAGTTCTCCTCGGGCCGCTTGGCGCGGTACTCGAAGGCGACGCCCCGGACGATCAGGCAGACCAGGATGACCAGCAGCGGCAGGTAGAAGCCGGAGAACAGGGTGGCGTACCACTCGGGGAAGGCGGCGAAGGTCGCGCCGCCCGCGGTGAGCAGCCACACCTCGTTTCCGTCCCAGACGGGACCGATGGTGTTGATCAGCACGCGCCGCTCGGGCCGGTCACGGGCGAGCAGCTTGGTGAGGATTCCGACCCCGAAGTCGAAGCCCTCGAGGAAGAAGTAGCCGGTCCACAGGACGGCGATGAGCACGAACCAGACGTCGTGAAGTTCCATGACTGTGCAGCTCCCTTGACCCGATGCCTAGTAGGAGAAGGCCATCGGCTTGTCGGCGTCACGGGTGTCGCCGCCGATCTTCGTGGGCGGGTTGAGGTCGGCCTCGGTGAGCTCGGGCGGGCCGGCCTTCACGTACTTCACGAGCAGCCTGACCTCGACGACGGCGAGGATGGCGTACAGCGCGGTGAAGACGATCATCGAGGTGAGGACCTCGCCCTGGGAGACACCGGGGGAGACCGCCTGGCGGGTCTGCAGGACGCCGTAGACGGCCCAGGGCTGGCGTCCCGTCTCGGTGAAGATCCAGCCCCAGGAGTTGGCGATCAGCGGGAAGGCCAGCGTCCAGATCGCGATGCGCCAGTACCAGGTGGTGAGCTGGGGGCCGAGCGCCTTGTTCGGGAGCAGGACGAGATGCGGCACCTCGTCGTCGCCCACCCGCAGGTGCTGCGGCAGCAGGAACTTCTTGCGGGTCAGCCACAGCCCGGCCAGCCCGATCGCGAAGGACGCCATGCCGAAGCCGATCATCCAGCGGAAGCCCCAGAAGGCGACGGGGATGTTGGGCCGGTAGTCACCGGGGCCGAACTTCTGCTGCTCGGCCTTGTTGACGTCGTTGATGCCGGGCACGTACGAGGTGAAGTCGTCGTTGGCGAGGAAGGACAGCAGGCCGGGTATCTCGATGGCGACGGTGTTGTGGCCCTTGTCGACATCGCCGTAGGCGAAGATCGAGAACGGCGCCGGCTTCTCGCCGTCCCACAGGGCCTCGGCGGCCGCCATCTTCATCGGCTGCTGCTTGTACATGACCTTGCCGAGTGCGTCGCCGCTGACCGCGGTGAGCAGACCCGCGATGACGACGGTGACCAGGCCGAGCCGCAGGGAGGTCTTCATCTCCCGTATGTGCTTCTTGCGGGACAGGTGGAAGGCGGCGATGCCGACCATGAAGGCGCCGCCGGTCAGGAAGGCCGCGGAGAGGGTGTGGAAGGCCTGGCTGAGCGCGGTGTTCTGGGTGAGCACCGCCCAGAAGTCGGTGAGTTCCGCGCGCCCCTTCGCCTTGTTGATCCGATAGCCGACGGGGTGCTGCATCCATGAGTTGGCCGCGAGGATGAAGTAGGCCGACAGGATCGTGCCGATCGAGACCATCCAGATGCAGGCCAGGTGGATCTTC
The DNA here is from genome assembly GCF_042891955.1 of Streptomyces sp. NPDC001843. Classification (NCBI taxonomy): domain Bacteria; kingdom Bacillati; phylum Actinomycetota; class Actinomycetes; order Kitasatosporales; family Streptomycetaceae; genus Streptomyces; species Streptomyces sp. NPDC001843. The sequence continues at coordinate 570,707 of NZ_JBIATQ010000003.1, read as the reverse complement.
TTGGGCAGTTTGTCCCAGCCGAAGATCCACAGTCCTATGAAGGTGGACTCGAAGAAGAACGCGATCAGGGCCTCGAAGGCGAGCGGGGCGCCGAAGATGTCGCCGACGAAGCGCGAGTAGTCCGACCAGTTCATGCCGAACTGGAACTCCTGCACGATGCCGGTGACGACGCCCATCGCGATGTTGATCAGGAACAGCTTGCCCCAGAACTTCGTCGCCCTGAGGTACTTCTCCTTCTCCGTGCGCACCCACGCGGTCTGCAGCCCGGCCGTGAGGGCGGCCAGGGAGATCGTCAGCGGGACGAACAGGAAGTGGTAGACGGTGGTGATGCCGAACTGCCAGCGCGCCAGCGTCTCCGGCGCCAAAGCCAGGTCCACGTCGCCGGTCTCCTTACTCCACGGGCTTTGAGAACGCGAGCTTGTGAATGCGTTCACATTCACAAGCCATTATGCCGCATACCCGTTCGGCATCGGAGAGGCGGGGGTCCCTCCCCGGGCCGAACGGCCCCACCAGGCAGGATGCGGCTGGCCCCTTGCCCGCGAGGGATTCTCCCTGGCAGGCAAGGGGATCACCGGGCTAGGACTCCTTGCGGAACTCCTCCGCCGCCTTCAGGAATATGTCGTTCGCCTCGGTCTCCCCGACCGTCACCCGCACTCCCTCGCCGGGGAACGGCCGGATCACGACGCCGTGCCGCTCACAGGCCTCCGCGAACGCGACCGTGCGCTCCCCCAGCCGCAGCCACACGAAGTTGGCCTGGGTCTCGGGCACGGTCCAGCCCTGGGCGCGCAGCGTGTCGACCACGCGCGTGCGCTCGCACACCAGCGAGCCGACCCGGCCCAGCAGCTCGTCCTCGGCACGCAGCGAGGCGATCGCCGCCTCCTGCGCGAGCTGGCTCACACCGAAGGGGACCGCCGTCTTGCGCAGTGCGGCCGCCACCGGCTCATGGGCGATCGCGAAGCCGACGCGCAGCCCTGCGAGGCCGTACGCCTTGGAGAAGGTCCGCAGGACGCAGACGTTCGGCCGCTTCCGGTAGAACTCGACGCCGTCGGGTACCTCCGGGTCCCGCACGAACTCCCGGTATGCCTCGTCGAGCACCACCAGCACGTCCCTGGGCACCCGGTCGAGGAAGCGTTCCAGCTCGGCCCGCCGGACGACCGTGCCCGTGGGGTTGTTGGGGTTGCAGACGAAGACCAGGCGGGTCCGGTCGGTGACCGCGTCCGCCATCGCGTCCAGATCGTGCACGTCGCCCGGCGTGAGCGGTACCTGCACCGACCGCGCGCCGCTGATCTGCGTGATGATCGGGTACGCCTCGAAGGACCGCCAGGCGTAGACGACCTCGTCGCCCGGTCCGCTGGTGGCCTGGATCAGCTGCTGGGCGACGCCGACGGAGCCGGTACCGGTGGCCAGGTGGGAGAGCGGCACGCCGAAGCGGTCCGACAGCTCGTCCATCAGGCCGCTGCACGCCATGTCCGGGTAGCGGTTGAAGGAGCAGGCCGCCGCCGTCACGGTCTCCATCACCCCGGGCAGTGGCGGGTAGGGGTTCTCGTTGGAGGACAGCTTGTAGGCGACCGGCCCGCCGGCCGCGGCAGGCTTGCCCGGCTTGTAGGTGGGGATACCCTCCAGCTCGGCGCGCAGCTTGGGGCTCGTCTCGCTCACCGCAGTCCTCCTCGCATCCACCGGCGGACCGTCGGCGCCGCCCGCTTCCAATACTGCTCACCTTATGAGGATTCGACGCCTCTGCGTACAGCTGAGCGAAGACCTGGTACGAGCTGCTCATCGATCCCACCAGACCCAGCAGCACCAGGGGCATCAGGGGCATCACCACACGAAGGCATACGTATCGGGGGGCGCCCCCTACATATATCTATGCGCCGGTAACTCACGCCCTGGCGCGCGTCACCCATGAAGGTGAGTTGAGACCTCTTCGAAACATCGGACATTTGACAGGCCTCTGCCCGCCGACACGTCAAGTCCTGCCCTTAGAACGTTCAACTACCTTGGTTTCTAAGGAACTTGGCCCGTTTTTGCCATGCAGAAACGTGCCTGCCAAGGCGTGCATATGCGTCCGCACTACCCCACCGCCTGAGCCCTACTATCGGCTCGCCATGACAGCAGCAGGGAAGCACCAGGTGAGCCGCGCGGAAACCTCACGGCGAGGCAGCCGGTCGGGCCGGGCGGGCATCAGAGACGTCGCCGCCGCCGCCGGGGTCTCCATCACGACCGTCTCCGATGCCCTCAACGGCAAGGGCCGGCTCCCGGACGCCACCCGCCGCCACGTCCGCGAGGTCGCCGACCGGCTGGGATACCGCCCCTCGGCCGCCGCCCGCACACTCCGCACCGGCAAATCCGGTCTGATCGGCCTGACCGTGACGACCTACGGGGATGAACCTTTCACCTTCACCGAGTTCGCGTACTTCGCCGAGATGGCCCGCGCCGCCACCTCGGCCGCGCTCGCCCGCGGCTACGCCCTGGTGATCCTGCCCGCCACCTCCCGCCACGACGTGTGGTCGAACGTCGCCCTGGACGGCACGGTCGTCATCGACCCCTCCGACCAGGACCCCGTGGTCAGCGAGCTGGTCCGGCAGGGCCTGCCGGTGGTCTCGGACGGCCGCCCGGCCGGGTCCCTGCCGGTCACCGCCTGGGTCGACAACGACCACGAGGCCGCGGTCCTCGACATCCTCGACCACCTCGCCGCCGCCGGCGCCCGCCGGATCGGTCTGCTCACCGGCACGACCACGGACACCTACACCCACCTGTCGACCACCGCCTACCTGCACTGGTGCGAGCGGGTCGGCCAGGACCCGGTGTACGAGGCATACCCGGCCCACGACCCCTGCGCAGGCGCCGTCGCCGCCGACCGGCTGCTCGCCCGGCCCGACCGGCCGGACGCCGTCTACGGTCTGTTCGACCCGAACGGCACCGACTTACTGGCGGCCGCCCGCCGCTACGGCCTGCGTGTCCCGGACGACCTGCTGCTGGTGTGCTGCAGCGAGTCGACCGTGTACGCCAACACCGAGCCGCCCGTCACGACGCTCTCGCTCAAGCCCCGCCGCATCGGCACGGCGGTGGTCCAGCTGCTCATCGACGCCATCGAGGGGGTGGAGTCGGACCACCCGGTGGAGCAGGTGATACCCACGGAGCTGATCGTGCGCACCTCCTCGCAGCGCCGGCCGCCCCGCACGACCGTCAGCCCGCCGCGCGCCCCGAAGAGAAGCTGACGGCCGACCCGGCCGGGCGTGGGAGGGGAGCGCACCGGGACGCGTCCACGAGGTCGGAGGGGGCGGCAGACGGTCGGCACCGGAGTCAGCAGGCGGCCTAACCCCTGCCCAAACGGGGCGAAAGCCGCGGTGAACTGGCGTCTTGCTCCGATTCACCACCCCTGGGTCATCACATGGCGCGATCCGCATTCCTATGATGGGCCCACGACACCGCGGGCCGCTGCGACCAGGCAGTCCGATGCGGTGCAGATGCGGCGCGATGGTGGAGGGGTCTGATGACTCAGGGGGCCGGTCAGGGACCCGAGGTGGAGCGCACGGCGACGTTGCGCGACTTCCGGGTGCCCGCGTACATCCACGAGACCGGTCCGTACGCCCACAGCACCCACCCCGGCGACACCGTCCCGGCCGCCGAGGAGGCGTACCCCGACGGGTACACACCCACCGAGCGCGACCTGCCCGTCATCAACCGTGGCGACTCCCTCCAGGGCACCCCGCAACCGGTACCCGCACCGGCCGCGCAGCCCAGCACCGGCCCCGGCCCGCTGTACGTCGTCGGCGACGTGCACGGCTACCTCGACGAACTGCTCGCCGCCCTCCGGGAGCAGGGGCTGATCGACGCCGCCGGCCAGTGGTGCGCGGGCACCGCCCGGCTGTGGTTCCTCGGCGACTTCACCGACCGCGGCCCCGACGGCATCGGCGTCATCGACCTGGTGATGCGGCTGTCCGCCGAGGCCGCCGCGGCAGGCGGCTACTGCAAGGCGCTCATGGGCAACCACGAACTGCTGCTGCTCGGCGCCAAGCGGTTCGGCGACACCCCCGTCAACTCCGGTGCCGGCACCGCCACCTTCCAGGCGGCCTGGCTGCTCAACGGCGGCCAGAAGACCGACATGGACCGCCTCCAGGACCACCATCTGCAGTGGATGGCCCGCCTGGACGCCGTCGAGGAGGTCGACGGCTACCTGCTCGTGCACTCCGACACCACCGCCTATCTCGACTACGGCGACTCCATCGAAGCGGTCAACGACACCGTCCGCGAGACCTTGACGCGCAACGACGCGGACGAAGTCTGGGACCTGTTCCGCAAGTTCACCAAGCGCTTCTCCTTCCGCGAGGGCGGCGCCGAAGCAGTGCGTTCCCTTCTGGATACGTACGGCGGCACCCGCATCGTTCACGGCCACAGCCCCATCCCCTACCTCCTGGGCGAGGTCGGCTCCGAGGAGGAGGACGAGAGCACGGACCCGGTGGTCGAGGGACCCCATGTCTATGCCGACGGACTGGCCATCGCGATGGACGGCGGAGTGACCATGGCCGGAAAGCTGCTGGTCCAGCAACTTCCCCCGCGTTCCTGAGCGTTCGCTGGGCAGGCGTCCCACCGGCGACGTAAACGCAGGCAGACACCCAATTTCCGGCAACCCCCTGTCACCGCGCGCCGTCGCGGCTCTACCATCGGCTTATCCGTAGCAGGCTCCCCTCCGTTTCTGCCCGACGGCTCGTCGACGTGCGAGCCCCAAGCCCTACGGAGCATCGGGGGATGCAGATGAACAGCGTTCCGCAGCACCTGCTGAACGAGGACCGCCAGGAATACGAGCGGATCCTCGATGAGGCGCTGCGCTCCGCACCACACCGCCCGGAACTGGCCGCTGTCGGTCAGCGGCTCAACCCGGAACAGCTGCGCACCATGGCGCTCAACGCCTCGGCACTCATCACGGCGGCCGCGGCGACCGAGTACCAGCACTACGTGAAGGTCCGCGAGGAACTGCGACGGCCGGCCCCGGCCGCCGCCACCTCCGTCACCGCGCCCGACCCCGCGGAACCGGGTACGGACCCGATTTCACTCGCCGCCTCCCTCGGCGAGGTCGCGGAGACCAACGGCGCGGGCGCCGTCGCCGTCGTCGCGGTCCTCACACCCGTCCTCGCCGGCACCGCCGCGGCGATCTTCCTACTGGTCGGCTACATCCTGAGGATGCTCGACCCGGCACCGGCCTTCGCTCAGACGATGATCACCACCGGCTGGGTGTTCGGCGCCATGGCGGCCGCCGCGATCCTGGTCGCCGCCGTCGGGCTGCTCCTCACCGCCCTGCGCAACAACCCCTCGCTCGAGAGCGGACCCCACGCGGAGGCGACCGAGGCAGTGGACCGGGCAAGGGAGGCCTGGCGCGAGGCGCTGCTGGAGCGCGGCATCGTGCCCTTCCTGCAGGAGGCGCTCGCCGACCCCGGCACAGCCGCACTGCACCGCATGACCCCGCCGGCGCCGACCGGGCGCATGCCCCGGCTCGGCTACGACCGCCCGGGGTTCAGCAGCCCCGATGACGGCACCGCCCCGGGCTCGCGCCCGAGTTTCACCAGCCCGGACTACACGAGCCCGGACTTCGGGGGCCCGGAGCACCAGCCGGAATGACCCCCGGCTTGCGCCCCCGGCGGGGGCGCAAGCCGGAGACGGGACACCCGCGCACTACAGACGTCTGAGGACCTGCGCCTCCACGCGTTCGACGCTCGCACGGCTGAAGACGTGAACGAGGCAGAGATGGAACAAGGCGGGTGCCAGGGGCGCCCACCGGTGGACGCGGTCCTCCCGCAGCATGTACCTGACCACCGGCGCGGGGCGGAAGGGTACGTAGTCGATCGTGTCGTGCTCCCATCGGTCCGCGACACCCCGGCTCATCCGTGCTTGGAGATCCTCGCTGCGGAGCTCCTTCAGCCGGGCGTAGAAGTGACCGCTCCAGTGGCGCTTGTTCGTGTCCAGCACGAACGCCAGGAGCTCCAGCGAGTACTCATGGGGCTCCAGTGACAGTTCCTCCCGCATGCCTCGGCACGCCACGGCGTGCAGATCGGGTGCGCTGCGCCCCGAGGAGTCGATGTGGCGGGAAAGCCCTTCGTTGACGGAGGAGTTCCATACACCGGGAGCCATCCGCACCCGTTCGCTGCGTCGGCTCACCACCAGCATGTCGTCGGCCGTCACCACCGCGACGTTGACGGCGAAGCTGCACTGCAGGAAGGCCGGAGCCGTCAGGGGCCGGTCCGGATCCAGGTAACGCGACCGCGGTGTCGTGCCGTCCGGCAGCCGGCGGTCGAGTTGCTGGGCGGCGAGGAAGGTGTAGTAGTCGGTCGGGCGCAGCCTCAGATGGACCTCGGGCTTCTCCTCCAGCGCGGTCCGGGAGATGTCGAACGACTCGACCGCGTACCGCGGGCCGTTCCACAGCGGGACGCGTCCCTCGGCCCGCAGACGTTCGCTCTCCTCGGCGATCTCGTCCCGCCAGGACGTCATGTCCGCAGGCAGTTCCACCTCCTCGTCGAGCACATGCACGAAGACCGTCTCCGCGGAGATCGGGAACTCGCCGTCGCCTTCCACGATCAGGGCGGACGTCTGGAGGGGTCCGAGCGAGAACGTCCGCCAGGCGGGTCCCGACTCCTCCCGGCGCCTCAGCCCGCGGATCGCGCTGGACGAGCGTCTGCGCAGCCGGTACCAGCCGTCCTGCAAAGGCTGCTGGAACAGCACCGCGCACACCATGCCGAGTACGGCGCCCACCACTCCGTTGGCAACATCGATCCCGCCCATGCCGGAAACAGTAGTGATCTTGCCGGGGGCCGACCGGCGGCTTGCTCTTTCCGTTATGGCGAGCGGTCCTCGGCGAAGGAGCCAAGTCGGCCACACTGCACCGGGAAAGGCCGGGCGATCCGTGCTCCCAGCCCGCCCCGGGCCATTCGTCAGCACGGACCGCCCGCTGTTCGTGCTCAGTCCGCGATCGGCAGGTACACGCGGTTCCCGCTCGCCGCGAACTCCTTCGACTTCTGGAGCATCCCCTCAGCGACCTCCTCCGCCGACGCCCCCTCGGCCGCCGCACCACCGAACCGCTCGGTGATGCTCTGACTGATCTTCATGCTGCAGAACTTCGGCCCGCACATGGAGCAGAAGTGGGCCGTCTTGGCGGGCTCGGCCGGAAGTGTCTCGTCGTGGAACTCCCGTGCCGTGTCAGGATCCAGGGCGAGGTTGAACTGGTCCTCCCACCGGAACTCGAAACGGGCGTCGGACAGCGCGTCGTCCCACTCCTGCGCGTCCGGATGGCCCTTGGCGAGGTCGGCTGCGTGGGCGGCGATCTTGTAGGTGATGACGCCGGTCTTGACGTCGTCACGGTTGGGCAGGCCCAGGTGCTCCTTGGGCGTGACATAGCAGAGCATCGCCGTGCCCCACCAGGCGATCATCGCGGCACCGATGCCGGAGGTGATGTGGTCGTACGCCGGTGCGACGTCCGTGGTCAGCGGGCCGAGCGTATAGAACGGAGCTTCATCGCAGATCTCCTGCTGAAGGTCGATGTTCTCCTTGATCTTGTGCATCGGGACGTGGCCCGGGCCCTCGATCATGGTCTGTACGTGGAAACGCTTGGCAACCCGGTTGAGTTCCCCGAGAGTTCGCAGTTCCGCGAACTGCGCCTCGTCGTTGGCGTCCGCGATCGATCCGGGCCGGAGGCCGTCGCCCAGCGAGTACGTGACGTCGTAGGCGGCGAGGATCTCGCAGAGCTCCTCGAAGTTCTCGTACAGGAACGACTCCTTGTGGTGCGCCAGGCACCACGCCGCCATGATCGAGCCGCCGCGCGAGACGATCCCGGTCTTGCGGTTCGCGGTCAGCGGCACGTATGCCAGGCGCACACCGGCGTGGACGGTCATGTAGTCCACGCCCTGCTCGGCCTGCTCGATGACCGTGTCCTTGTAGATCTCCCAGGTCAGTTCCTCGGCGCGGCCGTCGACCTTCTCCAGCGCCTGGTAGAGCGGCACCGTGCCGATCGGAACGGGGGAGTTGCGCAGCACCCATTCGCGCGTGGTGTGGATGTTGCGGCCGGTGGACAGGTCCATGACCGTGTCGGCGCCCCAGCGGGTCGCCCAGGTCATCTTCTCGACCTCCTCCTCGATGGAGGAGGTCACCGCCGAGTTGCCGATGTTGGCGTTGACCTTCACCAGGAACCGCTTGCCGATGATCATCGGCTCGATCTCCGGGTGGTTGACGTTGGCCGGCAGCACGGCCCGGCCCGCCGCGATCTCCTCGCGGACGACCTCTGGGGAAACGTTCTCCCTCAGGGCCACGAACTCCATCTCGGGTGTGATCTCGCCACGACGGGCGTAGGCGAGCTGCGTGACCGCCTTGCTGTCGCGCCCCCTGCGCGGCTGACGGGGTCGTCCGGGGAAGACCGCGTCGAGGTTGCGCAGGCCGCCCCGTGGCGAGGTGTGCTTGATCCCGTCGTCCTCGGGGCGGGCCGGCCGGCCCGCGTACTCCTCGGTGTCGCCACGCGCGATGATCCAGTTCTCCCGCAGCGGCGGCAGGCCCCTGCGGACGTCGGTTTCGACGAGTGGATCGGTGTACGGGCCGGAGGTGTCGTACAACGTGACCGACTGCCCGTTGGTGAGGTGCACCTGACGGCCCGGCACGCGCAGGTCGGGGCGTGATCCCTCGACATACCCCTTGTGCCAGCCGATGGACTTCCCGGCCTCCTGGCCGTCGGAGATCTGCGTGGAGGCAGGCGTGCGTACGTCCTTGTTGGTCATGAGACCTACTCCCTACGCCGGCATTACCCGGTAACAGGTTCGGCGGTCGACGCAGCGGTTTCCGTCGGTCGGTGCTTCTTGTGAGACATCACTCGACTGAATGACGTTCCACGTGAAACATCGCAAAGACAGAGGTCAGCGCCCTCTCAGCCCGTTGCTCCGAGCTCCCGCGTGTGCAAAGGTGCCTCCACGCTAGCGTCATGTGTGGCGCGGTGAACAGTGCGCCTTGTGCCCTTCTTGCAATGATCGGGCGGTGACCACGACACACGAGCCTCAGCATCCGCCGGGGCACACGCACACGACCGGTGAGGGACACGGGCACTCACACAGTCACAGCCATGGACCGGCCGCACCCGTCTCGAAGCATCTGCGCAAGGTCATCGCCGCCGTCCTGATCCCGTTCACCGTGGCGGTCGTGGTCGGGCTCGTGGTTCTGTGGCCCGGCGGTGCCCCGCCCCACAAGCGGACCGGGGTCGGATTCGACCGGCAGACCCAGCAGGCCACGGTCACCAGGGTCATCGAGGTCAGCTGCAACTCGGTGAACGCCTCCGGCGGCAGCGCGGCCGGAGACACCTCGACGGGCGGGGGCGGTTCGGCGCAGCAGGAGGGGAGCAGTACCTGCAAGAAGGCGACGGTCCGGGTCGACACCGGCAAGGACAAGGGCCGCACGTTCATCGAGATCGTGCAGCCGGACCAGTCGCGGCAGTTGCACGAGGGCGAGAAGGTCGTGGCCGCCTATGAGCCCTCGGCGCCGAAGGACCTGCAGTACTCGGTCACCGACGTCAACCGGCGCATGCCGATGGCGCTGCTGGCGGGGATCTTCGCACTCGCCGTCGTGGTCGTCGGGCGGATGCGCGGTGTCATGGCACTGATCGCGCTGGCCATCAGCTTCCTGGTCCTCGACTTCTTCATCGTGCCCGCGATCCTGCAGGGGTCGGATCCGCTGACCGTGGCGGTGGTCGGCTCCAGCGCCATCATGCTGATCGCGCTGTACATGTGCCACGGCCTCTCCGCCCGGACCTCCGTGGCGGTCCTCGGCACGTTGATCTCGCTGTCGCTGATCGGCGTTCTCGGCAAGCTCTTCATCGGCTGGGCCGCGCTGACCGGCAACACCGATGACAGCACCGGCCTCATCCACGGCCTCTATCCGTCGATCGACATGAGCGGTCTGCTGCTCGCCGGTGTCATCATCGGCTCACTTGGTGTGCTGGACGACGTGACGGTCACGCAGACCTCGGCCGTGTGGGAGCTGCACGAGGCGAATCCGTCGATGGGGTGGCGTGGACTGTACCGTGCGGGCATCCGCATCGGCCGCGACCACATCGCGTCCGTGGTCAACACGCTCGTGCTTGCCTACGCGGGTGCCGCGCTGCCGCTGCTGCTGCTGTTCTCCATCGCGCAGAGCAGCGTGGGCACGGTCGCCAACAGTGAGCTGGTGGCGGAGGAGATCGTGCGCACGCTGGTGGGCTCGATCGGCCTCGTGGCTTCCGTGCCGGTCACCACCGCCCTCGCGGCGCTGGTGGTGGCGGCAGACCGCCCGGTGCAGGGGACTGCGGCGGCCGCCGCGGCCCCGTCGGCTCCGGTGCGCGGCGGCCGGGGCCGACGCCGGAAGCGGTGAGCTCAACTGGCCGGCCTGGTACGGAGAAGCGTTACTGCTCCGTGCCGACGTGGGGCGCCGGAGGACCTGGCGCTCTGGCCGTAACGCTTCATCCGGCGCTCTGCTCCTCGGCGAGGATACGGTCCAGGGCTTCGTCGAGGTGGGCGTCGAAGTCGGCGAGCGCTCCCTCCTGGCCCAGCGGCACCAGCTTGTCCGTACGGTCGAGGAAGGCCACCAGCGGGGGCGTGGAGGAGCGGAACAGGGCCTGGTCGGCGCCGACCTGAAGCCGGATCAGAACCTCGCCCAGCGCCTCGGAGCCGGCGGGTGCGATGCGGACATCACCGTCGCCGCAGGGCCGGCCCACTCCGTCGATCAGCAGCTCACGTCCGAAGGCCCAGGTCACCGGTGCGTCACCGGGAAGGTGGAAGGTCAGCCGCACGGCATAGGGATCACACGTCTCGTACCGCAGTTCCACCGGGATGCGGAAGGAGAGCTCCTCGGACACGAGAAAGCTCATCATGACTTCTGCCTGTACGGACTCGCGCATCGCCCATCCCGTCATAGGACACCGACTGGCCGGTAATGACCCCTTTGACCCTGGTGAAATCTTGCTGAATGTGCACGGTAGATCACAAGGAGTGAGTTTTCAGATACTGATAGAGATCGCGATCGAGCCCAGATGCCGTCCGACCTCCCTCTGCAGCTGCTGGGCAGCGGGCAGCAGCCGGTCCGCCTGGTGGGACGGCAGGGAGATGGCCATCGTGGCCGCGGTGGTGCCCACGGTGATCGGGATCGCGGCGCAGACCGTGCCCAGCGCGTACTCCTGCCGCTCCGTCACCGGTTCCATGCGCCGGATCCGTTCCAGGCGCCGCAGCAGGGTGCGGCCGTCGCGCACCGTGTACGGCGTGAGGGACTGCACGGGATAACGGTCCAGGTGGTCCCGGCGGGCGTCCTCGTCCAGCTGGGACAGCAGACACTGGCCGATGGCATGCGCATGCCCGGTCTCCCGGAAGTCGGCCCACTCCTCGACCGCCGGGGTGCCGGGGGTGTCGGAGACACACATGACCTCGACGTCACCCTCGCGGTACATGGCGTAGTACACCGGTACACCGATGGCATCCCTGCAGTGCGCGAGCGCGTCGGCGACCGTGCTGCGACGTTTCTGCTTCGCTCCGCTGCTGCTCAGCCGTTCGGCCGCTTCACCGAGGAAGAACAGTCCTTTGTCACGGCGCAGATAGCCCTCGTGCACCAGGGTGCGCAGCAGGTGGTACGCCGTGGGCAGGGCGAGCCCGGTCTCCCGGGCCAGTTGCTTGGCGGGGGCGCCGTACTCGTGCTCGGCGACGGTCTCCAGCAGGCGCATCGCGCGCTGCACGGATCCGATGAGGGTCCCGGAGTGCTGCCGTTGCTCGGGGATCGCCGTGGAGGGAGGCCGCTGGGCCGGGGACGTGGCGGGACGCGGCTGGGGCCGGCCGGGGGGTGCGTGCGGTTCAGCGGGTGCGGTGTCGACCGTGGCCAAAGGGTCACTCCCGAAGCGCGAGGGGCAGCCCGTGCAGGAGGAACACGGGGTTGGGGTACGCCGTCCCCGGGGCTGCGCCCCGCGGCGAATTCCGGACTCTAACCGTCCGCCACCGCATGCGGACGGCCCGCCCGGAAAACTTCCCTCGCCCGAGGGAACCGGCGATTCCTGTTACCGTCACCGGCTCCCCTGGCGGCTCACCAGTCGCCGCGCGACGAGGAGCCCGCCATGAACTTCCGCACGATGTAGATCAGTCCGCCGACCAGGGCGACGAAGACCAGCGCCTTGAAGAGCAGGCCGATCACGAAACCGACCACGCTGGCTATCACGCCACCGAACACGACCAGGGCGATGACGGGCACCGCGACCCACTTCACCCACCACGGCAGGCCCGCGAAGATCTCTCCCATTGCCCTTGTCCCTTGCTCTCGAAGTGCTCTTGAAGTCCTGCCATCGATGCTAGGTCCGCCAAGGGGCCGACGGGGGCCTCGCACCCCTTGTCCTCCCCTGACCGTTCCCCTAGGGAATCGTCGGGGACGGCTTCACGCCTCAGGTGGAGAGAACACGACCAGGACCCGGAGGTCCTCGCTGATGTGGTGGAACTTGTGGGCGACCCCGGCCGGTACGTACACCACGCTGCCGCGCGCCACCTGGGTGGTCTCCAGGCCGACCGTGATGGAGGCACGGCCGCTGACGACGAAGTACACCTCGTCCTGCTTGTGCGGCGTCTGCCGGTCGTGATCGCCCGCGTCGAGCGCGTACAGACCGACCGACATGTTCCGTTCCCGCAGGAACTGAAGGTAGGCGCCCTCGTTGGCGGCGCGCTCCGCCTCCAGTTCGTCCAGCCGGAATACCTTCATCGTTGTTGTCGCCCTCGCCCCACTGCTCGCAGCCGTTCCCGTCTGCCACGATCAGACACATGAAGAATTTCGTAGTCAAGACGATCGCCAACGCGGGCGCCCTGGCGGTCGCCGTATGGCTGCTCGACAAGATCACCCTGACCGGTGACAGCACCGGCAAGAAGGCCGGCACACTGATCGCGGTCGCGCTGGTGTTCGGCGTGGTGAACTGGCTGGTCAAGCCGATCCTGACGGTCCTGACCTTCCCCTTGTTCATCCTCACCCTCGGGCTGTTCACCCTGGTGGTCAACGCGCTGATGCTGCTGCTGACCTCCTGGGTGTGCGACAAGCTGGACCTGAGCTTCCATGTCGAGGGCTTCTGGACCGCTGTGCTCGGCGGTCTGATCATCTCGATAGTCTCCTGGGCGCTGCACGTCGTACTGCCGGACGAGGACTGAGCCCGCCATGACCTACCGCGTCTGCTTCGTCTGCACCGGCAACATCTGCCGGTCCCCGATGGCCGAGTCCGTCTTCCGCGCACGCGTGGCCGAGGCCGGACTGGAGGATCTCGTCACGGTCGACAGCGCCGGCACCGGCGGCTGGCACGAGGGCGACGGCGCCGACCCGCGCACCGTCTCCGTCCTGGAGGAACACGGCTACGACAGCGACCACACCGCCCGCCAGTTCCAGGCGGCCTGGTTCCCCCGCCTCGACCTCGTCATAGCCCTGGACACCGGCCACCTCAAGGCCCTGCGCCGCCTCGCGCCGACGGAGGAGGACGCGCGGAAGGTCCGGCTGCTGCGCTCCTACGACCCGGACGCGGGTGTCGACCTCGACGTACCGGACCCGTACTACGGGGGCATGGACGGCTTCGAGGAGTGTCTTGAGATGGTGGAGGCGGCGAGCACCGGTCTGCTCGCCGCGGTGCGGAACGAACTGGAGGGACGGGCGGCATGAGCGAGTCGGCCGCGGACGACCGCGGCAGGAGGGCACGGAACGGCACAGAAGGCGCCGAGCACGGTCTGACCACCGTCGGTGAGGGCACCCGCGCGGTGCGTGCCGGGCTCCCCGAGCCGGTCAAGCACGAGCCGACCCTGCCCGGCCCCGTGTTCGCAGCCCACTACCACCTGCCGGGCGACCCCACCGGCCCCTACACCTACGGCCGGGACGAGAACCCCACGTGGAGCCTGCTGGAGCGTGCCGTGGGCGAGCTGGAGGCACCGGGCCGAGACGGCGTGGAGACTCTGGTCTTCTCCTCCGGCATGGCCGCCATCTCGTCCGTACTGTTCTCCCAGTTGCGCGCGGGGGACGCGGTCGTGCTGCCCAGCGACGGCTACCAGGCACTGCCGTTGGTGCGCGCCCAGCTGGAGGCGTACGGCATCGAGGTGCGCACCGCGCCCACCGGTGGCGACGCCCAGCTCGAGGCCCTCGACGGGGCGGCGCTGCTGTGGATCGAGTCGCCGTCCAACCCCGGCCTCGACGTCTGCGACATCCGGCGCCTGGCCGACGCGGCACACGCGCGTGGCGCCCTGGTCGCCGTCGACAACACACTCGCGACACCGCTCGGGCAGCGGCCGCTCGAACTGGGCGCCGACTTCTCCGTAGCCAGCGGCACCAAGCAGTTGACCGGGCACGGGGACCTGCTGCTCGGATACGTCACCGGTCGAAGCGGCGACACCATGACCGCGGTACGCCGCTGGCGCAAGATCGTCGGTGCGATCGCCGGCCCCATGGAGGCCTGGCTCGCGCACCGCTCCCTGGCCACGCTGCAGCTGCGCGTGGACCGGCAGAACGCAACGGCCCTGACCCTCGCCGAGGCCCTGCGGGAGCGGCCGGAGGTGACCGGCTTGCGGTATCCGGGACTGCCCGACGACCCCTCGCACAAGATCGCCTCACAGCAGATGCGCCGCTACGGGTGCGTCGTCTCCTTCACGCTGTCCTCGCGCGAGCGTGCCGATCGTTTCCTCGGCGCCCTGCGGTTCGTGGACTCCGCCACGAGCTTCGGCGGTGTTCGCTCCACGGCGGAACGGCGCGGCCGCTGGGGCGGGGACGCGGTACCGGAGGGCTTCGTGCGGCTGTCCGTCGGCGCCGAGGACCCTGAGGACCTGGTGGCGGACGTGCTCCGCGCCCTGGACGAGTCGGCTGACTGACCGCTGCGCGGGCCCACGAGAGGATCCGGCCAGGTGTGACGGACGGTCCGAACCTCCCCCCTCGTGGCTCGGACCGCCCCGGTTCCGCGCGCGAAGAACCGCGCGAACCAGGCTAGTTGACTCTGCGTCAGTGTCCAATCACGCTAGCGACAGAGACCTATCGACTTATTTATAGTTGGTCCTTGTCCCGGGGGGACGGGAGAAAGGCAGGGAAAGGGGAGGGGGAGGGCGTTCCATGGACCTGGCCTTGCTGCGCACCTTCGTGACCGTCCACCGGGCCGGTTCCTTCACCCGCGCCGCCGCACTTCTCGGCCTCTCCCAGCCGGCCGTCACCTCCCAGATCCGCACCCTGGAAAGACAGCTGGGCCGCCCGCTGTTCCTTCGGCAGGCCCGCGGGGTGACCCCCACCACCATCGGTGACGAACTGGCCCACAAGGCCGCTCCGCATCTCGACGCGCTGGTGGAGATAGCCGAGACCGGGCTCGACGAGGAGTCCTCGTCGAGGACCCTGCACCTCGCCGGCCCTCCCGAGTTCACCGCCGAACGCGCGCTTCCCGCACTTACCGGGCTGGCCGGGAACGACTGCCAGGGCTTCGAGCTGCGCGCCTCCTTCGGGAACGCCGAGGCGATACTGGAAGGACTCGCCGCCGGACATCATGATCTGGCCATCAGCACCGCCCGTCCGCGCGGTGCCCTCCTCACGGCGACTCCGCTGTGCGACGAGGAACATGTCCTGATCGCCTCCCCGCGGTGGGCCGAGCGGATCAGCTCGGGAAGCCCGCATCGCAAGGGTGCGGCCGCCCTGGAGAACCTGCCCGTCGTCGAGGTGCACGAGTCCCTGCCCTTCGTCTCCCGGTACTGGGCTTCCGTCTTCGACTCCCGCCCTTCGGCATCGGGCACCGTCATCGTCCCCGATCTGCGCGCCGTCCTTGCCTGTGCGACTGCGGGGGCGGGTCTGGCGGTACTGCCCCGTTATCTGTGCGACGGCGCCATCCAGCACGGTGACGTCGTCGCTCTGCACGAGCCCGCCGTGCCCCCGCTGCGGACGTACTTCCTGGTGGTGCGTACCGGCACCCTCGCGATGCCGCACATCGCCCGGGCGTACGAGTGGCTTCAACGGGCGGCCGCCGACTGGTGCTGACCCGGGACCCGCCGAAGGTCACGGCATGCGCTCGTCCCGTGGCCCTTTGCGATGTTTCACGTGGAACCAACCGGGCCACATTTCTCCCATGACCGTCCGACCCGTGGTCAAGCGCACCGCCCGCGCCGTCCTCCTGGACGGTGACGACCTGATCCTGATCAAGCGCACGAAGCCCGGTGTCGATCCCTACTGGGTTACTCCAGGTGGCGGGGTCGAACCGAGCGACACTACTGTCGTGCACGCCCTGCACCGCGAGGTGTACGAGGAGCTCGGCGCCAAGATCGCCGATGTGGTGCCCTGCTTCGTGGACACCGTGGAGCACATCGGTGAGGACGGCGGCGCAACCGGCGTGAAAGTGCAGCACTTCTTCGTCTGCCGACTGGAGTCCATGGACCCTTCGCTTCGCCATGGCCCCGAGGTGGAGGAGCCGACCGGCGAGTATGAGATCGTCCGTGTGCCTTTCACCCGGGTCGGCATCGCGTCCGTGCACCTGGTTCCACTGTCCCTGCGGCACTATCTCGACGGCAATATCGAGGGCGTCCGGGCCATGCACGCCCCGGATCTGGGGTGACGGATCAGTTTCCGACGCCCACGAGTTCCTCGAGCGAGTCGTGGCGTATCCGGTGCGCCGGGATGCCGGCGTCCCTGAGCGCGTCGACACCGCTGCGGATCATCCCAGGCGGCCCCGAGACATACGCCTCGTACTCGTTCCACGGACCGTGCTCGCGCACCGCGTCCGGAAGCTGGAGACGGGCGGGGGGCTGGTCGACGACGGCGCGGACGGAGAGCCAGGGGTGGCTCTGCTGCAATCGGAGCATGGTGTCGATGTCGTACAGGTCGTGATCGGATCGGGCACCGTAGAACACTTCGACCCGGCGGCGCACGCCGTGCTCGGCGACATCCTCGACCAGCGCCTTGATGGGCGCTATGCCCGTGCCGCCGCCGAGACAGACCAGGCTGCTGTCAGTGCTGTGGTCGACGGTCATCGAGCCGGTCGACGGCCCGAGCCGGACGACGTCGCCGGGTCGGGCGCGGCGCACCAGTGCAGTGGAGACCCAGCCCGCGGGGACGGCCTTCACGTGGAACGTCAGCAGCCCGTCGGAGCGCGGGGCGGAGGCGAAGGAATAGTGCCGCCAGATGCGGGGCCACCAGGGTGTCTCCACGCTTGTGTACTGACCGGGGAGGAAGGGATAGGGCTGGTCCGGGCGAAGGGTGAGGACCGCGACGTCCGGAGTCCTGAGTTCGTGTGCGACGACCTCGGCGTGCCACCAGGCCGGCGCGCGCAGTTCGTCGGCCGCCGCCGCGTCGATCATGACCTGGGAAATGGTCGTGTACGCCCGCACCCAGGCCGCCTCTGTCTCCCCGTCCCAGACGGCGGAGGCGTACCTGCTCAGCGCACCGATGAGGCACTCACCCAGAGCGGGGTAGTGCTCGGGCCGCGTGCCGTACTTGCGGTGGCCGCGGCCGAGGTTCTGCAGGTAATCGACGAGAACGGGAGTGTTGTCGAATTGCTCGACGGCCGTCAGCAGCGCCTTGAACAGCCGGTCCCGCTGGGTGTCCATCGTCGGCGGGAACAGTGCCCGCAGCTCGGGATGGCGCACGAAGAGCAGAGCGTAGAAGTACGAGGTGGCCTTGTCGGCCACCGGGGCGACCTCGGCCATGGTGCGACGAATGAGGAGGGCGTCCGGGGAGGCTTGCTGGGCGACGGGCGCGGAGCGCTCGGCGGGGGCGCCCGGTTCGAAGAGTGAGGAGGTGCACGAGGCCGGACTGGTCTCTGGAACGGGGGCCGCGGCGGTGCGCGGTGTGAACCAGCCGCCTCCGCCGGATGTGCCGTTTTCCGCCGACGTGGTGGTCGGAGCGTCCATGATGTGCCTCGCCTCGAACATCTTTCGGTCGGTCCGCATACTTCCGGAATCGGAAGGTGCCTGCTTTCTCCGCGGTCGGATGCAGCATCCCCCTGAGTGGTCACCCATGGCCGCATACCCGGAAATGCGGCTCAATGCGCCACACCCGCAAGCTAATCGGAGACCCTACCGGCCACCGCCCTCCGCGCACTCCCCCACGAATCCGCCGGGGCTGTACCGCTTATTCTCCAATTACCGGGCGGAGGCCGCCAATTGGTAGGCCTCTCACAGATCACGCCCCGTATGGAAGCGCTTCGCGAGATCCTTCAGAACGACGTCCGCATTGACCGCGATCGGTGCCGGCGCCGGTGGTGGCACCGGCACCACCATGGCCGGTGTTCCTGATCTATGCCTCGGTCCCACGGATACGGGCCGGCCAAGGCGTATTCCGACGGACCGATCCGCCTGGCCACGACCAAGGGATCAGCGCGATAGCGTCCACTTCCAGGCCGCCTTGACGGGAAATCTTCACGGGTGCGCTCGTACCGTGCGGCACATTCCAACCGGAAGACTTCCCCCGCCCTTCGGCGACCTGCCGTACGCTCACCGTTCGCCGACGTTTCACGTGAAACACCCGGAGCCTGTCCATGGGCTGTGCGGATGGCTACGACATGGCCAAAAGCATCTGCGTGTGGCCCGAAACGGGTGGACGCCAAGGGCCATGGTCGGACAGCCTGGCCTGCGTGCCAACTCCATCCCTCGACGCTCTGCCCATCCGTCGTCTGACGCTGCGCGATCTCACCGCCTGCGCCGACTTGTCCGAAGACCGGGGGTGGCCGCGGGAGGAGCACAAGTGGGGCTTCCTCCTCATCGCCGGACGCGGCTACGGCATCGATGATCCCAGTGGCGGCCTGATCGCCGCGTGCATCGTCACGCAGTACGGTCCGCAGGAACGCCCGGACCTGGGGGCCCTCGGCATGGTCCTGGTGGCCGAGCGGTATGCCCGCCGGGGCGTCGGGCGCCGACTGATGCGTCATGTCGTCGCGTCGATGGGGACGACACCGCTCACCCTGCACGCGACGCCGTATGGCCGCCCACTGTACGAGGAGCTCGGCTTCAAGGTCATCGGACGGGCGGAGATGGTCATGGGACCGTTCACGCCGCGTGGGCCGGAAAACGGGGTTACGACGCGAGCGGCCACCGCCGAGGACCTCGCCGCCATCCTCCGGCTCGACGAGGAGGTGTTCGGGGCAGATCGCACGCACATCATCACGCGGCTGCCCGCCTTCACCGACCAGTTGCGCGTCGCCGAGGAGAACGGCCGGATCACCGGGTACGCGGGCGCCTGGCCCAACATGGACACGCAGGTCATCGGACCGCTGATCGCCCGCGACACCGAGACGGCTCAGGCCCTCTTCGCCTCGCTCGCCGCCCGCACCGACCGCCCGCTGCGTACTGACATCGACGTGCGGCATGAAGCACTGCTGGCGTGGGTGAAGGAACGCGGGCTGGAGTTCGTCGCCCACAACTCCGTCATGGCGTACGGCGCCACTGAGCTGCCCGGGGACTGGACCCGCCGGTTCGCGCCCCTCACAGTGGCGGCCACATAGGGTGCACCCATGGGAGATCATTTCGAGATACGGGCCGCCGTCGCCGAGGACATCCCCGCCATCGTCGGCATGCTCGCCGACGATCCGCTAGGCGCACAGCGCGAGTCACCGGAGGACCTGAGCCCCTACTTCACCGCCCTCAAGCGGCTCGACGCGGATCCGAACCAGCATCTGGTCGTCGCGGAACGCGAGGGCCGAGTCGTCGGCACGCTCCAGCTCACGATCGTTCCCGGCCTGTCGAGGCGCGGGGCCACCAGGTCGATCATCGAGGGCGTCCGCATCCACGCGGAGGAACGCGGCAGTGGCCTGGGCACCCGGCTCATCGAATGGGCGATCGACGAATCCAGGCGTCTGGACTGCCATCTGGTGCAGCTGACTTCCGACAACACACGGGCCGACGCCCACCGCTTCTACGAGCGGCTCGGCTTCGCGGCCTCACACGTGGGCTTCAAACTCCAGCTCTGAAAGCGTCCTGGTGGCTTGTTTCACGTGAAACAAGCCACCAGTCGAAGCCCGCTAGCGGATCCCCCGCCAGCCCTCGGGATCCACACCGCCGGGCACAGGATCCCCCTCGTCGTACGGCTGACGGGTGAACACGAACGACCCGAGGTCAAGATGGCCGAGGGCTCCGTCCGGGCGCCGTACGGGCCGCAGGAGCTCTCCGGCGTAGTAGCCCTCCAACCCTGTCCAGGTACCGTCACCGTTGGCCCGGAAGCGTGAGCTGCGGCCGTTCCCGGACAGCGGACCCAAGGCGACCAGCCCGTCGGCTGTCACCCGCAGTGCGAAGGCATGTGTGCCCCAGTACCACTGCCCCGCCAGCTCCAGCACCGAGCGGTCGACCTCGGGCAGCGGTCGCCAGGGCTCGGGAATCCGTGGCTCGGCCTCGGCGACGATACGTACGAGGTCGGCGCCCACCACGGACAGCAACGGGCCGGAAGTGCAGTTGGCCAGCACGACCGCCGCGACATCGTCCGCCACGCCGATGGTGAGGTTCGCCACGAAGCCCGGCAACGAGCCGGAGTGCCCCACGAGCAGCCTGCCGTCACGATGCTGAATCTGCAGGCCGAGTCCGTAGGTCGCACCGTCCATCACGTCCGCGGTCTCAGCCGGCGCCGCGGGCGTCCGCATCTCCCGCACCGACTCCGCACTCAGCACACGGTCGTCGCCCTTGGCCAGGAAGGCCGCGAAGCGTGCCAAGTCGCCGGTGGTCGACCACAGTTGCCCGGCAGGCGCCATACGGCCGAGGTCCTCCACAGGCTCCGGCAGCAGCGCGTCGGCCCACGGATGCACCGCCCAGCCGCCCGCGTGCGGTGCCTGCGGCTGCGCGCTCGTCCGGTGCAGGCCCAAGGGTTGGAGCACCTCCCGCCGGAGCACCTCCTCCCAGGGGGCTTGGCGCAGCTCCTCCACCAGAGCACCCAGCAGTGTGTAGCCGGGGTTCGAGTAGTGGAACCGGCGGCCGACCGGATGCACCAGGGGCTGCTCGCCCAGTACGTCATGCACCTCGGGGCGCAGCGATCCGGGAGTGCGCTCCCACCACGGTGCGGGCGACTCGGCCGCCAGCCCACCGGTGTGCGCGAGCAGTCCGGCGATGGTGGCCTCCCCGGCACCGGTGTCCGGCAGATACTTCTCCAGCCGGTCGCCGAGGTCGAGCACGCCCTCGTCACGCAGCCGCAGCACCAGGACGGCGGTGAAGGTCTTGGTGATCGACCCGATCCTGTACTGGACGTTCTCGTCAGGCCCGTGACCGTCCACGCAGGTCCGCGCGCCGTGCCATACCGCTCGTCCGCCTCGCACCACCGCCGCGACCAGCGAGGGTGCGCGGCCTTCGGCCTGGGCCACGGCGATCCGGTGCAACAAGGCACGACGGGTGCCGGGCAGTAGCTCTTCCTGAGATGTCGTCATGGCGCCAGTTCATCTCGCGGGACCCGTGGTCGTCGAGCCGGTTGGGCCGGGCCCGTGGATCAGGTCTGCGCCATGTCCACGAACCGCGAGTAGTGTCCCTGGAAGGCGACCGTGATCGTGGCCGTCGGGCCGTTTCGGTGCTTGGCGACGATCAGGTCGGCCTCGCCCGCGCGGGGGGACTCCTTCTCGTAGGCGTCCTCGCGGTGCAGCAGAATGACCATGTCGGCGTCCTGCTCGATCGACCCGGACTCACGCAGGTCGGAGACCATCGGCTTCTTGTCGGTGCGCTGCTCGGGACCACGGTTGAGCTGGGACAGCGCGATGACCGGGATCTCCAGCTCCTTGGCGAGCAGTTTCAGGTTACGGGACATGTCCGAGACCTCCTGCTGACGGCTCTCGGCCCGCTTGGAGCCGCCGGACTGCATCAGCTGGAGGTAGTCGATGACGACCAGACGGATGTCGTTGCGCTGCTTCAGACGACGGCACTTGGCGCGGATCTCCATCATCGACAGGTTCGGGGAGTCGTCGATGAAGAGCGGCGCGGCCGACACGTCCGGCATCCGGCGGGCCAGCCGCGTCCAGTCCTCGTCGGTCATCGTGCCCGAACGCATGTGGTGCAGGGCGACGCGTGCCTCGGCGGACAGCAGACGCATCGCGATCTCGTTGCGCCCCATCTCAAGCGAGAAGATGACGCTCGGCAGGTTGTTCTTGATGGAGGCGGCGCGCGCGAAGTCCAGGGCCAGCGTCGACTTACCCATGGCGGGACGCGCAGCGATGACGATCATCTGACCGGGGTGCAGGCCGTTCGTGAGCGAGTCGAAGTCGGTGAACCCGGTGGGCACGCCGGTCATCTCGCCGCTGCGCGAGCCGATCGCCTCGATCTCGTCGAGGGCGCCCTCCATGATGTCGCCGAGCGGCAGGTAGTCCTCGCTGGTGCGCTGCTCGGTGACGGCGTAGATCTCGGCCTGGGCCCGGTTGACGATCTCGTCGACGTCGTCGTCGGCCGCGTATCCCATCTGCGTGATGCGCGTGCCGGCTTCGACCAGACGGCGCAGCACCGCGCGCTCGTGCACGATCTCCGCGTAGTACTCGGCGTTCGCCGCCGTCGGCACGGTCTGGACCAGCGTGTGCAGATACGCCGCTCCGCCGATCTTGTTGATCTCACCGCGCTTGGTGAGCTCGGCGGCGATCGTGATGGGGTCGGCGGGTTCACCCTTGGCATAGACGTCGAGGATCGCCTGGTAGATCGTCTCGTGCGCGGGCTTGTAGAAGTCGTGGCCTTTGAGGACCTCGACGACGTCCGCGATGGCGTCCTTGGAGAGCAGCATGCCGCCGAGCACGGACTGCTCGGCATCGAGGTCCTGCGGCGGCACCCTCTCGAAGGAAGAACCAGCGCCGTCCCAGGGGCCGCCGTCGCCGCCCCGGTCGTGCTGCTCGTCCCGGCCGCGGCCACCGCTGCTGCGGCGGGAGGCGGGCAGGCGATCACTGGGACCGCTGTCGGCCCACGGATCGTCCAAGGGCTCGGAAATGCTCACCGAGCCACCTCCTCCCACCCGCCCGGGGCGGATCTCGCCGTGCCCTCATTTCTACGGCACGACACTGACAACTGAGAGACCCAACTCCGGTTCCGTCGTGTCGGTTTTGCGAGGTTTCCAGCGTCGACAGAAGGAGCGGGCGCCGGACAACGGTAGGCCTGTCGGCACCGTCAGCCAATCTGGTTATCCACAGGCCATGTGGACGACGGGCCCGATGCTGTGGAGAACTCACCGAAACCTGTGCACGACCCGGTGGACAGCGTTGTGAACAAGCCCTCGATTCCACCCTTGAAGCCGCCCTGACCTGCAGCTTCACCGTCCACGGGCTGTGCAGAAGAAAAACTTGCCCAGTCGGGCCAAGATCGCCCCCGATGGTGTGCACGAACACGCGACCCGCAACTGAAAGTAATGGACACAAGAGGTTTGCACCTATTACCTGTGGACGATTAGATTGGCGGTCATGACACAGGCTTCCGCGGTCTCCAGCGTCGACCGGCGGCGACACGACCGCGAGATCATCGCGCTCGCTGTCCCCGCCTTCGGCGCACTCGTCGCCGAGCCCCTGTTCGTCATGGTCGACAGCGCGATCATCGGCCATCTCGGCACAGCCCAGCTCGCCGGCCTAGGGGTGGCCTCGGCCCTCCTCACGACAGCCGTGAGCGTCTTCGTGTTCCTCGCCTACGCCACCACGGCGGCCGTCGCCCGACGGGTGGGCGCGGGCGACCACCAAGCGGCCATCCGCCAGGGCATGGACGGGATCTGGCTCGCGCTGATGCTGGGCGCTGCGGTCATCGCCCTCACGGTGCCCCTGGCGCCCACACTCGTCGCCCTCTTCGGCGCCTCGCCGACAGCCGCCCCGTACGCGACCAGTTATCTGCGGATCTCCGCACTGGGCATCCCGGCCATGCTGACCGTGCTCGCCGCCACCGGTGTTCTGCGGGGGCTGCAGGACACCAGAACACCGCTGTACGTCGCCATCGCGGGATTCGTCGCCAACGCCGCTCTCAACGTCGGGCTTGTCTACGGCGCCGGGCTCGGCATCGCCGGTTCCGCCTGGGGCACCGTGATCGCCCAGTGCGGGATGGCGTTGGTGTACCTCGGCGTCGTCGTCCGAGGGGCCCGCCGCCACGGGGCGTCACTGTGCCCCGACGCGTCCGGCATTCGCGCCTCGGCCCAGGCAGGTGTCCCCCTGCTGATCCGGACGCTCTCACTGCGGGCGATCCTCATGATCGCCACAGCAGTCGCGGCCCGCCTCGGTGACGCCGACATCGCGGCCCACCAGATCATTCTGTCCCTGTGGAGTCTGCTGGCCTTCGCCCTCGACGCCATCGCGATCGCCGGACAGGCAATCATCGGACGCTATCTGGGGGCGGACGATGCCCGGGGTGCCCGGGAGGCCTGCCGCCGGATGGTGCAGTGGGGCGTGGCGGTCGGCGTGTTCCTCGGACTGCTGGTGATCGTGACGCGCCCCCTCTTTCTGCCACTGTTCACCAGCGACCCCTTCGTGGAGGACGCGGCCTTGCCGGCGCTGCTCATGGTGGCCGCCTCCCAGCCGGTCTGCGGTGTGGTCTTCGTCCTCGACGGCGTCCTCATGGGAGCCGGGGACGGGCCGTATCTGGCCGGGGCCATGCTGGTGACCCTTGCGGTCTTCGCCCCGGTGGCGTTGCTGGTGCCCGTCTTCGGCGGCGGGCTCACCGCGGTCTGGGCGGCCATGACACTGATGATGACCGTACGGATGCTGACCCTGTGGCTGCGCAGCCGCTCGGGCCGCTGGATCGTCACCGGCGCAACGCGCTGACGTTTCACGGAAATCGGCGTTTCACGTGAAACACAACGAAGAAGGGGCCGCACCCGGCGGGTGCGGCCCCTTCTCTCAGCTCTTCGAGCCGAGCGCAGCGATCACGCGGCGATGACCTCGATGTTGACCTTGGCGGCAACCTCGGGGTGCAGACGCACGGACGTCTCGTGGGCGCCCAGGGTCTTGATCGGAGCGGACAGCTCGATGCGGCGCTTGTCGACCTCGGGGCCACCGGACGCCTTGATCGCGGACGCGATGTCGGCCGGGGTGACGGAACCGAAGAGACGACCGGCGTCGCCGGAGCGGACGGCCAGACGGACCTTGACACCCTCGAGCTGGGCCTTCACAGCGTTGGCCTGCTCGATGGTCTGGATCTCGTGGATCTTGCGAGCACGACGGATCTGCTCGACGTCCTTCTCGCCACCCTTGGTCCAGCGGATCGCGAACTTCCGCGGGATCAGGTAGTTGCGAGCGTAACCGTCCTTGACGTCGACGACGTCGCCCGCGGCGCCGAGGCCGGAGACCTCGTGGGTGAGGATGATCTTCATGTGTCGGTCACCCTTCCCTTATCGCGCGGTGGACGTGTAGGGCAGCAGCGCCATCTCACGGCTGTTCTTCACGGCCGTGGCGACGTCACGCTGGTGCTGCGTGCAGTTGCCGGTCACGCGGCGGGCACGGATCTTGCCGCGGTCGGAAATGAACTTCCGCAGCATGTTCGTGTCCTTGTAGTCCACGTACGTGACCTTGTCCTTGCAGAAAGCGCAGACCTTCTTCTTCGGCTTGCGCACAGGCGGCTTCGCCATGGTGTTTCTCCTGTGTGATCAAGAAGTTTGGGTACGACCCGCCCTTGGGCCCGAAGGCCTAGAAGGGGGGCTCGTCCGAGTAGCCGCCACCGCCGCCGGAGCCACCGCCCCAGCCACCGCCGCCACCCTGCTGGCCACCGGCGGGGGCGCCGGTCGCCCACGGGTCGTCGGCAGGAGCGCCGCCACCCTGCTGGCCGCCACCGGGGCCGCCGCCCCAGCCGCTGCCACCTTGCTGGCCGCCACCGCCGCCGTAACCACCCTGGCCACCGCGGCCGGCGGTCTTGGTGACCTTGGCCGTGGCGTTGCGCAGGCTGGCGCCGACTTCCTCGACGTCCAGCTCGTAGACCGTGCGCTTGACGCCCTCGCGGTCCTCGTAGGACCGCTGCTTCAGCCGGCCCTGCACGATGACGCGCATGCCTCGCTGAAGCGACTCGGCGACGTTCTCCGCCGCCTGACGCCAGACCGAGCAGGTCAGGAAGAGGCTTTCGCCGTCCTTCCACTCGTTGGTCTGACGGTCGAAGGTGCGGGGAGTGGACGCGACGCGGAACTTCGCGACCGCCGCACCGGACGGGGTGAAGCGCAGCTCGGGGTCATCGACGAGATTGCCGACGACCGTGATGACGGTCTCGCCTGCCATGGGGGAACCTCTCGGCGGGTTTGCTGCTGGCTGCTTGGTGCTACTCGAATCCCGGGATCAACCGAGCGGGAGAGCTCAGTGGGTCTCGGGGCGGAGGACCTTGGTCCGGAGGACCGACTCGTTCAGGTTCATCTGGCGGTCGAGCTCCTTCACGACCGCAGGCTCGGCCTGCAGGTCGATGACCGAGTAGATGCCCTCAGGCTTCTTCTTGATCTCGTAAGCGAGACGACGACGGCCCCAGGTGTCGACCTTCTCCACCTTGCCGTTGCCCTCGCGGACGACGGAGAGGAAGTTCTCGATCAGGGGGGAGACAGCGCGCTCCTCCAGATCGGGGTCGAGGATGACCATCACCTCGTAGTGACGCATGTGGAACCCACCTCCTTTGGACTCAGCGGCCACGGTCGTTCCGTGGCAGGAGGGTCGTGATGCGTACGCAACGGTATCGGCCACCACCGACAATCAGGGGCCGCTTCGGTAACTCCCAAATACGGCAGTCCCGACTACAGCCTGGCAGGACTGGGCAGACACCGGTGCAGACGGTACAGAGTACCTGCACCCCGGCTTGCGGTTGAAATCCGCCCGGGGAGGCCGCCAATCTGTACACATCGGGTGCGGACGGCGCTACCGTGCGCCGCGTTACGCAGGAGGTGCCTCATGGCACAACAGGCATTGCGACCCAACACCGCCGGATCCCTCTTCGCCACCGACGGCAAACCCCATCCCCTCCAGGACACCCTGATGGCGGTGACGCTGGTACTCGGCGTGACAGCCTTCATCACCTCGTTCTTCCACGGCCTGCACCTGCTCAGCTCATGGGCCGGCCTGGTGGGGATCGTCGTAGGCGCGTACGGCCAGTGGATCTCGGTGACCACACGCGAGCGCTTCGGTCTGATCGTGGGTCTCGGTGCCTCCGGCGTCGGCTTCATGCTCGGCATGGCGAACGGCGGACTGTTCGGCGGCCTCTTCAGCTGACCCTCCGGACGCCCTTCGTCCGACATCATCGGGAACACCCGGAACTCCCCGGCGGCCCAGGGCCGGGGCGAAGGTTCCGTACGCCCAGTCGGGGCGCTCGCAAGGCGCAGTAGGCTTCGGCGCTAGAGCCGGAGCCCCTGTACCCATGGGGACACACCAGCCCGAGGAGCGCCCTGAATGAGCCTGACCCTGAGGACCATCAGTCGAGAGCAGCATCTGGCCTACATCCAGAGCCTGCCGTCGGCGAGCCACATGCAGGTCCCGGCCTGGGCAGATGTGAAGGCGGAGTGGCGCTCCGAGAACCTGGGCTGGTTCGATGAGCGGACCGGCGAGCTGGTCGGTGCGGGCCTGGTCCTCTACCGTCAGCTGCCCAAGATCAAGCGCTACCTGGCGTACCTGCCCGAGGGCCCGGTCATCAACTGGTTCGCGCCGAATCTGGACGACTGGATCCAGCCCATGCTGGCCCACCTCAAGCAGCAGGGCGCGTTCTCCGTGAAGATGGGGCCGCCGGTGATCATCCGGCGCTGGGAGGCCAACTCGATCAAGGCCGGCATCCAGAACCCGGACGTGAAACGTCTGCGGGACATCGAGGCCGACTTCATCGAGCCCCGCGCCTTCGAGGTGGCCGACAAGCTGCGCCGCATGGGCTGGCAGCAGGGCGAGGACGGCGGCGCGGGCTTCGGCGACGTGCAGCCCCGCTACGTCTACCAGGTGCCGCTGGCCAACCGCTCCCTGGAAGAGGTCCACAAGAACTTCAACCAGCTGTGGCGTCGCAACATCAAGAAGGCCGAGAAGGCGGGCGTCGAGGTCGTCCAGGGCGGCTACCAGGACCTCGCGGAATGGCAGCGGCTGTACGAGATCACGGCCGTGCGCGACCACTTCCGGCCCCGCCCGCTGTCGTACTTCCAGCGCATGTGGACGGCCCTCAACACCGAGGACCCCAACCGGATGCGGCTCTACTTCGCCCGGCACAACGGCGTGAACCTCTCGGCGGCCACGATGCTGATCGTCGGCGGGCACGTCTGGTACTCCTACGGCGCCTCCGACAACATCGGCCGTGAGGTGCGGCCCTCCAACGCGATGCAGTGGCGGATGCTGCGCGACGCCTACGCACTCGGCGCCACCGTCTACGACCTGCGCGGCATCTCCGACTCCCTGGACGAGACCGACCACCTCTTCGGCCTGATCCAGTTCAAGGTGGGCACCGGTGGACAGGCCGCGGAGTACCTCGGCGAGTGGGACTTCCCGCTGAACAAGCTGCTCCACAAGGCGCTCGACATCTACATGTCGCGCCGTTGAGCCACGGCCGTTTGATTCCATAGCCTTCACACCGTCCACACCTCTGCCCCACCGCAGCCACGAGAAAGGTCCCAGGTCCGGCCATGGCGCTCACGCTCTACGTCGACACCGCGCGCTGGCGGGCGCACCACAAGCACGTGCAGGAGCAGTTCCCCGGGCTCGTCCCGGTCTGCAAGGGCAACGGCTACGGCTTCGGACACGAGCGCCTGGCGGAGGAGGCCACGCGACTGGGCGCGGACGTCCTCGCCGTCGGCACCACGTACGAGGCCGCGCGCATAAAGGACTGGTTCGGCGGCGACCTTCTGGTGCTGACGCCGTACCGCCGCGGCGAGGAGCCGGTGCCGCTGCCCGACCGGGTCATCCGGTCGGTGTCGTCCATCGACGGCGTGTACGGGCTCGTGGGTGCCCGCGTGGTCATCGAGGTGATGTCCACGATGAAGCGGCACGGCATCAGTGAGCAGGACCTGCCGCAGCTGCACTCCGCCATAGAGAACGTCCGGCTGGAGGGCTTCGCGATCCACCTGCCGCTGGACCGCACCGACGGCTCGGACGCCGTCGAGGAGGTCATCGGCTGGATGGACCGGCTGCGCGCGGCACGGCTGCCGCTGCACACGATGTTCGTCAGCCATCTCAAGGCCGAGGACCTCGCCCGGCTGCAGCAGCAGTTCCCGCAGACCCGTTTCCGCGCCCGGATCGGCACCCGGCTGTGGCTGGGGGACCACGAGGCCACCGAGTACCGCGGCGCCGTCCTGGACGTCACACGCGTCGCCAAGGGGGACCGGTTCGGCTACCGCCAGCAGAAGGCGGCTTCGGACGGCTTCCTGGTGGTCGTGGCGGGCGGTACGTCGCACGGTGTGGGCCTGGAGGCCCCGAAGGCCCTGCACGGCGTCATGCCGCGCGCCAAGGGCGTCGCACGCGCCGGCCTCGCCACGGTGAACCGGAACCTCTCCCCGTTCGTCTGGG
The DNA here is from genome assembly GCF_042891955.1 of Streptomyces sp. NPDC001843. Taxonomy (NCBI): domain Bacteria; kingdom Bacillati; phylum Actinomycetota; class Actinomycetes; order Kitasatosporales; family Streptomycetaceae; genus Streptomyces; species Streptomyces sp. NPDC001843. The sequence continues at coordinate 541,348 of NZ_JBIATQ010000003.1, read as the reverse complement.
GTGGCAAGCAGCGCTGGTTCGCGGAGCCGCCGCACATGCAGGTGTCGATCCTGTTCGTGCCGACGGACGCGCCCGAACCGAAGGTGGGCGAGGAGTTGGTGGCCCATCTGCGACACACCACCACGCAGTTCGACCGGATCGTCGACCGCTGACCCTCGCCCAGGCAGCCGGAAGGCCGTACACGGGTCCTCCCGGACCGTTCGTGTACGGCCTTCCTTGTGCCTGACCCAGGGGCTGTTCGCTCAGAGCGAACCGGCCCCCGGGGCGGCCGGCCCCTGGCTGCCCCACTCCACCTGGGGGCCGTGCGGCCCGTCGAGGTGGGCGGCGTGCCCCGGCAGGTGGGCCGCCGGGCCGAGGACGAACACGTCCTCCGCCCCGTCGAGCACCCCGCCCGAGGGGTCGTCGTCCCCGGAGCGGCGCACCACGTCCCGCTCCGGCATGAGAATGTCCCGCACCACGACGGCGCACAGGTACAGCGTGCCCACCAGGTGCAGGGCGATCGCCCACTGGTAACCGTGGGTCGGCAGTCCCTTGTGGGCGTCCCCGCTGGTCGTGTACGCGAGGTACATCCAGATGCCCAGGAAGTACGCGACCTCGCACGCCTGCCAGATCAGGAAGTCCCGCCACTTCGGCCGGGCCAGCACGGCCAGCGGGACCAGCCACAGGACGTACTGCGGCGAGTAGACCTTGTTGGTGACGATGAACGCCGCCACCATCAGGAAGGCGAGCTGCGCGAAGCGCGGCCGGCGCGGAGCCGTGAACGTGAGCACCGCGATCCCCACGAACGACAGCACCACCAGCAGCGTGGCGAAGAGATTGACCGTGTCGATGGTCGGCGGGTCGGTGGAGTTCTGGGCCCAGATCAGCCAGAAGGACCCGAAGTCGACGCCCCGGTCGTGACTGAAGGTGTAGAACTTCGACCAGCCGTCGAAGGCGAAGAGCATCACCGGCAGGTTCACGGCCAGCCACGCGACCACCGCGCCGCCCACGGCCGAGAAGTACTCCCGCCACCTGCCCGCGCGCCAGCACAGCACGAGCAGCGGCCCGAGAAGGAAGACGGGATAGAGCTTGGCGGCCGTGGCGAGTCCGAGCAGGATACCGAAGGCCAGCGTGCGCCCCCGGGCCCACATCAGCATCGCCGCGGCCGTCAGGGCCACCGCCAGCAGGTCCCAGTTGATGGTGGCGGTCAGCACGAAGGCGGGCGCCAGGGCGACCAGGAGGCCGTCCCACGGGCGCCGGGCGTGGGTGCGCGCGACGCAGACGGCGATGACGGCGGCGCACGCCATCAGCATCCCGGCGTTGGCGAACCAGTACCAGCGCTCCTGGTGCTGGATGCTGCCGCTGTGGGGCGTGAGCCAGGAGGCCACCTCCATGAACACACCGGTCAGCACCGGGTACTCGAGGTACTGCATGTCGCCCTGGAGCTTGTCGAAGTACGGCACCAGCCCGTCGGAGAAGCCTCGCCCCTGATAGAGGTGCGGGATGTCCGAGTAGCACGCGTGCGTGTACTGAGAACTCGCGCCGAAGAACCAGCCGCTGTTGTAGCAGGGGGCCTTCTGGACCAGGCCGAGGGCGAACATGCCGATGGCCACGAGCGCCACGACCCGTACGGGCGTCCACCAGGACGTCCCGAGCAGGGCGCGCCGCCCGATGGGTCCGCCGATCAGCTCACTGCCGGCCGCGGCGACCTCGTCCTCCTTGGTCGGCCGCACGGGCTCTCCCCGAGCGGCTCGCACCGGCTCGGGCTCGTGCACGCTCGCGGGCGTCATTTCTGCACTGGGCATGGAGCACATCCTGCCGTACGTGTCTAGGAATAGGCCGAGGGCCGCCGCACCTCGTGGGTGCGGCGGCCCATGTTTCACGTGAAACACGCTCGGCGGGCGAAATGACCACCAACCGGTCGGAGCTCCGGTCTAGCCCGTCGGCCCACCGAAGAGGCCTCCGTTGCCATTGCCTCTGGTGTTGCCGTTGCCGTTGCCGTTGCCCGTGGTGTCCGTGGGCGTCGGTGAACCGGTGACCCCGCCGTCCGTGCCGCCGGTGTCGACGCCGCCTGTGTTGTCACAGTTGAAGCCGAACTGGCAGGTGTCGGTCGGCGAGGGCGACTCCGTGGTAGGCGTGTCGCTCGGCGTGGGGCTCGGGGACTCGGTCGGCGTCTCGCTCGGCTGCGTGACCGTGGGGGTCGGCGTCGGGGTGGGAGCGCCCGCCTCGTCCGAGACCTCGCCGATCTTCTCCGCCTCCGGGAAGCCCGGGTCGTTTGCGCCCTTGAGCGCAACCTTCATGTACTCGGTCCACACGGAGGTCGGAATGTCACCACCGTGGATGGACGGAACACCTGCCGTGCCGTTCATGGAGAGCAGCCTGTGGTCCTTGGGGTTCTCCCGGAACATCGCGACCGAGGTCGACAGCTGCTGGGTGTAGCCGACGAACCAGGCCGACTTGTTGCTGTCGGTGGTACCGGTCTTGCCGGCCGCCGTACGGCCCAGGGCCTTGGCGTTCTGACCCGTACCGTTCTGGATGACGTTCTCCAGCGTGTCCGTGACGTTGTTCGCCACGTTCGAGTCCATCACCTGCTTGACCGCCGGCTTGGTGAAGCCTGGTTCCTCCTTGCCGTCGTGCTTGACGGAGACCACGGAGTACGGGTCCGCCTGCTTGCCGGAGCCGGCGAATGTGGCGTAGGCGTCGGCCATGCGGATCGCGCTCGGGGTGGAGGTACCGATGGCGAAGGACGGGTTGAGTCCGGCGAAGCCGGTCCGGATGCCGGCCTTCTGGGCGACGTCCCGTACATGGGTCATGCCCACATCGACGCCAAGCTGCACGAACGGCGTGTTGATGGACTGCTCCATGGCCTTGCGCAGGGTGATGTAGCCCCAGCGGTGGTCGCTCTCGTTGTTCTGGAAGAAGGTCGAGCCGTCCTTGTTGAGCTGGAAGGTGCCATCCGGCCTTTTGACCTTGAGATGGTCGTCGCCGTTGTACTTGCTCAGCGGCGAGAGAGGGACACCGTCGGTCCTGTACGTCCCGTACTCCATCGCCGCGGCCAGCACGAACGGTTTCCACGTCGAACCGACCGGAACGCCTGAGGTGTCCGCGTTGTTGGTGAAGTGACCGTTCTCGTAGCCGTCACCGCCGTAGAGAGCGACGATCGCCCCGTCCTTGGGAACCACGGAGGCGGCGCCGAACTGGACGTACTTGTCCAAGTCCCGCTTCTTCGGGTCGAGCCGCGACTTCTGGATCTTCTTCACTGCCGCGGTCAGGGCGTTGACCTTGGCCTTGTCGAAGGTCGTGTAGATCTGGTAGCCGCCCTGGTCGAACTGGGCCTCCGTGATGTTGGAGTGCGCCAGGACGTACCTCTTGGCGGTGTCGGCCAGGTAACTGATCTGGCCGGTCATGCCCTTGTTGGCCTTGCGGCCCTGGGGCGTGGGGTACTTCTTGATCGCGTCCTGGTACTGGGCGTCGGTGATGCGCTTGTCCTTGTGCATCTCGCCGAGGATCCAGCTCCAGCGTTCCTTGGAGCGCTTGAGGTTGGCCGACGCGTTCGCCGCCTTGTCCAGATCCGGGTTGCCCGCCGGGTCGTAGTACGTCGGGCCCTTGAGCAGCGCCGCGAGGAAGGCACACTCGCTCGGCTGGAGCTTGTCCGCATTCTTGCCGAAGTACGTCTGCGCCGCGGCCTGGATGCCATAGGCACCACGACCGTAGTACGAGGTGTTCAGGTAGCCCTGGAGGATCTGCGGCTTCTTGAGCTCCTTGCCCACCTTGATGGAGATGAACATCTCCTTGAACTTCCGGGAGAGCGACTGCTCCTGGCTGAGGTAGGTGTTCTTGACGAACTGCTGGGTGATCGTCGAACCACCCTGCGTCTGACCGCCCCGCGCCATGTTGACCACCGCACGCGCGATGCCCATGGGGTCGACGCCGGAGTCCTGGTAGAAGCTCTTGTTCTCGGCCGAGATCACGGCCCACTGCATGGCATCGGGGATGTGGTCGATGGTGATGTTCTGCCGGTTCACTCCCGTGCCCGTGGCCACCATCTGCGTGCCGTTGCCCCAGTAATAGACGTTGTTCTGCGACTTGGCCGCGTCGTTCTCACTGGGGATCGTGACCATCGCGTAGCTGATGCCGACCAGGGCGACCAGGCTGCCGACGAAGCCGATGAACAGCCCGGAGACGAGCTTCCAGGAGGGCGTCCATCGGCGCCAGCCCCACTTGCCCGCCCGGGGGTAGTCGATGAAGCGCCTTCTGGCGGGCTCGCTCGCCCGGCCTCTGCCGCGCCCGGGACCGGTCGGCCCACCGGGGCCTCCGCGCCGGCCGCCCGGACCGGTGTCATCGGCCCCTCTGCGGCGCCCACCAGTGTTTCTCTGGGCCGCGCGGCGGGCCTCGGCACGGCCACCGTACTGGTCATCGCCTCCCAAGCCGTAGGCATCGGAGGGAGACCCGGTGGCGCCACGCGGAGCCGCACGGCGGCCGGAGGACGAGCCGGACTGGCCGCGTCGGGCCGCGGCACGTCCGCCTTCCTGCGGCTGCGGCGGTTTGCGACGGTGCTCGCTCATCGAACGATTACTCCTCGGGCAGGCGCACCCATGCGCGCCTGGAAACGGCGGCTGGTTTCCGGTCCCCCCGAAGTACGGATGCGGTCGTTCCTGCATTCACCCGTACCGCACCGAGGACACGACGCCCCCCAGTCGTCACTTGGTTCCCGGTGGTGGTGCATGCCGCACAGACTACGCACCGCCAAACCCCACCCAGCCCCGGGATTCGCCTCAAACCGGGCAACTCATCTCCTACGAATCGGTGATGTGATCCCGACCACCCACCCCCCTCTTGTCGCGCCCGTAAGGCCGTTCTATCGTCGAGATGTATCGAGTCGATACATCAGAGCGAGATAAGTGACCGGGTGCGCGACACGGGGACGAGAGGAGGCGACGATGAGCCGACGGTCCGGGATTCTCGAGTTCGCCGTGCTCGGCCTGCTCCGCGAGTCCCCGATGCACGGCTATGAACTGCGCAAACGTCTCAACACGTCGCTCGGGGTGTTCCGTGCCTTCAGCTACGGAACGCTGTATCCCTGCCTCAAGACGCTGGTCGCGAACGGCTGGTTGATCGAGGAACCGGGGAGCACGCCCGAGGACGCCCTCGCCGCTCCGCTGACCGGACGCCGCGCCAAGATCGTCTATCGGTTGACGGCGGAAGGTAAGGAGCACTTCGAGGAACTGCTCTCCCAGACCGGCCCGGACGCCTACGAGGACGAGCACTTCGCAGCGCGCTTCGCCTTCTTCGGACAGACGTCGCGCGATGTGCGCATGCGCGTCCTGGAGGGCCGCCGCAGCCGGCTGGAGGAACGCCTGGAGAAGATGCGCGCCTCCCTGGCGCGTACCCGGGAGCGCCTCGACGACTACACGCTCGAGCTCCAGCGCCACGGGATGGAGTCCGTGGAGCGCGAAGTGCGCTGGCTGAACGAGCTCATCGAGAGCGAGCGGGCCGGACGGGACCTGAAGGGTTCCGCGTCCGGGGGGTCCGCTCAGCAGGACACGACATCTGGATCGCCGGGCGTCCTGCCCCGTCCCGGGGACACCCCTGGGACGGATACGCCCGACGACACCGCCACGTGAGACCCACTCAGGGCCTCACTCGTACACACAGGGAGCAACCGGAATGGGTTCGGTTCGCGTAGCCATCGTCGGCGTCGGCAACTGCGCCGCGTCGCTGGTGCAGGGAGTCGAGTACTACAAGGACGCCGACCCGGCGTCCAGGGTCCCCGGCCTGATGCACGTGCAGTTCGGTGACTACCACGTGCGGGACATCGAGTTCGTCGCCGCCTTCGACGTCGACGCGAAGAAGGTCGGCCTCGACCTCGCGGACGCCATCGGCGCCTCCGAGAACAACACCATCAAGATCTGCGACGTACCCTCCACCGGAGTCACCGTCCAGCGTGGCCACACCCTCGACGGCCTCGGCAAGTACTACCGCCAGACCATCGAGGAGTCCGACGCCGAGCCGGTCGACGTCGTCCAGGTCCTGAAGGACAAGCAGGTCGACGTCCTCGTCTGCTACCTGCCGGTGGGCTCCGAGGACGCGGCGAAGTTCTACGCCCAGGCCGCCATCGACGCCAAGGTCGCCTTCGTCAACGCCCTGCCGGTCTTCATCGCCGGCACCAAGGAATGGGCGGACAAGTTCACCGAGGCGGGCGTCCCGATCGTCGGCGACGACATCAAGTCGCAGGTCGGCGCCACCATCACGCACCGCGTGATGGCGAAGCTGTTCGAGGACCGGGGCGTCATCCTGGACCGCACGATGCAGCTGAACGTCGGCGGCAACATGGACTTCAAGAACATGCTCGAGCGCGACCGCCTGGAGTCCAAGAAGATCTCCAAGACGCAGGCCGTCACCTCGCAGATCCCCGACCGGGACCTCGGCGAGAAGAACGTCCACATCGGCCCCTCCGACTACGTCGCCTGGCTCGACGACCGCAAGTGGGCCTACGTCCGCCTCGAGGGCCGCGCGTTCGGCGACGTCCCGCTGAACCTGGAGTACAAGCTCGAGGTCTGGGACTCCCCGAACTCCGCCGGTGTCATCATCGACGCCCTGCGCGCCGCGAAGATCGCCAAGGACCGCGGCATCGGCGGCCCGATCCTGTCGGCTTCCTCGTACTTCATGAAGTCCCCGCCGGTGCAGTACTTCGACGACGAAGCCCGCGAGAACGTCGAGAAGTTCATCCGCGGCGACGTCGAGCGCTGACCGTCCGGTCACGCTGAAAACGCTCCTGCCAGGGCTGAGAGGGTCCCCGGGTGTCACACACCGGGGACCCTCCCTCATGTGAGGCTGTGCCCCATGCCCGTCGTCCGTGACCTGCGCGTCCTGCTGCGCCTCCCCGACTTCCGGCGCCTGCTCGCCGTACGCCTGCTCTCCCAGGGCGCCGACGGCGTCTACCAGGTCGCGCTCGCCGCCTATGTCGTCTTCTCCCCGGAGAAGCAGACCTCGGCCGCCGCGATCGCCTCGGCGATGGCGGTACTGCTGCTGCCGTACTCCCTGATCGGCCCCTTCGCCGGGGTCTTCCTGGACCGCTGGCGTCGCCGGCAGGTCTTCCTGTACGGCAATCTGCTGCGCTCCCTGCTGGCGGCGGCCACCGCCCTGCTGATGTCCGACGACGTCCCGGACGCCTTGTTCTACGTCTCCGCGCTGTGCGTCACCGCCGTCAACCGCTTCGTCCTCTCGGGTCTGTCCGCCGCGCTGCCCCGTGTCGTCGACAGCGATCGCCTGGTGATGGCCAACTCCGTCTCCCCGACCGCCGGAACGCTCGCCGCGACCGCCGGCGGCGGCCTCGCCCTCGCGGTCCGGCTGGTGGTGTCCGACTCCAACGCCGCGGTGGTCCTGCTGGGTGCAGTGCTGTACCTGTCCGCGGCTCTCATGTCGCTGAGCATGGCGCCCGACCTGCTCGGTCCCGAGCGCACGGCTACGCCGCCACGCCTGCGCACGGCGCTCGCCGGCACCGCACGCGATCTGCTGGCGGGCATACGGCACCTCGCTGCTCCCGCGCGTCGAGATGCGGCGTGGGCGCTGGCATCGATGACGCTGATGCGCTTCTGCTACGGTGCGCTGCTCGTCATGCTGCTGATGCTGTGCCGGTACGCCCTCTCACCGGGCCCTGACGACGGGCTCCGGCTGCTGGGGCTGGCGCTGGGGCTGTCCGGTGCGGGTTTCTTCGCGGCGGCCGTGGTGACCCCCTGGGCGGCCGGGCGGCTCGGCCCGGGACGCTGGATCGCCGTGTGCGCCGGATCCGCGGCCGTGCTGGAACCCGCACTCGGCCTCCCCTTCGCCACCCCGCCCCTGATGGCCGCCTCCTTCGTCCTGGGGCTGACCACCCAGGGTGCGAAGATCGCCACCGACACGGTCGTCCAGTCCTCCGTCGACGACGGCTTCCGCGGCCGGATCTTTTCCGTTTACGACGTGCTCTTCAACGTGGCCTTCGTCGGGGCTGCGGCCGTTGCCGCCCTGATGCTCCCGCCGGACGGCCGCTCCACGGTCCTGGTGGTCCTGGTCGCCGGGCTCTACGGAGCGGTTGCGCTGGCTATGGCCCGGTTTGCACATCGGTAAGTGTCACATCAAAGACACAGAACGCCTTTGAATTACAGGGTTGTCAGTCGAAACCGTTAACTTACGGAGGTCTTATTTCGCGCCACGCGCATCCGTGTTCGAGGGGGACCCCGAGTGACTACTCCGCCGCCGCAGGGCCAGGCTCCGTACCCGCCACAGGGCCAGGCTCCGTACCCGCCGCAAGGTCAGGCTCCGTACCCGCCACAGCCCGGCTACCCGCAGCAGGCGACCGCCCCCTACGCTCCGGTGCCGGCGCCGGCCCCGAAGCGCGGCATCAGGCAGTACCTGCGCATAGGCGGCATCATCCTCGGCCTCGTCGTCGTAGCGGGTGGCTGGTACTTCAACAACAGCGACGACACCAAGAAGCTTGCTGTCGGTGACTGCCTGACGAACAAGGGAAGCGACAACTCCCCCGAGATCGAGCAGTTGGACTGCAGTAACTCCAAGGCGGACTACAAGGTACTCAAGAAGGACGGCAGCACCAGCCTGTCCCAGCTCGCCTGTCAGTCCACCAAGGGAACGACGGCCGCCATCGAGTGGAAAGAAGGCAGCGACTCGTTCGTCCTCTGCCTCGGAGACAACAAGTAGCTTCTCAACTTGAGAAGGGGCGGTGTTTCACGTGAAACGCCGCCAGGAGCACCGAAGAGCGCGCATCGCACACAGTCGATGCGCGCTCTTGCACATACAGCGACTCCACCGGGCCGCGATGAACCGAGCTCTGAACAACCTCAGCTCTCTTGTCACTCAAACCCTCAGGCCGCAGAGCAGCCTGCAGAACCTGTAGGTGCAACGCATTACGGAAGCGCGGACTTCGCCTGCTGCCACGGCAGCAACATGGGCGGGCATGTTTCACGTGAAACATGCCCGCCCATCTCGGCCTCAGTGCTGATCGGCCCACCATTCCTTGAGGGCCTCGGTCGCCGCGTCCTCACCCATCGGCCCGTTCTCCAGCCGCAGCTCCAGCATGTGCTTGTACGCCCGACCGATGACCGGCCCGGGCCCGACGCCCAGGATCTCCATGATCTGGTTGCCGTCGAGGTCCGGGCGGATCGCGTCGAGCTCCTCCTGTTCCTGGAGCTGGGCGATGCGCTCTTCGAGGCCGTCGTACGCACGGGACAGCGCGGCTGCCTTGCGCTTGTTGCGGGTGGTGCAGTCGGAGCGGGTCAGCTTGTGGAGACGGTCGAGAAGCGGGCCGGCGTCACGGACATAGCGCCGGACCGCGGAGTCCGTCCACTCCCCGGTGCCGTAGCCGTGGAAGCGCAGGTGGAGCTCGACCAGACGCGAGACGTCCTTCACCAGGTCGTTGGAGTACTTCAGGGCCGTCATGCGCTTCTTGGTCATCTTCGCACCGACCACCTCGTGGTGGTGGAAGGAGACCCGGCCGTCCTTCTCGAAGCGGCGGGTGCGCGGCTTGCCGATGTCGTGCAGCAGTGCGGCCAGGCGGAGAGTCAGGTCGGGGCCGTTCTCCTCCAGCGCGATCGCCTGCTCCAGGACGATCAGCGTGTGCTCGTAGACGTCCTTGTGCCGGTGGTGCTCGTCGCTCTCCAGCCGCAGGGCGGGCAGCTCGGGCAGTACACGGTCCGCGAGACCGGTGTCGACCAGCAGCGTCAGCCCCTTGCGAGGGTTCGCGGACAGGATCAGCTTGTTCAGCTCGTCCCGGACCCGCTCGGCCGACACGATGTCGATACGCCCGGCCATCTCCTTCATGGCCGTGACGACCTCGTCGGCCACCTCGAAGTCGAGCTGGGCGGCGAACCGTGCGGCCCGCATCATCCGTAGCGGATCGTCCGAGAAGGACTCCTCGGGCGTCCCCGGAGTGCGCAGCATCCGCGCCGCCAGATCCTGCAGACCGCCGTGCGGGTCGATGAACTCCTTCTCCGGCAGCGCCACGGCCATCGCGTTCACCGTGAAGTCACGCCTGACGAGGTCCTCCGCGATGGAGTCGCCGTACGACACCTCGGGCTTGCGCGAGGTGCGGTCGTACGCCTCCGAACGGTAGGTGGTCACCTCGATCTGGAAATTTCGATCGACTTCTCCCACACGGGCGTCCTTCTGCGCCCCGACCGTGCCGAAGGCGATCCCCACCTCCCAGACCGCGTCCGCCCATGGCCGCATGATCTTCAGTACGTCCTCGGGACGGGCGTCGGTGGTGAAGTCCAGATCATTGCCGAGCCGGCCGAGGAGCGCGTCCCGGACCGAGCCGCCGACCAGGGCGAGTGAGAACCCGGCCTCCTGGAAACGACGCGCAAGGTCGTCGGCGACGGGGGCCACCCGCAGCAGTTCGCTCACCGCGCGCTGCTGCGCCTGGCTCAGGGCGTTCGAAGTGTCTTCGTTGGCGTTCGGCACAACAGAAGAGAGTACGTGGCCCAGGCACCGGGCAGCGCCTCCATTGAGCACGGAGGAGCACGCATAGGAACAGAGGGATGTGTTTCCTCACAATTCCAGCGTTCAGTGCGTACGCCACTCTCCGTTCGATGCCGGAAATACGGGGCAGGACAGCACCGCGCTCCGGATCTTGCGGAGCAGACCGCGGCACTTCCCTTCACCGCGCATCGTTACCATGCGTGGACGCACATTCCGACGACCACTGACGACGACGAGGGACGGGCGAGCGCGTGGCCGAGGCGGCAGACTTCCAGGGGACGAGTCCCTCACCTGCCCGCCGCTGGCTGCGGCGCACCGGCGCACTGCTCGCCGGGGTGCCGCTGCTGGCCGGTCTGCTCCAGCTGCCCGCCGCCGCGCCCGCCCAGGCCGCCACGTCCGACACGGTGGACGTCTCCCTGGACTCCCTCACCCCCAGCGCTCCGACCGACGGTGACACACTGACCGTCTCCGGCACGGTGACCAACACCGGCAAGCAGGCGGTCACCAACGCCCACGTGGGGCTGCGTGTGGGCCCCCACCTGGACACCCGGTCGGCGATCGACACCACCGCCAAGCACTCCGACGACCTCCAGGCCTCCGTCGGCTCCGAGGTCGGCGGCAAATACGTCGAGAAGTTCGCACAGCTCACCCCGGGCGTCGCCGAGCACTTCAGTATCTCCGTGCCGGTCGACAAGCTCGACCTCGGCCAGGACGGCGTCTACGAGTTCGACGTCTCCCTCTCCGGCAAGACCTCCGCCCAGCCGTGGGACCAGGTTCTGGGCATCCAGCGCACCTTCCTGCCCTGGCAGCCGGGCGAGGCCGACACCAGGACGAAGACCACGTATCTGTGGCCGCTGATCTCCAGCGTGCACGTGATGGCGAAGACCGGCGCAGGTGAACGGCAGACACCGGTCTTCCGCAACGACGACCTCGCCAAGGAGATCGCCCCCGGTGGCCGCCTTGCGCAGATGGTCGCGCTGGGCAAGGACCTCGACGTCACCTGGGTGATCGATCCGGACCTGCTGGCTTCCGTCGACGCGATGGTGGGCAACTACAGGATCAAGGGCCCGGGCGACACCACCACGGCGGGAACCCATCAGGCGGTCGCCAAGCAGTGGCTCGCCGACCTGCAGGAAGCGGTCGCGGGCAAGGAGGTCGTCGCCCTGCCCTTCGCCGACCCGGACCTGGCCTCCCTTGCGCACAACGGCACGAGCGTCACCGGATCGCTGAGCCATCTCAAGGACGCCACGGACGTCGCCGCCACCACGGTGAAGACCGTGCTCCACGTCACACCGGACACCGACTTCGCGTGGCCGGTGGGCGGCGCCGTCGACCCCTCGATCATCAAGGTCGCCACCTCCGCCGGCGCGGACAAGGTGATCGCCCGCAGCGACAGCCTGCAGGAGACCGGCAGCCTGTCCTACACGCCCTCCGCGGCCCGCCCGATCGGCGGCGGCACCACCGCGGTGGTCGCGGACGCCCGGCTGTCCACGGCGTTCGAGGGCGACCTCACGAAGGCCGGCTCCACCACACTCGCGGTGCAGCGCTTCCTGGCCCAGAGCCTGGAGCTCGGCAACCAGACGGACAGGCAACGCAGCATCGTCGTGGCCCCGCAGCGCATGCCGTCCATCGGCCAGGCCCAGGCCATGGCCCAGGCGCTCACGGGTCTCCAGGACAGCAACTGGTCAGAGTCGCAGGGGCTCTCCGATGCGGCCAAGGCCAAGCCGGACCCCGGCGCCACCACAAGGATCCCGTCCACGTCCGCCTACCCCTCGTCGCTGCGCGAGCAGGAGCTGCCCCGGTCGGCCTTCGAGCAGATCGCACGGACCGAGGACAAGCTCGAGAACTTCAAGGTGATCCTCACCGACCAGTCCCGGGTGGTGACCCCCTTCGGGCGGGCCATGAACCGTGAGATGTCCGTGTCCTGGCGGGGCAGCAGCAGCAAGGCGGACGGCTTCCGGCAGGGCGTGGAGAACTACATCGACGACCTCGCCCAGCAGGTGAAGTTGATCGACAAGTCGGAGACGAAGCTCTCCGGCCGCAGCGCCACGATCCCGGTGACCGTCCAGAACAACCTGGTGCAGCCGGTCGACCACCTCGTCCTGCGGCTCACCTCCACCATGCCGACTCGCCTCAAGATCGGCGACAAGGCCTATATGGAGCAGCCCGTCACCGTCTCCGGCGGGCACAGCCAGTCCGTGAAGTTCCCCACTTCCGCCAACGCCAACGGCCGGGTGACGGTGATCGCCCAGCTCTACACGCAGGACGGCCAGGAGTACGGCACACCGGTCACGTTCGACGTGAAGGTCACCGAGGTCACCCCCACGGTGATGCTGGTCATCGGCGGCGGCGTCCTGCTGCTCGTCCTCGCCGGATTCCGTATGTACACCCAGCGCAAGCGCGCGGCCGCCCGGCAGGCCGAGGACGACGGCCCCGACGAGGCGGGGGAGGACACCGACGGACCGGAGAACCCCGAAGGCCCCGAGGACCATCCCACGGAAGAGTCCGGCGGCGGCTCCCGGGCAGACGACCAGGGGCAGCCGAGTGACCCGACACCGGACACCGCACCGGAAAGCGCCGACCCGTCCGGGACGGGTGAGAGAGTGGACCGTTGAGCGATGTCGTGGCCGGTGGGCCCGGGGACGATGAGGTGGGGTAACCATGAATTCGCCGTACGACGGTGACCGCGGCCAGGCCGCGGCCGGCTCGGGCTACCCCGAGCCGCCCGAGCCCGGCCAGGTGCCGCCGCAGCACGCGGCGGACATGTATCTCCAGGACGCCTACGACCAGGACCCCTATCGGGCGCAGGACCTCTCCGCCCAGGACCCGGTCGCCGAGGCGCTCTACGACCGTGCCGCCCACCCCCCGCCGCCACCGGGCACGTACCCGCAGCAGCAGCCGTACGCCCAGCCGGACCGGTCGCCGTACGCTCCCGACCCCCATGTGTGGGCCCAGACCCCGGCACCGGAACCGTCCGGCCCGACGCAGTACCTGCCGTACGGCGACGATCCCCGCACGACCCAGTTCGTGGGCGTCGACGACCTGGTCACACACTCCGGCGAGGAGCAGCACCAGCCTGACGCCTTCGCACACCTGTTCAGGGACCAGCAGCAGGGCGGCGGACACGCGTCGACGGAACCGCCGTCCGTGCCCGGTCCGTCCTCAGCGCCGGGCGGGCCCCAGGGGCCCGTGGGACAGCACCCGGCGGCCTCGTACCCCTCCGCTCCTCCCTCCGGGGCCGGGAGCTACGGCGCCGACTCCACGATCGCTCTCGGCACCGCCACTTCCGCCTCCGCGGCTGCTCCGGCTGCCCCCGGCGCCCCCTCGGGCCCCGCGGCCCCGGAGGCCGCCGCTCCCGCCGCTCCCGCGGCTCCCGCCGGGAAGAAGGGCGGCAAGGCCGCCGGACTGCTGAAGTCCAGCGCCGTCATGGCAGCGGGCACGATGGTCTCCCGCCTCACCGGGTTCATCCGCTCCGCGCTGATCGCCGCAGCCCTGGGCCTCGGCTTCCTCGCCGACTCCTTCCAAGTGGCCTACCAGCTGCCGACGATGATCTACATCCTTACCGTCGGCGGCGGCCTCAACTCCGTCTTCGTGCCCCAGCTGGTGCGGTCGATGAAGGAGGACGAGGACGGCGGCGAGGCGTTCGCCAACCGTCTGCTGACGCTGGTCATGGTGGCGCTGGCCGCGCTCACCGGCCTCGCGATGTTCGCTGCGCCGTTGCTGGTACGGATGCTGTCCCCCACCATCGCCGACAACCCGGGGGCCAACGAGGTAGCGGTCACCTTCACCCGCTACTTCCTGCCCTCGATCTTCTTCATGGGCATCCACGTGGTGATGGGTCAGATCCTCAACGCCCGCGGGAAGTTCGGCGCGATGATGTGGACCCCGGTCCTGAACAACATCGTCATCATCGTGACGCTCGGCATGTTCATCTGGGTGTACGGCACCGCCGCCAACTCCCACATGGACGTCACCACGATTCCGCCGGAGGGGCAGCGGCTCCTCGGTGTCGGCGTGCTGCTCGGCCTGGTCGTCCAGGCGCTGGCGATGATCCCCTACCTGCGCGAGACCGGCTTCCGGATCCGGCTGCGGTTCGACTGGAAGGGCCATGGCCTGGGCAAGGCCGCGATGCTCGCCAAGTGGACGGTCCTGTTCGTCCTCGCCAACCAGGCGGGCGCCATGGTCGTCACGCAGCTGTCCACCGCCGCCGGCAAGGACTCCGGCGTCAAGGGCACGGGCTTCGCCGCCTACGCCAACGCCCAGCTGATCTGGGGCCTGCCACAGGCCATCATCACGGTGTCCCTGATGGCCGCCCTGCTGCCGCGCATCTCGCGCTCGGCCGCCGAGGACGACGCCGGCGCCATTCGCGACGACATCTCCCAGGGACTGCGCACCACCGCGGTCGCCATCGTGCCCATCGCCTTCGGCTTCCTCGCGCTCGGCATCCCGATGTGCACGCTGATCTTCGGTTCCGCGGGCACGAGCTCGGCCGTCAACATGGGCTACATGCTGATGGCCTTCGGCCTCGGTCTTATCCCGTACTCCGTGCAGTACGTCGTCCTGCGTGCCTTCTACGCCTACGAGGACACCCGGACGCCCTTCTACAACACCGTCATCGTGGCCGCGGTCAACGCCGCCGCTTCGGGGGCCTGTTACTTCGTGCTCCCCGCCCGCTGGGCGGTGGCCGGCATGGCGGCCGCATACGGCCTCGCCTACGCCATCGGCGTGGGCGTCGCCTGGAAGCGGCTGCGCAAGCGGCTCGGCGGCGACCTGGACGGCTCCCGGGTCATCAGGACCTACGCCCGGCTGTGCATCGCCTCCGTACCCGCCGCGCTGCTCAGTGGTGCGGCCTGCTACGGAATCGGCCACACTCTCGGGCAGGGCGTTCTCGGTTCCTTCGCCGCGCTGCTGGCCGGCGGTGCCGTCCTGCTGGGCGTCTTCTTCGCCGCCGCCCGCCGCATGCGCATCGAGGAACTCAACTCCCTCGTGGGCATGGTGCGCGGGCGCCTGGGGCGCTGAGGCGAGGGTAAGCGCACAACCATCGTTCGCCGCCGCGTGTCGTGCATAGCGGCGGACTGTGGGCACAATTGGTTTCGGCGTCGGACAGGGTGCAACGGATGGGGAGGCAGGGAACGACGGTGGCAGAACGGAGCACGGCTGCCGTCGACGTGGCAGACAACAGCGGTGACGAGCCGCTGACCGCCAAGGCGGACCAGTCCACGGCCGACGGGGTGGCCAAGAACCCGGAGCGGGACACGGACAGCGACGAGGCGGAAGGGAGCAACGGGACGGACGGCCGCGGGAAGGCCTCACCTCCCGAACTGCACAGCGGTCACAAGCTGGCCAGACGCTATCGCCTCGAGGAGTGCGTCACCCGTCTGGACGGATTCAGCAGCTGGCGAGCGGTGGACGAGAAACTCCGCCGCGCCGTCGGCGTCCATGTCCTGCCCGCGGAGCACGCACGGGCCCGTTCGGTGCTGGCAGCCGCCCGCTCCTCCGCGCTGCTCGGCGATCCCCGGTTCGTCCAGGTCCTGGACGCCGTCGACGAGAACGACCTCGTGTACGTCGTGCACGAATGGCTGCCCGACGCCACGGAACTGTCCACGCTGCTGTCCGCCGGGCCACTGGAACCGCACGACGCCTACCAGATGGTCAGCCAGGTCTCCTCCGCCATGGCTGCCGCCCACCGTGAGGGCCTCGCCCATCTGCGCCTCAACCCCAACGCCGTACTGCGCGCCTCCACCGGCCAGTGGCGCATCCGCGGCCTCGCCGTCAACGCGGCGCTGCGCGGCATCAGCTCCGACACCCCGCAGCGCACCGACACCGAGGCGATCGGTGCCCTGCTGTACGCGGCGCTCACCCAGCGCTGGCCGTACGAGAACGACGCCTACGGCCTGTCCGGCCTGCCCAAGGACATCGGGCTGATCCCGCCGGACCAGGTGCGGGCCGGCGTCCACCGGGGGCTGTCCGAACTCGCCATGCGGGCGCTGGCCAACGACGGCGCCACGGCCTCCCGGCACGAGTCACCTTGCACCACTCCGGAGGAGCTGGTGAAGGCGATCGGCGAGATGCCCCGCATCCGGCCGCCGGAGCCCGCCTTCACGGCACCGCCGGAGTACCAGCGCACCACGTACCAGCAGGGCACGTACGGCCGGCCTGCCACGCACCCGGGCGTCACCCAGCCGCTCACGACCCCACCGCCGCCACTGCAGAGCCGCACCGGCAAGGCCCTGAAGTGGGCGGTCTCCGCCCTCCTCATCGCCGCCCTGGGCCTCGGCAGCTGGCAGCTCGCGGACGCCCTGCTGGGCCAGAACGGCAAGTCCGACGACCCGCCGACGACGCAGACGACGGACGGGGGCGGTAAGAGCGGCACGAAGAAACCGATCACCTCGAACAAGCCGATCGCCATCAGCAAGGCCTGGGACTTCGACCCCTTCAGCACAGACCACTCCGAGAAGCCGGCCGACATAGGGAAGGTCTACGACAACAGCACTGCCACGTACTGGCAGACGGACTACTACCTGAGCTCCAAGTTCGGCAACCTGAAATCGGGCGTGGGCGTCATCCTCGACCTCGGCAAGGCCCAGCAGGTCGGGAAGGTGACCGTCACCTTCCTCGGGGATACCTCGGTCGAGCTCCGCAGCGCTAACGCGGACGCTGGATCGCGGCCGGTATCCTTCTCCGCCTACGCCAAGGTCGCCCAAGGCTCGGGAACCACCGTGGAACTCAAGCCGGGCAAGTCCCTCAAGTCCCGGTACCTCCTGGTGTGGCTGACCAAGCTGCCGTTCCAGCCGGACGATGGTCACTGGCGCGGCAGGGTCGCTGACATCAAGGTGACCGGCTGAGAGACGTGCACGGGTGGGGCCCCTCCTGAAATCCGAGGAGGGGCCCCCTCCCCCCAGGCGGGGGGGCTCCCCAATGGCCTTCCTCAAGGTGTCGACCGCCGGGGGCCGCTGCGCTGTCTCGCCGTACTTGTTGCGGATCGATACGTCCGGACAGACGTCCCGGCCTTGTTTCAGTTGACTGTCCTCACGGGAGGACAAAAACTGTTACCTGACAGCAGGGGCGGTCGAGAGGTGATCACATCGACACCGAGGCAACAGACGCGGACCTGCTCGCTCGCCACGTCGAAGGTGATCCCGACGCTTTCGGGGAGATCGTTCGGCGGCACCGGGACCGGCTCTGGGCGGTAGCCCTACGGACGCTGGGAGACCGGGAGGAGGCCGCTGACGCCGTCCAGGACGCTCTCGTCTCGGCCTACCGGGCCGCGCACACCTTCCGGGGGCAGTCGGCCGTCACGACCTGGCTGCACCGGATCACGGTGAACGCCTGCCTGGACCGTGCGCGCAAGGCGGCCTCCCGGAAGACCGCTCCCGTCGACGACACCGAGCGCCTGGAACAGCTGCTGGATCCGCACGAGGAGGCCTCCGCCCCGGCCGAGCGCAATGATCTGCACCGCCAGCTCCTGGAGGCGCTAGGTACCCTACCCGCCGATCAGCGCGCCGCCCTCGTCCTCGTGGACATGCAGGGCTACCCCGTCGCGGAAGCCGCCCGTGTCCTGGACGTGCCGACGGGCACGGTGAAGAGCCGGTGCGCCCGGGGCAGAGCCAGACTCCTGCCGTTGCTCTCCCATCTACGGCCGGGGAGCTCCAGCGACGACGACGGAAAAGACCCGAACCTGGCACGGAACCGAGCGCAGGAGACATCCGTCCCACCCGCAGCGGGGCCTCAGGACACAGTGAAGGGTGGAGGTGGGCGAGCGTGAGTTCCACGACAGACACGGCTGGGCACCCGGACATCGCCGAAATCTCCGACCTCACCGAAGGCCTCCTGTCGGCGTCCCGAACCGATGATCTGCGCCGTCATCTGCAGGAGTGCGAGCTCTGCGCCGACGTCCAGGCCTCGCTCCAAGAGATCCGGGACCTCCTGGGCACCCTGCAGGGGACGACCCACATGCCCGTCGATGTCGCCGACCGCATCGACGCCGCCCTCACTGCCGAAGCGCGATCGATTGCCACGGACGTCGACGCTCACGTTTCACGTGAAACACAGGTCGCTGCGGACCGCCCCGCCGGACACTCCCGCGCGGCGACCGGGCCGGGCCGTCAGAGGCGTGGACGCGGCCGCCGCCGCAGGCTCGTCGTGCTGGGCTCCGTCCTCACCGCTGCCGTCCTGGGTTCCCTCGCCCTCTTCCTGCAGTCACTCGGCGGGTCGAACACCACCGCACAGAGTCCCAGGACGACCTCCGTCGGTACCTTCTCCGGCAGCGACATCAGGAGCCAGGTGGACGGTCTCCTCTCGAACAAGTCGACGAAGAAGAATCCGCAGCAGGGCGAGAGCGCGAAGACCCTGATCCAGCCTTCCGTCCCCGTACCGGGGTGCGTCCGAGAGGGCATCCAGGCCAACGGCGACATCCTCGGCGCGAAGACGGGCACGTACGAAGGAAAGAACGCCTTCCTTGTCGTGCTCTCGGATCCCTCCGACCGCGCCCGGGTCACGGCTTATGTCATCGACGCTTCCTGTATCAGTCGGCAGCCCGTCTCGGCGGGCAAGGTCCTGGTCAAGCAGTCGTTCGCACGTCACTGAGCAAAGGGCGCTTCGTCCCGGCCCGACGCGGTTATCCGTACCGTGCGTGAACCCCGTGTGCCCGGACACACCGGGAATGCACGCCCCTTAGGATCCGTTGGGTGGGGTGAGAGGTCCGAAAGGAACTCCCACCGGTCGACTGACGCAGACCAGAGACGAGGAATCAAGCCGTGAGCGACGTCCGTAACGTGATCATCATCGGCTCCGGGCCCGCCGGCTACACGGCGGCGCTCTACACCGCTCGAGCGTCGCTGAAGCCCCTGGTGTTCGAGGGAGCTGTCACCGCCGGCGGGGCGCTGATGAACACCACCGAGGTGGAGAACTTCCCGGGCTTCCGCGACGGCATCATGGGCCCCGACCTCATGGACAACATGCGCGCCCAGGCGGAGCGCTTCGGTGCCGAGCTCATCCCGGACGACATCGTCTCGGTCGACCTGACCGGAGAGATCAAGACCGTCACGGACACCGCGGGCACGGTCCACCGGGCCAAGGCCGTCATCGTCACCACCGGCTCACAGCACCGCAAGCTGGGGCTGCCGAACGAGGACGCGCTCTCCGGCCGGGGTGTCTCCTGGTGCGCCACCTGTGACGGGTTCTTCTTCAAGGACCAGGACATCGCCGTGATCGGTGGCGGGGACACCGCGATGGAGGAGGCAACCTTCCTCTCTCGTTTCGCCAAGTCCGTGACCATCGTCCACCGCCGGGACACCCTGCGCGCCTCCAAGGCCATGCAGGAGCGCGCCTTCGGCGACCCGAAGATCAAGTTCGTCTGGGACAGCGAGGTCGCCGAGATCGAGGGCGACCAGAAGCTCTCCGGACTCAAGCTGCGCAACCTCAAGACCGGCGAGCTCTCGGACCTGCCGGTGACCGGCCTGTTCATCGCGATCGGCCACGACCCGCGCACCGAGCTGTTCAAGGGCCAGCTGGACCTGGACGAGGAGGGCTACCTGCAGGTCGCCGCGCCCTCCACCCGGACCAACCTGACCGGTGTCTTCGGCGCCGGTGACGTGGTCGACCACACCTACCGACAGGCGATCACCGCGGCCGGCACGGGTTGCTCTGCCGCCCTGGACGCCGAGCGCTTCCTCTCCGCCCTCGCGGACGAGGAGCCGGCCGAGCCCGAGAAGACCGCCGTCTGACCCCCTTCCACCCCACCGCACCAGTTAGGAGCCATCCGTGGCCGACCTGAAGAACGTGACCGACGACTCCTTCGAGCAGGAAGTCCTCAAGAGCGACAAGCCTGTCCTCGTGGACTTCTGGGCCGCCTGGTGCGGTCCCTGCCGTCAGATCGCGCCGTCCCTCGAGGCGATCGCCGCTGAATACGGCGACAAGATCGAGGTCGTCAAGCTCAACATCGACGAGAACCCGGGCACGGCTGCGAAGTACGGCGTCATGTCGATCCCGACACTGAACGTGTACCAGCACGGCGAGGTCGCCAAGACCATCGTCGGCGCCAAGCCCAAGGCCGCGATCGTCCGCGACCTCGAGGACTTCATCGCCGAGTGACGTTTCACGTGAAACACGAATGGGCCAACCCCGAGGGGTTGGCCCATTTTTTTCAGAGGGGGCGCAGCGCCGGTTCCTTCTGCACGGCTCCCAGCAGCCGGTCGATGGCCATTTCCACATCTTCCTTCCAGGAGAGCGTCGACCTCAGCTCCAGCCGCAGTCGAGGATGGGCCGGGTGCTGCCGGACCGTCTTGAAGCCCACGGCCAGCAGATGGTCGGCCGGCAGCAGACAGGCCGGTTCCTTCCAGCGGACATCACCGAACGCTTCGATCGCTTTGAATCCACGACGCAGGAGATCCTTGGCGACCGTCTGGACCATCACTCGGCCGAGTCCCTGTCCCTGATAGCCCGGCATGATGAAACCGGTGATCAACTGCACCGCGTCCGGGGAGACCGGGCTTGTGGGAAACGCCGTGGAACGCGGGACATAGGCCGGGGGAGCGTAGAGCACGAAGCCGACAGGGATGTCGTCGACGTACACGACCCGGCCGCAGGATCCCCAGTCCAACAGCACGGCGGAGATCCACGCCTCCTTCTCCGACGCGGCCGTGCCCGCCTTTATCGCGGCTTCACCGCTGACCGGGTCCAGCTCCCAGAAGACGCACGAGCGACAGCGCTTAGGAAGGTCCTGAAGGTTGTCCAGCGTGAGCGGTACGAGCCGACGCCCCATGAAGGCTGTTCCTCACTTCCTTCGCCCGCGGCCTCGCGAGCGGCTGTCAGTGCGCTCCGTTCCCTGAGCAGGCTGCCGACGAACCCGCCGACCGCGCCGAGGCCCAGGCCCGCCCTCAGCAATCCGGACCGGCTCACCGATCGCATGGCCTCCGCCTCCCCCTCAGAGGTGCCACCAGGTGGATGCGCCATACCTGATCGCATCGTATCCACGATGGGATTCACTCGACACCGGCTGAACGCAAAGAGCGGGTCGTGTTCCGGTGTGTACCCGAACACGACCCGCTCCCTCGGTCAGCCGGGCGGGGCCCCGCCCGGGCGCAGGCTCAGCCCTCCGCGTCCTCGGCATCCCCCTCCGAGAGACTCCTCTGGAGCTTCAGCTTCTCGCCCGGAGCGAGCGTGCTCAGGATCCGGTCGAGATCCTCCGGCGAGGCAAACTCGACCGTGATCTTTCCCTTCTGCTGACCCAGGTCTACCTTCACCCGGGTCTCGAAACGATCCGACAGACGCGTGGCGAGCTCATTCAGGGCCGGGGAGAGGACAGAACCGGCCCGCGGTCCCTTGGACCGCTGGGTCCTCTTCGGCCGTGAGCCCATCAGGGTCACGATCTCCTCGACGGACCGTACAGAGAGTCCCTCGGCCACGACCCGGTAGGCAAGGCGCTCCTGCTCCTCCGGGTCCTCGACGGACAGGAGAGCCCGCGCATGGCCGGCGGAGAGCACGCCGGCGGCCACTCGGTTCTGGACCTTCGGCGAGAGCCGCAGCAGGCGCAGGGTGTTGGAGACCTGCGGGCGGGAACGGCCGATCCGGTCCGCCAGTTGGTCGTGTGTGCAGTTGAAGTCCCTCAGCAGCTGATCGTAGGCCGCCGCCTCTTCGATCGGGTTCAGCTGAGCGCGGTGCAGGTTCTCCAGCAGCGCGTCCAGGAGGAGCTTTTCGTCGTCCGTGGCCCGCACAATCGCCGGGATCGCCTCGAGCCCGGCCTCACGGCAGGCCCGCCAGCGTCGCTCGCCCATGATGAGCTCGTACCGGTCGGAACCCAGCTGCCGTACGACGACGGGCTGGAGGAGGCCGACCTCCTTGATGGAGGTGACCAGTTCCTGCAATGCGTCCTCGTCGAACACCTCGCGCGGCTGGCGAGGGTTCGGCGAGATGGCATCGAGAGGGATCTCCGCGAAGTGGGCCCCCATCGGAGCCGCGTGCGCCTCCACGACGCCAGGCGCCGACGGCTCCTCGGTTTCCTCAGCGACGGCCGGCAGCGTAGCCACCTTCGCGGCGGCCACCCCCCGGTCGGTCGTCAGGACCGGCACCGCCGCAGGGGACGTGGACGCCGAACCTCCCACCGCGGCCGAAGCGGGGTTCTTCTCCGTCGGGGCAGCAGGGATCAGTGCGCCGAGACCACGGCCCAGCCCCCTCCGTCGCTCGCTCACTGGATCCCCTCCACCATGCTCGGGTTGCTCTGTGCGCCGATGTGGGCGTTGGTCGGGTCATAGCTGACACCGACGCCCTTCAGGGCGATTTCTCGCGCCGCCTCAAGATAGGAGAGGGCACCGCTCGAGCCTGGATCGTACGTCAGCACCGTCTGCCCGTAGCTCGGCGCCTCGGAGATACGTACCGAGCGGGGAATGCTCGTCCGCAGCACCTCGTCACCGAAGTGCGTGCGCACCTCGTCTGCGACCTGGGACGCGAGTCGTGTCCGGCCGTCGTACATGGTGAGGAGGATCGTCGACACATGCAGTGCGGGGTTGAGGTGACCCCGCACCAGGTCGACGTTGCGCAGCAACTGTCCCAGGCCCTCCAGCGCGTAGTACTCGCACTGGATCGGGATGAGGACCTCCTGGCCCGCCACCAGTGCGTTGACCGTCAGCAGACCGAGGGAGGGCGGGCAGTCGATGAGGATGTAGTCCAGGGGCTGCTCGTAGGCTCGGATCGCCCGGTCCAGTCGGCTCTCCCGAGCCACCAGGGACACCAGCTCGATCTCCGCACCGGCGAGATCGATCGTGGCAGGGGCACAGAAGAGGCCCTCCACATCAGGGACCGGCTGGACGACCTCCGCCAGGGGCTTGCTCTCGACCAACACGTCATAGATGGATGGGACTTCGGCGTGGTGGTCGATCCCCAAGGCAGTGGAAGCGTTGCCCTGGGGGTCGAGGTCGATCACCAGGACCCGACCACCGTGCAGGGCCAGCGAAGCGGCAAGATTGACGGTCGTCGTCGTCTTGCCGACACCGCCCTTTTGGTTGGCGACCACGATGACCCTGGTCTGTTCAGGCCGTGGCAGGCCTTCACCGGCACGACCCAGAGCCTCCACCGCAAGCTGGGCAGCACGACCGATGGGAGTGTCGTCCATCGGGGGCGGTGTTTCACGTGAAACATCCGCCCCCATCGACTCGGTACGGGGACCGGGGACCGGATCGGTCATCGGTCCCGCGATGTTGGCGTCGGACCGCAAGGATTCACTCTCCTCGACTTCAGGCTCGCAATGAACAGAGCCTGCCATGTCTTCGGGGTCGTGAACCAGTGAGGCCTGGCGATCTGTGGAGAAATCCACCTCTGTGGACAACTCCGTTGCCTCTCCGAGTGAACCAAGAGGCTTCCGGTCACGCGGTTCGGCCGCGGCGCGGCCGCGACTGATGATGCCGTGCAGCAGTGAGCGACGTTTCACGTGAAACACGATGCACAGCCAGGCCGTCCGGACTGTCGCGACACTCCGTCATGCGTGGGTTTGGCAGCTTGTGTGGAGTACGTCTCACCGACGCCTGCGCGTGCGCCCCGTACGGGCGGCCTTGGCCCGCTTGGCCGCGAAACGTACACCGCCAGGGCTCTCCCCGACCTCCACCCGCACCACGGTGGACATGGGATCCACCACTCCCTCACCGACCTGGAGGACGGATGTCGACACCGCACCGAGCTTGCTCAGCGCCGTGGCCGCAGCCTTCAGCTCCTCCTCCGCGGTGTCCCCCTTGAGCGCCAGCATCTCGCCGTACGGCCGCAGCAGCGGAATGCCCCAGGTGGCCAGTCGGTCCAGGGGAGCGACCGCGCGGGCCGTCACCACATGCACCGGCGGCACCTTGCCCATGACTTCTTCGGCACGGCCACGCACAACGGTCACATGGTCCAGACCCAGCAGCTCGACGACCTCGGTCAGGAAATTCGTCCGCCGAAGCAGCGGCTCCAGCAGAGTGATCTTCAGGTCGTTTCTGACGAGCGCCAGCGGAATCCCCGGCAGGCCGGCACCCGAGCCGACGTCGCACACAGTCACGCCTTCGGGGACCACCTCCGAGAGCACCGCGCAGTTGAGCAGATGCCGCTCCCACAGGCGGGGCACCTCACGAGGGCCGATCAGCCCGCGCTGCACACCCGCCTCGGCTAGCAGCTCCGCATAACGCACCGCATCGGCGAAGCGATCACCAAACACCTCCCGCGCCTGCTCGGGCACAGGGGGGAGCTCCGCTGCCTCCGTCACGGGGACCGTCCTTCCGTACCGCATCAGCGCACCAGCGCCGACCACCAGAACTACCAGGCTGACAAAATTCGGCCCCGCCTGCGCAACAGACGGGGCCGGGGGAACGTACGAACCGAATCAGTTGGGCAGCACGACGACGAAGCGCTGCGGCTCCTCGCCCTCGGACTCGCTGCGCAGGCCCGCGGTCTTGACCGCGTCGTGCACGACCTTCCGCTCGAACGGGGTCATCGGCTTGAGCTTCACGGGCTCACCGCTGCTCTTGGCTTCCGCGGCGGCCTTGGCGCCCAGCTCGGACAGCTCCGAGCGCTTCCTGGCCCGGTAACCGGCGATGTCCAGCATGAGCCGGCTGCGGTCCCCGGTCTCCCGGTGCACAGCCAGCCGCGTCAGTTCCTGCAGCGCCTCCAGCACCTCGCCGTCCCGGCCGACCAGCTTCTGCAGGTCGCGGCTGCCCGTGTCGCTGATGATCGACACAGAGGCACGGTCGGCCTCGACATCCATGTCGATGTCGCCGTCGAGGTCGGCGATGTCCAGCAGACCCTCGAGGTAGTCCGCCGCGATCTCGCCTTCCTGCTCCAGGCGGGTGAGGGTGTCTGCACCCTCGGCAGCGGCGGAGGTGGTGCCTTCCGTCACGGGATGGGCTCCTTCTTACTTCTTGGACGGGGACTTGGGCCGCTGCGGGCCACCCTTGCGCTGCCCGGACTGGGCCCTGCTGCGGGTGCCGTTACCGGGCTTCTGAGGGGCGTTCTTGGCGGGGGCGGGCTTGGCGTCCTCGGGCTCGTCGGACTTCTCGAGCGACATGGACGACGCGGCCTCGCCCGCCTGCTTCGGCCCGCCAGACTGACGCTGGGACTTGGACTGGCGCTTGGGCTGCTGACGCTTCGCAGCGGTGGCGGTGGTGGTGGTGGTCGCACCGTCCTCGGTCTGCGCGACGGCCTGACCCTCGCTCTGCACCACGGACCCGTCGGCCTGGGCCGCGAGACCGGCCTTGGTCAGGCCGTTGATGAACTTGCGCTCGAACTCGTTGCGGTCGCGGCCCTTGGCGACGATCGCCTTGATGATCGCCTTCTCGCTGCGCCGGCTGACCTTGCCGTGGTGCGTGACGTGCTTGGTCAGACGCTCCAGGTAGGCGGCCTGAGCCTTGGAACCCGGGGTCGGGTTGTTGTGGATGACGTACATCTGCTGGCCCATGGTCCACACGTTGGTGGTCAGCCAGTAGACGAGGACACCGACCGGGAAGTTGATACCGAAGACGGCGAACATCACGGGGAAGACGTACATCAGCATCTTCTGCTGCTGCATGAACGGCGTCTTCACGGTCGTGTCGACGTTCTTCGTCATCAACTGACGCTGCGTATAGAACTGCGACGCGGACATCAGGATGATCATGAGGGCGGTGACGACCCGCACATCCGTGACCGTGGCACCCAGGGCCTGGACGGTGGCGGAACCATCCTTGAACTTCGCCGCCAGCGGAGCTCCGAAGATGTGCGCCTTACGGGCACTGGCGAGCAACGACTCGTTGATGACGCCGATGGTCGTACCCGACGCGATGCCGTTGAGCACGTGGTACAGGGCGAAGAAGAACGGGGACTGCGCCAGGATGGGAAGGCACGAGGAGAGCGGGTTGGTACCCGACTCCTTGTACAGCTTCATCATCTCTTCGGACTGGCGCTGCTTGTCGTTCTTGTAGCGCTCCTGGATCTTCTTCATCTCGGGCTGGAGCGTCTGCATCGCCCGGGTCGCCTTGATCTGCTTCACGAAGAGCGGGATCAGGCAGATACGGATCAGGATCACCAAGGAGACGATGGACAAGCCCCAGGCCCACCCGGTGTCAGGGCCGAAAATGGCGCCGTACACCGTGTGGAACTGGACGATGACCCACGAAACGGGTGTCGTGATGAAGCTGAAGAGGCTGGCAATCGTGTCCACTAATCATGCTCCTTGGGCATGGGACGAGGTCTCTGCGGCCGGGCTCGAAGGGGGCTCGGAAGGAAGCTTCCCCTCGAGGGCCGGTTCGGCGGCGGAGGGCCCGCCCCTGCGTGCCCGCCAGGCGTCACGCAGCATTTCGTGCCACCGCGGGCGCTTGCGCGGCGGAACATGGTCCACCCCGCCCAGCGACCACGGATTGCACCGCAGAATGCGCCAGGCGGTGAGTGCCGTGCCCTTGATCGCACCGTGCCGGTCGATGGCCGTGTAGCCATAGTGGGAGCACGACGGGTAGTACTTGCACACCGGCCCGAGCAGTGGACTGATCGTCCACTGGTACAGCTTGATCAGAGCCAGCAGCGGGTACTTCATCGCGCGCCCCCTCCCAGCAGCCGCTGAAGGGCGGCATCCAGGTCTCGGGCCAGCTGTGCGTGGTCTGCGTCGCCCGCTCCGGGCAGCGCTCGTACGACTACCAGGCTACCGGGGGGAAACAGGGCGACTCGGTCACGCATCAGATGGCGAAGTCTGCGCTTCACGGAGTTCCGCACGACAGCGCCACCCACGGCCTTGCTCACGACGAAACCCGCACGCGTCGGGGGAGCGCTCTCCCCAGGCGCGTGCGGGTCCGTGGCACCGCTACGAAGGTGGACGACGAGGAGCGGGCGGCCGGCCCGGCGACCCCGTCGTACCGCGGTCGCGAAGTCCTCGCGCCGCCTCAGCCGATGCTCGGTAGGCAGCACGACGTCATGACCTGATCAGATCAGGCGGACAGGGTGGCGCGACCCTTGCTGCGACGGTTCGCGAGAATCGCGCGGCCGGCACGGGTACGCATCCGCAGGCGGAAGCCGTGGGTCTTCGCGCGACGACGGTTGTTCGGCTGGAAGGTGCGCTTGCTCACTCGGGGGCTCCAGAAGAAATCGGTAGTGGCGGGGTGCCGTCCTGGCTGTCACCGTGCGCCCACGAGTAGCTAGTAGCTCGCATCACGCCCGAGTGCACCGCTTCCCGATCACCTTCAGCGATCTGTGCCCATCGGAGGCAGGCGGCAGCAGCCATCGACAACTCGACCTGGTTACGGTACGCGGGGCTGGGCCATCCGGTCAAACCGGGAGTCACGCAGAGACACTATCCACAGGCTGGGGACAACAACTTGAACCGTACCCGCCGCCCTGACTACCGTGACTGGACTCCGATTCGTTCCTTTGTCCCCCGCCCCGCCGATTTACATCCCGATCCGTCCCGTGACCACACGTTCGTGGGACCTGTGAGAGAGCGTGTCCCTGTGGCTGACGTACCTGCCGATCTTGCCGCAGTGTGGCCACGAGTACTTGAGCAGCTCCTCGGAGAGGGCCGCGGCCAGGGCGTGGAGACCAAGGACGAGCACTGGATCCGGCGCTGCCAGCCGCTCGCGCTGGTCGCGGACACCGCCCTGCTCGCCGTACCGAACGAATTCGCGAAGGGCGTACTGGAGGGGCGGCTCGCCCCGATCGTCAGCGAGACCCTGAGCCGCGAGTGCGGCCGCCCGATCCGGATCGCGATCACCGTGGACGACTCCGCGGGCGACCCCCCGGCCCTGCCCGCGCCCCCCGCCCAGCCGCAGCCGCGCTACGAGGAGCCCGAGCTCCCCACCGGACAGTACGAGGGATACGGCCGCCATCGGGCCGACGAGCAGCTGCCCACGGCCCGGCCCGCCTACCCGTCCGAGTACCAGCGACCCGAGCCCGGCGCCTGGCCACGCCCGTCCCACGACGAGTACGGCTGGCAGCAACAGCGCCTCGGCTTTCCCGAGCGGGACCCGTACGCGTCGCCGTCGCAGGACTCGTACGGGGAGTCGCGCCGCGACCCGTACGGTGAGCCGAAACGAGACTCCTACGCAGAGCCGCACCGCGACTCCTACGGCACCCCGCCGCAGGACTACCGTCCCCAGGCGATGGACCGCCCGTCCTACGAGCCGTCCTATGAGGCGTCGTACGACAAGCCGCGCTCCGACTACGACAAGCCGCGCTCCGACTACGAGCAGGCACGCCCGGACTACGACAAGCCGCGCTCCGAATACGACCCCTCCCGGGTCGACTACGACCAGCGCGACCCCGCCCGCCGTGAGCGGCCCGAGCCGCCGGCCGGCGCCGGCCACGTGCACCGCGGCGGCCCCGTGGGCCCGAACCTGCCCACGACCGGCGCCCCCGGCCCGCTGGCCGCGCAGCCCGCACCGGCGACCGGCCCAGGCGAGCCGACCGCGCGCCTGAACCCGAAGTACCTCTTCGACACCTTCGTCATCGGCGCCTCCAACCGCTTCGCACACGCGGCCGCGGTGGCCGTCGCCGAGGCGCCGGCGAAGGCGTACAACCCCCTCTTCATCTACGGGGAGTCCGGGCTCGGCAAGACACACCTGCTGCACGCGATCGGGCACTACGCCCGCAGCCTCTACCCGGGCACACGCGTGCGGTACGTGAGCTCCGAGGAGTTCACCAACGAGTTCATCAACTCGATCCGCGACGGCAAGGGCGACAGCTTCCGCAAGCGCTACCGCGAGATGGACATCCTCCTCGTCGACGACATCCAGTTCCTGGCGGACAAGGAGTCGACGCAGGAGGAGTTCTTCCACACCTTCAACACGCTCCACAACGCCAACAAGCAGATCGTGCTGTCCAGCGACCGGCCGCCCAAGCAGCTGGTCACGCTGGAGGACCGGCTGCGGAACCGTTTCGAGTGGGGCCTGATCACCGACGTCCAGCCGCCCGAGCTGGAGACGCGCATCGCGATCCTGCGCAAGAAGGCGGTGCAGGAGCAGCTCAACGCCCCGCCGGAGGTGCTGGAGTTCATCGCCTCCCGGATCTCCCGCAACATCCGGGAGCTGGAGGGCGCGCTGATCCGGGTGACCGCGTTCGCCTCGCTCAACCGGCAGCCGGTGGACCTGGGCCTGACGGAGATCGTCCTGAAGGACCTGATCCCCGGCGGCGAGGACTCGGCCCCCGAGATCACCGCGACGGCGATCATGGCGGCGACGGCCGACTACTTCGGGCTGACGGTGGAAGACCTGTGCGGGACCTCGCGCGGCCGCGCGCTCGTCACCGCCCGCCAGATCGCCATGTACCTGTGCCGTGAGCTCACCGACCTGTCGCTGCCGAAGATCGGCGCGCAGTTCGGTGGCCGCGACCACACGACCGTCATGCACGCCGACCGCAAGATCCGCGCGCTGATGGCCGAGCGCCGCTCCATCTACAACCAGGTGACGGAGCTGACCAACCGCATCAAGAACGGCTGACGCAGCCGTACGACGGCACCGAGGGCGCCCCCGGGAGGCAGATCCCGGGGGCGCCCTTCGTCATGGCGCGGCCATCCTCTGTTCGATTACCGGCCGGGTTACGGCCTCCTTCCACAGATTGGGCCACTTTCTTGCGTCCACATCCTGGGGACCGTGGAGTTGTCCCGAAACCATCCACAGGCTGTGCGGTTGAAAGGGCATCAGCCCAGCTCATGCCCCTGTGGATCCGTGGACGAAGGATCTCCACAGGCTGTGGACGAAGCGGGGACCCACAGGCTGTGCACGAAGTTGTCCACCGGCAACCCACAGGTTGGGTGCCGTTGTCCCCAGCGATCGGCAGCTTCTCCACATCGCTGTCCACTGTTCGGCAACGCGACGCCCCCGATCACCGCCTCGAGTGAAAGCCGTCACACCAAGGTGCTGGATTGGGGTGTGGGAAACGTGGGTAAATCTGGGGACGCAGCTGGGGAGAACCGGCCTCGGGCTGTGGGTGCTGTGTGCAGAACTTTCTGTTCTCCACAGAACGCCTCGGTTGTCCACCGGTGTCACCCACAGGACCAGTGGACAAAATCCAGCCTCTGAGCTGGGAAAACGTGGTTATCCACGGTATCCACAGGCCCTACTACTACTCCCGACTAGAGAGAGCGGGAAATCCGTTTCGAAGCGGGGCCTGTGCACAACTCGCCGTCTCGAGCCCGGCTGCCCCTCGGAGCGACTTGACCCCGACAGGCACCTACTGTCAGTGCGGTGCGTCAGACTGGTCCCCGGTGTCCTTCCCGTCGCAGTGGGCTGTGACACCGAGTCGGAGGACTCAGAGGCAACAGCAGCAGGAGGCGGCTTACGGTGAAGATCCGGGTGGAACGCGACGTACTCGCGGAGGCAGTGGCCTGGGCGGCACGCAGCCTCCCGGCCCGTCCGCCGGCGCCTGTCCTCGCCGGCCTGCTGCTGAGGGCGGAGGAAGGCCAGCTGAGCCTGTCCAGCTTCGACTACGAGGTCTCCGCGCGGGTGTCCGTCGAGGCGGAGGTCGAGGAGGAGGGCACGGTCCTCGTCTCGGGCCGTCTGCTCGCCGACATCTCCCGCGCCCTGCCCAACCGCCCGGTGGAGATCTCCACAGACGGTGTACGGGCGACCGTGGTCTGCGGCTCCTCCCGGTTCACCCTCCACACACTGCCTGTGGAGGAGTACCCGGCGCTGCCCCAGATGCCGAACGCGACCGGCACGGTCCCCGGCGAGGTCTTCGCCTCCGCGGTGCAGCAGGTCGCCATCGCCGCCGGCCGTGACGACACACTGCCCGTGCTCACCGGTGTGCGCATCGAGATCGAGGGCGACACGGTGACGCTGGCCTCCACCGACCGCTACCGCTTCGCGGTCCGCGAGTTCCTGTGGAAGCCGGAGAGCCCTGACGTCTCCGCGGTGGCCCTGGTCCCCGCCAAGACGCTCCAGGACACCGCCAAGGCGCTGACCAGCGGCGACAACGTCATCCTGGCGCTGGCCGGGTCGGGCGCGGGCGAGGGCCTGATCGGTTTCGAGGGCGCCGGCCGCCGTACGACGACCCGCCTGCTGGAGGGCGACCTCCCGAAGTACCGCACGCTGTTCCCGACCGAGTTCAACTCCGTCGCGGTGATTGAGACCGCCCCGTTCGTGGAGGCCGTCAAGCGTGTTGCCCTGGTCGCCGAGCGGAACACCCCGGTGCGGCTCAGCTTCGAGCAGGGCGTGCTCATCCTGGAGGCGGGCTCCAGCGACGACGCACAGGCTGTGGAAAGGGTCGACGCCCAGCTCGAGGGCGACGACATCTCCATCGCCTTCAACCCGACCTTCCTGCTGGACGGCCTGAGCGCGATCGACTCCCCGGTGGCCCAGCTGTCGTTCACGACGTCCACCAAGCCCGCCCTGCTCAGCGGCAAGCCGGCGGTGGACGCCGAGGCGGACGAGGCCTACAAGTACCTGATCATGCCGGTGCGGCTCAGCGGCTGAGGCTGCGGCCGACCGCGCGTGTGCGACGGCTAAAGCTGCAGGTGAGGGCATACGAATGAGCGCGTATGCCCACAGCTGTGCGGGAGAGTCCGGGTTTAGGCTCGGACACAGGTACGACAGTGCCTCTCACGCCACACAGCGACCTAAGGAACACAACTGATGGAGCTCGGTCTCGTCGGCCTCGGCAAGATGGGCGGCAACATGCGCGAGCGGATCCGCCGCGCGGGCCACACCGTCGTCGGATACGACCGCAACGCTGACCTCGCGGATGTCCACAGCCTGGAAGAGCTTGTGGGCAAGCTTTCGGGCCCGCGCGTGGTCTGGGTGATGGTCCCGGCCGGTGCCCCCACCCAGTCGACGATCGACCGGCTCGCCGAGCTGCTGGAGCCCGGCGACGTGGTCGTGGACGGCGGCAACTCCCGCTGGACGGACGACGAGAGGCACGCCGAGGAGCTGGCCGCCAAGGGCATAGGCTTCGTCGACTGCGGGGTCTCCGGCGGCGTCTGGGGCCTGGAGAACGGCTATGCGCTGATGTACGGCGGCGACGCCGAGAACGTCGCCAAGGTGCAGCCGGTCTTCGACGCGCTCAAGCCGGAGGGCGACTCCGGTGCGGTGCACGCGGGCAAGGTGGGTGCCGGGCACTTCGCCAAGATGGTCCACAACGGCATCGAGTACGCGATGATGCAGGCCTACGCCGAGGGCTGGGAGCTGCTGGAGAAGGTCCACTCCGTGGAGAACGTCCGCGAGGTGTTCCGCTCCTGGCAGGAGGGCACGGTCATCCGTTCCTGGCTGCTCGACCTAGCGGTGAACGCCCTCGACGAGGACGAGCACCTGGCCGGGCTGCGGGGTTACGCACAGGACTCGGGCGAGGGGCGCTGGACCGTGGAAGCCGCCATCGACAACGCGGTGCCGCTGCCGGCGATCACCGCGTCCCTGTTCGCGCGGTTCTCCTCCCGTCAGGAGGACTCGCCGCAGATGAAGATGGTCGCCGCGCTGCGCAACCAGTTCGGTGGCCACGCGGTCGAGAAGAAGCCGTAGCGCGGGCTCGGCGAAGGCCGAGGAAAGCGACGGAGACCGAAGAAGTTGTCCACAGGGTCGCACGGCGATCCACAACCCTGGGGGAGGTCGGCGAACGACCATGCACGTCACGCACCTGTCGCTGGCCGACTTCCGCTCGTACGCCCGGGCCGAGGTCCCGCTCGACCCGGGTGTCACGGCCTTCGTCGGCCCGAACGGACAGGGCAAGACGAACCTCGTGGAGGCGGTCGGGTACCTGGCCACGCTCGGCAGCCACCGTGTCGCCTCCGACGCGCCCCTGGTGCGGATGGGCGCCGATCGCGCGGTCGTCCGCGCGCAGGTCCGGCAGGGCGAGCGGCAGCAGCTGGTCGAGCTGGAGCTGAACCCCGGCCGGGCCAACCGGGCCCGCATCAACCGGTCCTCGCAGGTCAGGCCGCGGGACGTGCTGGGGATCGTACGGACCGTGCTGTTCGCGCCCGAGGACCTCGCCCTGGTCAAGGGCGATCCCGGGGAGCGGCGCCGCTTCCTGGACGAGATGATCACCGCGCGTTCTCCGCGCATGGCGGGGGTGCGCTCCGACTACGAGCGGGTGCTCAAGCAGCGCAACACGCTGTTGAAGTCGGCGGCGCTGGCCCGTCGGCACGGTGGTCGCTCGATGGACCTGTCCACGCTGGACGTGTGGGACCAGCATCTGGCGCGGGCCGGCGCCGAGTTGCTGGCCCAGCGGCTGGATCTGATCGCCGCGGTCCGGCCGTTGGCCGACAAGGCGTACGAGCAGCTGGCTCCGGGCGGTGGCCCGGTCGCCCTGGAGTACAAGCCGTCGGCGCCCGGTGAGGCGCACACGCGTGAGGATCTGTACGCGCAGTTGATGGCGGCCCTGGCGGACGCCCGTACGCAGGAGATCGAGCGGGGTGTCACTCTCGTGGGCCCGCACCGGGACGATCTGGTTCTCAAGCTCGGTGAGCTGCCCGCCAAGGGGTACGCCTCCCACGGCGAGTCCTGGTCCTTCGCGCTGGCGTTGCGTCTGGCGTCGTACGACCTGCTGCGCGCGGAGGGCAATGAGCCGGTGCTGGTCCTCGACGACGTCTTCGCCGAGTTGGACGCCCGGCGGCGTGAGCGTCTGGCCGAGCTGGTCGCGCCGGGTGAGCAGGTGCTGGTGACGGCCGCGGTCGACGACGACGTACCGCATGTGCTGGCGGGCGCCCGGTACGCCGTGTCCGGGGGGACGGTGGAGCGCGTATGAGCACCGAGGGTCCCGGCTCCGAGAAGGGTCCGCAGCAGGGCGCCGAGAAGGCGAGCGAGAAGGGGCGCGAGCCTTCGGGTGTCGATCTCGCGCGCGTGGCGCTGCGCGCGGCGAAGGAGCAGGCACGCGCGCGTGGTGACGCGGCGCAGCAGAAGAAGCAGGCGCGGCGCGGCGGTCTGCGTTCCGGCGCGCGCGCGGACGGCCGTGATCCGATGGCGCTGGGCGCGGCGATCAACCGGCTGATCACCGAGCGGGGCTGGGAGACTCCGGCGGCGGTGGGCGGTGTCATGGGCCGCTGGCCGCAGATCGTCGGCGAGGACGTGGCCAAGCACTGCGTTCCGGAGAAGTACGACGAGGACGAGCGGGTACTGGTCGTGCGCTGCGACTCCACGGCCTGGGCGACGAATCTGCGTCTGCTGGGGCCGACGCTGGTGGCCCGTCTCAATGAGGATCTCGGGCATGGCGCGGTCCGGTTGATCAAGGTGTACGGGCCCGGTGGACCCACCCGTCGCTATGGTCCGCTGCGTGCCCCGGGCAGCACGGGACCCGGTGACACCTACGGGTGACGGAACTCACACCAGAAGGTCACGGGGGCCCGCTGCGGGTGCGTTGCGGCGGTTCGGCGCCGGGCGGGACGCTCCCCGCACGCTCTTGCGAATCCTGGGCTGGCCGGGGAGTAGCGACGGGTTGACGCCCCGAAGCGCTGAGTGCCGCTGTGAGCCTCTTGGAGCCCCCTTCCGTATATCGGGACCCGGGCGAGACCGGTTGAGGGCGGCACATGCGGACTCAGGTACCGGCAAACCCCCATCACTGTCGGCGCTACCGGTAGACTGGAAGACAATCCCGCCCCGAACGTGGGGACCGTCCGGGAAAAGCTGAGCAACGCTGATCAGGGCTTGACCAACGCAACATGCCGCAGCCGCTCCGGCAACCCTCCCAGAGGGGGCACCTACAGGAGCCCGGCTCGTGCTGTGCCAGTGCCAGAAAGGGCGCTTCGTGGCCGATTCCGGCAACCCCAACGAGAACATCCCGTCCACCGACGCGGGCGCGAACGGCCCGGCGACCTCCTCGAACGGGGAGGTCACGGCCTCGTACGACGCCAGCGCCATCACCGTCCTCGAGGGTCTGGACGCGGTCCGCAAGCGACCCGGTATGTACATCGGCTCGACCGGGGAGCGCGGCCTGCACCACCTCGTGTACGAGGTGGTCGACAACTCCGTCGACGAGGCGCTGGCCGGGCACGCGGACACCATCGACGTGACGATCCTGGCCGACGGCGGTGTGCGTGTCGTCGACAACGGCCGTGGCATCCCGGTGGGCATCGTGCCCTCCGAGGGGAAGCCGGCCGTGGAGGTCGTGCTGACCGTGCTGCACGCGGGCGGCAAGTTCGGCGGCGGCGGTTACGCGGTCTCCGGCGGTCTGCACGGCGTCGGCGTCTCCGTCGTGAACGCCCTGTCGTCGAAGGTGTCCGTCGAGGTCAGGACGGACGGCCACCGCTGGACGCAGGACTACAAGATGGGCGTCCCCACGGCCCCGCTCGCCAAGCACGAGGCGATCGAGGCGACCGGCACCTCGGTGACCTTCTGGGCCGACCCGGACATCTTCGAGACCACCGAGTACTCCTTCGAGACGCTCTCGCGGCGCTTCCAGGAGATGGCGTTCCTCAACAAGGGCTTGACCATCAAGCTCACCGACGAGCGCGAGTCGGCGAAGGCCGTCACCGGTGCGGACGAGGCGGGCACCGACGAGAAGGACGAGGTCAAGACCGTCACGTACCACTACGAGGGCGGCATCGTCGACTTCGTGAAGTACCTCAACTCCCGCAAGGGTGACCTGGTGCACCCCACGGTCATCGACCTGGAGGCCGAGGACAAGGACAAGAGCCTGTCCCTCGAGGTCGCGATGCAGTGGAACAGCGGTTACAGCGAGGGCGTGTACTCCTTCGCCAACATCATCCACACCCATGAGGGCGGTACGCACGAGGAGGGCTTCCGTGCGGCGCTGACCTCGCTGATCAACAAGTACGCGCGGGACAAGAAGCTGCTGCGCGACAAGGACGACAACCTCACGGGTGACGACATCCGCGAGGGTCTGACGGCGATCATCTCGGTCAAGCTGAGCGAGCCGCAGTTCGAGGGCCAGACCAAGACCAAGCTGGGCAACACGGAGGCGAAGACCTTCGTGCAGCGGGCGGTCTACGAGCACCTCAACGACTGGCTGGACCGCAACCCGGTCGAGGCCGCGGACATCATCCGCAAGGGCATTCAGGCGGCCACCGCGCGCGTGGCGGCCCGCAAGGCCCGTGATCTGACGCGCCGCAAGGGTCTGCTGGAGTCGGCCTCGCTGCCGGGCAAGCTCTCCGACTGCCAGTCGAACGACCCGACCAAGTGCGAGATCTTCATCGTCGAGGGTGACTCCGCCGGCGGCTCGGCCAAGTCCGGCCGCAACCCGGAGTACCAGGCGATCCTTCCGATCCGCGGCAAGATCCTCAACGTCGAGAAGGCCAGGATCGACAAGATCCTGCAGAACCAGGAGATTCAGGCGCTGATCTCGGCCTTCGGCACGGGCGTGCACGAGGACTTCGACATCGAGAAGCTCCGCTATCACAAGATCATCCTGATGGCGGACGCCGACGTCGACGGCCAGCACATCAGCACCCTGCTGTTGACCTTCCTGTTCCGCTTCATGCGGCCGCTGGTCGAGGCCGGGCACGTGTACCTCTCCCGCCCGCCGCTCTACAAGATCAAGTGGGGCCGGGACGACACCGAGTACGCGTACTCCGACCGTGAGCGCGACGCGCTGATCGAGATGGGCCGGCAGCGCGGCAAGCGCGTCCGCGAGGACTCGATCCAGCGCTTCAAGGGTCTCGGCGAGATGAACGCCGAGGAGCTGCGCGTGACCACGATGGACCAGGAGCACCGGGTCCTCGGCCAGGTCACCCTCGACGACGCCGCCCAGGCCGACGACCTGTTCTCGGTCCTCATGGGCGAGGACGTGGAGGCCCGCCGCCAGTTCATCCAGCGCAACGCCAAGGACGTCCGCTTCCTCGACATCTGAGTCGGTCTCAGCTGACCGCACCAGGAAGGATCCTCACCAGCAATGGCCGACGAGAACACTCCCGTCACCCCCGAAGAGGGCGGCGAAGTCGCGATGCGCGTCGAGCCCGTCGGGCTCGAGACGGAGATGCAGCGCTCGTACCTGGACTACGCGATGTCCGTCATCGTGTCCCGTGCGCTGCCCGACGTCCGCGACGGTCTCAAGCCCGTCCACCGCCGCGTCCTGTACGCCATGTACGACGGCGGCTACCGCCCCGAGCGCGGCTTCTACAAGTGCGCCCGTGTCGTCGGCGACGTGATGGGCAACTACCACCCCCACGGCGACTCCTCGATCTACGACGCCCTGGTCCGTCTCGCCCAGCCGTGGGCGATGCGGATGCCGCTGGTGGACTCCAACGGCAACTTCGGCTCCCCGGGCAACGACCCGGCGGCGGCGATGCGCTACACCGAGTGCAAGATGGCGCCGCTGTCGATGGAGATGGTCCGTGACATCGACGAGGAGACCGTCGACTTCACGGACAACTACGACGGCCGCTCCCAGGAGCCGACCGTCCTGCCGGCCCGCT
This sequence comes from Streptomyces sp. NPDC001843, assembly GCF_042891955.1. Taxonomy (NCBI): domain Bacteria; kingdom Bacillati; phylum Actinomycetota; class Actinomycetes; order Kitasatosporales; family Streptomycetaceae; genus Streptomyces; species Streptomyces sp. NPDC001843. The sequence goes on along the minus strand of NZ_JBIATQ010000003.1, from coordinate 503,631 downwards.
TCCCGAACCTGCTGATCAACGGCTCGGCCGGCATCGCGGTCGGCATGGCGACCAACATCCCGCCGCACAACCTGCGCGAGGTCGCGGCCGGCGCCCAGTGGTACCTGGAGAACCCGGAGGCCTCGCACGAGGAGCTCCTGGACGCGCTCATGGAGCGCATCAAGGGCCCGGACTTCCCGACCGGCGCGCTCGTCGTCGGCCGCAAGGGCATCGAGGAGGCCTACCGGACGGGCCGCGGTTCGATCACCATGCGCGCGGTGGTCGAGGTCGAGGAGATCCAGAACCGCCAGTGTCTGGTGGTCACGGAGCTGCCGTACCAGGTGAACCCCGACAACCTCGCGCAGAAGATCGCCGACCTGGTGAAGGACGGCAAGGTCGGCGGGATCGCGGACGTCCGCGACGAGACGTCGTCGCGCACGGGCCAGCGCCTGGTCATCGTGCTCAAGCGGGACGCGGTCGCCAAGGTCGTGCTGAACAACCTCTACAAGCACACCGACCTGCAGACGAACTTCGGCGCCAACATGCTGGCCCTGGTCGACGGTGTGCCGCGGACGCTGTCGCTGGACGCCTTCATTCGTCACTGGGTGACGCACCAGATCGAGGTCATCGTCCGCCGTACGCGCTTCAGGCTGCGCAAGGCCGAGGAGCGGGCACACATCCTGCGGGGCCTGCTGAAGGCCCTGGACGCCATCGACGAGGTCATCGCGCTGATCCGGCGCAGTGAGACCGTCGAGGTCGCGCGCGGCGGCCTGATGGAGCTCCTGGAGATCGACGAGATCCAGGCCAACGCCATCCTCGAGATGCAGCTGCGCCGACTGGCCGCCCTGGAGCGCCAGAAGATCGTCCAGGAGCACGACGAACTCCAGGCGAAGATCAACGAGTACAACCAGATCCTCGCCTCCCCGGTCCGTCAGCGCGGCATCGTCAGCGAGGAGCTGACCGCGATCGTCGAGAAGTACGGCGACGACCGCAAGACCATGCTGGTGCCCTACGACGGCGACATGTCCATCGAGGACCTGATCGCCGAGGAGGACATCGTCGTCACCGTCTCGCGCGGCGGCTACGTCAAGCGGACGAAGACGGACGACTACCGGGCGCAGAAGCGCGGCGGCAAGGGCGTGCGCGGCACGAAGCTGAAGGAAGACGACATCGTCGACCACTTCTTCGTCTCGACCACGCACCACTGGCTGCTGTTCTTCACCAACAAGGGCCGGGTGTACCGGGCGAAGGCGTACGAGCTGCCCGACGCCGGCCGGGACGCGCGCGGACAGCACGTCGCCAACCTCCTCGCCTTCCAGCCGGACGAGGCGATCGCCGAGATCCTCGCGATCCGGGACTACGAGGCGGCGCCGTACCTGGTGCTGGCCACCAAGGCCGGCCTGGTCAAGAAGACGCCTCTGAAGGATTACGATTCGCCCCGCTCCGGCGGTGTCATCGCGATCAATCTGCGGGAGCGCGAGGACGGTTCCGACGACGAACTGATCGGAGCCGAGCTCGTCTCGTCCGACGACGATCTGCTGCTGATCAGCAAGAAGGCGCAGTCGATCAGGTTCACCGCCTCGGACGAAACCCTGCGCCCCATGGGCCGCGCCACCTCGGGTGTCAAGGGGATGAGTTTCCGCGAGGGCGACGAGCTGCTCTCGATGAATGTTGTTCGACCCGGTACGTTCGTGTTCACTGCCACGGACGGCGGGTACGCGAAGCGGACCCGCGTCGACGAGTACCGCGTCCAGGGTCGCGGCGGCCTCGGTATCAAGGCCGCCAAGATCGTGGAGGACCGCGGTTCGCTCGTGGGCGCGCTGGTGGTCGAGGAGAACGACGAGATCCTCGCCATCACCCTCTCCGGCGGTGTGATTCGTACGCGAGTCAACGAGGTCAGGGAGACGGGCCGTGACACCATGGGCGTCCAACTGATCAACCTGGGCAAGCGCGATGCCGTCGTCGGTATCGCTCGTAACGCCGAGGCGGGGCGCGAGGCGGAGGAGGTCGACGGCGACGTGGCCGTCGACGAGACCGCCGAGGGTGCCGCGACCACCGGCACGGACGAGGGTGAGGCGCCCTCGGACGAGTAGCACGAGGAGTGAGTCATCGTGAGCGGAGCCACGGGCGCCGGGTCGGCCGGTACCTCCACGGGTACGGAAACGGGCGGCGGCGGCCGTGGCTCCGCCGCGAGCGCCGCGCAGTCGGATCCGCAGACCACCAATCTGAAAGCGGTCAAGCCGTCCGCGGCGGACTCGTCCTCGCCCGACTCCCGTGGATCCCAGGGGGGAACCGTGTCGGACACCAGAGGCCGTGACGCCCAGCCGGCGCCCGAGGCGGCCTCGCCGCTGCCCGGGGAACGAAAGCCTCAGCAGCCCTCCGGCCCGTACCACCCGCCGCAGGCCTACCCCGCACAGGGCGCCGGGGCGACCGGAGCGGCCGTACGCCGTCCGCGCACCGGTGCCGGTGCCGGAGCGGCGCGCACGGCGCCCCGCACGCGGAAGGCGCGGCTGCGGGTGGCGAAGGCCGACCCGTGGTCGGTGATGAAGGTCAGCTTCCTGCTCTCCATCGCGATCGGCATCTGCACGGTCGTCGCGTCCGCGGTGCTGTGGATGGTCCTGGACGCGATGGGCGTCTTCTCGACGGTAGGCGGCCAGATCTCGGAGGCCACCGGCTCCACCGAGTCCAGCGGCTTCGACCTGCAGGCCTTCCTCTCGCTGCCGCACGTCCTGACGTTCGCCACGATCATCGCGGTCATCGACGTCGTCCTGGCCACCGCCCTCGCCACGCTCGGCGCGTTCATCTACAACCTCTCCGCGGGCTTCGTCGGTGGTATCGAGCTGACCCTCGCCGAGGACGAGTGATCCGCCCCTTCCATCCGCTGTCCCACCTCGGCTGACGGTCCCCCGACAACCGATTTTGGGACTGCCCCGGTCGTGCGCTAATCTTCAGGAGTCAGCGCGCGGGACACACTCCGCAGAGCGCGGCGGGGCTATAGCTCAGTTGGTTAGAGCGCATCCCTGATAAGGATGAGGCCACAGGTTCAAATCCTGTTAGCCCCACCAGCAGAAAGACCCCCGGTCCACAGGGCCGGGGGTCTTTTGGCACCCACGGTTGACACCAATCGTCAGGAGGCGTGCAGGGGGCAACGTTCGTCGGCCGCCTGTACCGTGAGCGCTGCAGACCTCGGTGAAGGGTTGAGCGGGTGCCCGTGCAAGTGATCAGACGCGTCGTTGCCGGCACTCTCCTGCTCTGCGGAGCGGCGCTCGGTGCGCGGGAACTCCAGCGGCAGGCTTCCAGCCGCAGCGGGAAGAAGAGCCTGATGGGGCTTGCATTCGCCCTGTGTGCTGTTGGCGTGCTGATCAGCCAGGCATAGCGAAACAGGCTTCCTGCGGAGGGATGCCATGTCGGCGTGGATCATGTTGGGCTCCGGCTGCTTTGTCGTAGTCCTAGGCGTGTTGACCCTGACCGGCAGCCGCAGGGGCTCGTCGTGCTCGGCGCGGTGCTTCAGATCCGGGGTGGAGGGTTCGCCAAGCGTCGTGATGCCGGCGACGGACAGTGAGCAGTGCCGTTACTGACAGTGGCAGGTCCGGTGGCATACGACGAGACCCCCGACCGGTTCTGCCGGTCGGGGGTCTCTCTGTGCGGGTGCTGTACGCAAACTCGCCGTTGTGTCGATGTGTCGCCGGGGTGCCGCCCGGGGGCGTCAGGTCTGCAGCGGGGCCGTGTGCTCGGACGGGGCGGACGCCTCGTGGTCGGGGACGGGACGGCGGCGGCAGCCGGGGGACTTGCCGTGGGCTTCGGCCTGGATGCGCTGCTTCATCGTGGGGGGCAGTGACGCGGCGTACAACCGGGACCAGGGGGTCAGCAGCTGGGCCGCCACCTGGACAGCGGGGCTGCTGCACGGTTCCTCGGTCCGCGGTGCGGCCGCGGCGGTGGCCGCCGTGACGAATCCGAGCGCCGTGCACAGCGCGAGGAAGGCGGTCACGATGACGGTCCACAGCTTCATGACCCTGTTGCCGGCCATGGTCCCCTCACTTTCGGGTCGGGCGATTTGCGTACTTTGCTCATCATGTGTATGAGGGCCGCGAAGTGGTGGACCGACGCCCGTGGCGCGGCGATGTTCAGATGAACACCACTCGGATGGGCGTAAGAGAAAGAAATTGTTCTCACGTGGACCGAAGTTGGGGTCCGGATGTAGGTCACCGATCGATATCGGTCGGTGTGTATAGTCGGGCGCCAGAGGTCCCCTACGTCAACGAAAGACGAGGTCGCGCGGTGAAGAAGCTTCTCCTGGTCGCACTGGCCGCCATCGGCGGGCTCCTCGTGTACCGCCAGATCCAGGCGGATCGCGCCGAGCAGGATCTGTGGACGGAGGCGACTGACTCCGTGCCCACGGGTTCGTGAGTACCGGAAACACCGAAATCTGAGCAGGCCCCGACCGCCCTCGCGGTCGGGGTTTCGTGTTGCAGGATGGGCGACGGTCCGGTACAAGCGCGAGGGGGCGGGCATGGGGACGGGACGGTGGCCTACGGCGTGGTGGCGGACGGCGGTACGGTTCGCCGTCACCACGGCCCTGATCGGCGCGGTGACCGGCCTGCCGGGCGTCGCGGCCGCCGACGGCACCGCGACCGGGTCGCCGGGCGGCTACGCGTTCGCCCCGGGGGCCCGGTCCGTGAAGGGCACGGCGAGGACCACCGACGCCGAACAGCTCGAGCCCGGCCGGACCTACCGCAGCTCCCTGGCGAGGAAGGCCACGCTCTACTACCGCATCGACCTCACCGCCCCGGACACCGCCTACGTCCCCGTCACCGCCGTACCCCCGTCCGACGCGACCGTCGCGGCCACCGACGGCATCACCGTGTCGGTGCAGGACACCCACGGCACCTCCTGCTCCTACGCCTCCGCCCGCTTCGGCGGCGGCCTGAGCCCGCATCCCGTCACCGCGCTGGGCATGCGCGAGGCGGGCAGGACGCAGTGCCAGGGCGCGGGTCCGTACTACGTGGTCGTCGAACGCCTCGACGCGACCGCTTCCGGGTCCAAGTCCGGGTCCGGATCCGGGTCCGGCGGCGCGTCCTCCACCGAGGCATGGGGCCTCGAGATCGCCCCGGTCACCGAGCCACCCAGAGCCAAGGCCGACGGCACCGCGGCACCCGAGGACTGGGACTCCGCCTCCCCCGAGCCCCTCACCGGCACCCGCAAGGAGCGCACCGGCGGCGCGGGCTTCGCCGGTGCGCGGTCCCTCGGACAGGGCGTCTGGGGCACCCGTGTGCGGCCGGGCCAGACCCTCTTCTACAAGGTCCCCGTCGACTGGGGCCAGCAGCTGTACGCCACTGCCGAGCTCGGCAACACCACCGCCGGGCACGGCTATGTGACCGGCGCCCTCGGCCTGGCGCTGTACAACCCCGTCCGCGGTGACGTCGCCGACGCGGCGGACGGCTACACCGGCCGCCAGACGGCGGCCGCCCTCGACCCCCTGCCGCCCGTCGAGTACGCCAACCGGTACGCCGTGAGCGGCCAGGTCAACGCCATGCGCTTCGCCGGGTACTACTACCTCGCCGTCCATCTGGGCGGACAGGTCGCCGCCACCTTCGGCGACGGGCCGTACGAGCTGACACTGCGCGTCCGCGTCGAGGGCACACCGCACGCCGGCCCCGGCTACGCCGGGCAGTCCGAACCCGCGAAGCTCTTCGAAGTCACCGCCGGCGACCGGGAGGCCGCGATCACGGGCGAGGCCCCCGGGAGTGGTACCGCCATGAAGGCCCTCGCCGCCGGCGGCATCGGCGCCGGGACGCTGCTGCTGACAGGCCTCGGGCTGTGGACCCTGACCGCCCGGCGCAGGGCCGCGGCTCAGACGCGGGCCAGCGCCCAGAACCCGACCGCGTAGCAGGCTAGCGCCAGCAGCAGGACCGGGACGACGACGCTCCGCGTGGGCCCGGGCCGACGCCGGGGCTGTGCGGCGTGTGCGGCACGCGTGGCCCGGGGGACCTGGGGGACCTGGGGCACGTGGGGGACTTGGGCGGTGTACGGAGCGGTGGGGGTCGGCGGGTGCCCCGGGGCGTACGGGGGCGCCGACTCGGCGTACGACGGCGAGGGGGCCGACGGGGCGTACGGGGCGTACGGGGAGGCGTGCGCGGGGCTGTGGCTTTGTGTCGTGGGTGTGGGCGTGGGCATGGGCGCCTGTGGCGGCGTCGGCGTGGGCGTCCGCGTCGGCGGATGCTGCGGGGGCGGCAGGCGGAAGCTGCCGGTGTCCGAGACGGATCGGTCCGTCGGACCCGCGCCCGTGCTCGTACCCTCGTGCTCCCCGTCCGTGTACGCGCCTTCGTCCGCCCCCGGCTTCGAGCCCGCCCCCGACGGCCCCCGCGGACCGAACCCCGGGGGCAACGGGCCGAGTTGGTCGAAGATCTCGATCAGTTCGTCGTCGGGGCCGGGCTCCGGCAGGAGTTCCGCGGCGGCGACGAGGGCCTTGCGCGCCCCCGTGGCGGTCCGGAAGCGGGCTTGTGGGTCCGGCTGCAGCAGGGCGGCCACGACCTGCCACAACGGCTCGGGAACGCCTTTGGGCGCGGCGGGCGTGCCGTGTTCCACGAAGTACTGGATGAGGGCCTTCGCGTCGGGCTTGGCGCCCTCGAGCAGGTACAGGGCGACCAGGCCGACGGCGAACAGGTCGGCGGGGAAGTCCGGTTCGGCGCCGAGCATCTGCTCCGGCGCGAGGTAACCGGGCGTCCCCACCACGAGGTTGGTCTCCGTCAGCCGCGGCTCGCCCAGCCGCATCGCGATGCCGAAGTCGGACAGGCGGAGCCGGGGACGGCCGGTACCGGTGGCCTCCAGAAGGATGTTGGCGGGCTTGATGTCCCGGTGGATCACCCCTTCGGCGTGCACCGCGGCCAGGCCGGCCAGAAGTTGGTCGAGGAGCGTGCAGACGAACCGCGGCGGCAGGGGACCGTAGTCCCCGACCAGGTGGACCAGTGAGCCGCCGGCGACCAGGTCCATGGTGAACAGGACCTTGTCGTCGTCCGCGGCCCAGCTCGCCGGAGCGAGCACATGAGGGTGGTCGATCCGCAGGGCCTGCTCCCGCACGAAGCGCAGGAGGGAGTGGGCGTCGCGCTGCTGCAGCACCTTGGCGGCCACGTAACGGCGACGGCGTTGGTCCCAGGCACGCCAGACCGCGCCCACTCCGCCGCGTCCGATCGGGTCGACCAGTTCGTACCGCCCGGCGAAGATCTCACCCATGACCGTCCGTCGCTCCTCCCCCTGCGGCCCCCGTGCGCTTCCCCCGTGACGCGCTTCCCCCGTGACGTGCTTCCCCCGTGACGTGCTTCCCCCGTGACGAGAGCTACGACCCCTCCCCGGGCCGTGGAATCAGCTCTGGTGGGACTGGTAGTGCGCCACCGCGTCGGAGGTGCGGCCGGCGCCGTACACCCGCAGGAACTCCGCGAGTTCCGGATGGCTCGGGGCCAGGGTGTCGGCGGCGTCGATGATGTCGCCGGCTGCGGCCACCGAGCGCAGCAGCGACTGGATCTCGCGGACCACCCGCTTCACCGTGGGCGCGCCCGAACTGCTCGTCGTCTGCGTGGTGTTGCTGAGCACCGATCCCCCCTGGGACTTCTTGATCTCGTCCATCCGCTCGGTCGCCTCCGCGGCGCTGACACTGCCGTCGGCGACCTGCCCCGCCAGGTCCTGCAGCAGCTGTACCCGCTGGACGACCGCCGGATTGCCGATCTTCGCGCGCTGACCGCTCATCAGCTGCGACAGCATCGGCGCGGACAGTCCGAGAACCGCCGCGAGACGAGCCTGGTTGAGACCAAGATCGTCGATGAGCTTACGGAAGAGCGCCCCCAACGGCTCCCCGTACCAGTTCCGCTGCAGCTCCCGCGCTCTTGCGGTGGCTTCCTGCTGTGCGGCGTCCATTGCGTCTCCCCATCGCTTCCCCTGAACGTGGGTTCGCTGTAGCGAACCACGAGGGGCATCTTACGGAGCGTGGTCGCCGACGGGGACCCCAACTTTTTTGCGAGATCCCGGGGGTGACCCGGTACTCTGGTCTGCGGCGCCCTCCGGTGTGTGATTCTTCCGGGGGATGCCTGCATTCGGGGCCTTAGCTCAGTTGGTAGAGCGCTGTCTTTGCATGGCAGATGTCAGGGGTTCGACTCCCCTAGGCTCCACAGCACAAAAGCCCCTCCGGCCTGCGACTCAGCAGATCGGAGGGGCTTTCGCGTGCGCGGGCCGCGCTGGGTGCGCGATGTACGGCCGGGCACGTGTCCAGGAGCCGTCCGGGCACCGGACCGGCCCCTCGCCGTGCCTCTCCGGGCAGTATTCGCGGCCGATGCGGCTCACCACGGCTCACCCGGCGGCGATACGCACTGTTTGCGGCGATTTGCAGATGTTTGCGAAAAAACAGTGGGGCGGGAGACCAGGGTCTCCGGCCCCACTGTTTTCGCCGACGCCGACGCTGACTGCGGCGCTGGCTCCGGCGGCGCGGCGTCAGCCGCGCTCGTCGCGGTCCGCCGCGTCCTCCTCGGCGTCCTTGGCCGCTTTGGCCTGGACCTCGGGGTCGAGCGGGGCCTCACCGCTGCCGTCGACCGACGACAGTCGGCCCGACTCGGGCACCTCCGTCGCGGCGGGCGGCTCCACCAGCCAGTCGGGGTTGGCCTGCTTGTCCCACCACTTCCAGGCGGCGAAGGCACCGCCGGCCACGGCGCCCACCACGGCCAGTGCCTTGGCCAGGCGCCCCGCCCTGGCCCGCCTTCGGTGCTTGCGGGCCAGCTTCTGGATCTCCTTCGGCGTCACCTGGCCGCGCAGCGCGGCCAGCGCGGCGGCACCCCGCGCGGCGGCCTCGTCGCGTACCGGCCCGGCGGCCGCCACCGCCTGCTCGATCCTCGGCCGCGAGTAGTCGGCGGCCTGCCGAGCGGCCTTGCGGGTCCGGACGGCCGCTTGGTGGGCCGCCTGGTCGACCTTCGGTGGGACATGGGACATGGCCTGCGTACGGGCCACTTCCAGCCGGGGTGCGAGACGGGCGTCGTACTGGGCGCGGGCCTGTCCGGCGGCCTGCGTCACCTTGGGCGCGAGCCGTACACGTGCCTCCTGCGCGTAGTGCGCGGCACGCTCCTTGGCCGTGTCGGCGTAGGGCGCCACCACTTCCGCGGCGTGCAGCACGCTGTCCTTCGCCGAGCCGGTCGCGGCGCGCACGCTGTCGATGCGGGTCACGGGTTCCTCCTCCTCGGTGGCGTACGGTATTTCGACTTTCCACCCTTTTACGGATCATGCCTGTCGGTGGGACATGCGGCATGCGAGGACGGGCATACGGGTGCCGCCCTGAACCGCTCACGCCCCGTGCCCCGCATGCATAACGGGTGAATACTGGGCAACAAGCGCCTGTCGTCGACAATGCCGACAATGCCACGGATCGCCGTCGCGCGCGCCCGTGCCGGAACGATTCGCGCCCATACGACACCGTCGGACCACGCACGGCCCGGAGCGTGCAAGGATCAGGGGGTCACAGGAAGACAACGGAAGGCAGATCGTGGCCGAGCAGCTCTACGCCACCCTGAAGACCAACCACGGCGACATCGAGGTCCGGCTCTTCCCGAACCACGCGCCGAAGACGGTCAGGAACTTCGTCGAGCTCGCCCAGGGCGAGCGGGAGTGGAAGCACCCGGCCACCGGCGTGACGAGCCAGGACAAGCTCTACGACGGCACGATCTTCCACCGGGTGATCAGCGGCTTCATGATCCAGGGCGGCGACCCGCTCGGCAGCGGCATCGGCGGCCCCGGATACGAGTTCGAGGACGAGTTCCACCCGGACCTGTCCTTCAACAAGCCCTACCTCCTCGCCATGGCCAACGCCGGACCCGGCACCAACGGCTCGCAGTTCTTCATCACCGTCTCCCCGACGACCTGGCTGAACCGCAAGCACACCATCTTCGGCGAGGTCGCCGACCCGGCCGGCCAGAAGGTCGTGGACGCCATCGCCGCGGTCCCCACCACCAAGCCCAACGACCGGCCGGTCAACGACGTCGTCATCGAGTCCGTCGTCATCGAGCGACGCCAGGGCTGAGACGGGCCGGGGAACCAATAGTCCCGCTCGTCCGTAAGGATGAGCGGGGTGGCGCAGTGGCCACGAGACGACCGAGGTGACTCCCATGGACCAGGAGGCCGCAGGCAGCGCGCAGGCCGCCGCGAGCGTGCCCGTGTGCTACCGGCACCCGGATCGCGAGACCGGCATCCGCTGCACCCGGTGCGAGCGCCCCATCTGCCCCGAGTGCATGGTCAGCGCCTCCGTGGGCTTCCAGTGCCCCGACTGCGTCCGCGGCGGTTCCGGCACGGGCCCGGCGCCGTCCGCCTCCCGGCCCCGCACCCTCGCCGGAGGCACGGTCACCGCGGACCCCCGGCTGGTCACCAAGCTGCTGATCGGCCTGAACCTGGCCGTGTACCTGGTGCAGATGTCCGTCGGGAACCGGTTCACCGACCGGTTCGAACTCCTGGGCCAGGCCTATGTACCGTTGCTCGGCTCCGTCGAGGGCATCGCCCAGGGGCAGTGGTACCGACTCGTGACCGCCATGTTCCTGCACGGCGGCTACATCCACATCCTGTTCAACATGCTCAGCCTGTGGTGGATCGGAGCACCTCTGGAGGCCGCCCTCGGCCGCGCCCGCTACCTGGCCCTCTACTTCACCTCGGGACTGGCCGGCAGCGCACTCACGTATCTCATCGCCGAGCCCAACCAGGCCTCGCTCGGCGCCTCCGGCGCGATCTTCGGCCTCTTCGGTGCGACCGCCGTGCTGATGCGCCGGCTCAACTACGACATGCGGCCGATCGTCGCCCTGCTGGTGATCAACCTCGTCTTCACCTTCAACCCGGGCATGAACATCGCCTGGCAGGCCCACATCGGCGGCCTCGTGGCAGGCCTCGCATGCGGTTACGCCATGGTTCACGCCCCACGCCGACGGCGCGCCTTGATCCAGTACGGCAGCTGCGCGCTCGTGCTGGCCGTCGTGGTGCTGCTGACGCTGGTCAGGACCGCTCAGCTCACCTGATACCGAACCGTTGTCCACAGTCTGTGGTGGATCTGGTGCACAGGGTGCGGACACAGCTGCGCCCCCTGCCGCTCAGGTGAGTTTTCCCAGGTCAGACAGGGGGCGTGAGTGTGGTCGTCGGGTAGTAGGGCAGTCGTACCGGCGTCAACGTCCGACGGGTTATCCACAGATCGTCGTTTTCTATCCCCAGCGTGTGGACAGGGGCTGTGGATAACTCAACGGATAACCCTGGGCAGAGCTGCGTTCACCGGGAAGCAGGCGCTACTTCCACTGCGTGGAGACGCCGAACCCCGCGGCGATGAAGCCGAAGCCGACCACGATGTTCCAGTTGTCCAGCTTGTCGATCGGCAGGGACCCGTCCGTCACGTAGAAGACGACGATCCAGGCCAGGCCGATGAGGAACATCGCCAACATGACGGGCGCGACCCAGGCCCGGTTGGTCAGCTTGATGGCCGTGGCCTGCTTCGACGGCGGCGGCGTGTAGTCGGCCTTCTTGCGGATACGTGACTTCGGCACGAGGGTCTCTCCTGTCGATGCGCTGCGTGGCCGCGCAGGTGGCTGGGTCGGGCTCCGGGGCAGCGTACAAGGGCACACTGAGCGCTCCCCCGGGCGTCCGTTAGCGTAGTGCTTCCGCGGCGCCGAAGGAGATAAGGGTACGTTGAGCAATTCTGCCGACTCTCCCGGGACGGGATCAACGGGTTCCACCGCTGGCGGCCCCGACGCCCCTGTCCCGCCTGCCACCATCGTCCCCCCTGTCCCGCCTGCGCGAGGTTCCCGTTTCCGGCCGGTGCGGGTCCTGACCGCGGCGGTCTTCGCCCTCGCCGGGCTGATCTTCTTCACCAGCTTCGACACGGCCAAGGGCACGGACATCCGCACGGACTCCTCCTTGCTGAAGCTGTCGGACCTCATCCAGGAGCGCAGCCACAAGAACAAGGGGCTGGACGAGTCCAACGCGGCCCTGCGGGACGACGTCGAGTCGCTGGCCGAGCGGGACGACGGCAGCACCAAGGCGCAGGACGAGAAGCTCTCCGGGCTGGAGAAGAACGCGGGGACGGAGAAGCTCAAGGGCAAGGCGATCACGGTCACGCTCAACGACGCCCCGCCGAACGCCACCGCCAAGCTCCCCGGCTATCCCGAGCCTCAGCCCGACTACCTGGTCATCCACCAGCAGGACCTGCAGGCCGTGGTGAACGCCCTGTGGCAGGGCGGGGCCAAGGGCATCAAGGTCATGGACCAGCGGCTGATCTCCACCAGCGCGGTGCGCTGCGTGGGCAACACCCTGATCCTCCAGGGCCAGGTCTACTCGCCGCCGTACAAGATCACGGCGGTCGGAGATCCGACGAAGCTGGAGCAGGCGCTGTCGGACTCCCAGGCGATCCAGACCTACATGGTGTACGTGAACGTCTACGGCCTCGGCTGGAAAGTCACCGAGGACGGGACGGTGACTCTGCCGGGCTACTCGGGCACAGTGGACCTGCACTACGCGAAGCCCGTGAAGTAGGTGCCCCCTCCAGGAGCCGCCGGTGCGCGTGATCGTCAGGACCGTCAGCGAGCTCTGCATCACCGTGGGCACCCTGATCGTGCTGTTCGTGGTCTACGTGCTGTTCTGGACCGGCGTCAAGGCCGACAGGGTGATGAACGACCAGATCGACCAGCTGCAGCGGCAGTGGTCGCAGGGGGCCGTGCATCCCACGAACCCCGCGTCGGCTTCAGGCTCCCGTGCTCCCGCGTCCCGCGCTCCCGCGAAACCCGCGGCCTACACGTACGGCAAGCCCTTCGCGATCATGTACATCCCCCGGCTCGGTTTCACGTGGAACAAGCCCGTGCTCGAGGGCACCGGCACGGACGTGCTGAAGAAGGGGCTCGCCCACTACGGGCGCACCGCGCGGCTGGGTCAGGAGGGCAACTTCGCCGTCGCGGGTCACCGGCGTACGTACGGCGACCCCTTCAAGGACTTTCCCGAGCTGCGGCCCGGGGACGCGGTCGTGCTGACGGACGGAACCACCTGGTTCACGTATCGGATCGACAAAGGGCCTTACAAAACCGTCCCGAGTGATGTTGAAGTGATCGACCCTGTGCCACGTAAGTCCGGGTACACGCGTCCGGGACGGTATCTGACACTGACCACGTGCGATCCCGAATGGGGGCACAGTCACCGGCTGATCGTCTGGGCGCACCTGGACTCCACACAGCCTGTGGAGGCAGGCAGACCGAAGGCTCTGCGCCGTTAGTCTGGTGAGGTACGGCGTGAGTCTGGTGCCGTGGGTGGAACGGAAGGGACGGCATGTACGGCTGGATCTGGCGGCATCTGCCGGGAAGCGCGTGGGTGAAGGCGCTGATCTCACTGTTGCTGGTGCTGGCCGTGGTCTACGTGCTCTTCCAGTACGTCTTCCCCTGGGCCGAGCCGCTGCTGCCCTTCAACGATGTGACGGTGGACAACCAGTGAGTGCGCGGATTCTCGTCGTCGACAACTACGACAGCTTCGTCTTCAACCTGGTCCAGTACCTGTACCAGCTGGGCGCCGAGTGCGAGGTGCTGCGCAACGACGAGGTGTCGACGGCCCACGCCCAGGACGGTTTCGACGGGGTGCTGCTGTCGCCGGGACCGGGAACTCCGGAGGAGGCGGGGGTGTGCGTGGACATGGTCCGGCACTGCGCCTCGACGGGTGTCCCGGTGTTCGGTGTCTGTCTGGGCATGCAGTCGATGCAGGTGGCGTACGGCGGTGTGGTGGACCGCGCGCCGGAGCTGCTGCACGGCAAGACCTCGCTGGTGGAGCACGAGGGACGGGGTGTCTTCGCGGGGCTGCCGTCCCCGTTCACGGCGACCCGCTACCACTCCCTGGCGGCCGAGCCGGCGACGGTGCCGACCGAGCTCCAGGTGACCGCCCGTACGCAGGACGGCATCATCATGGGGCTGCGCCACCGTGAACTGCCCGTCGAGGGTGTGCAGTTCCATCCCGAGTCGGTGCTCACCGAGCACGGCCACCGGATGCTGGCCAACTGGCTGGCGGAGTGCGGCGACCAGGGGGCCGTGGCCAGGTCGGCGGGGCTCGCCCCGGTGGTGGGCAGGGCCACGGCGTGACCGCGCTGCGCCCGGAGCGCGAGACCGATGCCTCGTACGGGGATCAGTCGTACGAGGCTTCCGGTGCGCGTGGGGACTGGTACGGGCCGGGGGCGCACGAGGAGCCGTATCCGCGTCCCGTCGACGAGGAGACGATGGCGCTGCGGATACCGGATCCGCTGCCCCGGCGGGCTTCTGAGGCCTCTTACGCCACTTCTGCCACACGAACCCGGTCCGGTGGCCGGGCGGCCCGCAGAAAGGCCGCCAAGCGTCGTGGTGGGCGCCATAGCGCCGCTCGGGAGGCCGTGGAGGAGCCGCCGGAGGAGCCGAAGACCGGGACGCCGCTGTCACGTGTCGAGGCCCGGCGGGCGGCCAAGGCCCGTAAACCGGGCGCTGCCGTCGTCGCGAGCCGGGTGATCGGCGAGGTGTTCATCACCACCGGCGTGGTGATGCTGCTGTTCGTCACCTACCAACTGTGGTGGACGAACGTGCGTGCGCACGCTCAGGCCGGCAAGGAGGCGGACACCCTCCAGCAGGACTGGGCGAGCGGCAAGCGCGCCCCGGGGACCTTCGAGCCGGGGCAGGGCTTCGCCATCCTGCACATCCCCAAGCTGGACGTGGTGGCGCCGATAGCGGAGGGCGTCAGCAACAAGAAGGTGCTCGACAAGGGCATGGTGGGCCACTACGGCGAGGGTGCGCTGAAGACGGCGATGCCGAGCGCGAAGACGGGCAACTTCGGCCTGGCCGCCCACCGCAACACGCACGGTGAGCCCTTCCGGTACATCAACCGGCTGCAGAAGGGTGACGCGGTGGTCGTGGAGACGCAGGACACCTACTACGTCTACAAGATGACCTCGATGCTGCCCGTGACGGCCCCCTCGAACACGAGTGTGCTGGATCCCATCCCGAAGGGCTCGGGTTTCACCGGGCCGGGCCGCTACATAACCCTGACCACGTGCACGCCGGAGTTCACCAGCAAGTACCGGCTGATCGTCTGGGGCAAGATGGTCGAGGAACGGCCGCGCAGCAAGGGCAAGCCGGATGCGCTCGTCGAGTAAGGGCAGATGAACAGTGGCAGCGACCGCCGACGACACCGAAGCACACACGGATGCGCCCGAGGCGGCGCGCACTCCCCGGCGCCGGCGAACGGGCCGGATCGCGATGGCGGTCAGCTTCTTCGGTGAACTCCTCATCACGGCGGGCCTGGTGCTCGGCCTCTTCGTCGTCTACTCCCTGTGGTGGACGAACGTCGTCGCCGACCGCACGGCGCACAAGCAGGCCGACAAGGTCCGTGACGACTGGGCCCACGGCTCGTCGAACGCCGGTGGGCCCGGGGCGCTGGACACCAAGGACGGCATCGGTTTCCTGCACGTCCCGGCGATGAGGAACGGCGAGGTCCTGGTGGAGAAGGGCACGTCGACGGACGTGCTGAACGACGGTGTGGCCGGCTACTACACGGACCCGGTCAAGGCCACGCTCCCGACCTCCGGCAAGACGGGCAATTTCGCCCTCGCGGCCCACCGTGACGGCCACGGCGCCAAGTTCCACAACATCGACAAGGTGAGGGTGGGCGACCCGATCGTCTTCGAGACGAAGGACAAGTGGTACGTCTACAAGGTCTTCGACATCCTCCCGGAGACCTCGAAGTACAACGTCAAGGTCCTGACCTCGGTCCCGAAGGAGTCGGGCGTCACGAAGCGCGGCCACTACATCACCCTGACGACGTGCACGCCGGTGTTCACGTCCCGGTACCGGTACGTGGTGTGGGGGGAACTGGTCCGCGTGGACAAGGTGGACGGCAAGCGGACACCGCCGAAGGAACTGCGCGGCTAGCACTGTGCAAGCCGCGAACGGCCCTGCGGAGCGGTCCGCAGGGCCATTCGTATGTTCGCCGGCTGACCGTGGTCAGCGGGTCGTGGTCAGCCGGTGCCGGTCAGGTCGGCGGCGGTGTCCCGGGCCAGGGTGCAAGGCGACCGGGTCTTTTCCGTCATCGGCGATGTCGTACTCGACCTTGCCGTCGGCGGACATGCCCGTCGTGTCGGCCGGGTTCCAGACGCAGGTGATGGTGCTGCTGCCGGACTCGTACGAGTGAGCATCGTGCTCCCCACCGAACCGGTCGGCGAGGAGCACGATGTGGAGCCGGGCAGGACGTCAGCCGGTCACACCGCCGAAGACGTTGTTTCCGCCGTCGTTGTTTCCGCCGTTGTTCCCACCGTCGTTGTTGCCGTTGCCGAAGCCGACGGTCTGCAGGGTGATCGGAGTGTTGCCGGGGTCTCCCACCTGGGAATTCCCCTGCGGGTTTTGGTTGACGACGATCGCCGTGTCGCTCTGGTCGCTGCCGTTGGCGAACTGGATATTGGTGAACCCGGCCTTCTGCAACGTCTCCCTGGCCTGCTTCACGTTCTGCCCGCGTACGTCCGGCACCGGCGTCTGCTGGTTCTGCTTGGCCTTGCCGATCTGGATCTGCACCGGGGAGTTCTTGCTGAGCTGGGTGCCGGCTGCCGGGTCGGTAGCGATGACCTTGTCGACCTTGGACTGGTCGTCGGTCTCCACGTCGGTGCAGTTGCCGACCAGGTTGTTGGACGCCATCAGGGCCTTGGCCTCGTCGCAGGACTTGCCGGTGGCGTCGGGGACGGTCGCCTTCGCCTCGGCCTTGGCCACGGTGAGGGTGATCGTCGTGCCCTTCTGCTGCGTCGTGCCGCCCTTCGGATTCTGGGCGGTGACGATGCCCGGGGGCTGGGTGGACACCACGACCTTCTTGTCGACTTCGAAGCCCTTCTCCTTGAGCTGGGCCTCGGCCTGGTCGAACTGGATGCCGCGGACGTCCGGCACCTGGACCTTCGGCGTGCCCGTCGACACGGTCAGGGTGACGGTGTCGCCCTTCTTCACGTCCGTGCCCTCGGTCGGGTTCTGGGCGCAGACCGTCTTCGCCGGTTTGCCGCAGGCCTTCTTGGTGATCGAGACCTTCAGGTCGCGGTTCTGGGCCATGCTTTCCGCTTCGGACTGCGTGTGGTCCACGAAGTTCGGAGCCGGGAAGGTCTCGTCACCCGCGTTGTGCCCGGGGAACGCGTACTTCCCGATCAGGATCGCGCCCACCAGCACCAGGATGCCCGCCACGACGAGCAGGATGGTGGAGGTGTTGTTCTTCTTCGGCTGGCGGCGCCGGTCCGGGCGGTCGTCGTAGCCGAAGCCGCCGTCGTCCGGGTTCATCGGCGGCAGCATGGTCGTGGCGCCGGCGCCCGCTTCGGAGCGCAGGGCCGTGGTCGGCTGGTCGTCGGGGTAGCCGCCGTAGCCCACCGAGCCCAGCGCCGCCGTGGCCGCGACGGGCTGGCCGTCGAGGCAGGCCTCGATGTCGGCGCGCATCTCGTCGGCCGACTGGTAGCGGTAGTCGGGGTCCTTGACCAGGGCCTTGAGGACGATCGCGTCCATCTCGGGCGTGATCTCGGGGTCGAAGACGCTCGGCGGCTGCGGTTCCTCGCGGACGTGCTGGTAGGCGACGGCCACGGGGGAGTCGCCGACGAAGGGCGGGCGGACCGTCAACAGCTCGTAGAGGAGACACCCGGTCGAATAGAGGTCCGAGCGGGCGTCGACCTGCTCGCCCTTGGCCTGCTCGGGCGACAGGTACTGGGCGGTGCCGATGACCGCTGCCGTCTGGGTCATGGTCATGCCGGAGTCGCCCATGGCGCGGGCGATGCCGAAGTCCATCACCTTGACCTGGCCGTTGCGCGTGAGCATGACGTTCGCCGGCTTGATGTCGCGGTGGACGATGCCGCTGCGGTGGGCGTACTCCAGGCCCTGGAGGATGCCGATGGTCATCTCCATCGACCGCTCCGGCAGCAGCTTGCGGCCGCTGTGAAGAAGCTCACGGAGCGTGGAGCCGTCGACGTACTCCATCACGATGTACGGGATCGAGACCCCGTCGATGTAGTCCTCGCCCGTGTCGTAGACCGCGACGATCGCGGGATGGTTGAGTGAGGCGGCCGACTGGGCCTCCCGGCGGAACCGGGCCTGGAAGGACGGGTCGCGCGCGAGGTCCGCGCGCAGCGTCTTCACCGCCACGGTGCGGCCGAGGCGCGTGTCATGAGCGAGGTAGACCTCGGCCATGCCACCACGGCCGAGCACCTGGCCCAGCTCGTACCGGCCGCCGAGGCGACGCGGCTCTTCCATAGTTCCCTACCAGCCCTCTCCGTCGGTCCCGGCCGTCACATGTGTGTGCAGCCGGAGGCTGTCGTCCGGGCCTACCGTACCCGGCTCGCTTTGTGTGACCTGGCCAAGCCCGTCACCCGATACAGGACCGGTATCGCAACGTGCACCGATGTGAGGGGGACGTGAGCGGAGTCACTTCTTGGAGTTGATGACCGCCTCCATCACGCTCTTCGCGATCGGCGCCGCGAGGCCGCCGCCGGAGATGTCCTCACGGTTTGCCTGGTCGTCCTCGATCACCGTGGCCACGGCGACCGGCGAGCTGCCGTCGGCGAGCTTGGCGTAGGAGATGAACCACGCGTACGGGTTCGCGCTGTTCTCGACGCCGTGCTGGGCGGTACCGGTCTTGCCGCCCACGGTGACACCGCCGCCGATCTGCGCCTTCTGGCCGGTGCCCTCCTTGACGACCGTCTCCATCATGGACTGCAGGATCTGCGCGTTCTTCGGAGTCAGGGGCCGGCTGAGCTCCTCCGGTTCGGTCTTGGCGACCGGGTCGAGGCCGGAGGACTCCAGTTCGTCGACCATGTACGGCTTCATCAGCTTGCCGTCGTTGGCGACGGCGGAGGCGACCATGGCCATCTGGAGCGGGGTCGCGGCGGTGTTGAACTGGCCGATCGAGGACAGCGCGGTCTGCGACCGGTCCATCTTGTCGGAGAACACCGAGGCGTTGGAGCGGACCGGGGTGAACTGCTCGGCGTCGAAGCCGAACTTCTTCGCCTCGGCCAGCATCTTGTCGTTGCCGAGGTCGGCGCCGATCTTGCCGAAGACGGAGTTGCAGGACACCTTCAGCGCCACGCGCAGGGTGGCGTTCTTGCAGGGGATGTTGCCCTCGTTCTTCAGCGGGGTCGTGGTGCCCGGCATGATGTACGGCAGCGGCGAGTCGGTGTTCTCGTCGGCCGACTTGTACAACCCGTTCTCCAGCGCGGCCGCCGCGGTGACCACCTTGAAGGTGGAGCCCGGCGGGTATGTCTCGCGCAGCGCGCGGTTCTGCATCGGGTCGTTGGGGTTGTTCTTCTTCAGCAGGCTCTTCCAGGCCTTGGCGTCGGCGTCGCTGTTGCCCGCGAAGGACGACGGGTCGTACGACGGGTAGGAGGCCAGGGCCAGGATCTTGCCGGTGGAGGGTTCGAGCGCGACCACGGCGCCCTTGCCGCCCTGTGCCTTGAGTCCGTTGTACGCGGCCTTCTGAGCGGCGGCGTTGAGGGTGGTGACGACGTTTCCGCCCTGCTGCTGCTTGCCCGTGATCATGTCGAGGGTCTTGCGGAAGAAGAGCCGGTCGTCGTCGCCGGTGAGGATGCCGTCGTCGATGGACTCCAGCTGGGTGGCGCCGAAGGCCTGGGAGGCGAACCCGGTGACCGGCGCCCACATGGGGCCGTTCTTGTAGGTGCGCTTGTACTTCAGGTCGTTGTTCTTCGTCTCCGTGGACCCGGTGATGGGGTCGCCGTCGACGATGATGTCGCCGCGCGGGGTGGCGTAGCGGGCGATGGTGACGCGGCGGTTGTTGGTGTCGTTCTTGAGGCTGTCGGCCCTGACGTACTGCAGCCAGTTGTCCCGGATGAGGAGGGTGAGGATGAGGAGGCCGCAGAAGATCGCGATCCGGCGCAGGGGTTTGTTCATGACGGGCGGACCACCTGGGTCATCTCGGCGTCGGGGTTGCTGGCGGGGGCGGGCGCCGGTCGTCTGGCGGTGTCGCTGATGCGGATCAGTACGCCGATGAGCGCCCAGTTGGCGATGACGGAGGAGCCGCCGTACGCCAGGAACGGCATCGTCATACCGGTCAGCGGGATCAGGCCCATCACGCCGCCGGCCACCACGAAGACCTGCAGCGCGAAGGCGCCGGACAGGCCGACGGCGAGCAGCTTGCCGAAGGGGTCGCGGGCGGCGAGGGCGGTGCGTACGCCGCGCTCCACGATCAGGCCGTAGAGCAGGAGGATCGCCATGATGCCGGCGAGGCCGAGTTCCTCGCCGAAGGTGGCGAGGATGAAGTCGGAGTTGGCGGCGAAGCGGATGAGCTCGGAGTGGCCCTGGCCGAGGCCGGTGCCGAGGGTGCCGCCGGAGCCGAACGCCCACAGGGCCTGCTGGAGCTGGTCGGAGTGGGTTCCGGTGACGCCCGGGGTGCGGCTGAGCAGGTACTCGTGCATCGGGTTCAGCCAGGCCTGCACGCGGACCTGGATGTGCGGCTCGAAGCTGGCCACGCCGACCGCGCCGGCCGCGGACATCAGCAGACCGAAGACGATCCAGCTGGTCCGCTCGGTGGCGACGTACAGCATGATCACGAACATGCCGAAGAACAGCAGCGAGGTGCCGAGGTCGGTCTCGAAGACCAGGATGAGGATCGAGATGAACCAGACGACCAGGATCGGGCCGAGGTCGCGGCCGCGCGGCAGGTAGAGACCCATGAAACGGCGGCTGGCGAGCGCGAGGGCGTCCCGCTTGACCATCAGGTAGCCGGAGAAGAAGACCGCCAGGACGATCTTGGCGAACTCGCCGGGCTGGATGGTGAAGCTGCCGATGTGGATCCAGATCTTCGCGCCGTACACGGGGTAGGCGAGGCCGGGTACCAGCGGGAGCAGTAGCAGTACGAGCGCGCCGACCATGGAGATGTAGGTGTAGCGCTGCAGGGTGCGGTGGTCCTTGAGGAAGACCAGCACGGCGACGAAGAGCGCGATGCCCAGGGCGGTGTAGATCAGCTGGTTGGTCGCCTTGCCGCCCGCGACGTTGATCTGCTGCAGCAGTTTGGACTGGTCCAGGCGCCAGATGACGACCAGGCCGAGTCCGTTCAGCAGGGTGGCCACCGGCAGCATCAGCGGGTCCGCGTACGGGGCGAACTTCCTGACGACGAGGTGGGCGACGCCGGCCAGCAGGCCGAGGCCGAGGCCGTAGCTCAGCAGGCCCGCGGGTACCTGGTCGTTGATGGCCAGGCCCACGTTGGCGTAGGCGAACACCGGGATGGCGACGGCGAAGACCAGGAGCGCCAGTTCGGTGTTGCGGCGGCTGGGGGCGCCGATCGCGCCGATCGTGGACGTGTGGTGCGTCGACTGGTTGGTAGTGCTCATCGTGTGACGGGGCCTCTCACGGCTTGCCTACTGCTTACCGCACAGCGAGACGACCTTCTGCTCATCCTCCGAGAGGGTGGGGCCGGGGCTGGGGGTCGCGGACGGGGTCGTGGACGGAGACTTCGAATTCGAAGGGGACGGCGTCGTGCCCGACGGGTTCGGTGTCGGCGAGGCCTTGGACGTGAAGGAGGTGTTGGTGGTTCCCGTGGTGCCCGAAGCCTTGTCCTGGCCGGTCTTGGAGTTGCTCTTGTTCGCGGCCGTCTGGCGCTCGGCTTCCTTCTTGCACGCGGAGGCCTGCACGGACAGTTCGCCGATCTTCGACTGGGCGTCCTTCAGGCCGCCCTCCGCGATCGTGTTCTTGACCTGCTTCTGCTGGTAGGGCGGCAGGTACTTGAGTTCGATCTCGGGGTGGTCCTTCTCCACCTTCGACAGCGACACCCAGGCCAGGTCCTGGCTGATGCCCCGGTACAGCGCCACGTGCTCGTCCTTGGTGCCCACGTAGTACTGCGTCTGGGTCCAGCGGTAGCCGCCGTAGAGGCCGCCGCCGATGACGGCGAGGGCGAGGGTGCCGTACAGGGACCGCTTGAGCCATCTGCGGCCCTTGCGGGGCTTGGTGAAGTCGTCGTCGGTGTAGTCGCCGAAGCTGCCGCCCGGGATGTAGCCGGTGGTGTCGCCGCTGCCGGGCGGGCCGAACTCGCCGCCGCCCTGGCCGTGGCCCTGGCGGCCGAGGCCGGAGGCGCGGCCGGCCGGGGTCTGCATGATGCCGTTGTCGTGCAGGTGGTGCTGGTTCTCGGCGACGGCGCCGACCACGACGGGGGTGTCGGACAGCTGTGCGGCGAGGGTGTCTCCGGTGTCCAGGTCCAGGACGTCGGCGATGATGACGGTGATGTTGTCGGGGCCGCCGCCGCGCAGGGCGAGCTGGATCAG
This sequence comes from Streptomyces sp. NPDC001843, assembly GCF_042891955.1. Classification (NCBI taxonomy): domain Bacteria; kingdom Bacillati; phylum Actinomycetota; class Actinomycetes; order Kitasatosporales; family Streptomycetaceae; genus Streptomyces; species Streptomyces sp. NPDC001843. The sequence goes on along the minus strand of NZ_JBIATQ010000003.1, from coordinate 481,379 downwards.
CTCCTGCACGGTCTCCTGCGGGCCCTGGTAGCTGGCGAGGGTCTCTTCCATCGTCTGGTGGGAGACGACGCCGGAGAGGCCGTCGGAGCAGATCAGGTAGCGGTCGCCGGCCCGGACCTCGCGGATGGACAGGTCGGGCTCGACGTGGTCGCCGCTGCCGAGCGCCCGCATGAGCAGGGACCGCTGCGGGTGGGTGGTGGCCTCTTCCTCGGTGATCCGGCCCTCGTCGACGAGGCGCTGGACCCAGGTGTGGTCCTGGGTGATCTGGGTGAGGACGCCGTCGCGCAGCAGGTAGGCGCGGGAGTCGCCGACGTGGACGAGACCGAGCCGCTGACCGGTCCACAGCAGGGCGGTCAGGGTGGTGCCCATGCCCTCGAGCTGAGGGTCCTCCTCGACCATGGAGCGCAGCTGGTCGTTGGCGCGCTGCACGGCGGCGCCGAGGGAGGTGAGGATGTCGGAGCCGGGAACGTCGTCGTCGAGCGTGACCAGGGTGGAGATGACCTCGGAGGAGGCGACCTCGCCGGCGGCCTGGCCGCCCATGCCGTCGGCGATGGCGAGCAGGCGCGGACCGGCGTAACCGGAGTCCTCGTTGCCCTCCCGGATCATGCCTCTGTGCGATCCGGCGGCGAAGCGCAGTGACAGACTCATGCGCACCTCGCCTGTCGGCTCCGGGTACAGCCGGTCGTGTCGAGCCACACTGCCCACCCTCCGGTCGGGAGCGCGCCGGGGGCCGTGGTGCGGTCCGCCGCTGCGTGCTCGCTCCGCTCGCGCTCAGTCATGATGTAGCACTACTTCCGCAGCTCGATGACGGTCTTGCCGATGCGGATCGGCGCGCCCAGCGGGATCGGCGTGGGAGTCGTCAGCCGGGACCGGTCCAGATAGGTGCCGTTGGTGGAGCCGAGGTCCTCGACGATCCACTGGCCGTCGCGGTCCGGGTAGATCCTGGCATGGCGGCTGGAGGCGTAGTCGTCGTCCAGCACGATCGTGGAGTCGTGGGCGCGGCCCAGGGTGACGGTCTGGCCCTGGAGCGCGACGGTGGTGCCGGTCAGGGTCCCCTCGGTGACGACCAGCTTGGAGGGGGCGTTGCGGCGCTGCCGGCCGCCGGCCTGCTGGCCGCGCTGCTGCGGGGGCGCGGCCTGCTGCCGGGCCGCGGCCTGCTGCGGGCGCGCGGCCTCCCGGCGCGCTCCGCGCTGGGTGACGCGCGTACCGAACAGGTCGCTGCGGATGACCTGCACGGCCACGATCACGAACAGCCACAGTACGGCCAGGAAACCCAGCCGCATGACCGTGAGGGTCAGCTCTGACATTGCCCCCGCTTCACCCTTCGGCTTGCCGGTAAATGATGGTGGTACTGCCCACGACGATCCGCGAGCCGTCGCGGAGCGTAGCGCGGGTGGTGTGCTGCCCGTCCACCACGATGCCGTTGGTGGAGCCGAGATCCTGGATCGTCGAGGGCGTTCCGGTCCGGATCTCGCAGTGCCGGCGGGAGACGCCGGGGTCGTCGATCCGCACGTCGGCTTCGGTGCTGCGGCCCAGCACGAGCGTCGGGCGGGAGATCTGATGGCGGGTGCCGTTGATCTCGATCCAGTAGCGGGTGCGTCCGCCGCTCATCGGGGCGGCCGCGGGCCGCTGGGTGGCGGGCTGCGGGTAGCCGTATCCGCCCGGGCGGGCGCCGGGGGGCGGGGCGGCGGGCATGGGCGGGGCGGCGGCGGGCGGGTAGCCGTAGCCGCCGGGGGCGCCCTGGCCGGGCCGTCCGGTGGGCGGGGACGCGGCGGGGGCGGCGGGTGCCGAGGGGGACTGCTGGCTGCTGGAGGAGGCGAGGGTGCGGCTGCGCACCCGGTACAGGCCGGTGTCGAGGTCGTCGGCCTTCTCCAGGTTGACCTTGATCGGTCCCATGAAGGTGTAACGCTGCTGCTTGGCGTAGTCGCGCACCATGCCGGCGAGCTCGTCGCCGAGCTGGCCGGAGTAGGGGCTGAGGCGCTCGTAGTCCGGCGCGCTCAGTTCCACGATGAAGTCGTTGGGTACGACGGTCCGCTCGCGGTTCCAGATGGTGGCGTTGTTGTCGCACTCCCGCTGGAGCGCACCGGCGATCTCCACGGGCTGGACCTCGGACTTGAACACCTTGGCGAAGGTGCCGTTGACCAGACCTTCGAGGCGCTGCTCGAACTTCTTCAGGACTCCCATGGGGCACCTCCTCCGTCGCTGTCGTCCTGTCTTGCCGTGCTGCTTGTGTGCTGCTTGCCGTGCTGCGTTGCCTGGTACTGCTTACTGATCGTATCCACGCGCCCGGCAAAGAGCCGGTTCCCCGGGCGCCTCCCCTTCGAACTCCTCTTGTCAAGGATCGTAGAGGTGTGTGAAGGCCAGTGTCCCGCACCCGGCTGTGGACCCGGTCCGCCTCTTGGGGAGACGGCCCGGACCGGTACGAGGTTGATACGTGAACAGGTACTCCTTGATACGTGCGCGGCGGCCGGCGGCCGGGGCGCGGGTGGCGTCGCCCGCAGGCCGGGCGGATGGAAGGGATGTGAATCCGCCCCGTACGACGTGCTAATGTTCTGGGTGTCGGAAGGGGAACGGCCCGCAGGGGCCGGAGCCGGAAGACACACCCAATGCGCGGGTGGCGGAATAGGCAGACGCGCTGGATTCAGGTTCCAGTGCCCGCAAGGGCGTGGGGGTTCAACTCCCCCCTCGCGCACAGTGGCTACGGGCCCATCGTGATCATCACGGTGGGCCCGTAGTCGTTTCTTGGGTCGTCGCGCGGTGTGACGAGTCTCTCAGGCCATGCGGGGGCGCGGCGTGCGTGTCGTGTGGGGTCGCAGTGTGCGTGCGGCCGGTACGACGGAGGCCGTCACCGTGAGCAGCGCGCAGGCGGCCGTGGTGGTGCCGAGGGCGGTCCACGGCAGGCGCGGGGCGGCCGGGGCCGACAGCAGGTGCAGGGCGGCGCCGAGCGCCCCGAGGTTGAGTGCGGTGACCAGCAGCCCGAGCAGGGTGCCGACCGCGACCACCGCCAGGGCCTCCACCGCGACCAGCCGCAGCACCTGTGCCCGGGTCGCCCCCGACAGGCGCAGGAGGGCCAGGTCACGCCGCCGGTCCGAGGCCGCCAGCACCGCGGTGTTGGCCACCGAGACGGCGGTGTACAGCAGGGCGATGCCAAGGACCAGCAGGAGTCCGAGGCGGGTGGTGCGGTCGGTGCCCGGACCGGTCGCCCGCAGCCACTGCTCCCTGGTCAGCACCCGGCCGCCCGAGGCGCGTACGGCCGTGCGCAGTGCCGTGGCCACGGTGTGCGCGTCGGCGCCGGGCGCGAGGGCGACGTCGACGCGGTCGACCGGTGCGCCGGGGGCGTTGCGCGGGGTGACGTAGACGCCGTTGTCGCCGGTGCCGGTGGTCATGACGGCGGCGATCCGCAGGGCTCGCGGGGTGCCGTCGCCGAGCCGGACGCGGACGAGCTGCCCGACGGTGTGCCGCCGCCACTCCTGGTTGACGATGATCGAGTCGTCGTCGAGGTCGGTGGTGCGTCCGGCGGCCAGCGGCAACCGGGTGGTGGACGCCAGCCGTGCCGGGTCGGCGGCGCGGGCCTCGGACCTGATCAGGGCCACGCCGTCCTCGAGGACGTACACCGCGCTGGAGGAGATCGTCGTCAGGCGGGCGCCCGGCACCGCGCGCAGGCGGCGCAGCGTCGCCGCGTCGAAGCCGGCGCCGGTGGTCGGTCCGACGGTCGATCTGTCGGCCGGTTCGCGGGTCGGTCCGTCGGCCGGTCCGCCGGATGAGGCGTCGGTCCCCGGGGTGATCACGAAGGTGGCGGTCGTCCGGGCGCGGATCTCGGCGGCCTTCGTCGCGTCGAGCGTCTCGGTGGCGCCCAGCAGCGAGCCGGCGAGGGCCACCGTGACCAGCACCGGGGCGGCGACCGCGGCGGTGCGCCGCACACCGGCGGCCGCGCTCTGCCGAACCAGCAGGCCGGTTACGCCGGGCAGCCGGACCAGCGCGCGCACCAGGGGACGCACCACGGCGGGCGCGAGCAGGGCCACCGCGGTGATCAGCAGCATGGGGCGGCTCACGTACGACTTGCGGTGCAGCAGCCCGCCCGGGTCGCCGACCAGAACCAGGCACAGCGTCACGGCAGCCGTCAGCAGCAGCGCCGTACCGCACAGCCAGCGGCCCGGCGTCATCGCCCGGCCTTCCACGGACGCCTCGCGCAGCGCCTGGAGCGGCCCGGTCCGTCCTGCCCGCCAGGCGGCTGCCAGTGCCCCGCCGACCGCGACCAGCAGGCCCGTCCAGAAGCCCAGGTGGTACGGCCACACGCTGCCGCCGACGGTGAACCAGGGCGGGGCGAGTCCCTCGGCGACGACCCGTCCGGCGAGCCACGGAGCCGCGTACGCACCGGCCGCGCAGCCGGCCGCCGAGGCGAGCACGCCGACCGTCAGGGCCTCGGCGAGCACCGTCCGGCGGATCTGCCCGGCGGTCGCCCCGACGGCGCGCAGCAGCCCGAACTCCCGGCGCCGCAGGGCGACACAGAAGGCGAAGGTGGACGCCACCACGAACACCGACACGAACGCCGTGACCCCGCCGGCCGTGCCGAACAGGGCGTTCAGCGCGGTGAGGGCCTCACGGTCCCGGCCGGGATCGGCGTCGGCGAGACGGCGGGCGTCGCCGGTGAGGACCTGGAGGTGCGTGCCGTCCGTGCCGTGGGCGTCTTCCGGGCCGTTTGTGGCTTCTGTGGCTTTTACTACCTCATGTACGGCTGACGGGGTCGCGTCGACGACCAACTGGGTGCTGGCCGGGGACAGTTGGGCGGCTCGGCCGTCGGTGTAGAAGACGGCGTGCTCGAAGTCGTGGGGCGCGGTGGCGGTTCCCACGACCCGGACGGTGCCGTGGCCGGTGCGGACGCGCTCGCCCGGACGTGCCCAGCCGCCGCTGACGACGACCTCGTCCGCGGCACGGGGCGGGCGGCCCGCGTCGAGGGTGTACGGGGCGAACGCGGCCGTGGACCAGGGATGGCCGACCAGGTCGCCGGGGCCGCTGTCCGCTCCCACGGGGAACGAGCGGTCCTCGACGACGGTTCCCAGCCGCTTCAGCCGGGTGACGGTCGGCGCGGGGACGGGACGCGGCCGGGCGAGTGCGAGCACCCGTTCACCGGCCGGGGTGGGCATGCGCAGGGTGTCCGCTCCCTTGACCACGACCGGTGCGGCGGCGAACCGCTCGGGGGCGCGGCGCGGTGCGTGCAGGGACGCGGCGAGGGTGAGGCCCGTCATGGTGAGCAGCGTGACGCCGAGGAAGAGGGCGAGGAAGCTGCCGGTGAACGCGGCCCGACGGGTGCGCAGGGTGTTCATGGCGAGGGTCAGCACGCTGCGGCCTCCAGTCCGGTCAGGTGCGCGGCGATCCGGCCCGCGTCGGCGCCGCCCAGTTCGCCGGTGAGGCGGCCGTCGACGAGGAAGACCACGCGGTCCGCGCAGGAGGCGGCGACCGGGTCGTGGGTGACCATGACCACCGTCCGGCCCTCCTGGTCGACCATGTCGCGCAGCAGGCGGAGCACCTCGAGGCCGGCGCGGGAGTCGAGGGCGCCGGTCGGTTCGTCGCCGAAGACCACCTCGGGGCGGGTGATGAGGGCACGGGCCAGGGCGACGCGCTGCTGCTGTCCGCCGGACAGTTCGGCCGGGCGGTGCCGGGCGCGGTCGGCGAGCCCGACCCGGTCGAGGGCCTCACGCACGCGCGCGTGGGAGGGGCGGCGGCCGGCCAGGCGCAGGGGGAGGGCCACGTTCTGCTCGGCGGTCAGGGACGGCAACAGGTTGAACGCCTGGAAGACGAACCCGATGCGGTCGCGTCGCAACAGGGTCAGCCGTCTGTCGCTCAGCCCCGCGAGCTCGGTCCCGCCGACCGTCACCGACCCGGAGGTGGGCCGGTCGAGACCCGCCGCGCACTGCAGCAGCGTGGACTTGCCCGAGCCGGAGGGGCCCATGACGGCTGTGAAGGTGCCGCGCGGGAAGCCGAGGCTGACCCCGTCGAGCGCGGTCACCACTTCGTCGCCCGTCCGGTAGCGCCTGCTGACGGCGTGCAGTCTGATCGTGTCGGTGGTCATCGGTCCCCCTGGGGTCGTCGCCGGTCGGTGGCTTCGTGAGCCGGTGCTTCCGTGAGTCGGTGGCTCCACCAAACCGTCCGGGGTCCCCTCGGCGCAGTGCGGCAGGACCGAGACCCGGGGTAGGGCCAGGCATACCCCGACCCCCCTGCCTGGCCGGATGGCCGGGCCCGCCCCGGTCTCCTACGGTGATCCGCATGCAGCCGCCCAGGAACGTGAGCAACGTGTGGCAGGCCATGACCCGGCCCGGCTTCCCGCTGTCGGCCTGGCCGTGGCGCTCGGCCGGCTACCTGCTCTCCGGTGCGGTGACCGGCGCCGTCACCCTCGCCGTGCTCGTGGTGACGGCGGTGACCGGCGCTGCCCTGGCCGTGGCCCTCGTGGGGCTGCCGCTGTTGCTCGCGGCCGCCCTCGCCGGTGTCCCGGTGGCGGCGGTGGAGCGGCGCAGGCTGCGTCTGGTCGATGCCGTGCCCGTCGCCGACCCGCACCGGGCGCCCGCGGCCACTGGTTTGCGGGCCTGGCTGCTGACGCGGTTGCGGGAGCGGGCCACGTGGCGGGAGCTCGGGTACACGCTGCTGTTCGCGGGCCTGCTGTGGCCGGTCGACGCCCTCATGGTCTCGCTCGTCCTGGGCGGCCCGCTGTCCCTGGTCGCCACTCCGCTGCTGATGGCCACGGTCGGCGAGGGGCGCGAGACGAAGGTGCTCAAGCAGTGGACGGTGACCGGCTGGCCCGAGGCGTCCGCGGTGGCTCTGCTCGGGCTGGTGCTGCTGGCCGCGGGCGGCTATGCGCTGGGGGCCGCGGCGGGTGCCCGGGCCGCGCTGGCCCGGCTGCTGCTGTCCCCGGCGCCGAGTGACACGGTGACCGAACTCACCCGTTCACGCGCGCGGTTGGTGGACGCCTTCGAGGCGGAGCGGCGGCGCATCGAGCGGGATCTGCACGACGGGGCCCAACAGCGCCTGGTGGCCCTGAAGATGACGCTCGGTCTGGCCCGCCTGGACGCTCCGCCCGGTCCACTGGCCGACCAACTCGCCAAGGCCCACACCGAAGCGGGCACCGCGCTCGCCGAACTCCGGGAGCTGATCCACGGCATCCATCCCAAGGTCCTGGCCGACTACGGTCTCGAGGCCGCCGTCGCCGACGCGGCGGACCGGTGCGCGATCCCCGTCGACGTGGACCTGGAACTGCCCGGACGGCTGCCCCAACCGGTGGAGGCGGCCGCGTACTTCGTGGTGTGCGAGGCCCTCGCCAACGTCGACCGGCACAGCGCGGCCACGCACGCGCGCGTGAGCGGCGGGCACCGCGCCGGACGGCTGGTCCTGCGGGTGCACGACGACGGCCGGGGCGGCGCCGAGGCCGGCCGGGGCAGCGGGCTGACCGGACTCGCGGACCGGGTGTCGGTCCTGGATGGCACACTCTCCCTGTCCAGCCCGGTGGGCGGACCGACCCTGCTGCACGTGGAGATTCCTTGCGAACCCTGCCGGCCCCACACTCCCCGGGAGAGGGCCGAGCGCTGCGCGTAGTGCTGGCCGAGGACAGCGTGCTGCTGCGGGAGGGCCTGACCGGTCTGCTCACCCGGTTCGGTCACGAGGTCGCGGCGGCCGTCGGTGACGCGGAGTCCCTCGTCGCCGCGGTGGCGGAGCACGGCCCGGACATCGTGGTGACGGACGTCCGCATGCCTCCCGGATTCCAGGACGAGGGCCTGCACGCGGCGGTCCGGCTGCGCGCGCACCGGCCCACGCTGCCCGTCCTCGTGCTGAGCCAGTACGTGCAGCGGGCATACGCCTCCGAACTGCTCGACTCCGGCGACGGAACCGGCGTCGGCTACCTGCTCAAGGACCGCGTCGGAGAGGTCGAGGAGTTCGTCTCCGCGCTGAAGGACGTCGCGTCCGGCGGCACCGTGGTGGACCCCGAGGTCGTACGGCAGTTGCTGCGCCGGCGCCGGGACCCGCTGCAACGGCTCACTCCACGCGAACGGGAGGTGCTCGCGCTCGTCGCCGAGGGCAGGTCGAACAGTTCGATCGCCCGGCACCTGGTGGTCTCCGAGGCGGCCGTCGGCAAGCACATCGGCAGCATCCTCACCAAGCTGGACCTCCCGCCCGCGGAGGAGACGCACCGCAGGGTGCTGGCGGTGCTGGCGTATCTGCGCGGGTGAAGGCACCCCGTGCCGCCCCGGCGGTCCGACCGGCGGTTTTCCACAGGCGGGCGGTTGTCCACAGGGTCTGACGCGTTTCCGCCACCGGCTGTACGGTCTGCAGACGTTGATGTTCATGAGAGTGGTTCGGGGGAGGCGGTCGCTATGACCGAGACCGGTGCTGCAGTGGCGGGGACGGACACCGGAACGGGGGCGGACACGGGAGCGGGCACCGGAGCGGGGGCGGGCACCGGAGAGGTGCGTCGGCTGCCCCGGGTGCGCGGATTCGCCGACTGGCCGCCGCAGGGTTCACCGAAGCAGGAGGGCAAGGCGCTGCGGGCAGGCGTGCCGCGCGGCGCGCACAGCACCCTCGACCTCGACGGATCCCGCCCGGACGCGGTGAGCGCCGTGGAGGAGTCGAGCCGCGGCCGGATCCCCGAGCTCACGCCGATCCGGGTCGGCAGGATGGCGGCGACACCGTTCGCCTTCCTGCGCGGCTCGGCCGGGCTCATGGCGTACGACCTGGCCCGCACGCCCACGACCCGCATAGGCACCCAGATATGCGGTGACGCGCACGCGGCCAACTTCGGCCTGTACGGCGACGCGCGCGGTGGTCTGGTCATCGACCTCAACGACTTCGACGAGACGGTGCACGGCCCCTGGGAGTGGGACCTCAAGCGGCTCGCCGCCTCACTGGTGCTGGCGGGCCGGGAGGCGGGCGCCGACGAGGACATGTGCCGTCAGGCGGCGCACGGCGCGGTGGGCGCCTACCGCCGCACCATGCGACTGCTCGCCAAGTTGCCGGTGCTGGACGCCTGGAACGCCATCGCCGACGAGGAACTCGTCTCGCACACGGACGCGCATGATCTGCTCGGCACGCTGGAGCGGGTCTCGGAGAAGGCGCGGGCAAACACCAGCGGGCGGTTCGCGGCCAAGTCGACCGAGGCCGTCGAGGGCGGCGGGCGCCGCTTCGTCGACGCGCCGCCGGTGCTGCGCCGCATACCGGACGCGGAGGCTGCGGCGGTGGCGGCGTCCCTGGAGGATTACGTCACGACCCTCTCCGAGGACCGGCTTCCGCTGCTGTCCCGGCACGCGGTGCACGACGTGGCGTTCCGGGTCGTCGGCACGGGCAGCGTGGGCACCCGGTCGTACGTCGTGCTGCTCCTGGACCACCGCGGTGAACCACTGGTCCTGCAGGTGAAGGAGGCCCGCCCCTCCGCGCTGGTCCCGCACCTGGTGACGGCCGGTTTCGAGACGCCGTCCCCCGGCCACGAGGGACGCCGGGTGGTACTGGGGCAGAAGCGCATGCAGGTGGTCAGCGACATCCTGCTGGGCTGGACGACGGTCGACGGCCGGCCCTTCCAGGTACGGCAGTTCCGCAACCGCAAGGGCAGCGTCGATCCCGCCGCGCTCGCCGCCGACCAGGTCGACGACTACGGCCGTATGACCGGCGCCCTGCTGGCCCGCGCCCATTCCCACAGCGCAGATCCCCGGTTGATCGCCGGGTACTGCGGCAAGAACGAGGAACTGGACGAGGCGATGGCCGCGTTCGCCGTCGCCTACGCCGACCGCACGGAGGCGGACCACGCTGATCTGGTCGCGGCGGTGCGGTCGGGGCGGATCGCGGCGGAGCTGGGAGTGTGAGGCACGTCAGGGGTGCCGTCCGGGGCCGGCCGGGCGCCGGGATCGGACGCGGGTCCCGGTGGCCTACGCTGGTCGGGTGACGACCCCGGAAGCTGAGCAGTCCCAGCCGTCCCGGCCCGAGGAGCGGCTGGAGAGGGCCGTGAGGGCCGCCGAGCAGGCCCTGATCGAGTTCGAGATCGCGGTGGAGACCTTCCGCGTCGAGGTCGAGAACTTCTCCCGGCTGCACGAGCAGCGTCTCGGCCCGGTGTACGCCCGGCTCGAGGAGCTCGAGGCGCAGATCGCCGAGGCCAGGGCCGCCCGCACGGGTGACCCCGAGGACCTACGGCGGGCCGAGGAGGCGCGGGCCCGGGTGATGCCCATCCCGGGCGTCGAGGAACTGCTGCACGGCTGGATGGACGGCCACGGTCTGTTCCCGGAGGCCGCGGCGATGCTCACCGGGCAGGAGGTACGGCCCCCGCAGCGGGTCCGCCCCAGCGAGGAGGCCCGCAAGCTCTACCGGGAACTCGCCCGCAAGGCCCACCCGGACCTCGCGCAGGAGGAGCCCGAGCGGGCGCGGCGCGAGGAGTTCATCACCCGCGTCAACGCCGCCTACGCCCGCGGCGACGAAGCACTGCTGCGGGAGCTGGCCGAGGAGTGGGCCGCGGGACCCGCCCTGGCCGAGCAGCTCCCGAGCCACGCCGAGGAGCTGTACGCCCGCCTGGAGTGGCTGGCGCAGCGCAAGGAACTGCTCACCATGGTCGCCCGTGAACTGGAGGACAGCGCGATCGCCTCCATGCTCCGCCTGGCCCCCGACGACCCCGACGCCCTCCTGGAGGAGATCGCCGAGAAGCTCCGCAGGGACGTGGCGGAGCGCGAGGCGGAGCTGGCGGAGCTGCTGGCGCAGGGGTAGCCCGGCCGGTCCCGCGAGCCTCTTCGGGTAGCGTCTGGAACATGAGTTTCTCAGCTGGTGTGCCCACGGTCGGGGTCACGGACCTCAAGGACGGCGACTTCCTGCTGGACGTCCGTGAGGACGACGAGTGGCAGGCGGGTCACGCCGAGGGGGCGTTGCACATCCCCATCAGTGAGTTCGTGGCGCGGTACGGGGAGCTGACCGAGGCGGCCCCGCAGGACGGCCGGGTGAACGTGATCTGCCGCTCCGGCGGTCGTTCGGCCCAGGTCACGATGTACCTGGTCCAGCAGGGCATCGACGCGGTGAACGTGGACGGCGGTATGCAGGTCTGGGCGGCCGCGGGCCGTCCCGTCGTCACCGACCAGGGACAGCCCGGGCACGTTCTGTAGCCTGGCGCCGGGGGCCTCGGCGTCGGGTCGGGCGGTCAGCCCAGGGGATGGGCCGCCAGCAGGTCCCCCAGTGTCTCCTCGTACGCCGCCGCCGGGCCGAGTGACAGCTCAAGCTGCTTGGCCCAGGCGTGGTACCGGTGCAGGGGGTAGTCGGTGTCGGCGCCGAATCCGCCGTGCAGGTGCTGCGCGGTCTGCACGACCCGCCGTACGCCGTCCGCCGCCCAGATCTTCGCCACGGCGACGTCCCCCGCGGCGGGCAGCGCTCCCGGCGCCCCGGAGGCGATGCGCCACGCGGCCTGCCACAGTGTGGCCTCCATGGCCCGCAGGTCGATGTACCGGTCGGCGGCCTGCACCGCTACCGCCTGGAAGGTCGCGATCGGGTGGCCGAACTGCTCCCGCTTGCCGGTGTAGTCGCTGGTCATCCTGAGCACCCGCTCGCCCAGCCCGAGCGCGAGCGCGCACGTCCCCGTGGTCAGCAGCGCGCGCAGCCACTCCCAGGCGCCGTCGGTGTCGATGATGTCCCCGGCCGCGATCCGCGCGGACTGCAGACGCAGCTCGCCCAGCCGCTCCCCGCTGGTGGAGACCTGCTCGGCGAGCACGACGCCGTCGTGGCCGAGGGGGACCAGCGCGAGGACGGTCCGGTCGGCTTCGGTGTGCGCCGGCACGACGACGAGGTCCGCGCCGTACGCCCACGGCACCGCCGTCTGCACCCCCTCCAGTACCCAGCCGTCGCCGTCCCGCCGTGCCGTCACGGCGAGTTCGGCCGGGTCATGACCGGTGCGGCCGTGCGCGGCGACGGTGAGTACGAGCTCGCCCCGACCGGCGCGCGGCAGCAGCCCGGCCCGCAGCTCCTCGCCGCCGTAGGCCTGTACGGCAGCCGCCGCGGCACTGCTCTCCAACAGCGGCACCCGGGCCAGCACCTTCGCGGACTCCCGCAGCACGAGGCACAGGGCGATGGCGTCCAGGTCCGCGCCGCCGTACCCGGGGTCGAGCAGCAGGCTCAGCAGGTCGGCGTCGGCGAGCCTGGACCACAGCGCCCGGTCGAAGTCCTCGGCCACGGCGCCCGTGGTGAGCGCCGGGCTCGGCACCTCGTCCGGCGCGACGCCGGCGAACACCCCCCTGGCCGCCTCGGCCGCCGCCAGCTGCTCCTCGGTGAAGGTGAAGTCCACGGTCCTGTCCTCCTGGCGGATCCGCCCGTCCGGCGGTGCTGACCTGACGGTCCGTCAAGATAGAACAGGTTCTAGAAGAAGGGAACGGTGCGAAGGGAACGGCGCGAGGTGAGCGGTGGGAGGAGAACGGTGGGCGAGGAGCGGTGCTTCAGCGGTCGAAGTCCAGTTCGACCTTCTCCGTCACGGGATGCGACTGACAGGCCAGCACATATCCGGCCTCCGTCTCCTCCGCCTCCAGTGCGAAGTTGCGGTCCATGCGCACCTCGCCCGACACCAGGAAGGCCCGACACGTACCGCACACCCCGCCCTTGCACGCGTACGGCGCGTCGGGGCGGTTGCGCAGCACCGTCTCCAGGAGGGACTCGCCGTCCTGGACCGGCCAGGTGCCGCCACGCCCGTCGAGCCGGGCGGTCACGGTGCTGTGCGCCGGGGCCACGGTGACCGTCGCCGGTGCCGCACCGGCGTCCACGTGAAAGATCTCCTCGTGGATACGGGCCCGCTCCACCCCGAGCTCCCGCAACGCCCGCTCCGCGCCCTGCACCAGCCCGTAGGGCCCGCACAGGAACCAGCCCGCCACCTCGTCCACCGGCAGCAGCGCCGGCAGCAGCCCTGTCAGCCGTTCCCGGTCCAGCCGCCCGGACGGCAGCCCCGCCTGCTGTTCCTCCCGGGACAGCACGGTCACCAGCTGCAGCCGCTCGGGGTACCGGTCCTTCAGGTCGGCGACCTCCTCCAGGAACATGGTGGAGGCGGCCGTGCGGTCACCGCGTATCAGGCAGAACCGGGCGCGGGGCTCGCGGGCCAGCAGCGTGGAGACGATCGACAGCACCGGGGTGATGCCGCTGCCGCCCACGACCGCCGCGTACAGACCGGGAGCGGGCTCCAGGGTGAATCGCCCGGCCGGGGTCATCACCTCCAGTTCGTCCCCGACGTTCACCTCCTTCAGCGCGTACGACGAGAACGCCCCGCCCTCGACCAGCCGCACCCCGACCCGCAGGGTGCGCGGCCCCTCGCCGCCGGGCTCGGGTGCCGGTGAGCAGATCGAGTACGTCCGCCGGGTCTCGACCCCGTCGGCCCGGCGCCGCAACGCGAGATGCTGGCCCGGCACGTACCGGTACTCCTCGCGCAGCTCCGGCGGGACGGTGAAGGTGAGGGCCACGGAGTCGTCGGTGAGCCGGTCGACCGCGGCCACCGGGAGCGGGTGGAAGCGGGCCATTCAGAGCTCCTTGAAGTGGTCGAACGGTTCCCGGCAGGCCAGACAGCGCCGCAGTGCCTTGCAGGCGGTGGAGGAGAACCGGCTCAGCAGCTCGGTGTCGGCGGATCCGCAGTGCGGGCAGCGCACGGGCTCGGGTCCGTCGGTCGCGGCGGGTTCGCCGACGAGGGTGCGGGTCGGCCCCAGGGCCACGGCGACCGGTCCGGCGTCCCGGCGCACCCGTGGGGGTGCTATCCCGAACTCCCGTAGCTTGCGCCGCCCTTCGTCGGTGATGTCGTCGGTCGACCAGGCGGGCGTGAGCACCGTCCGGACGCTGACCTCGCGCATGCCGTGTGCGCGCAGTGCCTGCTCTATGTCCAGGGACATCGCCTCGATCGCCGGGCAGCCGGTGTAGGTCGGTGTCAGCTCGACGTCGACGGCGTCCGTGCCGCGCACGCGCACCGCGCGCACCACGCCCAGTTCCTGAAGGGTGAGGACGGGCAGCTCGGGGTCGGGGACCGAGCCCGCGATGCGGAGCAGCTCGGTCTCGAGGACAGTCGCCGCCGTCACCATGACGCCCCCGGATGGCTGCGGTGCAGGTGCTGCATCTCCGCGAGCATCCGCCCGAACAGCTCGGTGTGCAGGCCCTGCCGGCCCGCGCCCGCCGACCACGCCCCGGTCCGCGGCCCCTCGGGGACCGTCAGGGTGGCCCGGCGCAGCACGTCCCCGATGGACTCCAGCCAGGCCGTCTCCAGTCCCGCCCAGTCCGCCTCCAGGCCCTCCACGGGCTGGAACATCTCGCCGGTGAACCGCCACAGCGCCTCGCACGCCCGCCGCATCCGCTCGTGGCCGGCCTCGGTGCCGTCGCCGAGCCGCAGGGTCCACTGCTCGGCGTGGTCGCGGTGGTAGGCGACCTCCTTGACGGCCTTCGCCGCGAGCGGGGCGAACGGACCGTCCCCGGTGGCCAGTTCGGCATGGAGCAGGTGCTGGTAGGTGGAGAAGTAGAGCTGGCGGGCGATGGTGTGGGCGAAGTCGCCGTTCGGCTGCTCCACGAGCTGGAGGTTGGTGAAGGCGCGCTCCTCGCGCAGAAAGGCCAGTTCGTCCTCGTCGCCGACCATCGACAGCAGCACTCGGGCCTGTCCCAGCAGGTCCAGCGCGATGTTGGCGAGGGCGACCTCCTCCTCCAGGACGGGCGCGTGTCCTGCCCACTCGCCCAGGCGGTGCGAGAGCACCAGGGCGTCGTCGCCGAGGGCGAGGGCGGCCGTCAGGGGCACGGCGGTCGTCGTCACAGGTGCTTCACCCCTTCCGGGATCTCGTAGAACGTGGGGTGCCGGTACGGCTTGTCGGCGGCGGGTTCGAAGAACGGGTCCTTCTCGTCGGGGGAGGACGCCGTGATCGCGGACGCGGGGACGACCCATATGGAGACGCCCTCGCCGCGCCGGGTGTACAGGTCGCGGGCGTTGCGCAGGGCCAGCTCCGCGTCCGGTGCGTGCAGGCTGCCGGCGTGGGTGTGGGAGAGCCCGCGGCGGGAGCGCACGAAGACCTCCCACAGGGGCCAGTCGGTAGGGGTCATGCTCGGCTCGCTCCTGTCCCACCGGTCTGCTCGCCGGTGTGCTTGGCCGCGTACGCCGCGGCCGCCTCCCGCACCCACGCGCCCTCGTCGTGTGCCCGGCGGCGCTGGGTGATCCGCTGTTCGTTGCACGGGCCGTTGCCCTTGAGGACCTCCTGGAACTCCGTCCAGTCGATCGCGCCGAAGTCGTGGTGCCCGCGCTCCTCGTTCCACCTCAGGTCCGGGTCGGGCAGGCTGAGGCCCAGCGACTCGGCCTGCGGGACGCAGATGTCGACGAAGCGCTGGCGCAGCTCGTCGTTGGAGTGACGCTTGATCTTCCACGCCATCGACTGCGCGGAGTGCCGCGAGGCCTCGTCGGGCGGGCCGAACATCATCAGGGACGGCCACCACCAGCGGTTCACCGCGTCCTGCGCCATCGCGTGCTGCTCCGGAGTGCCGCGGCTGAGGGCGAGCAGCAGCTCGTACCCCTGGCGCTGGTGGAAGGACTCCTCCTTGCAGATGCGGACCATCGCGCGTGCGTACGGGCCGTACGAGCAGCGGCACAGCGGCACCTGGTTGGTGATGGCGGCGCCGTCCACCAGCCAGCCGATCGCGCCGACGTCGGCCCAGGTCAGGGTGGGGTAGTTGAAGATCGAGGAGTACTTCTGGCGGCCGCTGTGCAGCTTGTCGAGGAGTTCCTCCCGGCTGGTGCCGAGGGTCTCGGCCGCGCTGTACAGGTACAGGCCGTGGCCCGCCTCGTCCTGGACCTTGGCCATGAGGATGGCCTTGCGGCGCAGTGAGGGAGCGCGCGTGATCCAGTTGGCCTCCGGCTGCATGCCGATGATCTCGGAGTGGGCGTGCTGGGCGATCTGCCTGACGAGCGTCGCGCGGTAGGCGTCGGGCATCCAGTCGCGGGGCTCGATGCGCTCGTCCGCTGCCACGGCGGCCTCGAAGGCGCGCTCGTACGCCGCCGTGTCGGCGGTGTCCTGGGCGTGCTGCGCCCCGGTGGCTGTGCGCTGGGCGGCTGCTGTCGCCATGCGGTCCCCCTGACCTCGGGCTCTGCTGGGACACTGTCCCGACCGATCGTTCGGTCCGTGCGATTCAATGGTGAGGTGAGCTGCCGCGAGGTGTCAACCGCTGTGGAAAACCGGACCCACAGCCTGTGGACAACCTCGCCCGTACCTTGCTCGCCACCCTCTCCTCCGCCGTACGGCACCGCATCGGCTGTGCCTCGGGGCTGCGCCGGACGGGTGAGGCTGAGTACCGTTCCGTGCGAGCGCCGCGGACATGTGCGGGGCTCGTGGGCCGATCCGGCCCGCCCGTGGCGGTGGCCTGCCCGTGGCGGGACGGCCGGCGACTTCGGCCGGTGATCTGGGAACGGGGCGGAATGGACGCGCACGACGAGGACTCGACGGCCCCGCCGGGGCCGGACGGGTCGGACAGGACGCGCCCCCGGCCCGGTCCGGACACCACGGACGGCCCCGTCGAGGACCGTGCCGACCGTCCCGGCCCTGCCGAGGACCGTGCCGACCGTCCCGGCCCTGTCGAAGATCACCCCGGCCGCCCCGGCCCCGCCCCCGTCACCCCCCGCACCGGTGTCGCCGCGCTCTCCCCCCGCTACCAGGTCGGTGCCGCCCTGGCGCTCGCGGTCGTCGCGGTGACCGCCTGCGTGCATCTCGGGATGGTGTTCCTGCACGTCGCACCGGCGAACACGGTGACGAAGCAGCACGGCAAGGCGATAGACGAGTGGATCTACCCGGAGTTCGAGCAGAACTGGAAGCTGTTCGCCCCCAACCCGCTGCAGCAGAACATAGCGGTGGAGGTCCGCGCGGAGCTGCGGGCGGCGGACGGCACCGTGACGACCACCGGTTGGTACGACCTGTCGGCCCAGGACGGTGAGGCGATAGACGGCAGTCTGCTGCCCAGCCACACGGAGCAGAACGAACTGCGCCGGGCCTGGGACTTCTTCCTCGCCACGCACGGCTCCGACAACCGCCCGGTGGGCCTGCGCGGCTCCCTCTCCGAGGAGTACCTGCGCCGGATCGTGGTCAGGCGCCTGTACACCGAGGACGGCGCAGGAGAGGGCGTCGTCCGGCGCGTACAGGTCCGCTCCCGCACGACCGACGTGCCGCCGCCCTCGTGGAGCCGTGAACAGGCCTCCGACAAGCCCTTCTACCGGCTGCTGCCCTGGTGGACGGTGACGCGGGACGAGACCGCCGGGGGCGTGCGGTGAACCGTCTCGTGCTGTCGGTCTCCCGCGGAATCTCCCGGGTCACCGAGTCGCCCCTCGGCCTCTACCAGTCGGCCGTGATCCGCATCGGCTTCGCCGGGACCTGGCTGCTGTTCCTGCTGCGCGAGTTCCCCCACCGGGAGCAGCTCTATGGCCCGGACGGTCCCTGGAGCTGGGCCATGGCCCACAGGCTGACCTCGGACAACGGTGCCTTCACGGCCCTGATGTGGACCGACGGCCGGGCCTGGTTCGAGGTGTTCTACGTGCTCGCCGTCGTGGTGAGCGCCCTGCTCCTGCTGGGCTGGCGCACCCGTACGGCGTCCGTGCTGTTCATGGTCGGCGTGCTCTCGCTGCAGAACCGCAGCGTCTTCGTGGGCGACGGCGGCGACAACGTCCTGCATCTGATGTCCATCTACCTGGTGTTCACCCGCTGCGGCCGGGTGTGGTCCCTGGACGCCCGGCGGGAGGAGCGTGCGGCGGCCGCACGCGCGCGTGGGGAGCGGGTCGCCGACCGGACGGGCCCCCTCCTGTGGGCGGTGCTCGGTCTCGCGCTGGCCGGGGTGACCGTGGTGGGCCGACTGAACAGCGCCCTGCTCGTCCCCGTGCTGCTGTGGACGGTGTGGCTGGCGCAGGGGCTGTGGTGGGCGGTGGGGCGCAGGGCGCGCTCGCAGGAGCCCCGGATCCTGCTGGACGTGATCGCGAACATCGTGCACAACGGTGCCCTCTTCGTGATCATGGCGGAGGCGTGCCTGATCTACGCCACGGCAGGCTGGTACAAGATCCAGGGCTCGCGCTGGCAGGACGGCACCGCCGTCTACTACCCGCTGCACCTGGAGTACTTCTCGCCCTGGCCGGCCCTCGCCGACCTGCTGTCGGCCAACGGCACCCTGGTCATGCTGGTCACCTACGGGACGGTCGTCGTGCAGGTCGCCTTCCCGTTCACGCTGTTCAACCGGCGGGTGAAGAACGTTCTGCTGGCCGCGATGATGACCGAGCACGCCGTGATCGCGGTCGTTCTCGGGCTGCCCTTCTTCTCGCTGGCGATGATCGCCGCGGACTCGGTGTTCCTGCCGACGTCGTTCCTGCGCCGGCTCGGCGGCTGGGCGGCACGAGCGCGTGGGCGGCTGCCCCGGCGCGGTGGCCGCCACCTGCCTCCGCCACGCTCCCCGGAGGGCCACGAGTCCGCCCACGTAGGCTTCGGGGCATGACCGACCCGCTGACCCGCTGGCGTGAGCGCGCCGCCGACTGTGTCCTGCTCGACGGCTTCCACGCCCTCAAGCACGCGGTGCGCTTCGCGGCCGAGGTGCCGGTCGCGGTCACCACGGACCGGCCGGCGGCGCTCGCCCTCGCCGGCGAGCTGGCCCCGGACGTCCGTGACACGCTGGACACGCTCCTGACGGAGGTGCCGGAGGCGGTGTACGCGTCCCTCGTGCCGAGGCCGCACCCCACCGCCGTGGCCGCCCTGGCCGTACGGCCGTCCCGTGCGGCCAACCTGGAGAAGCTGGCGCACGCCCCGCGCCGCGCGCCCGTCGTGGTGCTCGACAACCCGCGCAACCTGGGCAACGCGGGCGCCGTGATCCGGCTGGCCGCCGGCTTCGGGGCGACCGGGGTCGTCACCACAGGCACGCTCGACCCCTGGCACCCCACGGTCGTGCGCGGCGGGGCGGGGCTGCACTTCGCGACCGCCGTGGAACGGCTGGCCGTGCCCGAGCTGCCGTCCGGGCCGCTGTTCTCCCTCGACCCGGAGGGCGAGGACATCCGGGGCCTGAAGCTGCCGGACGACGCGGTGCTCGCCTTCGGCTCGGAGCGCAGCGGCCTGTCCGCCGAGCTGCGCGCCCGCACCGACCACCTGGTGTCCCTGCCGATGCGCCCCCAGGTCTCCAGCTACAACCTCGCGACCAGTGTGGCCATGACGCTGTACCACTGGAGCGCCACCGGGGGCGCACCGGCCTGAGCCGGATCCGGCCAGATCAGGCCCTACGCCTCGCGGCGGATCTCCACCACCCGGAAGCGGTTCGCGACGAAGGCTCCGTCGCACAGGGCGGCGTTGGCCGACGGGTTGCCGCCCGACCCGTGGAAGTCGGAGAAGGCGGCCGTCTGGTTGACGTACACCCCGCCGGTGAGGTTGAGGGAGAGCTGGGCGGCCTCGTCCAGACACACCTCCTCGATCGCGTGCTCCACCTCCTGGTCGGTGGTGTACGCGCCGACCGTCATCGCGCCCTTCTCGCGGACCGTGCGCCGCAGCAGTTCCACCGCGTCCGTCGCCGAGTCGACGGCGACGGCGAAGGAGACGGGGCCGAAGCACTCGCTCATGTAGGCGGCCTCGTCGTCAGCCCCCTCCCAATATTTCCGCGCGCCGTCCAGCTTGACGATCACCGGGGTGCGTACGACCGCCCCCGGGAATTCGGGGTTGGTGACCTCGCGGGAGGCGAGAGCGACCTCGCCGAGGTCCGCCGCGGCCTCCAGACGGGCCTTCACGTCCGGGTTCACGATCGCGCCGAGCAGGGCGTTCGCCCGCGCGTCGTCCCCGAGCAGGCCGTCGACCGCGCGGGCGAGGTCGGCGACCACCTCGTCGTAGGTCTTGGGGCCCTGGTCGGTGCGGATGCCGTCGCGCGGGACGAGCAGGTTCTGCGGGGTGGTGCACATCTGGCCGCTGTACAGGGACAACGAGAACGCCAGGTTGGAGAGCATCCCCTTGTAGTCGTCCGTCGACTCCACGATCACCGTGTTGACGCCGGCCTTCTCGGTGTACACCTGCGCCTGGCGGGCGTTGGCCTCGAGCCAGTCGCCGAACGCCGTCGAGCCCGTGTAGTCGATGATCCGGATCTCGGGGCGGGTGGCCAGCGTCTTGGCGATGCCCTCGCCGGGGCGTTCCGCGGCCAGGGCGACCAGGTTCGGGTCGAAGCCGGTCTCGGCGAGCACCTGGCGGGCGACCTGGACGGTGAGTGCGAGCGGCAGTACCGCGCGCGGGTGAGGCTTGACCAGGACCGCGTTGCCGGTGGCCAGGGAGGCGAACAGGCCCGGGTAGCCGTTCCAGGTCGGGAAGGTGTTGCAGCCGATGAGCAGCGCGACGCCGCGCGGGACCGGCGTGAAGTGCTTGGTGAGCACCAGCGGGTCGCGCTTGCCCTGCGGCTTGGTCCACTCCGCGGTGTCGGGGGTGCGCACCTGCTCCGCGTAGGCGTACGCCACCGCCTCCAGGCCGCGGTCCTGGGCGTGCGGGCCGCCCGCCTGGAACGCCATCATGAACGCCTGGCCGGAGGTGTGCATGACCGCGTGCGCGAACTCGTGCGTCCGGTCGCTGATCCGCTTGAGGATCTCCAGGCAGACCACGGCCCTGGTCTCCGCGCCCGCGTCCCGCCACGCCCCCTGCCCGGCCCGCATGGCGGGCAGCAGGGTGTCGGCGTCCGCGTGCGGGTAGGTGACGCCCAGCTCGATGCCGTAGGGGGAGACCTCGCCGCCCACCCAGTCGTCCGTGCCGGGCTGGCCGAGGTCGATGCGGCTGCCCAGGACGGCGTCGAAGGCGGCCTTGCCCGCCGCCGCGTCCAGGCTGCCGTTCTCGCCGTACGCCTTCGGGTGCTCGGGGTGGGGGGACCAGTACGCGCGGGTGCGGATCGCCTTCAGCGCCTGGTCGAGGGTGGGCCGGTGCTTGGCGATCAGATCGTGCGCGTTCAGTTCGGCGGCCATGCGGGACCAACTCCTCGTCTCAAGAGCTCTCCGTCGAGCTCATGACCTGGGCAGAAACAGCAGAACCATGGGCAGGAACAGCCGGACAGAGTTAGAGTAACCGAACGATCGGTCGGGACAAGGGGGTCCGCCGCATCTGTGGAAAACCCCGTGCGGGAGGATCGCGCCCATGACAGCACTCGACCTCAGCAGCCCCGTGGCCGTGGTCGGCGCCGGCACCATGGGCCAGGGCATAGCCCAGGTCGCGCTGGTGGCGGGCCAACCCGTGCGGCTGTACGACGCCGTCCCCGGGCGTGCCCAGGAGGCGGCCGCCGCGATCGGCGCGCGTCTGGACCGGCTCGTGGCGAAGGGCCGGCTCACCGGCGCCGAACGGGACGCCGCCCGCGACCGGCTCCGGCCGGCCGGAAGCCTCGCCGAACTCGCCGACTGCACCCTGGTCGTCGAAGCGGTCCTGGAACGGCTGGACGTCAAGCAGGAGCTCTTCCGCGAGCTGGAGGGCATCGTCGCCGAGGACTGCCTGCTCGCCACCAACACCTCCTCCCTGTCGGTGACGGCCATCGGCGGCGCGCTGCGGGTCGCCGGGCGTTTCGTGGGCCTGCACTTCTTCAACCCCGCCCCGCTGCTGCCGCTGGTGGAGGTCGTCTCCGGGTTCGCCACCGACGTCACCTCGGCCACGCGCGCGTACGAGACCGCCCGCGCCTGGGGCAAGACCCCGGTGGCCTGTGCCGACACCCCGGGCTTCATCGTCAACCGCATCGCCCGCCCGTTCTACGCGGAGGCGTTCGCGGTCCTGGAGGCCCAGGCCGCCGACCCGGCGACCATCGACGCGGTCCTGCGCGAGTGCGGCGGTTTCCGGATGGGCGCCTTCGAGCTGACGGACCTCATCGGTCAGGACGTCAACGAGTCCGTCACGCACTCCGTGTGGCAGTCCTTCTTCCAGGACGTCCGGTTCACGCCCTCGCTCGCCCAGCGCCGCCTGGTCGAGTCCGGCCGGCTGGGCCGCAAGACCGGGCACGGCTGGTACGACTACGCCGACGGCGCCGAGCGTCCCGAGCCGCACACCGCCGAGAAGGAGCAGGCACCCACCTACGTGGTCGCCGAGGGCGGCCTGGGCCCGGCGGCCGAGCTGCTCACCCTGATCCGCGAGGCGGGTATCCAGGTCCGCGAGGAGGACGAGGACCACGGCACCCGTCTGCTCCTGCCCAGCGGCGGCCAGCTGGTGCTCGCCGACGGGCAGACCTCAGTCGAGTTCCGCGACGTCGTCTACTTCGACCTCGCCCTCGACTACCGCCGCGCCACCCGCGTCGCCCTGTCCGCCTCCCAGGACACCTCGCCGCAGACCCTGAGGGAGGCCACCGGCCTCTTCCAGGCGCTCGGCAAGGACGTCAGCCTCATCGGTGACGTCCCCGGCATGATCGTCGCCCGTACGGTCGCCCGGATCGTCGACCTCGCGCACGACGCCGTCGCCAAGGGCGTGGCCACCGAGGAGGACATCGACACGGCGATGTGCCTGGGCGTCAACTACCCTCTCGGCCCCTTCGAGTGGAGCCGCAGGCTCGGCCGCGGCTGGGCCTACGACCTGCTGGACGACCTGCACCTGCGCGACCCCTCCGGACGCTACGCACCGTCCCTCGCGCTCTACCGGCACGCGTACGCCACCGAGAAGCGGGAGGGCGCGTGATGACCACCGCCAAACGCGACCCGTACACCCCCGAGACCCTGCTCTCGGTCGCCGTGGGGGTCTTCAACGAGCGCGGTTACGACGGCACCTCCATGGAGCACCTGTCCAAGGCGGCCGGCATCTCCAAGTCGTCGATCTACCACCACGTGACCGGCAAGGAGGAGCTGCTGCGCCGCGCCGTCAGCCGGGCGCTGGACGGCCTCTTCGGGATCCTCGACGAGGAGCACGCGCGCGAGGGGCGGCCCGCGGACCGCCTGGAGCACGTCGTCCGGCGCATGGTCGAGGTGCTGCTGGCCGAGCTGCCGTACGTGACGCTGCTGCTGCGTGTGCGCGGGAACACCGCCACCGAGCGCTGGGCGCTGGAGCGGCGGCGCGACTTCGACCACCGGGTGGCCGACCTGCTCAAGGCGGCCGCGAACGACGGGGACGTGCGCGGCGACGTGGAGGTGCGCCTGGCGACCCGGCTGGTCTTCGGGATGATCAACTCGATCGTGGAGTGGTACCGCCCCGACGGGCACGGCATGGGCGCGCGCGAGGTGTCCGACGCGGTGGTGCGGCTGGTCTTCTCGGGGCTGCGCAGCGAGCGCTGACACCCGGGCCCGCCGGGTCAGCCCTCCGGCTCCAGGTCCTCTTCCTCGAACACCAGCAGGGTGCGGGTGCTGAGCACCTCCGGGATGGCCTGGAGCCGGGTGAGCACCAGCTCGCGCAGGGCCCTGTTGTCGGGCGTGTGCACCAGGAGCAGAACGTCGAAGTCGCCTCCCACCAGTGCGATGTGCGAGGCGCCCGGCAGCTGCCTGAGCTGCTCGCGCACGGTGCGCCAGGTGTTCTGCACGATCTTCAGGGTGATGTACGCCGACGTGCCGTGGCCCGCCCGCTCGTGGTCGACGCGCGCGCCGAAACCCCGGATCACCCCGTCCTCGATGAGGCGGTTGATCCGCGCGTACGCGTTGGCGCGGGAGACGTGGACGCGCTCGGCGACGGACCGTATCGAGGCGCGGCCGTCCGCCTGGAGCATCCGCAGGATGTCCTGGTCGACGGCGTCCAGCGGACGCGGTGGCGGCAGGACGGCATCGGACTCCGGGCCTGAGGCCATTTGTTCAGATGCCATGTCCCCCCACCTTCCCGTCGTGGACGCCCTGCGTTCATTGCAGGCTGTGGAGAACCGTTTGTCCACAGCCTCGGGGGCCCTGTAGCCAAAATGTGCCGACGACCGAACAATCGGTAGGTGAGGCGGGTCACAGCCGATGCGCCTCCCGAGCTCGCACGAGGAGGTGCCGTCATGACGGTCATGGAGCAGCGAGGCGCGTACCGGCCATCGCCGCCGCCCGCCTGGCAGCCCCGTACGGACCCCGCGCCGCTGCTGCCCGACGCCGAGCCCTACCGCGTCCTCGGCACCGGGGCCGCCGCCGAGACCGACCCGGAACTGCTGCGTCTGCTCTACGCCCACCTGGTGCGAGGCCGGCGGTACAACACGCAGGCCACCGCACTCACCAAGCAGGGCCGACTCGCCGTCTACCCCTCCAGCACCGGGCAGGAGGCCTGCGAGGTCGCCGCCGCGCTCGCCCTGCGGGAACAGGACTGGCTCTTCCCGAGCTACCGCGACACGCTGGCCGCCGTGGTCCGCGGCGTCGACCCCGTCGAGGCCCTCACCCTGCTGCGCGGCGACTGGCACACCGGCTACGACCCCTACGAGCACCGCGTCGCCCCGCTGTGCACCCCCCTCGCCACCCAGCTCCCGCACGCCGTCGGCCTCGCGCACGCCGCCCGGCTCAAGGGCGACGACGTGGTCGCGCTCGCCCTGGTCGGCGACGGCGGCACCAGCGAGGGCGACTTCCACGAGGCGCTGAACTTCGCCGCAGTCTGGCAGGCCCCGGTCGTCTTCCTCGTCCAGAACAACGGCTTCGCCATCTCGGTACCGCTCGCCAAGCAGACCGCGGCGCCCTCCCTGGCCCACAAGGCGATCGGGTACGGCATGCCGGGCCGCCTGGTCGACGGCAACGACGCGGTCGCCGTGCACGAGGTCCTCAGCGACGCCGTGCGGCACGCGCGCGCGGGCGGCGGTCCCACGCTCGTGGAGGCGGTGACGTACCGCATCGACGCCCACACCAACGCCGACGACGCCACCCGCTACCGCGGCGACGCCGAGGTGGCGGCCTGGCGCGAACACGACCCGGTCCAACTGCTGGAACGCGAGCTCACCACCCGTGGCCTGCTCGACGAGGACGGCATCCGGGCCGTACGCGAGGACGCCGAGGCGATGGCCGCCGACCTGCGCGAACGCATGAACCGTGACCCGGAACTGGACCCCATGGACCTGTTCGCCCACGTGTACGCCGAGCCCACTCCGCAACTGCGGGAGCAGCGCGACCTGCTGCGGGCCGAGCTGGACGCCGAGCAGGAAGGCGGTGACCGATGACCACCGTCGCCGTCAAGCCCGCCACCATGGCGCAGGCCCTCACGCGCGCGCTGCGCGACGCGATGGCCGCCGATCCCGCCGTGCACGTCATGGGCGAGGACGTCGGCGCCCTCGGCGGGGTCTTCCGGGTCACCGACGGGCTCGCCAAGGAGTTCGGCGAGGACCGCTGCGCGGACACCCCGCTGGCCGAGGCGGGCATCCTCGGCACGGCCGTCGGCATGGCCATGTACGGGCTGCGCCCGGTCGTGGAGATGCAGTTCGACGCGTTCGCGTACCCCGCGTTCGAGCAGTTGGTCAGCCATGTCTCGCGGATGCGAAACCGTACCCGCGGCCGGATGCCCCTGCCGATCACCGTTCGCGTCCCCTACGGCGGCGGCATCGGCGGCGTCGAGCACCACAGCGACTCCTCCGAGGCGTACTACATGGCGACTCCGGGGCTGCATGTCGTCACGCCCGCCACCGTCGCCGACGCCTATGGGCTGCTGCGCGAGGCCATCGCCTCGGACGACCCGGTGCTCTTCCTCGAACCCAAGCGGCTGTACTGGTCGAAGGACTCCTGGAACCCCGAGGACCCGCAGAGCGTCGGGCCGATCGGCCGCGCGGTGGTGCGGCGCGCGGGCCAGAGCGCCACGCTCATCACCTACGGGCCGTCCGTGCCCGTCTGCCTCGAGGCCGCCGAGGCGGCCCGGGCCGAGGGCTGGGACCTCGAAGTCGTCGACCTTCGCTCCCTGGTGCCGTTCGACGACGAGACGGTCGCCGCGTCGGTACGGCGCACCGGGCGCGCGGTCGTGGTGCACGAGTCCGGCGGGTTCGGCGGACCGGGCGGGGAGATCGCGGCCCGCGTCACGGAACGCTGCTTCCACCACCTGGAGGCACCGGTGCTGCGCGTGGCCGGGTTCGACGTCCCCTACCCGCCGCCCATGCTGGAGCGGCACCACCTGCCCGGCGTCGACCGGATCCTGGACGCCGTGGCGCGTCTGCAGTGGGAGGCCGAGGGCTGATGGCACACGCTTCTCATATGCACAGCCTGGAGTTCAAGCTGCCCGACCTCGGGGAGGGGCTGACCGAGGCAGAGATCGTACGTTGGCTTGTGGAGGTCGGAGACCTCGTCGCCGTCGACCAGCCGGTCGTCGAGGTCGAGACGGCCAAGGCGATGGTCGAGGTTCCCTGCCCGTACGGCGGCGTGGTCACCGCCCGCTTCGGCGAGGAGGGCACGGAACTGCCCGTGGGGGCGCCGCTGTTGACGGTTGCCGTGGGGACCCCGGCCGACGGCGGGCCCCCGGCCGACGGCGCGAACAGCGGTGGCTCGGGCAACGTCCTGGTCGGCTACGGCACTTCGGAGGCACCGGCGCGGCGCCGCAGGGTGCGGCCGGTCGTCACGGCCGGCGGGAAGGCCAGGAACTCCGACCCGGAGCCTCTCGCCACCGCCGCCCCCGTCCCCGTCGGCCCCGAGCCGGTCGAGGGACCGGTCCCCGTGATCTCCCCGCTGGTGCGCCGGCTGGCCCGCGACAACGGCCTGGACCTGCGCAAGCTGCCCGGATCCGGGCCCGACGGGCTGATCCTGCGAGCCGATGTCGAGAACGCCCTGCGGACCAAGGCCGCCCCCGCCGCCCCCGTGGCGGAGGAATCGCCCACCCGGGTCTCCTCCGTCCGTGACGGCGTCCGCACCCCTCTCAAGGGGGTTCGCGGTGCCGTCGCCGACAAGCTCTCCCGCAGCCGTCGGGAGATCCCGGACGCCACCTGCTGGGTCGACGCGGACGCGACCGAACTCATGCGGGCGCGCGCCGCGATGAACGCGGGCACGGGGCCGAAGATCTCCCTGCTCGCGCTGCTCGCCCGGATCTGCACCGCGGCCCTCGCCCGCTACCCCGAGCTGAACTCCTACGTCGACACGGGCGCCCGCGAGGTCGTCCAGCTGGAGCAGGTCCACATCGGGTTCGCCGCGCAGACCGATCGCGGGCTGGTGGTGCCCGTCGTCCGGGACGCCCACACGCGCGACGCCGAGTCCCTCAGCGCCGAGTTCGCCCGGCTGACCGAGGCGGGCCGTGCCGGGACGCTGACACCCGGTGAACTCACCGGCGGGACCTTCACGCTGAACAACTACGGAGTGTTCGGCGTCGACGGCTCCACGCCGATCATCAACCATCCCGAGGCTGCCATGCTCGGCGTCGGCCGTATCGTGCCCAAGCCCTGGGTGCACGAGGGCGAGCTGGCGGTGCGGCAGGTCGTCCAGCTCTCGCTCACCTTCGACCACCGGGTGTGCGACGGCGGCACGGCCGGCGGCTTCCTGAGGTACGTGGCGGACTGCGTGGAACAGCCCGCGATGCTGCTGCGCACCCTGTGACGGACAGGACCTCCGGAAGAAGGGACGCACGGGACATACTCGGGGAGTGACCGACAACGCCCCCGCCGCCGGGCCGTACGACACCGCCGGGCCCCCCGGGCCGTACGACGCCGTCGTGCTCGCCGGTGGGGCCGCCCGGCGGCTCGGCGGGGCCGACAAGCCGGCTGTGCGGGTCGGGGGGCGCCCGCTGCTCGACCGGGTGCTCGCGGCCTGCGCCGACGCCGCCGTGACCGTGGTCGTGGCCGACCCCCGCCCCACCGCCCGGCCGGTGCGGTGGGCCCGCGAGGAACCCCCCGGCGGCGGGCCGGTGGCCGCGCTCGACGCAGGGCTGCGGCACACCACGGCCGAGCACCTCGTCGTTCTCTCCGCCGACCTGCCGTTCCTCGAAACGCCCACGGTGCGGCGGCTGCTGGCCGCCCTGCGCACCACCACGGCTGACGGCGCGCTGCTCACCGACGCGGACGGCCGTGACCAGCCGCTCGTGGCCGCGTACCGAACGGCCGTCCTGCGCCGCGAGCTGACGGCCCTCAAGAGCGCCCACGGCGGTCTCGCCGGGCTGCCCCTGCGCCGGCTGACCGGCGCGCTGGAACTCACCCGCGTCCCGGACCCGGTCGCCTCCTTCGACTGCGACACCTGGGACGACATCGCCGCCGCCAGGGCACGGATCAGGGAGCATGGACACGTGTTGGATGAATGGATCTCCGCAGTCAAGGACGAGCTGGGCATCGACCTGGACGTCGACACCGGCGTCCTGCTCGACCTCGCCCGTGACGCCGCGCACGGCGTGGCCCGGCCCGCCGCACCGCTGACCACCTTCCTCGTCGGCTATGCCGCCGCCCAGGGAGAGGGAGGCCCCGAAGCGGTCGCCGAGGCCGCCCGCAAGGCCGCGGCGCTGGCCCTGCGCTGGGAGGAAGAGAACAGTCCCGCCCAGCCCGCCCCCGGCCCGGACGCCGGATGACCGCCCGCGCGACGCGGGCCGGGAACGCCGAGAACGCCGAGGAAACGGACGACCTCGACGTCGAGGAGGCGCTCGCCCTCGTGAGGGAACCCCGCGAAGACAACGGTCCCGCCAAGGGCGACCGCACCCCCGGCGGCCAGTCCCCCGCACCCGCGGCCCAGGACGGCCGCACCACCGACGACCGTCACCGCAAGGCCGTTCCCTGGAACCGGGCCCGTGAGACCGCCGCCCGCGCCGCCCGGACAGGCGGCCGCCGCCCCCCGGTCTCCGTCTCCCTGGCGGACGCTCTCGGCCTGGCACTGGCCGCCCCTCTCACCGCCCTCACCGACCTGCCCTCCTTCGACACCTCCGCGATGGATGGCTGGGCCGTCGCGGGACCGGGCCCCTGGCACGTCCGGGAGGAGGGCGTCCTGGCCGGGCACACACCGCCGGAGCCGCTGACGGACGGAGAGGCGGTACGGATCGCCACCGGCGCCCGCATCCCGCCGGACACCACCGCCGTACTGCGCAGCGAGCACGGCCGCACCGACGCCAAGGGACGGCTGCACCCCACGCGCGAAATGCACCACGGCCAGGACATCCGCCCGCGCGGCCAGGAATGCCGCAGCGGCGACCAACTGCTGCCCGTCGGCACCCTGGTCACCCCCGCCGTCCTGGGGCTGGCCGCCGCCGCCGGATACGACACCCTCACCGCCGTTCCCCGCCCCAGCGCCGAGATCCTCGTCCTCGGCGACGAGCTGCTCGACAAGGGCATTCCGCACGACGGGCTCATCCGTGACGCGCTCGGCCCGATGCTGCCGCCATGGCTGCGCGCCCTCGGCGCCGAGGTCACCCGGGTGCGCCGGCTCGGCGACGACGCCAAGGCCCTGCACAGGGCCGTCACCTCCTGCGACGCCGACCTCATCGTGACCACCGGCGGCACCGCCTCCGGCCCCGTCGACCACGTCCACCCCACGCTGCGCCGCATCGGTGCCGAACTCCTCGTCGACGGCGTCGAGGTGCGCCCCGGCCATCCCATGCTGCTGGCCCGCATCAAGGAGGGGCAGCACCTCGTCGGCCTGCCCGGCAACCCCCTCGCGGCCGTCTCCGGCCTGCTCACGCTCGCCGAACCACTGCTGCGCACCCTCGCCGCGCGCCCGGCCCCCGAGCCCTACACGCTGCCGTTGCGGGACACGGTGCACGGCCACCCGCACGACACCCGGCTCATCCCCGTCGTGCTGCGCGGCGATCACGCCGTGCCGCTGCACTACAACGGCCCGGCGATGCTGCGCGGCGTCGCGGCCGCCGACGCGCTCGCCGTCGTACCCCCGGGCGGGGCACGGCAGGACCAGGAGACGGAGCTGCTCGATCTGCCGTGGGCGGCCGCCGGAATCGGGGTGTGTTTCACGTGAAACAGCGGGTCCTGCCGGCGCCGACCGCGACTGCGCGGGCCGGACCGGGCGGGGGCCGGTGCGAGGAGTAGCGTCGCCGCTATGCATGCGATCACGATTCCCGAACCTGGTGGGCCCGAGGCGCTGGTGTGGGACGAAGTCCCCGATCCGGTGCCCGGAGAGGGCGAAGTGCTGGTCGAGGTGGTGGCCGGCGCCGTCAACCGTGCGGACATCCTGCAGCGGCAGGGCCACTACGATCCGCCTCCCGGTGCGCCCGTGTACCCGGGCCTGGAGTGCTCCGGCCGGATCGCGGCGCTGGGGCCCGGCGTCGGTGGCTGGTCGGTCGGCGACGAGGTGTGTGCGCTGCTCGCGGGCGGCGGCTACGCCGAGCAGGTCGTCGTCCCGGCCGGGCAGCTGCTGCCCCTGCCCGAGGGCATCGGCCTGAAGCAGGCCGCCGCGCTGCCCGAGGTGGTTTGCACGGTCTGGTCGAACGTCTTCATGGTCGCCCATCTGCGCCCGGGCGAGACGCTGCTCGTGCACGGCGGTTCCAGCGGCATCGGCACGATGGCGATCCAGCTCGCCAAGGCGGTCGGCGCGAAGGTCGCCGTCACGGCCGGCACCAAGGAGAAGCTGGACTTCTGCGCCGAGCTCGGCGCCGACATCCTCATCAACTACCGGGAGCAGGATTTCGTCGCCGAGGTCAAGAAGGCCACCGGCGGCGCGGGTGCCGACGTCATCCTCGACAACATGGGCGCCAAGTACCTGGACCGCAACGTCAAGGCCCTCGCCGTCAACGGCCGGCTCGCCGTCATCGGCCTGCAGGGCGGCGCCAAGGGCGAGCTGAACCTCGGCGCGCTGCTCACCAAGCGGGCCGCGATCAGCGCCACCTCACTGCGGGCCCGCCCGCTCGACGAGAAGGCGGCCATCGTCGCCGCCGTGCGCGAGCACGTCTGGCCGCTGTTCGGCGGGGGCCATGTCCGACCCGTCATCGACCGCGAACTGCCGATGTCCGAGGCGGCCGAGGCGCACCGGGTGGTGGAGGCGAGCGGCCACATGGGCAAGGTGCTGCTCGTGACGCCCTGACCGGGCAGGAACCAGGACCGCACGGGCCCTAATCGCGCCGTACCCGCAGTCCCAGGAGCCCCAGCCCCAGCCCCAGCCCGATGAGGACCAGGCCGCTGCCCAGCGGCAGGATCCGGACCAGGGGCTCGACGGTGTCCTCGCCGCCGGCGACGGTCCGGCCCCCGGGCCGCGACGACGGCGAGGAGGGGACCAGACCGGCATCCCCGGGAGACTGGGAGGCGGCGGCGGTGTCCGCACCGCCGTCCGGCGGCTCCTGCGTGTCCCCCGCCTCGTCGCCCGCCTCGTCCTGCGCGTCCGGGTCTTCCTGAGCGGTGTCCTGCGGGACGGAGGTCGTGTCGTCGTCCCCCTCGAACTCCACGGCGGGCGCCTCCGGTCGTCCGGGCCGCTGGCGCCCTTCACCGGCCCGGCTGCCGGCCCGGGACGGACTGGCGGAGGGGGAGGACGAGGGGCTGGGGGAGCGCGTGGCCGAGGCCGAGGGCGTGGGCCCGGCGCCGTGCGACGCGGTGGCGCCGTACAGCAGGACGACCGCGGCGAGGAGCAGCGGCAGTGGTGCCACGCGGAATGTGAAGCGCAGCCATGGAGTCACGTCGGTGACCTCCCGGAGCCCAGTCGGCAAGACCGTCGCGAACAAGCGTCACATTCACCTGCCAACCCGGCATTCCGGATTGAGCCGACGGGTCTAAAGGGTGGATCAGCTCCATGGGAGGGCACCACGGTGGTGAGGTGCAGGCGTGCGAGAGAATGGCGGCATGGAGATGCCGAGGAACGATAGGTCGCCGGAGAACCCTCAGATCCTGGTCGTGGGCCAGGACGGAATGGCACTCGGTGGCGGTGGTGGGGATGACGACTCCCGCGAGACCCCGGTGACGGAGCAGGTGGAGCAGCCGGCCAAGGTCATGCGGATCGGCAGCATGATCAAGCAGCTGCTGGAGGAGGTCCGGGTGGCGCCTCTGGACGAGGCCAGCCGGGTCCGGCTCAAGGAGATCCACGCGAGCTCGGTGAAGGAGCTGGAGGACGGTCTGGCCCCGGAGCTCGTCGAGGAGCTCGAGCGGCTCTCCCTGCCGTTCACCGACGAGGCGACCCCCAGCGACGCGGAACTGCGTATTGCGCAGGCCCAGTTGGTGGGCTGGCTGGAGGGGCTCTTCCACGGGATCCAGACGACCCTGTTCGCGCAGCAGATGGCCGCGCGCGCCCAGCTGGAGCAGATGCGCCGCGCGCTCCCGCCCGGCGTGAGCCTGGACGGCGGCGAGGAGGCCCGTGGCGGCGGCCGAACCGGCGGCCCGTACCTGTAGGTCGCCCACGCCCCGCCTGCAGGAGTCCGCACCGCGAAGGGCCCGGCCAGGAGGCCGGGCCCTTCGCCGTGCCGGGGCTCAGCCGGTGGGCGGGTTGCCGGTCGACACCCTGATCTCGATCGTCGGCATGTCCTTCGGGTCGACGTCCGTGCCGGCGGTCGGGAACTGCCCCATGACCGCGCCCTGGCCGTAGGTGTTCTCGTCGACCGTGACTTCCTTCATCTGCCAGCCCGCGGCCTGGAAGCACTCTTTGACCGACTGGATGTACTTGAACTTGAAGTCCGGGACCTGGACCTTGTCCGGGTCGTTGTACGACTCCTCCGGCTCCGTGCACTCGCTGGTCTCGACCGTCTTCGAGGTGTCCGGACCGCGGTGACCCGAGGCCTGGGACGGCGAGGCCGAGGCCGAGGAGCCGGAGCCGCCGCCCTTGGCGTCGTCGTCGCTGCCGCCCCCGTTCACGACCAGCGCGACGACCAGGCCGACCACCGCGAGCAGGGACACCGCGACCGAGCCGATGATCACCGGCCGGTTGCCCTTGCCGCCGCCCGGCCCGGAGGGCTGCACGGCGGTCCGGGGCGTGATGTCGTACGGCGGCGGCGTCGCGGGCGCCTGCTGCCCGTACCCCACCGGGGGCGGGGTCTGGTAGCCGCCCTGCTGCGGATAGCCGTACGACGGGGCGCCGTAGGGGCTCGGGGCGGGAGCCGGCTGGTAGGGGGTCTGCACGGGCCCGGGGGCCGCCGGGGCCGCCTGGTCGACCGGCGGGAACACCGCGGAGCCGACGCCCGCGCCGCTCTGTCCAGGAGCGGCGCCCGGCACGATGCTCGGCGCGGCCGACGGCAGGGAGGCGGCGACACGCAGGCACTCGTCGCGCATGGACTCGGCGGTCGGGAACCGCTCGTTCGGGTTCTTCTTCAGTGCGCGGGCGACCAGCGCGTCCACCGCGGGCGGCAGTGAACGGTTGATCGAGGAGGGGGCCACCGGCTCCTCCTGCACATGCGCGTACGCGATCGCCAGGGGTGAGTCGGCGTTGAACGGCAGCTGACCGGTGACCAGCTGGAACAGCATGATCCCGACCGAATACAGGTCCGAGCGGGCGTCCACGCCCCGGCCCAGCGCCTGCTCCGG
Organism: Streptomyces sp. NPDC001843; assembly: GCF_042891955.1. Lineage (NCBI taxonomy): Bacteria > Bacillati > Actinomycetota > Actinomycetes > Kitasatosporales > Streptomycetaceae > Streptomyces > Streptomyces sp. NPDC001843. The sequence goes on along the minus strand of NZ_JBIATQ010000003.1, from coordinate 448,172 downwards.
CGACAGGTACTGCGGGGTGCCGACGACCATGCCGGTCTGGGTCATCGAGGTCACCCCGGACTGCATGGCGCGGGCGATGCCGAAGTCCATGACCTTGACGACACCGCGCTTGGTCATCATCACGTTGCCCGGCTTGATGTCCCGGTGGACCAGGCCGCTCTCATGGCTGATCTCCAGCGCGGCCAGCACGTCCGCGGTGACTTTCAGCGCCTTGTCGGCGGGCATGGCGCCGTACTGCCTGATGTCCTCCTCGAGGACCGAGCCCAGCGGGCGGCCCTCGACGAACTCCATGACGATGAACGGGGTGGTCGTCCCGTCGAGGGAGTCCTCGCCCGTGTCGAAGACCGAGACGATGTTGGTGTGCGTGAGCTTGGCCACTGCCTGGGCCTCGCGGCGGAAGCGCTCGCGGAAGGCCTGTTCCCGCCCCAGCTCGGTGTGCAGCGTCTTGATGGCGACCTGTCGGTCCAGTACGGCGTCGTACGCCAGGTGCACCGAGGCCATGCCGCCTTCGCCGAGCAAGTCGCGCAACTGGTAGCGGCCGCCGGCGAGAGCCCGCCCCTCGTACCGGCCCTGTGGGCCGTCCTGGCTCATGTGCTGCGTCCCCCATAGCCGCCGGTGACCGGAAACCGGTGACCCCGCGTCCACTGATCCAATGTGCTATTCCCGGCCAAGTCTGCCCCAGGGCCGTGGCACGTCAAGCGCGGTGCCCGTTCCGTGACCGTAAGCGAAAGAAGCGTCGCGGAAGAGTTACAGCGGGGGTACGTCAGGTACACAGAATTTGCAAGACAGCGCGTGCTAGAGGTTTGATGGCCGGTCCGTCTCGGGCCGGTCCCGGATCCGATCCCGGACCGGAGGCTTGCGCGGAGGCTGTAGCGTGGCCGACGGAGACCGTAACAACACCGCGCGCACCGCGGGCAGAAACGACGGCGAGGACCGATGGCACAGACGCACAGCGCCCAGGGCCCGTCCGACCCCGAGGCGTCTGGCGGCGGCATGTCAGAGACGCCGGAGATGTGGGGCAACGGAGGGCTCGTCGGCGACGGCAGGTACCGGCTGACCCACAGGCTCGGACGGGGCGGCATGGCCGAGGTCTTCGCGGCCGAGGACGTACGCCTGGGCCGGACGGTCGCCGTGAAGCTGCTCCGCGCGGACCTGGCCGAGGACCCGGTCTCCAAGGCCCGCTTCACCCGCGAGGCACAGTCGGTGGCCGGGCTCAACCACCACGCGATCGTCGCCGTGTACGACTCCGGCGAGGACTTCGTCGGCGGCCAGTCGGTGCCGTACATCGTGATGGAGCTGGTCGAGGGCCGCACCATCCGCGACCTGCTGCTGAACGCGGAGGCGCCGGGCCCCGAGCAGGCCCTGATCATCGTCTCCGGGGTCCTGGAGGCGCTGGCCTACTCGCACCAGCACGGCATCGTGCACCGCGACATCAAGCCCGCCAACGTCATCATCACCCACAACGGCGCCGTCAAGGTGATGGACTTCGGCATCGCCCGCGCCCTGCACGGGGCGTCCACGACGATGACGCAGACCGGCATGGTCATGGGCACCCCGCAGTACCTGTCCCCGGAGCAGGCGCTCGGCAAGGCCGTCGACCACCGCTCCGACCTGTACGCCACGGGCTGTCTGCTGTACGAACTCCTCGCCCTGCGGCCCCCCTTCACCGGCGAGACCCCGCTGTCGGTGGTCTACCAGCACGTCCAGGACAAGCCGGTGCCGCCGTCGCAGGTCACCGAGAGCTGCCCGCCGGAACTCGACGGCCTCGTCGTGCGCTCGCTGGCCAAGGAGCCGGACGACCGCTTCCAGACGGCGGAGGAGATGCGCGGCCTGGTCCAGTACGGCCTGCAGATGCTGTACGACCAGGGCGGTCACACCGGCACCTGGAACACCGGCCCCGTGGACGTGCACGACGGCCGGCGCACCCCGGCGGCCGGTCTCGCCGGTACGACCGTGATGCCGCACTCCGCGGACGCCTCGGGCACCACGCAGATCCCGCAGACGATCCTGCCCGCCGGGTACGGCAGCGGCGACGACGGCGGCTTCGAGGGGCACGGCAACAAGGGCAGCGGCCGCGGCAAGCTATGGATCCTCGCCGTGCTCGCGGTGATCGCCGTCGTGGCGGGCGTCGCGCTGGCGCTGCATCGCACGGGCAACGACAGTGGCGGCCCGGGCACCAAGGAGTCGCCGACGAGCACGCACTCCAAGAAGGAGTCGAAGCCCAGCAAGAGTCCCACCGACGAGAACACCGACCGGCCCACGGACACCAACACCAACACGGACGACGGTTCGGGCGGCGGCGGTGGCGGGAACTGGCAGCCTTCCTCGCCCACCACGCCGTCGTACACCCCGTCGAACACGCCCAGCAGCGAACCGACCGGCGAGCCGACCGGCCCGGGGACCGCGACCCAGTCCGAGCCCCAGGACCCGGGGACCGCGACCCAGTCCGAGCCGCAGGACCCGGGAGGGACGGACCCGGGCACCGGCACGGACCCGGGAAGCACGGCGGGCGACGGGGAGAATCCTTGAAGGACGCCCACGCCGACTGACGCGGGGGCGACGGCCGGCTGAGCCGCGTCACTCCACGAACGCGTCGCACACCGCGTCGTACTCCCTGGTCCACCACACGGCGAGCGCCGAGGCCGCCGGGAACTGGGGGTCGGCGCGGGTGTCGCCGCGTTCGTAGTGCCAGCGCAGCATCCAGAAGTCGTTGAGGCGTTCCCACCAGACGCGGTGCACGGCGGCGGCCAGCTCGGAGGGCGTCGCCCCGGCCGCACGCCGGTACGCGCGCGCGTACGCCCGCACCTTCGGCAGGTCGAGGGTTCCCGTGGGCCGTACGAAGAAGATCGCGGCGGCGCGTACGGCCTCCTCCGCGCGGGGCTGCACACCGAGCCGGTCCCAGTCGACGATCGCGGCCGGAGCGTCCCCCTTGTAGAGCAGGTTGAAGGGGTGGAAGTCGCCGTGCACCCAGCCCACCGGCCCGCCGCGCGGCGGGCGTCGGCCGGCGTGCTGCTCCAGGAGGGCCCGGCGTTCCAGCAGCCGGTGGCGGGCCAGGTCGTCGAAGGCGTCGAAGGGGCGGTGGCGGCGGACGTGGGCCAGCAGGTCGTCGATGAGGGCGAAGGTGTCGGCGGGGTCGGCGCTCTCCACGGGATGGGGGCTGGTGGCGGGGCGGGTCCGTCCCTTGGGCGGCATCACGCGTTCCAGGCAGGCGTGCACCGCGCCCAGCAGCGCTCCGAGCCGGGCGCACTGGCCGGTGGTGAGTTGGCCGCCGTGGCGGTGCCTGCCGTCGATCCAGGGGTGCAGGGCGTAGGCGTGGCCGCCGACGACGGCGACCGTGCGGCCGTCGCGGTGGGCGAGGGGCGGCGCGACCGGGACACCGAGGGCGGCCAGGCGCTGGGTGGCCAGGTGCCGGCGTTCGATGGCGGCGGGGTCGGCGGTGTCCGGGTCGAAGTGGTGCTTGAGGAAGTAGCGGCCGCGGGTGGTGCACAGGCGGTAGCCGCGGTTGAGCAGACCCTGGTCGACGGGCTCGCAGGTGACGGCGGAACCGGCGGCGTAAAGCCGGAGCAGGGTGCCCAGAGGGGGCGCATGGGGGATGGGGGGTGGTACACATGAGCGCGGCACGCGCAGATGGTAGGGCACCGTCGGTCCCCGTGAGCTGGGCCTTGTCACAGGCAGTCGCGGGCGGTCGCTTTCGGTCACGTCGGCTACTTCGCCGCACGACTCGAACTCTTCCCGTTCCCCGGGTGCGCGGGATAACGTGCCGTTGCTCCGGCCTCCTGCAAGGCTGTGACCAGCGCGCTTCCAGTCCTGACCGATTTACTTGGAAATCCAAGCAAAATCGCAGGTCAGGAGGGGTTTCACAGAAATGTGGCGCACTGGGTAACGTGACCGTTGCAGGGCGCTCGCCGGGGCACCTGTCACGCCTGTTCCCGGCCGAGTGGCACCCACCCCGTGCCCGGTGGCCGAGACCAGGTGAGCCGTACTGGCCTCACCGGCAACCCCGGGGGCCGGACCGACGGAGGAGCACACGTGACCGTGGACAGCACTGCCGCGCCCAAGCCGCGACGCAGCGCCGGAAGCAAGGCCGGCACCACCGGCACCAAGCGCACCACCCGCACCACCTCGAAGAGCGCCGACCCGGAGCTCGTGCAGCTGCTGACCCCCGAGGGCAAGCGCGTCAAGCACGCAGCCAACGCCGTGTACGACAAGTACGTCGCCGGGCTCACCGCCGAGGACTTCCGCGGCCTGTACCGCGACATGGTGCTCACCCGCCGCTTCGACGCCGAGGCCACCGCCCTGCAGCGCCAGGGGGAGCTCGGGCTGTGGGCGTCGCTGCTCGGCCAGGAGGCCGCGCAGATCGGCTCCGGCCGGGCCCTGCGCGACGACGACTACGTCTTCCCGACCTACCGCGAGCACGGTGTCGCCTGGTGCCGCGGGGTCGACCCGACCAACCTGCTCGGCATGTTCCGCGGTGTGAACCACGGCGGCTGGGACCCGAACAGCAACAACTTCCACCTCTACACGATCGTCATCGGCTCCCAGACGCTGCACGCCACCGGCTACGCGATGGGCGTCGCCAAGGACGGCGCGGACTCGGCGGTCATCGCCTACTTCGGCGACGGCGCCTCCAGTCAGGGCGACGTCGCCGAATCGTTCACCTTCTCCGCGGTCTACAACGCCCCCGTGGTGTTCTTCTGCCAGAACAACCAGTGGGCGATCTCGGAGCCGACCGAGAGGCAGACCCGGGTCCCGCTCTACCAGCGCGCCCAGGGCTACGGCTTCCCCGGCGTCCGTGTCGACGGCAACGACGTGCTGGCCTGCCTCGCGGTCACCAAGTGGGCGCTGGAGCGCGCCCGCAGCGGCGAGGGCCCCACCCTGGTCGAGGCGTACACGTACCGCATGGGAGCCCACACCACCTCCGACGACCCGACCAAGTACCGGGCCGACGAGGAGCGGGAGGCCTGGGAGGCCAAGGACCCGATCCTGCGGCTTCGCCGGTTCCTGGAGGCCTCAAACCACACGGACGAGGGGTTCTTCGCGGAACTCGAGGCCGAGAGCGAGGCGTTGGGCAGGCGAGTGCGCGAAGCGGTCCGCGCCATGCCGGACCCGGACCACTTCGCCATCTTCGAGAACGTGTACGCGGACGGGCACACGCTCGTCGACGAGGAACGCGCTCAGTTCGCCGCCTACCAGGCGTCGTTCGCGACCGAGTCCGAAAGCGGCTTCGCCGCGGGAGAGGGGGCCTGACCATGGTGGAGACGGTGAAGAAGCTGCCGATCGCCAAGGCGATCAACGAGTCGCTGCGCCGTGCCCTGGAGGCGGACCCCAAGGTCGTCATCATGGGTGAGGACGTCGGCAAGCTCGGTGGCGTGTTCCGGGTGACCGACGGCCTGCAGAAGGACTTCGGCGAGAGCCGCGTCATCGACACCCCGCTGGCCGAGTCGGGCATCGTCGGCACGGCGATCGGCCTGGCCCTGCGCGGCTACCGCCCGGTGGTGGAGATCCAGTTCGACGGCTTCGTCTTCCCGGCGTACGACCAGATCGTCACGCAGCTCGCGAAGATGCACGCCCGCTCGCTGGGCAAGGTCAAGCTCCCGGTCGTCGTGCGCATCCCCTACGGCGGTGGCATCGGCGCCGTCGAGCACCACTCCGAGTCCCCCGAGTCCCTGTTCGCGCACGTCGCGGGCCTGAAGATCGTCTCCCCGTCGAACGCCTCCGACGCGTACTGGATGATGCAGCAGGCCATCCAGAGCGACGACCCGGTGATCTTCTTCGAGCCGAAGCGGCGCTACTGGGACAAGGCCGAGGTCAACACCGAGGCGATCCCCGGCCCGCTGCACAAGGCGCGGGTGGCCCGCGAGGGCACCGACCTGACCCTCGTCGCGTACGGGCCGATGGTCAAACTCTGCCAGGAGGCCGCCGACGCGGCCGCCGAGGAGGGCAAGAACCTGGAGGTCCTGGACCTGCGTTCGGTCTCCCCGCTCGACTTCGACTCCATCCAGGCGTCCGTGGAGAAGACCCGCAGACTGGTCGTGGTCCACGAGGCACCGGTGTTCTTCGGCTCCGGCGCGGAGATCGCCGCCCGGATCACCGAGCGGTGCTTCTACCACCTGGAGGCCCCCGTGCTGAGGGTCGGCGGCTACCACACCCCGTACCCGCCGGCCCGCCTGGAAGAGGAGTACCTGCCGGGCCTGGACCGGGTGCTCGACGCCGTCGACCGCGCCCTGGCGTACTGAGGAGAGGGTCGTGACGACGATGACGGAAGCATCCGTGCGTGAGTTCAAGATGCCGGATGTCGGCGAGGGCCTGACCGAGGCCGAGATCCTCAAGTGGTACGTGCAGCCGGGCGACACCGTCACCGACGGCCAGGTGGTGTGCGAGGTCGAGACCGCCAAGGCGGCCGTCGAACTGCCCATCCCGTACGACGGCGTGGTCCGCGAGCTGCGCTTCCCCGAGGGCACCACGGTGGACGTGGGCACGCCCATCATCGCGGTGGACGTGTCCGGCGGGGCGGCTCCGGCGGCTCCCACGGCTCCGGCGGCTGCCGCGGCTCCCGCGGAGAAGAGGCCGGAGCCGCCCGAGGCGGAGCAGCCGAAGGCGGAGGGTTCGGGACGCCAGCCGGTACTGGTCGGGTACGGCGTCGCCGCCTCCTCGACGAAGCGGCGCCCCCGCAAGGGCCCGGAGGTCGCGGTCCCCCAGGCCTCCGCGGAGGTCCAGTCCGAGCTGAACGGCCACGGCACCGCGGCCGTGAAGCCCCGCCCGCTGGCGAAGCCCCCGGTGCGCAAGCTGGCCAAGGACCTGGGCGTCGACCTGGCCACGGTCACCCCGTCGGGCCCGGACGGCATCATCACGCGTGAGGACGTCCACGCGGCGGCGGCCCCGACGGCAGCGGTTCCCGAGCCGGTGACGGCCGCGCCCGCGCCCGTTCCTGCGGTGGCGCCGGTGGCGGCGCCGACGTACGACTCGGCCCGCGAGACCCGCGTCCCGGTCAAGGGCGTCCGCAAGGCCACCGCGCAGGCCATGGTCGGCTCGGCGTTCACGGCACCGCACGTCACGGAGTTCGTGACGGTCGACGTGACGCGCACGATCAAACTGGTCGAGGAGCTCAAGCAGGACAAGGACATGCAGGGGCTGCGGGTGAACCCGCTCCTGCTGGTCGCCAAGGCCCTGCTGGTCGCCATCAGGCGCAACCCGGAGATCAACGCGTCCTGGGACGAGGCCAACCAGGAGATCGTGCTCAAGCACTACGTCAACCTGGGCATCGCGGCCGCCACCCCGCGCGGCCTGCTCGTCCCGAACATCAAGGACGCGCACGCCAAGACGCTCCCGGAACTGGCCGAGGCGCTCGGCGAGTTGGTGTCGACGGCAAGGGAGGGCAAGACCTCCCCCGCCGCGATGCAGGGCGGCACGGTCACCATCACCAACGTCGGCGTCTTCGGCGTCGACACCGGCACACCGATCCTCAACCCCGGCGAGTCCGCGATCCTCGCGGTCGGCGCGATCAAGCTCCAGCCGTGGGTCCACAAGGGCAAGGTGAAGCCCCGCCAGGTGATGACGCTGGCGCTCAGCTTCGATCACCGTCTGGTGGACGGGGAGCTGGGCTCCAAGGTGCTCGCTGATGTGGCGGCGGTTCTGGAGCAGCCGAAGCGGTTGATGACTTGGGTGTGATGAGCGTCACCCGATAGTCTCGGAATGCCGGAGGGGGCGGCCGCAACTTCGTCTTGCGACCGCCCCCTCCGCCCTGCTCCCGGGATTACTCAGGCCTGGTTGAGCACGTACACCGGCGCCCCGGACTCCGCCGCACCCTGTGAACGGATGCAGGCGTGCTTCTGCAGCAGGCGCAGGCACTCGTTGACGCGGCGCACCGGAAGCCCCGTACGGGCCGCGATCGATTCGAGCGGTTCGCGGAGCTCACCCTGCTCGACGAGGACCGGGGCGATCACCACGGCCACCGTCCACACGTCCTCCGTCACGGACAGCCGGTGCCGCCAGTCGGCCAGCAGTGATTCCGTGGTGGGCAGCACCGTGAGACGACCACCGGGCGCCCGACGTTCGAGGGCGAGAGCGTCGAGCCGGTCCGCGATGCGTTCCATCGCCCGGACCATGGCTTGCTGCACGGCGAGGGTGGCTTTCTGGGTGGCCAGCATCTCCCTTTGCAGTTCGAGGGATTCCTGCTGTGCGTTAGCAAGCTGCTCGTCCAGCTGAAGGTTGTGCGCCTCGAGCCGGACGATGGCCTCCGCGACCTGCTCCGGCATGGCGTACGCGACCGGCGCGGTCGGGTCGAGGGGCTGCACCTCGGCCTCTTCGAGAGAGTAGGAACCCTCCCGCTGAACTGTCTCGATCACTTCGGCGGCCCACTGCTTGAAGGGCTCGCAGGTGGGCTTCGTGCATGCCTGGACGAGGCGGATGAGACCCTGGAGAGAGATGACATTCAGGTCTCGACGCCACTCCCTACCTGCGGGAATGCTGAGACCGTAACCTCCAGTTAGGGTCTCGAGACTCTCTCGATGCTCTTCCGGGACATGGTCGGAGAGCGCCTTCTGCGGGTTGGTGTGCCCCAGCTCCTTGCAGACATCCACCGCCGGAAACCAATGGCTCCCGTCCGGCATCGTCAGTCGGCGCACCCGGGCGCCGGTCGCCGCGTAGACGAAGTCGCTGACGTCGATCGCGTCCCGCCGTTCGGCGGCGTCGCGTCGCTTGCTTGGTTCGATCATGTGAACCACCTCCGCTGCGGAACGTAGAGCGGAGCAAATCGAATATGCCAACTGGAGCCTTGATATTCACAATTGCGAGCGAAGATCGAGGATTCCGCTTGCAGGAAGGGAGTTGAACACCCCTGATCTCAACTGCCGTATCTTGAACGCATGGTGACGGGGATAAACAGCGGAGCGCGGCACGCCAAACGGCGTGACAAGGAGAAAGGCGGACTCGCGCGTTCCTCCGCGCTCATGGCGGTCGGTACCGTCGTCTCCCGGGCGACCGGGCTGATCCGGACGGCTCTGCAGGGCGCGGCGCTCGGCAATGGGCTGCTGGCCACCACGTACAACACCGCCAACACCGTCCCGACCAGCCTGTACACACTGCTGATCGGCGGCGCGCTCAACGCCGTCCTCGTGCCGCAACTCGTGCGGGCCCGCAAGACCCATCCCGACGGCGGAAAGGCCTACGAGCAGCGTCTGGTGACCCTGGTCGTCACCGTGCTGGCCGTCGGCACGGCGCTCGCGGTGTGGGCGGCGCCGTTGATCGTGCGCATCTACATGTCGGACACTCCCGACAACCACCAGGCGTTCCGGCTCACCGTGGTCTTCGCCCGGTTCCTGCTGCCGCAGATCTTCTTCTACGGCCTCTTCTCGATCTACGGACAGGTCCTCAACGCCCGAGAGAAGTTCGGCGCGATGATGTGGACGCCGGTGCTCAACAACGTCGTGCTCCTGGCCATGTTCGGCGGTTATCTGAGCCTGATGACCGTGCCGGACTCGGTCGCGAAGATCACCGACACGCAGGTGCGCTGGCTCGGCGTCGGAACCACGGTCGGCATCGCGGTCCAGGCCCTCGCGTTGATCCCCTTCGCCCGCGCCGCCGGCTTCCGCTTCCGTCCCCGCTTCGACTGGCGCGGTACGGGACTGGGGTCCGGCGTCCACGCGGCCAAGTGGACCCTGCTCTTCGTCCTGGCCAACCAGGTCGCGCTCGCCGTGGTCACCCGCTTCGCCGCCGCCGCCGACCAGAAGTTGCAGAACTCCGGCGTGGGTTACACCGCGTACAGTTACGCGCAGACCATCTGGTTGCTGCCCCAGTCCATCGTCACGGTCTCCCTGGTCACCGCACTGCTGCCGCGCATGAGCAAGGCCGTCGCCGAGGGCCGGATCACCGACCTGCGCGCCGATCTGTCCCGGGCGCTGCGGATCAGCGGGGTCGTCATCGTGCCGACGGCTTTCCTCTTCCTCGCGCTGGGGCCGCAGATCACCAACCTGATCTTCGCGCACGGTGCCGGGGACGCGGCCTCCGCCCGACCGATGGGCCACATGCTCCAGATGTTCGGTCTCGGCCTGATCCCGTTCTCGGCCCAGTACCTGCTGCTCCGCGGCTTCTACGCCTTCGCGGACACCCGTACGCCGTTCCTGATGTCGGTGTGGATCGGGGCGTGGAACATCGCCCTCGTCACCGCCTGTCACCTGCTGCTGCCCACCCGCTGGGCGGTCACCGGCATGGCAGGCGCCTACTCCCTCTCCTACCTGGTCGGGCTCGCCCTCACCGCACGTCTGCTGGCCAGGAAGGCGAGCGGCCGGCTCGACGACGGAACCGTGCGGGTCACCTACATCAAGCTGGTGACCGCTTCAGCCTGTGCGGCGGGGGCGGGCTGGGCGGCCGCGCGGGCCTGCGGCACCGCCCTGGGTCACGGCACCGTGCCGACGGCCCTCGCCACCCTCGCGGGGACGCTCGCCCTGGCTGTCGTCTACCTCCTGCTCGGCCGTCTGCTGAAGGTCGGCGAACTGCGCCGGCTGCCCGGCCTGGGCTGAACGCCCACCGTCCGTTTCCTGCGGCCTGATCCGCCGGACAGGCCCTAGCCGGCCGTCGGCAGGCCGAGCCGATCGGCGACGGCGGCCAGCCAGCCACCGGGTGAGTACGGCGCGGGCGGGTCGACCTCCATGCCCAGCTCGGCAACGGCCTGGGCGTAGTCGGACTCGTCGAGAGCCAAGGTGAGGAGCTCGTTGGACGAGCGCACCAACCGTACGAAGGCCACAAGTTCGTCGGTGAGTGCATATTTCTGCCCGGATTCCTGGCACATGATCGCGAGATCGAAGACTCTGGCCACCGGGCCTCTGTCAAAGGCGGACCATGTGAAGGACAGCAAGGTGTTTCCCTCAGGGAAATTCTCAGTTCACCGGCATGGACGTCACGACGCTGAACGGCGGCTCGAGTGGTTCCGACGGATGCGTACCGCGTCCTCGGCCGCCGCCCGGTGGAACTCGCGGTATGCGGTCGCTGCGGGCCCGCGCCACCCGGCCTCTACCTGGCCCACGAGCCCGTCCATGCGCCTGACCTGCCTGTTCAGGTGATCCTGCATGTCGTGCAGGTCATCCGCGAGCTTCTTCAGCCCGGAATCGGAAACCTTGAGATCGGGCCCTCCACCCTGCTGAGCATTCATACGTGCGGTATCCCCCCGTCACGGTTGCAACCGGCTGTCATCGTACGGTTATTCGGAATCGGAGCTGGTGCTCGTCACCGAGTCATCACACGGTGTCCGGCAGCCCGGCCGCAACCGGCATGGCTGGTGTCCACACCTCCGGGAAAGTCCGGGGAACCTTTCGTCCCGGCCGGGGCTCCTGACCCTGCGATGCGGGCCCGGTGGGGGACCGCGCCGGCTTGAGAGGGGTCACTCGTGGCACCGCACATCGTGGTCGGGTCCGACCGGCCGATGCCGAAGGGCACGCGTGCCGAGCATCGTTGGCTGGAGGTGAGGGGCGCGAGGCTGCACGTCGCCGAGTACGCGCGCGGCTCCGGTGAGCCGCTGCTGATGCTGCACGGCTTTCCGCAGCACTGGTACGCCTGGCACAAGGTCGCAGCCCTCCTCACCGACCAGCACCGGCTGATCTGTCCGGACCTGCGGGGGTTCGGCTGGTCGGAGGGGACGCCGCGCGGGTACGACATGGACGCACTGGTCGAGGACGCCCTCGGGCTGCTCGACGCGCTGGGTCTTGAGCGGGTCGGTCTGGTCGGCCACGACTGGGGCGCCCACCTGGGGTTCCGGCTGTGCCTGCGGGCGCCGGAGCGGTTCGTCGGCTACCTGGCGCTGAACATGTCCCACCCCTGGCCCCGGCATCGGGCGGTCCTGCCCAACCTGTGGCGGATGTGGTACACCGCGTGCGTCGAGTACCCGGTGCTCGGCCGGGCCGTCCTGCGGCACCGGCCCGGCTTCACCCGCTTCCTCCTGCGGCACCAGGTCGCGGACCCCGCCGTCTGGCAGGAGGCGGAACTCGCCGAGTACGCCGCCGCCACCTCGGCCGCCGCGCACGCCGGGCAGTCGCTGTTCTGGCAGTACGTGCTGCACGACATCCCCGCCCTGCTGCGCGGCACCTGGCGCCGGCACCGGTTGACGGTGCCCACCCTGCTGCTCGGTGGCGAGCGGGACAGGGTGATCGCGGCCTCGCTGCTGGCGGGTGCCGAACCGTACGCCGATGATGTGACCGTGCGGCTCGTGCCCGGCGCGGGACACTACCTCCCCCAGGAACGCCCGCGGGTGGTCGCCGAAGCGATCGGCGAACTGTTCACGGGGCCCGCTCAGCGCTGACGCGGCGCCGCCCGCTCGGCGACCCGGCGCACGAAGGCCTTCCCGCGCCGTTCGCCGAGCAGGCGGCCGTACAGCCACTGGACCGGCCGCAGGGCGGTGGGACGCGTCGCGCCGAGGACCGCGAACCGTGTTCCGTCGCCTTCCGGCAGGGCCGCCATGCCGCCCACCACCAGGCGGGACTGCATCAGGCACCAGCCGGGGGAGAGTCGTACCTCGAACGACTCGGTCAGCCCCGAACGCCCCACGGCCAGGGCGCGCGCACGGTCGGCGTCGCCCGGGGGGACACGGAACTCCCGCAGGAAGCCCACCAGACGGGGCAGCTCTCCGGACAGGTCGGAGGCGACCGCCCACACACGCTCGTACGGCAGGGCGATGTGCTCCTCGGCGTACATACCGGCGTGCAGTCCCGCGGCCAGCACACGCAGCCGCAGCACCGGATCGTCCAGCTCGCCACTCACCGCGACCACGCCTTCCGGAACGAGGCACGGGCCCGGTGCAGCCGGGACTTGACCGTGCCGGGGGCTATGCCGAGCAGATCGGCCACGGCGCGCTCGTCAAGGTCCTCCAGCTCGCGCAGCACCAGGACCGCCCGGTCCCGGACCGGCAACCGCGCGAGCACGTCCCGCACGTCCGTCGGCAACTCCCCGTCCGAACCGGCCCGCAGCTCTCCGAGCCGTGCCAGGTCGTCGGGATCCGCCGGTTTCTCGACCGCCGTACGCCGCGCGACCCGTACCGCCTCGCGAACTGTGACGGTACGCACCCAGCCGTAGAAGGCCAGCGGATCGCGCAGTCCGCGCACGCCCTTGAAGACCGCCACCAACGCCTCCTGCACCGCGTCGGCGGTGTCCACCGGTGCGATCGGCCCGCACAGCCGTGTCACGTACGGCGTCACCAGCGTCAGCAGCTCGTCCATGGCCAGAGCGTCCCCGCTCTGCGCCGCCCGGACCAGCGCGGCCGCCGCTTCCCACGGATCGGCGCCGCCTTCACCCTCCCCCTGGACGCGCATGTCGGCATCAGGCTATGCGAGGGGAGTCCCGGAACGCAGAAGAACGGGCCCGTCGTGTGGACGACGGGCCCGTTCTTCCGGAGTGGGCGTCAGCCGAGCTTGGCGAAGCCGTAGTCGAGGAGCTTGGTGGCGTCCTTCGCGCGCTGCGCGTAGTCGGTGGAGGCCAGGACCGTGCCGATGACGGTCTTGCCGTTGCGCGTGGCGGCGAAGACGAGGCAGGCACCCGCCTCGGGGCCGGAGCCGGTCTTCACGCCGATGGTGCCGCTGTAGCTGCTGAGCAGCGTGTTGGTGTTCTCCCAAGTCGGCATCGTGCGAGTGCTGCCGGTCTTGGTGATCGTCTTGGCCGTGTACTTCTTGGTCTTGACGATCGTGCGGAACGTGGAGTTCTTCATCGCGCTGCTGGCGATCTTCGTCAGGTCGCGCGGCGTCGAGTAGTTGGCGCCGTTGCCGATGCCGTCGAACGAGTCGAAGTGCGTGTGCGTCAGGCCAAGGTTCTTCGCGGCGGTGTTCATCTTGCCGATGAAGTTCGCCACACGCTTGGCACGGGTGGAACCGGTGCCGTACTTGTCGGCCAGCGCGTAGGCGGCGTCGCAGCCCGACGGCAGCATCAGGCCGTACAGGAGCTGGCGGACGGTCACCTTGTCGCCGACGATCAGGTGCGCCTGGGAGGCGTTGTTCCTGACGACGTAGTCGCTGTATTCCTTCGCGATCGTCACCTTGGCGTCGAGGTTGAGGTTCGACTGCGCGAGCACGACCTTCGCGGTCATGATCTTCGTGGTCGAGCCGGTGGATCGCTGGGTGTCCGCGGCCTTGGTGTACAGCGTCGCGGCGTTGGCGTTGTTCATGACGTACCCGCCCTTGGCCACGATCGAGGGCGCGGTGACGGCCTGCGCGGGTGCCGCGGTGAGGGCTCCGGTGGCGAGCATGGCGCCGGACGTGATGGCGACGGCGGCGGCTCGGCGAATACGGATGCCCTTAATGCCGGTAATCAAGTAAATACCCCGATTGTCTCGAATGCCCTAGATAATGCGGCCGAGTTGAGGTGGCACAGGAGTGGGGCCGCACGTGTCTGACACGTAAGTAGCACACATGGTTGTGCGGCTTCTCGGGGGACTTCCGTATTCCGGCTGTGAGATAGGTGACGCCCGCGGTGCCGACGGGACACGCGGGGTCCGCATCCTGGACGGTCGAGGATCATGCGTACGCGTTGTATCTAAGATGTGCGCATGCCTTCCGTGCCGTCCGCCGCACCCCCCGCACCCCTGAAGCAACCGCCCGCCGCCGACCGTGTCTACAGCCACGTCAAGCAGGGTGTCCTGGACCGCCGTTACGAGGGCGGCACCCTGCTCACCGAGGGTGAGCTGGCAGAGGCCGTGGGGGTGTCGCGCACGCCGGTCCGCGAGGCACTGCTGCGGCTGGAGGCGGAGGGGCTGATCAAGCTCTACCCGAAGAAGGGCGCGCTGGTGCTGCCGGTCTCCGCGCAGGAGATCGCCGACGTGGTGGAGACCCGGCTGCTGGTCGAGGAGCACGCCGCCCGCAAGGCCGTACCCGCCCCGTCCGGGCTCATCGAGCGGCTGGAGGAACTGCTCGCGCGGCAGAAGGCGCAGGCCGCCGCCGGTGATCTGGCCGCGGCCGCGGTCACCGACCGCTGCTTCCACGCCGAGATCGTGCGCAGCGGCGGCAACGAGATCCTCTCCCGCCTCTACGACCAGCTGCGCGACCGTCAGCTTCGGATGGGTGTCGCGGTGATGCACTCCCACCCCGACCGGATCGCCAAGACCCTCGCCGAGCACGAGGAGATACTGCAGGCGCTGCGCTCGGGCGACGCGGAGGTGGCGGTGGGG
This sequence comes from Streptomyces sp. NPDC001843, assembly GCF_042891955.1. Taxonomy (NCBI): domain Bacteria; kingdom Bacillati; phylum Actinomycetota; class Actinomycetes; order Kitasatosporales; family Streptomycetaceae; genus Streptomyces; species Streptomyces sp. NPDC001843. Next base: position 433,033 of record NZ_JBIATQ010000003.1, on the reverse strand, counting down.
GTCGTGCACCGGCATGTGAGCTGGTTCTCGCATCTCGCCCGGGGAGAGGTCCGATGAGCGTGACGAGTGCCCACACCACCCTTCCGGGTGACCCGCCGGGCGGCCGGCGCGCCGTCGCCGTGTGGTCGATCGGCGTCACGGTCTACTTCGTCGCGGTCATCTTCCGTACCTCCCTGGGCGTCGCCGGGCTGGACGCGGCCGACCGCTTCCATGTGAACGCCTCGGCGCTGTCGACCTTCTCGATCCTGCAGCTGCTGGTGTACGCGGGCATGCAGATACCCGTCGGCCTGCTCGTCGACCGGCTCGGCACCAAGAAGGTGCTGAGCATCGGCGCCGCGCTGTTCACGGTGGGGCAGCTGGGCTTCGCGTTCTCGCCCTCGTACGGCACGGCGCTCGCCTCCCGCGCACTGCTCGGCTGCGGTGACGCGATGACCTTCATCAGCGTGCTGCGGCTGGGCACCCGGTGGTTCCCGGCCCGGCGCGGGCCGCAGGTGGCGCAGTTCGCGGGGCTGGCCGGGATGGCCGGCAACCTGGTCTCCACGCTGGTGCTGGCCCGGCTGCTGCACGGGGTCGGCTGGACCCCGGCGTTCGCGGGCAGCGCGGTCGCCGGCGCGGTCGTCCTGGTGCTGGTGCTGCTCTTCCTGCGGGACCACCCCGAGGGCTGCGAGCCGGAGCCCTCCCGGCACCAGGGCGCGGTCTACGTCCGTAGGCAGATAACCGCCTCCTGGCGGGAGCCGGGCACGCGGCTGGGGTTGTGGGTGCACTTCACCACGCAGTTCCCGGCGATGGTGTTCCTGCTGCTGTGGGGCCTGCCGTTCCTCGTCCAGGCCCAGGGCCTCACCCGTGCCACGGCGGGTGAACTGCTCACCCTGGTCGTCCTGTCGAACATGGTGGTCGGACTTGTCTACGGCCAGGTCGTCGCCCGGCACCACGCCGCCCGGCTGCCGCTGGCGCTGGGCACGGTCGCGGCGACGGCGGCACTGTGGGCGGCGACCCTGGCCTACCCGGCCGACCACGCTCCGATGTGGCTGCTGGTGGTGCTGTGCGCGGTGCTGGGTGCCTGCGGCCCCGCGTCGATGCTCGGCTTCGACTTCGCCCGCCCCGCCAACCCGCCGGAGCGTCAGGGCACCGCCTCCGGAATCACCAACATGGGCGGTTTCGTCGCCTCGATGACGACTCTGTTCGCGATCGGTGTCCTGCTGGACGCCACCGGCGACGACTACACCGTCGCCTTCTCCGCCGTCTTCGTCCTCCAGGCCCTCGGCGTCACCCAGATCCTCCGCCTCCGCGGCCGGGCGGCCAAGCGGGAGCGGGAGCGGCTGGTGGCGAGCCGGGTGGAGACGGTGCACGTGCCCGCCGCCTGACGGACCCCCGCGGGGCACGCGGGGCCGCTGAGCCCTGCCCCCTCGCCCCCCCCGGCCCGGTCGGCCCGGCTCCCTGCGCCGCTTACGGGGTGACCGCGAAGTTCCGCAGGATCGCCGCCGCGAGATCGGGGTCGCCCTCCGACTTCACCCGGTCGGCCACCGCGTCCGGGGAGACACGGCCGCAGGCCAGGCGGAAGTACGTCTCCCAGTCGAGGGTGAGGATGGCCGCCGGGCCGAGGGCGGGGGTGGCCTCCAGGGTGCCGCGGCCCTGGATGTCGACGCGGATGGTGCGCAGGAACTCCACGGGCCCGTGCACGTCGAAGATGATCGCCGAACTGCGCGGAGCGTCCGCGTCCTTCGCGACGACGCGGGGCAGCGCCTCCAGCAGCAGGTCCCGGGCGACGTACGCACCGGGAGAGTCGAGGTTGCCGGGCCGGCCCAGGGCCGCGCGCAGGTCCTGCTCGTGCACCCACACGTCGAAGGCCCGCATGCGCATGAACTCCTCGAGCGTGATCTCCTTGCCGAGCGGGCCGCGCACCTTGTGGCCGGGGTCGCGGGACTCGCCCCGCAGCTGGCGGTTGCGGCGGATGACCGTGTACTCCAGCTCGGAGGTCATCTCCGGCGCCGTGTGGTGCCGGCGGACGTCGACCTGCAGCTCCATGTAGCGCTGGTGCTCGGTGACGACGTGGAACAGGTCGCGCGGCAGTGAGTGGATGGGGCGCGGGTCGCCGAGCATCTCGCAGTCCATGCCGATGACGTGCGAGACGACGTCGCGGACCGACCAGCCCGGGCAGGGGGTCCGCCGGTTCCACTCGCCCTCCACGAGCGGCTGCACCAGTTCGGATATCGCTTCGATCGAGTGGGTCCAGGCGTCGGCGTAGGGCTGGAGGGTGGGATGCAGACTCACGGAACGGGACCCCTCGGCGGTCGGTACACGGGCAGGTTGTGGCGGCGTTGCCAGCGGGACGTGGCTGTCGGCGGGTGTCTTGGAACGCTAAGTTACGCTGCTGAGAGGCACCCCGGCAGTGCTTTCGTGTGACGATCGTAGGCCCGGTATGAACGGCTCGAATGCCAGGACGGTGGTAGTGTGCGCGCCTCGCTGATCCAGATCGCCGTGAACGAGGACGAACCGGTCGAAGACCGGCGGCTCCGGGCGGCCGCGCTGGTCCGGGAACAGGCCGGGTCGGACCTGGTCGTGCTGCCCGAACTGTGGACGACGGGTGCCTTCGCGTTCGAGGAGTTCGAACGGCAGGCCGAGCCGCTCGAAGGCCCCACCTACGAGGCGATGGCGAAGGCGGCGAGCGACGCGGGCGTGTGGCTGCACGCGGGCTCGATCCCCGAACGCACTGCATCCGACAGCGGCTCAGCCGCGGGTGAAGGCCCCCTCTACAACACGTCCCTCCTCTTCTCCCCCTCCGGTGATCTGGCCGCCGCCTACCGCAAGATCCACCGCTTCGGCTTCGACAAGGGCGAGGCCGTGCTGATGGGCGCGGGCCGGGACCTCGTGACGGCCCGTCTGCCCGAGACCACGGTGGGCCTGGCCACCTGCTACGACCTCCGCTTCCCCGAACTGTTCCGTGCCCTGGTCGACGCCGGCGCGGAGACCCTGGTGATCCCGGCGGGCTGGCCCGAGCGCCGCCGCGCGCACTGGACGCTGCTGGCTCAGGCGCGGGCGGTCGAGAACCAGGCGTTCGTGCTCGCCTGTGGCACGGCCGGGACGCACGCCGGGGTTCCCCAGGCGGGTCACTCGATCGTGGTGGATCCGTGGGGCGAGGTACTGGCCGAGGCGGGCGTCGGCGAGGAGGTGCTCACGGTGGAGTTCGACCCGGCGAGGGTGGGCGTGACGCGGGAGCAGTTCCCGGCGCTCAAGGACCGCGTCCTGGGCCTGGAACCGCCGCGCCGCTGATCAGTCCTCCCGCTCCTGCTCCGCCAGGTGGATCACGCACACCGCCACCGCGATCAGCAGCGCCGGATCGGCGTCCTCCCGTACGACGTCCACGCCGTAGGTGTCCCGGAGGTGCAGCCAGCGCCGGGAGATCACCGCCAGCAGCTCACCGTCGTACTCCACGGCGAACTCGCGGTCGAGGATCTTGCCGCTGACGTCCAGTTCCGTACCGTCCGCCAGCGACACCCGGTAGTGGTTGCGCAGCAGGGACAGCCGCTTGCGCTTGATCCGTGCCAGCGGCTCGCCGTCCCGCTCGATCACCATGGTGTTCCGCAGCGAGAGCATCTTCTGGTGGATGTCGATGAGGACCCGCCCCTGGGTGTCCTTCAGCTCGAACGTGTCCCGCAGCCGCATCGCCTTGCCGTCGACGAGGAACACCCTGTTGCCGTGGTCGTCCTCGATCCAGTAGTCGTCACCGATGCCGAGGATCCTGTCGCGTACGAGGAATCTCATACCGACAGCGCTTCCCCGGGGGCCGGTCCGAAACGCCGCCGGTACGCCGATGGGCTGAGACCGGTCCGCTGACGGGGTCCCGGAATCCCTCTGGCGGCGGGGTGTCCCACAGCTGAACTTCCGGTATCTGCAAGTGAGTTGCCCAACCAGAGGCATTGGCCACGCGTCGAACGCTGCGTAAGTCGCAAACGATCCGCACGTTTCTCTTGGAGGCCCCGCAATGCCCTCTCGTCCTTCCGTACGCCGCCGGATGTCCCGCGCCGTCCCGGCGGTGGCGCTGGTCCTCGGCACCGCCCTGGGCGTCCCCTTCGCCCTGGCCACGACCGCCGGTGCCGCGCCGTCGCCGGCCACCGCGTCGGTCAACCCGTCCGACTGGCAGCTCACCTACAAGGCCGCCGCCGGCCAGGCCAACAAGGCCACCGTCACCGCGGCGCTCACCGCCGACCGGACGGGCATCACCTACGTGATCGACGACGTCGTCCCGATCAGCGCGGGCCACGACTGCGCCTACCCCGTCGGCACGGACCACACGAAGGTCTCCTGCACGGTCACCAACGTGGACAGCCAGGACCCGTACGCCGCGCTGGTCATGAACCTCGGCGACGGCAACGACACGGTCGCGTACAAGAACGCCACCGACCAGGTCTACTTCTACGCCGAGATCTCCCTGGGCGCGGGCAACGACAAGGCGACCGACTCCGGCAGCCTCGACGGCGCCTACGTCTCCGGCGACGCGGGCAACGACGACATCACCGTCGGCGCGGAGGGGCTGGCCTGGGGCGGCGACGGCAACGACACCGTCCACGCGAGCGGCGGCGACAACATCATCCAGGGCGGCAAGGGCGCCGACGTGCTCTACGGCGGCTCCGGAAGCCAGTACCTGTCCGGTGACGACGGCAACGACAAGCTCTACGGCGGCAGCGCGGACGACACGCTCTACGGCGGCAAGGGCAACGACGCCCTGTACGGCAACGCCGGCAACGACAAGCTCTACGGCAACAGCGGTGACGACAAGCTGTACGGCGGCCCGGGCAGGGACGCCCTCTCCGGCGGCCCCGGCAGGGACGTGGTCCACCAGGACTGACCGCGCGGCCCGGCTGCCGCCCTGCTCACTGTTTCAGCGCGGTGAGCAGGGCGTGGAGGGCGGTGGGGGTGGGGGTGAGGATCGTGGCGGGCTCGTCGCTCTCGCGGAGCTGGAGGGTGGTGGGGGTGGCGGCGGCTATCTCCAGGCAGTTCGTGTCGGCGTCGCCTCCGGAGAAGGACGACTTCTGCCAACGGAGGATTTCAGGCACGGGATTCCTTCAAAGTTCCTGGGCGATACGGCGGATGAGGTCGAGGGAAGCATCCTGTGGAAGCGCCGCCTTGTCGATGACCTCGCTCCGGGTTCGGTATCGGTTCAGCCGCGCTGCGGCGTCGATGAACTCGGCGCCGTGTGGCGTGTCGATCTGCACGGTGTCGAGTTGGGGTACGACCCCGCCAACGTACTGCATGGGAAAACCCGCTCCAGCGAATCCCTCGGCCGCGAACGGGATGACGCGAAGGGTGACCGACTCCCTGTCGGATGCCTGAAGAAGATGCTCGAGCTGGGCGCGGGCGACCTTGGAGCCACCCACGCGCATCCGTAGTGCGGCTTCGTGGATGATCACGTCGTACGGCGTCCCCGACGCGATTACTTGCTGGCGGTGCATACGGAACGAGACACGGGTCTCTCGGTCCTCCTCCGGCAAGCTAGGTGCGACGAACATTGTGGCCGCACGTACGTGGTCCTCGGTCTGAAGAACTCCCGGAATGTGCATCAGCTCGAATACGTAGACGTACGTCGCGTGATGCTCCAGCTCGGCGAGGTCGAGTGCCGTCGGCGGCATGACGCCGCGGTACTCCTCCCACCAGCCCTTGAAGCCCGGCGCTGCCATATCGACCAACGCGTCCACGAGTTGGCTGTCATCGCACTCGTAGAACCCGGCCAATCTGCGCAACCGCTGCTCGCTGATCCCGAACCGGCCGGATTCGATGTGGCTGATCTGGGTCTGGTTCACGCCGAGGAAGGCGGCGGCGTCCCGCGACTCGATGCCCGCCGCCTCGCGCAGCTTGCGGAGTTCGGCGCCGAGTCGCCCTTGGCGTGCGGTGGGGTTGGCTCTCGGCGGCATGGTGTTCTCCTTGTTTGTCGTACTTTTCCGGTTTGGTTGAGTGGTATCAGGCTGAGTCGCTATGGTCGTGGCGTACTTCACGGAGAGTGCCCTCACGGTCACTCATACGCAACTTCCGCATGTCTTGTCCTCGTTGGAAGAGCCACCCTGGCCCGTCGACAGCCGGGGCGTCGGACAGCAACGTGGCTGCACATGAACAACCCCTCACATCACCGGAGTTGATCCCCATGCACTCCTACGCCCTCTTCTGCCCTCCCCTCGAAGCCTCCCCCCGCATCGCCCGCGACTTCGTCGCCTCCGTCCTCCGTGAGCTGAGACTCGGCGACGAACTCGTGGACGACGCGACCCTCTGCACCTCCGAACTCGTCACCAACGCCTGCGTGCACGCCAAGGGCGACGGCGCGGCGCTATGGCTGGCGGTCGACGAGGGGCGGTTGCGGGTGGTCGTGTACGACGGGGACGAGAGCCCGCCGGTGATGAGGGGACTGACCCCCGAGACCTGGGAGACGGGCGGCCGGGGCCTGCACCTGGTGGACGCCCTCACCGGGGGTCGCTGGGGCCACGCCACGGACGTTCCGTACGCCGGCCCGCCACGCCCAGCGGGGAAGGCGGTGTGGTTCGACCTCAGGGAATGAGAAGTGTATCTATAATAAGTGCACCCCTTATAGGAGCCACTATGATCGTCAGACCCGAGACGATGTTCGACCGCGACTTCGAGTGGTCCGAGCTCGTCCGCTACGCGACCTACCAGGGGCCCGAGGCAACACTCGGCGTGGTCTCGGGCCGCCGACGCCAGGGCAAGACCTTCCTCCTCGACGCCATCTGCCGAGCCACCGGAGGTTTCTTCTTCGCGGCGAGCGAAGCGACCGAGGCTGAGTCGCTGCGCCAGTTCGGCACAGCGGTGGCCCGCTTCGAGGGGCGGCGCACGCCCTATCACTTCGCCCACTGGGACGAGGCGGTCGAGGCGATGATGCGGCTGGCGACCGCCGAGACCGGCCCGCTGACTGTCGTACTGGACGAGTTCCCCTTCCTGGTCAAGGCCTCGCCCGAACTGCCATCGCTCCTCCAGCGGGCCCTCGGCCCGCAAGGGCGCCGGGAGGGCGGGCCGGTCCGGCTGCTGCTGTGCGGTTCGGCGCTGTCGTTCATGGGCAACCTGCTCTCCGGCACCGCACCGCTGCGCGGCCGGGCGAGCCTCGAACTGGTCGTGCCGACGCTCGACTACCGGCTCGCGGCCCGCTTCTGGGGCATCGAGGATCCCCGCCTGGCCCTGCTGGTCAACTCGGTCGTCGGCGGCACTCCCGCGTACGGCCGGGAGTTCGTCCTCGGCGACTCTCCCACCGACCTGGACGACTTCGGCCCCTGGATACTGCGCAACGTCCTCAATCCCGGCCGCCCCCTCTTCCGCGAGGCCCGCTTCCTGCTCGCCGAAGAGTCGGACCTGCGTGACACCGCGCTCTACCACGGCGTTCTCGCCGCCATCGCTCAGGGCAACCACACCCGGGGCGGCATCGCGAGCTTCTTGGAGAGGAAATCCACCGACCTCGGCCACGCGCTGACGGTCCTGGAGGACACCGGCATGATCATGCGTGAGCCGGACGCCTTCCACGGCAAGCGCTCCGCCTATCGGATCGCCGAACCAATCCTGACCTTCCACTACGCCCTGATGCGCCCGGAGTGGAGCGACCTGGAGCGCCCAGGACAGGCGGCGGACGTCTGGGAGCGCTCGCAGTCCACGTTCCGCAGCAAGGTCGTCGGCCCGCACTTCGAGCAGGTCTGCCGTACGTGGGCCCGCTGGTACGCCTCCGTGGAGACCCTGGGCGGACAACGCACTCGTGTTGAGTCGGGAACGGTCGCGGACCCCGGAGCCAAGGCGAGCCACGAGGTCGACCTGGCGGTGTTCGGCCGCGCGGACGACGGACGGGAGACGCTGCTTGCGATCGGCGAGGCCAAGTGGAACGACCCCATGGGCGTCGGCCACCTCGACCGTCTCCGCCGCGTCCGCGAACTCCTGCAGAGGCGCTTCGGCTCGCACAGCCCCGCCGCCCGGCTCCTCTGCTTCAGCGGCGCGGGTTTTACCGCCGAACTCCGCACGCTCGCCGACGCCGACCCGACCATTCAGCTCGTCGGCCTCGACCGGCTCTACCAGGGCGAATGAGGCGCGACCGGCCATGGCACCCTGGACAGCATGAACGCCGCCTCACCCGCACCCCGCCGCGCCCGTGTCCGTGCCCCCGAGCTGGTCGGCAAGGGGGGCTGGCTGAATACCGGGGGACAGCAGTACAGCCTCGCTGACCTGCGGGGACGTATCGTGATCCTCGATTTTTGGACGTTCTGCTGCATCAACTGCCTGCACGTCCTCGACGAGCTCCGCGAGCTGGAGGAGAAGCACCGGGACACCGTCGTGATCATCGGCGTGCACTCCCCGAAGTTCGTGCACGAGGCCGAGCACCAGGCGGTCGTGGACGCCGTCGAGCGGTACGGGGTGGAGCACCCGGTGCTCGACGATCCCGAGCTGGCGACCTGGAAGCAGTACGCCGTGCGGGCATGGCCGACGCTGGTCGTCATCGACCCGGAGGGGTACGTCGTCGCGCAGCACGCCGGTGAGGGGCACGCGCACGCCATCGAGCGGCTGGTGACCGAGCTGGAGGCCGAGCACGAGGCGAAGGGGACCCTGCGGCGCGGCGACGGGCCGTACGTGGCGCCGGAGCCGCAGCCGACGAGCCTGCGCTTCCCCGGCAAGGCGCTGCTGCTGCCCAGCGGGAACTTCCTGGTCAGCGACACCACCCGGCACCAGCTGGTGGAGCTGGACGCGGACGGGGAGACCGTCGTGCGGCGCATCGGCACCGGCGGGCGCGGGTTCGCCGACGGGAGTGCCGAGGACGCTTCCTTCAGTGAGCCGCAGGGGCTTGCGCTGCTGGAGGACGGGGCGGCCGTGGTCGTCGCCGACACCGTGAACCACGCCCTGCGCCGCCTCGACCTGGGCACCGGCGAGGTGACCACCCTCGCCGGTACCGGGAAGCAGTGGTGGCAGGGCTCACCGACCTCGGGTCCGGCCCGCGAGGTCGACCTCTCCTCCCCCTGGGACGTGGCGGTCTTCGGGGGCAAGGTGTGGATCGCCATGGCCGGGGTGCACCAGCTGTGGGCGTACGACCCGGCCGACGGCACCGTCGCCGTCACGGCCGGTACGACCAACGAGGGGCTGGTGGACGGGCCGGGCGCCGAGGCCTGGTTCGCGCAGCCGTCCGGGCTCGCGGCGACCGCCGACCGGCTGTGGCTGGCCGACTCCGAGACCTCCGCGCTGCGCTGGGTGGACCTCGACGGCAGCGTCCACACTGCCGTCGGCACCGGGCTGTTCGACTTCGGGCACCGCGACGGCGCCGCCGAACAGGCCCTGCTCCAGCACCCGTTGGGTGTCACCGCGCTGCCGGACGGCTCCGTCGCGGTCGCCGACACCTACAACCACGCCCTGCGCCGCTACGACCCTGCCACCGGGGAGGTCACCACCCTCGCCACCGACCTGCGCGAGCCCAGCGACGCCGTGCTCGTCGGCGAGGACATCGTGGTCGTGGAGTCCGCCCGGCACCGGCTGACCCGGCTGCGGCTGCCCGAGGAGGCGGTGCGGGTGGAGTCCGTCGCCCACCGCACCCAGCGTGCGGCGACCGAAGTCGCCCCCGGCGCACTGCGGTTGGACGTCATTTTCCAGGCCCCCGCGGGGCAGAAGCTCGACACCCGCTACGGGCCCTCCACCCGCCTGCTGGTCTCCTCCACCCCGCCCGAGCTGCTGCTGAAGGGTGAGGGCGCGGACACGGACCTGTCCCGGACGCTGGAACTCGACCCGCGGATCACCGAGGGCGTCCTGCACGTCTCCGCGATGGCGGCGTCGTGCGACGACGACCCTGCGAACGAGTACCCCGCCTGCCACGTCCACCAGCAGGACTGGGGAGTCCCGGTCCGTCTCACCGAGGGCGGCGCGGACCGGCTGCCGCTCGTCCTCGCGGGGATGGACGAGGGGCAGCCGGACTCGACCGACTAGCGGCGGCGCGGGCGCGGCGCCAGCTTGAACAGTGCCACCCCGGCGGCCACCAGCGTGGTGGCCGCCACCATCATCGCCATGCTGTTCATCCACAGGCCGGTCGCGGCCAGCGTTGCGCCCGAGGCGCCGGTGGTGCCGGCGCCTATCACTCTTCCGTACATGTCCTTCTTCTCCTTGGAGCGGTTGATACGAGGTTGGCCGTGGGGGGCGGCGGTTTCAGGTGGCCACCCACTTCTGTTCGCTGCGGCGCAACAGGCCCCACAGCGAGGAGAAGTAGACGGCGTGCTGGAACAGGTCGTAGAGCATCTCCGGGATCATCAGCACCGCGACCAGGACCGCCAGGGGGCCGGCGCGGCGTACGGAGACGGTTTTCTCGACCATGAAGACCAGGCCGATCGCGGTCCAGAACGGCGACAGGCCGGGCCAGCCGTACAGCGCCGTGTACGTGGTCACGAAGGTCAGGTAGACGAGGAAGGACAGCGCGCCGAACCCCATCAGGAACTGCTGGAGGAAGTAGCGGGCGGTGACCCGGGTCCAGCCGTAGTCGCGGAGGTTCTCCAGGGCGCCGCGCTGCCAGCGCAGCCGCTGGTGCCACAGTTTGGCCAGGGTGGGCATGACCTCGGTGGTGACGGCGCAGCCGGCCGGTGACATGGTGCGGTAGCCGAGGGTCTTGACCGCCTTGGTGATCTCGTCGTCCTCGGTGAGCGAGGCGAGGCTGTAGTAGCCGTTGCCGCCACCGAGCACGCCGGAGCGGCGCGCCGCCCGTACCTCGCGCAGCACCCGGGCCCGGAACATGGTCCCGGTGCCGGTGAGTACCTGGGCCTTGCCGCCGGAGCGGTCCAGTTCCCAGGCGTAGCGGTGGAACTCCATGCGCTGGAGCAGACCGAGGAACCCGCCCCCGTCCTCACCGTAGAAGACGCCGCCCACGGCGCCGACCTTGCGGTTGAAGGTGGCCATGGCGGTCTCGGTGAACCACGGGTTGAGGACCGTGTCGGCGTCCTGCACCAGCAGCAGGTCCCGGTCGTCCAGGTGCGGCAGTACCCAGGCGATGGCCTGGTTCAGGGCGCCCGCCTTCTTGTGGGTGTTGCCCCGGGTGTGGAAGACCTGGGCTCCGAGGGCGGCGGCGATCGTCGCGGTGTCGTCGGTGCAGTTGTCGGCGACGACGATGATCAGGTCCGGGCGCCGTGCCTGCTTCCACAGTCCGTCGATCGCGGCGGCGATACGGTCCTGCTCGTTGTGAGCGGGGATGAGGGCCGCCAGGCGCGGGCTGTCGGCCGGTTCCTCCGCGGCGGCGTGCGCGCGGCGGGCGGCGTGCCGCGGCACGTGCCGGGGCGGTGCGGCCAGGTGGAACACAGCGGGAGCCCCCCGTCGTGGTACCGGGGGGCAGGGGCGCTCGGCGCCGTCCCCTCAAGACCTTCAGTGAGCCCGAGTGTTCACGACTTCCACACAACCCGACAAGATGGTTCCGGTAACGGAATGCTCAAGGATGTCGTCGCATGTCGCGGCTTGTCCGTGAGCGCCCGCTTGTCCCGTGCGTGACGTACGTGGTGATCCAGACGCCGTGATCTAGACGCCGTACCCGTCGGTGTAACCGCTGCCGTGGTGATGGTGGTGCCGCTCCTCCTCGACGACCGTGGTCGTCGGCGGCGGAACCACGACCCGCCGGCGCCGCGCGATGCTGCTGAACGTCGCCACACCGATCAACCCGACGATCATCAGGATGAAACCGACCAGGTGAACGTTCACGCCGCTCATGTGCCAGTCGGTCGCGAACGTGAGGATGGCTCCCACGGCGATGAGGATGATGCACCCGCCGAGGCCCATGGCTGTCGCCTCCTGTCCGGACCGGCCGTTCCGGTCCGCAACTGCGGGTACCCCCGTTGTCAACCCGCATGCGGCCGCGGACCGTTCCCGGACACGGGGCGGGCCGCCGCTTCCAGGTCGCGGCCGGTGAAGGCCAGTAGGCGCCGGTGGGCGGCGGCGTCCGCGGGGGCCCGCTGTTCGGCGGCGAACATTCCGGGGCGGCGGAAGGCGTCGAAGTCCATGGCGCGCATGGTCGCCAGGAGGTCCGCGCACTGCCGCTGGTCGACGAGGTCCTCCCGGCCGTTGAGGACGGCGAGGTCGGCGCTGTGGACGAGGATCTCGGTGAGGTGGACCAATGCCGCCGTGGGACCCGGTACGGCGCCGAAACCCAGCCGCACGGTGGTGTCGAGGGCGTCCGGGCGGTGCCAGGCCGCGCGGTCGAGGGCGGCCGCGGTGGTGAAGGCGGCGCGGTGGTCCGTGCCCAGCCAGTCGGCGTGGTGGTCGGCGCCGGCGTCGGTGCCGGTGAGTTCGGCGGCGAAGATGTGCATGCCGCCCACCAGGTGGTTCAGTTCGAAGCGGACGTTCCAGCCCGGGCAGAAGGACGGCGCCTGGAGTTGGCCGGGGGTGGTGGTCTCGACGATGCCGTGTGCCATGTCGAGGGCGGCGTCGATGCGGTCGATCACTGAGGTCACGGTGCTCATCTCGTTTCCGGTCTCGGCGGAGAGGTCGGGCCGTGGCGGTGAGGGTGTCGTCGAGCCTGTCGTGGACGCGGGCGCGGAACCGCGGGCCGTCGGCGGCCTGTCCGGCGGTCAGGGGCAATGCCGGCGGGCGGCACATGGTGCCGACGCCGACAACCTCAGCCGAGACCGCGATGGGCGGCCCACAGTGCCCCGGCGCGGCCGGCCGCCTCGGCCACCAGGGCCGCCAGTTCGGGTTTGTCGGGGACGGGGAACGAGACGTATGCCCCGCGACCGCCGCCGACCGGTCGGCCGTAAGCCTTTGCGGCGAGGTGGCCGTCCGGGAGGAGCCGGACAGTGAGCGTGGTCAGTTCGAACACTTCACCGCGTCGGGTGTCCGTCCAGCGGAGCGCCTCCGGGATCGTGACGTTGATCGCGAGAGCCTTCACTTCCGGGCCGCTGCTCATGGACGGATGCTCTCACGCGAGTCGGCGCCGGAGGCCGCTTGCGCGAGAGCTGGGGCGACTTCGGCCGATGCGGCCCGGTCCGGAGGCCTGACCGGCCGCCCGCCCCCCTAGCCCTCCAGGAACGCCCCCAGCGCGTTCGCCAGCAGGTACGGGTCGTCCGCGCCGCACAGTTCGCGGGCGCTGTGCATCGACAGGATGGGCACGCCGATGTCGACGGTGCGGATGCCGTGCCGGGCCGCGGTGATCGGGCCGATGGTGGTGCCGCAGGGCATGGAGTTGTTGGAGACGAAGCTCTGGAAGGGGACGTTCGCCTTCTCGCAGGCGGCGGCCCACACGGCCCGGCCCGAACCGTCCGTCGCGTAGCGGTTGTTGACGTTGACCTTGAGGATCGGGCCGCCGTTGACGCGCGGGTGGTGCGTCGGGTCGTGCCGCTCCGCGTAGTTGGGGTGGACCGCGTGACCGGTGTCGGAGGACAGACAGACGGTGGCGGCGAAGGCGCGCGCCCGGTCCTCGTAACCGCCGCCGCGCGCGAACACCGAACGCTCCAGCACCGTGCCGAGCAGCGGCCCGTCCGCCCCGGTGTCCGACTGGGAGCCGTTCTCCTCGTGGTCGAAGGCGGCCAGTACCGGGATGGCGGGCAGCGGCTCACCGGAGCCGGCGACGGCCGCCAGGGCGGACACGCCCGCGTGCACGGACAGCAGGTTGTCCATGCGCGGGCCCGCGACCAGCTCGCGGTCTCGGCCGAGGTAGGCCGGCGGCTCGACCGAGTGCGTCATCAGGTCCCAGCCGGCCACCGCGCCCGCCGGCAGCCCGCACTCGTGCTCCAGGAAGGCGATCAGGTCGCCGTCGCGCACGTCGCCGCCGAGGCCCCACACCGGCTGCAGGTGCCGCTGCTTGTCGAGCTTGAGGCCCTCGGACGACACCGACCGGTCGAGGTGGATGGCCAGTTGGGGCACCCTGAGCAGCGGCCGGTCGATGTTGACCAGGCGGGTGGAGCCGTCGCGCAGCGTCAGCCGCCCGGCGAGCCCCAGGTCGCGGTCGAGCCAGGAGTTCAGCAGCGGCCCGCCGTAGATCTCGACGGCGACCTGGCGCCAGCCGTGCGCCCCGGCGTCCGGCTGCGGCTTGACCCGCAGGTTGGGGGAGTCGGTGTGCGCGCCGAGGATCCGGAACGGGGTGTGGGCGGCGGCGCCCTCGGGGACGTACCAGGCGACGATGGCGCCGCCGCGCAGCACGTACTTGCCGCCGGTCGTCCCGTCCCATGCGTCCGTCTCCGCGACCTGCCTGAAGCCGGCCTTCTCCAGCCGTTCGGCGGCGTTCGCCACGGCGTGGTACGGCGACGGGCTCGCCGCGAGGAAGGACATCAGGTCGTCGGTGTGGCCGCGGTCGAAGCGGGAGGGTGCGCTCATAGTCTTCACCTTAACGACGTACGAGGGCCCGCTCCCCCTTACCGGGAGCGGGCCCTCGTGACTGTTCAGGAAGGACGGGACGGCCGGATCAGAACGCGGCCTCGTCCAGCTCCATCAGGTCCAGGTCCACGCCCTCGGCCACCTTGCGGGCCAGGGTGACGCCCGGCAGGACGTTGGCCGCGAAGAACTTCGCCGCGGCGATCTTGCCGGTGTAGAACGCCACATCCTTGGAAGACACAGCCTTCGCGGAAGCCGTCTCGAGCTTCTCGGCGGCGACCGCGGCGCCCTTGAGCAGCAGGTAGCCGACGACGACGTCACCGGAGGCCATCAGCAGGCGGGTGCTGTTGAGGCCGACCTTGTAGATGTTCTTGACGTCCTGCTCGGTGGCCGCGAGGTCGGTGAGCATCAGGCCGACGATGGCCTCCAGCTCGACCGCGGCCTTGGCCAGGTGCTCGCGGGCGCCCGCCAGCTCCTCGCCGCCGGTGCCGAGCGCGAGGAACTTCTTGATGTCCTCGGCGAGGGAGTTCAGCGCGGCGCCCTGGTTGCGGACGATCTTCCGGAAGAAGAAGTCCTGGCCCTGGATCGCGGTGGTGCCCTCGTACAGGGTGTCGATCTTGGCGTCGCGGATGTACTGCTCGATCGGGTACTCCTGCAGGAAGCCGGAGCCGCCGAAGGTCTGCAGCGACTGGGCGAGCTGCTCGTAGCCCTTCTCGGAGCCGTAGCCCTTGACGATCGGCAGGAGCAGGTCGTTGAGGGCGTGCTCGGCGGAGGCGTCCTCGCCGGCGGCCTCCTTGACGGCTATCGCGTCCTGGATCGAGGCGGTGTAGAGGACGAGGGCGCGCATGCCCTCGGCGTACGCCTTCTGCGTGATCAGGGAGCGGCGCACGTCCGGGTGGTGGGTGATGGTGACCTTGGGCGCGGTCTTGTCCATGAAGTTCGCCAGGTCCGGACCCTGGACGCGCTCCTTGGCGTACTCCAGCGCGTTGAGGTAGCCGGTGGACAGCGTGGAGATCGCCTTCGTGCCGACCATCATCCGCGCGAACTCGATGATGCGGAACATCTGGCGGATGCCGTCGTGCTTGTCGCCGATCAGCCAGCCCTTGGCGGGGTGGCGGTCGCCGAAGGTCATCTCGCAGGTGTTGGAGGCCTTCAGGCCCATCTTGTGCTCGACGTTGGTGGCGTAGACGCCGTTGCGCTCGCCGAGCTCGCCGGTCTCGAAGTCGAAGAGGTACTTCGGGACGAGGAAGAGGGACAGGCCCTTGGTGCCGGGGCCGGCGCCCTCGGGACGCGCGAGGACGTAGTGGAGGATGTTCTCCTCCATGTCGTGCTCACCGGAGGTGATGAAGCGCTTCACGCCCTCGATGTGCCAGGAGCCGTCCTCCTGCTGGATCGCCTTGGTACGGCCGGCGCCCACGTCGGAGCCCGCGTCGGGCTCGGTGAGCACCATGGTCGAACCCCAGGTCCGCTCGACCGCGATCCGGGCGATCTTCTTCTGGACCTCGTTGCCCTCGTCGAAGAGGATCCCGGCGAACGCGGGGCCGGAGGAGTACATCCACACGGCCGGGTTGGCGCCGAGGATCAGCTCCGCGTAGGACCAGATCAGGGACGGGGGAGCGGTCGTGCCGCCGATCTCCTCGGGCAGGCCGAGACGCCAGTACTCCGACTCCATGAAGGCCTTGTAGCTCTTCTTGAACGACGCCGGGACCGGCGCGGTGTTCGTCTCGGGGTCGAAGACCGGCGGGTTGCGGTCGGCGTCCGCGAAGGACTCGGCCAGCTCGTTCTCGGCGAGGCGGGTCAGCTCCTCCAGAACGCTCTTGGCGGTGTCCGTGTCCATCTCCTCGAACGGGCCGGTGCCGTAGAGCTTGTCGCGGCCGAGCACTTCGAAGAGGTTGAACTCGATGTCGCGGAGATTGGACTTGTAGTGCCCCATGGTGACGGCTCCGTATAGGACTCGGCGAGGCACTGGCTCCTCGCATCTGGTTCACGTACCAACAAGTGGCTACGATGATGCTACCCGCCAGTAATAAGAAGCAAGCCCCACCGGTCAAGTGTGAGAAGGGTCTACATACGCACGCCCGGAAACGGGCCGAGAACGCTCGACGGGCCTGCTGTGCGGGGGGCGGTCTCGGTACTCTTACGCGCATGTACGGCTACGACCAGAACGTGGGCGGCGCTCAGCAGCAGTACGCCCCGCCGCAGCAGCCCGGCGGCCTCGGCGGGTACGGCCAGCAGCCGCCGCTCTACCCGGAGCCGTCCCCGCCCTCGCTCGCGGACGCCGTGCGCGCCTTCACCACCGGTCAGATGGCCGCCGAGGACTTCCAGCAGGTCTTCGCCACCTCCAAGGTGTACTGCCCGCGCGGTGACAACCCCGGCTTCCTCGCCCTGCACAACACCCAGCAGCCGGTGATCCCGATGTTCACCTCCCTCAAGGAGCTGCGCCGGTACGCGGGCAAGGAGTCCAAGTACTTCGTCATCACCGGCTCCGAGGTCATCGACCTGCTGCCGACCGGCTACGGCTTCGTCCTCGACATGGAGGGCGAGCACCGCATGGTCTTCGACGCGAAGGCGGTCGAGCAGATGGTGGAGTTCGCGATGCGCCGTATGTACGGCTGACAGCTCCTCGCCGGCCTGCGCGGCCACCTGCGCGGCCACTTCGACGGCACCCGACGGCCCGGAGGGAATTCCCACCGGGCCTTCTCTGTTCTTGGTGGCAGAAAGTTCAACGCTCAACTAAACTGGCCGCACAAGGAGGTACCGACATGCCTGCAGTGACCGTCGAGAACCCGCTGACGCTGCCCCGGGTGACCGCGCCCGCGGACGCCGTGGCACGTCCCGTGCTCGCCGTCACGACCGCGCCGAGCGGTTTCGAGGGTGAGGGCTTCCCGGTGCGCCGGGCGTTCGCCGGGATCAACTACCGCCACCTCGACCCGTTCATCATGATGGACCAGATGGGCGAGGTGGACTACGCGCCGGGCGAGCCAAAGGGCACCCCCTGGCACCCGCACCGCGGCTTCGAGACCGTCACCTACATCATCGACGGCACCTTCGACCACCAGGACAGCAACGGTGGCGGCGGCACCATCACCAACGGCGACACCCAGTGGATGACCGCGGGTTCGGGCCTGCTGCACATCGAGGCCCCGCCGGAGTCCCTCGTCATGTCCGGCGGCCTCTTCCACGGCCTGCAGCTGTGGGTGAACCTCCCCGCCAAGGACAAGATGATGGCCCCGCGCTACCAGGACATCCGCGGCGGCAACGTCCAGCTCCTCACCACGCCCGACGGCGGCGCGCTGCTGCGGGTCATCGCCGGTGAACTGGACGGCCACGCCGGCCCCGGCATCACGCACACGCCGATCACCATGATCCACGCGACGCTCGCGCCGGGTGCCGAACTGACGCTGCCCTGGCGGGAGGACTTCAACGGCCTCGCCTACGTCCTCGCGGGCCGCGGTTCGGTCGGCACCGACCGCCGCCCCGTCCACCTGGGCCAGACGGCGGTCTTCGGCAGCGGTGGCTCCCTGACGGTCCGCGCGGACGAGAAGCAGGACTCCCACACCCCCGACCTGGAGGTCGTCCTCCTCGGCGGACAGCCCATCCGCGAGCCGATGGCCCACTACGGCCCGTTCGTCATGAACACCCGCGACGAACTCCAGCAGGCCTTCGAGGACTTCCAGAAGGGCCGCCTGGGCACGGTCCCGGCGGTGCACGGCATGACGGAGAGCGGCCCGCAGGGCTGAGCCTCCCAGGTGAGCGCCCGGGTGCGGTCCTGGCCCGCCCGGGCGCTCACGCCCCCTCGCGGAGCACGAACCAGATGCTCTTGCCCTCGCCGCGCGGATCCACCCCCCACGAGTCCGCGAGCAGCTCGATCAGCAGCAGGCCGCGGCCGGAGGAGGCAAGTTCGCCGGGGCGGCGCCGGTGCGGGAGGTCGTCGCCGGCGTCGGTGACCTCCACCCGCAGCCGGCGCTCGCCCTTGTCGCCGGTGACCTCGGCGAGCAGCATGGCGTCGGCGTCGGTGTGCACCAGGACGTTGGTGACCATCTCGGAGACCAGCAGGACCGCGGAGTCGACCTGGTCGTCCGAGGTCCAGTCGTGCAGCAGCTCCCGCACGTGCTGGCGGGCCTCGGCGATCCGCTCCGGCTCGGCCTGCGCCACCGACATCAGGGTGCGGCGCGTCCCGGCCCGCGGGGCCGTACCCGGCCGGACGCCTGCCGCGGTGCGGGACAGCAGCAGCACCGCCATGTCGTCCTCGCGCCGGCTTCCCGTCGGTCCGTGCACCGCCTGCACCAGGGCGTCGGCGAGCGGCTCCAGATCGTCGCCGTCCGGATCCGGGAGGTGCCCCTCGAGGATGCGGCGGATACGCCGCCAGCCGGTCTCCATGTCGTGCCCGCCGGCTTCGATCAGGCCGTCGGTGCAGATCATCATCGTTTCGCCGGCCTCGAGGGTGAACCGCGTGGTCGGGTAGTCGGCGTCCGGGTCGATGCCGAGCGGCAGCCCGCCCGCCGTCGGCCGGGTCATCACGGTCCCGTCCGCCATCCGGATCGCCGGGTCCGGATGCCCGGCGCGGGCGATCTCCAGGACGCCGGTCGCCGGGTCGGCCTCCGCGTACAGGCAGGTCGCGAAGCGCGCGTCCGCCCCGTCGCCGGCCATCCCGTGCAGAAAGCGCGAGGCCCGCGAGAGCACCGCGTCCGGGCGGTGGCCCTCGGCGGCGTACGCGCGCAGGGCGATGCGCAACTGCCCCATCAGTCCGGCCGCCCGCACGTCATGGCCCTGCACGTCACCGATGGCCAGGGCGAACCGGCCGCCGGGCAGCGGGATCAGGTCGTACCAGTCACCCCCGACCTGCAGCCCGCCCCCGGTCGGGATGTAGCGGGCGGCGACGCACATCCCCGGGATCCGCGGGCCCAGTGACGGCAGCATGGAACGCTGGAGCCCCTCGGCCAGCTCCCGCTCCGAGTCCGCGACCCCGGCCCGGGACAGGGCCTGGGCGAGCATGCGGGCCACGGTGGTCAGCACCGACCGCTCGTCCGGTGTGAAGGCGACCGGGTGGCTGAAGGCCGCCATCCAGGCACCCATCGTGCGGCCGGCCACCGTCAGCGGCAGGAACGCCCAGGACTGCCGGCCGAAGTGCTGCGCGAGCGGCCAGGCCACCGGGTAGCGGGACTTGTAGTCGGCGGGCGAGGAGAGATAGACGGCACGGCCGGTCCGCACCACCTCGGCGGCCGGATAGTCGGTCTCCAGCGGCATCTGCGTGAAGGGTCCGTCGTCGCCGGACCGGTCCCCGTGCTGTCCGATGATCGTCAGCCGGTCGCCCTGGACGCCGAACACCGCGAGCCGGTCCGGTGAGAAACCCGGCATGGCCAGCCCGTCCGCGACCCGCAGCACCTCCGCCGTGGACCGCGCCTCGGCCAAAGCCCGGCCCGCGTCCAGCAGGAACGCCTCCCGGGAGCGCCGCCAGTCACCGGTGACCGTACGGCGGCCCGCCGAGGGGCCCGGGCCAGGTTCGGTGACCTCCTGGAGGGTGCCGATCACCTCGTACGCCTTCTTCACCGGGTCGAAGGACGGCTTGGAGCGGCTGCGGACGACCCGGACGACCCGGGAGTGCTCGTCCATGATCCGGACCCGCACCTCCGCGAGCGTGCCCTCGGCCACCGCCAGTTGGATCACCGCGGTGATCTCGTTCCAGTCGACGGGATGGAGCCGGGAGCGTGCCTGGGCCTCGGTGAGGGTGGCCCGCTCGGCGGGCAGCCCCAGCAGCCTTGCCGCTTCCGCGTCCACGGTGACCAGTTCGTTGCCGGTGCTCCAGTGCCACAGGCCGGTCGCGAGGGTGGCGAGGACGTCCCCCGCGGCTGGCAGGGCCTCGCCAGTGCGCATTGCCCCACTTTAAGAAGAGGCGATCCGTGACTGCCACCGATACCGCCATGGAATACCCGAAGGACGTGTGCCTTCTCCTGCCCGGTGCCCGTCTCTCCTCCCGGTGGCGTGTGCCTCTCTTAATCGTGGGGAGCCGATCTTGGGGTGCCCGGTACCCTGGGGAGGTCCGGGCACCGGGCCCCGGAGATTCCCGATCCGCGAAGACTGGATGAACGACGATGCATCGGTACAGGTCCCACACCTGCGGCGAGCTCCGCGCCTCTGACGTCGGCACCGACGTCCGGCTGAGTGGCTGGCTGCACAATCGGCGCGACCTGGGCGGCATCCTCTTCATCGATCTGCGCGACCACTACGGCATCACGCAGCTCGTCGCCCGCCCCGGCACGCCCGCCTACGAGGCCCTCGACAAGGTCTCGAAGGAGTCGACGGTCCGTGTCGACGGCAAGGTTGTTTCACGTGGAACCGAGAACGTGAACCCCGACCTGCCGACCGGTGAGATCGAGGTCGAGGTGGGCGAGGTCGAGCTGCTGGGTGCCGCCCAGCCGCTGCCCTTCACCATCAACACCGAGGACGGGGTCAACGAGGAGCGGCGCCTGGAGTACCGCTTCCTGGACCTGCGCCGCGAGCGCATGCACCGCAACATCATGCTGCGCACGTCGGTGATCTCGGCGATCCGGCACAAGATGACGGCGCTGGGCTTCAACGAGATGGCGACGCCGATCCTGTCCGCCACCTCCCCCGAGGGCGCCCGCGACTTCGTCGTGCCCTCCCGGCTGAACCCGGGCAAGTTCTACGCGCTGCCGCAGGCCCCGCAGCAGTTCAAGCAGCTGCTGATGATCTCCGGCTTCGACCGCTACTTCCAGATCGCGCCCTGCTTCCGTGACGAGGACGCGCGCGCGGACCGCTCGCCGGGCGAGTTCTACCAGCTCGACGTCGAGATGAGCTTCGTCGAGCAGGAGGATGTCTTCCAGCCGATCGAGAAGCTCATGACGGAGCTGTTCGAGGAGTTCGGGGGCGGCCGTCACGTCACCTCGCCCTTCCCGCGGATCCCGTTCCGCGAGGCGATGCTGAAGTACGGCTCGGACAAGCCGGACCTGCGGGCCCAGCTCGAGCTGGTGGACATCACCGACATCTTCGAGGGCTCGGAGTTCAAGGCCTTCGCGGGCAAGCACGTACGCGCGCTGCCGGTGCCGGACGTCTCCGCGCAGCCCCGCAAGTTCTTCGACCAGCTCGGCGACTTCGCGGTGACGCTGGGCGCGAAGGGTCTGGCCTGGGTCCGTGTCGCGGAGGACGGCTCGCTGACCGGCCCGATCGCGAAGTTCCTCACCGAGGAGAACGTCGCCGAGCTCACCAAGCGGCTGTCCCTGTCGGCCGGTCACGCCGTCTTCTTCGGCGCGGGCGAGTTCGACGAGGTCTCCAAGATCATGGGCGCGGTGCGGGTCGAGGCCGCCAAGCGGGCCGGGCACTTCGAGGAGAACGTCTTCCGCTTCTGCTGGATCGTCGACTTCCCGATGTACGAGAAGGACGAGGAGACCGGCGCGATCGACTTCTCGCACAACCCGTTCTCCATGCCGCAGGGCGGCCTCGAGGCCCTTCAGACCCAGGACCCGCTGGACATCCTGGGCTGGCAGTACGACATCGTCTGCAACGGCGTCGAGCTGTCCTCCGGCGCGATCCGGAACCACGAGCCGGAGATCATGCTGAAGGCCTTCGAGATCGCGGGCTACGACCGGGAGACCGTCGAGGAGAAGTTCGCCGGCATGCTGCGCGCCTTCCGCTTCGGCGCCCCGCCGCACGGTGGCATCGCCCCGGGCGTCGACCGCATCGTCATGCTGCTGGCCGACGAGCCCAACATCCGCGAGACCATCGCCTTCCCGCTCAACGGCAACGCCCAGGACCTGATGATGGGCGCGCCGACGGAGCTGGAGGAGGCGCGGCTGAAGGAGCTGCACCTGCAGGTGCGCAAGCCGCAGCCGAAGTAAGGCACAGCTGGGCAGGAAGGGCTCGAAACCGGCGTCGGTTTCGAGCCCTTCCTCGTTGTGTCTGACGAGTCAGTGCCGTTTTCCAAGGTCACTGACAGGCTTCGCACCTAGCTTCCCGGCCCATGGCAGACAACGAACAGGCTTCATCCCGAGCAGACCTGACCCGTCGCAAGGTCCTGGTCGCCGGCGGTGCGACGGTGGCCGCGGTGGGTGTCGCCGGCACCTTGGCGGCGAACGCCTCGGCGGACGAGGCGACCTCCGAGGCCACGGGCGACGCGTGTTACACGCTCACGTCCGAGTTGGTCGAGGGCCCGTACTACATCGACGCCGACAAGATCCGCCAGGACGTCACCGAGGACCAGGAGGGCATCCCTCTGACCCTCACGCTCAAGGTGATCGACTCCGAGACCTGCAAGCCGCTCCGGAACGCGGCCGTCGACATCTGGCACTGCAACGCGGTGGGCGTCTACTCGGGCTACGAGGCGATGGGCAGCGGCGGTGGCGGCCCGGCGCCCACGGGCGAGCCCCCGACCGGCACCCCCACCGGCGAACCCCCCACCGGCGGCCCCGGCGGAGGCGGCGGCGGACATCAGGACCCGACGGACGACGACCGCTTCCTGCGCGGCACCTGGCACACCGACCGGCATGGCCTCGTCACCTTCAGGACGGTCTTCCCCGGCTGGTACCAGGGCCGCTGCGTCCACATCCACGTCAAGGTGCACGTGGACGGCGAGTGGACGGACGCCGGCTACGAGGGCGGGCACACCTGCCACACGGGCCAGTTGTTCTTCGACGAGAAGTCGGTCCTGCTGACCGAGTCGGTCGAGCCGTACGCCGGCAACATGACCACCCGCACCACCCTCGACGAGGACACCATCTACCCGGACAACGGGCACGACGGCGGCCTCCTCTACCTCAAGTACGACCGGAAGCACATCGCCCGTGGCGTACGCGCCCACCTGACCCTGGGCGTCGACCCCGGCACGACGAACGACGGTCAGGACGGGCCCGGCCCCCGCCCCACCTCCTCGGCGTCACCTTCCGCTTCGGCGAGCTGACCCCGACCGCGAGCCTCCCTTGCCGCGAAGGGCGGCGGGGGAGGCCGCACCGTGCGCCGCGCACCTCACTCCCCCGGCTCGTCCGGGGACGCCCCCTCCTCCAGCAGCCGCTCGGCGATGTCCGTCGACCAGGCCAGAGCCCAGGCACGGACCTCCGTGACCTCGTCCTCCGTCAGCCCGTACGCCGTGAACGCCGAGTCCGCGTAGTAGTCCATGCCCTCCAGGCGGCTCCGGAGGGCGGGCAGGTCGAACTCGTCCCGGGTGTGGCGGCGGGCCAGTTCCTCCAGTTCGGGCCAGGTGAAGCGGGCGGAGGCGGCCCGCGCGTCGATCAGGTCGACGGCGAGCCCGCGGTCGTAGAGGGCCCGGATCTTCGTACCCACCGCGTCTTCGAGGGAGAGTGCCGGGCCGTAGGAGGTCGGGACGGGCGGGCTCCAGAAGGTCTCCTTGTGCAGGGCCAGAGCGGTGGAGGGCGCGCCCGTCTGCGGGTCCGTGACGGACAGATGGGCGGAGAGCGGATCCGTGTCCCGGAGCCTCACCTCGCGTCCCCGGGCGGTGAGCGCGTCGCCGAGCGCGCGGGCGATCCGCTCCATCGGCTCGGTGCTCTCGGTGGCCAGGTCGACGTTGGCGTGCGGGCGCTCGAGCAGGCCGTGCGCCTGCAGGGCGTAGCCGCCGGCCAGGGCCAGCGGAACGGGCGCGGCCACGGCGAAGACGTCGGCGAGGAGGCGGAGGTGGGCCTCCGGTCCGGGCTGGGGGAGGTGCGACAGGTTCACCCCGGGAAGTCTTCCCCAAGAGCGGCAACCTTCCCGCCACCTGAGGCCACTGACGAGTCGTAAGCCGAATCCGCATGTAAGGACTCCTCCGTGGCATCCCCTTCGCAGCGCCCCTCGCACCGCCGGTCCCTCCGTACGCGGCGCGTCCTCGTCGTCTCCGCCGCCGCCGTGGTCGCCGGTGCCGGTGCCGGTTTCTTCGTAATGAACGCGAACGCGAGCGGCACCGACCTGTACCACCAGACGCCGGCCGCCAAGGACGGCTGGGCGTCATCCGGATCCGGTACGACCGGCGGCGCGAAGGCCGACGCGGCACACACCTTCACCGTCTCCACCCGCGCCCAGCTCGTGAAGGCGCTGGGGTCCGCGTCCGACACGACGCCCCGGATCATCAAGGTCAGCGGGACCATCGACGCCAACACCGACGACGCGGGGAAGAAGCTGACCTGCGCGGACTACGCGTCCGGCACCGGCTACTCGCTGTCCGCCTACCTGAAGGCCTTCGACCCCGCCACCTACGGCCGCTCCAAGCTGCCCTCCGGAACCCAGGAGAAGGCCCGGGCCGCCGCCCAGACCAAGCAGGCGAAGAACGTCACCTTCAAGGTGCCGGCCAACACCACGATCGTCGGTGTGCCGGGCACCAAGGCCGGGATCACGGGCGGCATGCTCCAGATCCAGAGCGTGGACAACGTCATCGTCCGCAACCTGACCTTCTCCGCCACCGAGGACTGCTTCCCGCAGTGGGACCCGACCGACGGCGACGACGGCAACTGGAACTCCAACTACGACTCGGTCACCCTGCGCGGTGCGACCCACGTCTGGGCGGACCACAACACGTTCACCGACGCCCCGCACTTCGACAGCGCCAACGCGAAGTACTTCGGCCGTGAATACCAGATCCACGACGGCGCCCTCGACATCACCAAGGGTTCGGACCTGGTGACCGTCGAACGCAACCAGTTCACCAACCACGACAAGACGATGCTCATCGGCAGCAGCGACACCGACAGCACCGGCAAGCTGCACGTCTCCATCCACCACAACGTGTGGAAGGGCGTCGTGCAGCGCGCACCCCTGGCCCGGATCGGCCAGGTGCACATCTACAACAACCTCTACGACACCGCGACCGTCAACGGCTACGTGCTCCAGTACAGCATCAACTCCCGAGCCAAGGCCCAGGTGGTCGCGGAGGACAACTACTGGAAGATCCCCACGAGCCAGAAGGTCTCCAAGCTGCTGAGCGGCGACGGCACGGGCTCGGTCGCCGGCAGCGGCAACCTCGTGAACGGCACGGCGACCGACCTGGTGGCCGCGTACAACGCCGAGAACTCGAAGAAGATCAAGACCACGGTCAACTGGACCCCGACGCTGACCGCCGGCCTGGAGACGTCGGCGAAGAACCTGCCGACGTCGCTGGCGACGACGACGGGGGCCGGGGTGCTGAACTAGACGATGCGGGTGGGTGGTTCGTCCTCTCGCGGCGTCAACGAGGCCCATGCGCTGGTGAGTTGAGACGTTGAACACGTCTTCCAATGCAAATAAACGCTTTACAGCAGACCAAGGTCACGGCAAGATGATCACCGGGGTTGGCGCGTGGCACTCACGCCGACCACCAGCCCTTTTCATAACGGGAGGAAATCACAGTGAAGACGCCTGCCAAGAAGATGGCCATAGCCGCGTCCATGATGGCGGCCATCGGGACCTTTGCCGCGGCGGGACCCGCGACCGCGGTTACCCCGGCCTCGGCGCCGGTGCATTACCAGACGTTCTCCGCCGCCCATGGCGACAAGCCCCCGGCGGCGCTTATCGGCCCGCACGGTGAGAAGCCCAAGGAGTGGGGCAAGGTGACCTTCACCGAGGGCACCAAGGGGATCATCACCCCCAAGGTGAGCAAGGGCGGAGGCACCTGGAACTACGGTACCGCCCTCGATGGTGTCTACAAGGTCTGCTACTCGAACTACATCCACCCGACGAAGAAGCACTCGGCCAGCGTCTCCATCGCTGACGCCACCGACAAGGACATTCGCGAGAAGGACATCTGGGCGAAGGCGTCGGCTGAGGCCGGTACGGCCCACACCTGCAACGCCTACTGGGGCGTCTACTAAACGGCACCTCAACGTAGAATGTGCTGATTGACGGCTTGGCCGCCACCTTCTTCACGGTGGCGGCCAAGCCGCGCATACCCGCTGCTCGCTCACGACCTTCACCCCCACTGTAAGGTGCGCTCATGCCTTCCTCGATCTTGAGGCCCACGCTGGTTCTGGCGGCTTCTGCGGCCGTAGGGATTCTCGGTCCCGTGTTCGGGTCGGTGAATGGGCAGGCCGGCCAAGTCATCTCTGCCACGTTGAGTGCCGGGTGGGCGTATGCCGCCGTTTCCTATTTTTCTGGCATGGCGAGCACTACGAAAAAGGGAGCCGTTGTCCTCGGCGTCGTATCCCTTTGGGTGAGCGTGGTGGCGTACTACTTGACGAAGGCCGCTCAAGGGGATTACCTGCGAGCCGACCTGAGTGACACCACCGGGAAGACCGAGTATTTCGCATACGGTGAACTTCTCTCCATGATCGGGCTCTGGAGCGTGGTCGCCTGCATCCTGGGGCCCCTCTGCGGAATAGCCGGGAAATTCTCACGTACCGGACCGTATCGTTTCCCTTTCCAGCTCCTGCTCCCACTGGTAGTCGTGGTCGAGACCACCATGCGCCTGGCTTATCCGGCTCCTTTGCAGGTCCAATTGGTCGTCACTACATGGCAGGTCACTCGCGTCGTGGCGATAGTCGCTGTCGTCGCTCTGTTCGTCGTGGCTGTGTGGCAGGGAAAGAGCAACCATCCGGCAGACCAAGCCCGTGCCTAGCCGGGCATGAGATCGCCTCCACGTGAGGCAGCCCGATGGCCATGGCGAGGGCCGTGTTCATGCGCCCTCGAACTCATGAGACGTTCGCGCCCCGCTCCCGGTGAGAAACGGGAGCGGGGCGCGTTGCCGTACGGCTCACGGGTTACGCGGTCGGCTTCTCCTCCAGGCGGGGGAAGAGCACCGCGTCCTAGCCTTCCTCGCCGCCGAAGCGCTCCTTGTACGCCGCCAGGTCCTCGTCCGTGAGCTTCGCGAACAGCACCGGCGGGACCGTGAACGGGGTGCCGGCGGGGACGGCGGTGAGGGCCTTGGCCTCGTCCGGCGTAACCCAGGTGGCGGTGTCGTCCGCCAGCTCGAAGGCGCCGCGCATCGCAGCCGAGGTGGCCGGGATGAGGGGCTCGGAGACCACCGCGTACAGGTGGATCAGGTTCATCGCCGTACGCAGGGTGAGGGCCGCGCCGTCCTTGTCGGTCTTGATCTCCAGCCAGGGGGCCTTCTCCTCCAGGTAGGAGTTGCCGGCCGACCACAGGGCGCGCAGGGCGGCGGCGGCCTTGCGGAACTGGAGGGCTTCCATGTGCGTCTCGTACTCGGACAGCAGGGCGGCGATCTCCTCGCCCAGCTTCCGCTCCGCCTCGCCCGGCTCACCGCCCGCCGGGACCTCCTCGCCGAACCGCTTCCTCGAGAAGGACAGGACACGGTTGACGAAGTTGCCGAGGGTGTCGGCGAGGTCCTTGTTGACGGTGGCCGTGAAGTGCTCCCAGGTGAAGGACGAGTCGTCCGACTCCGGGGCGTTGGCGATCAGGAAGTAGCGCCAGTAGTCGGCGGGGAGGATGTCCAGGGCCTGGTCGGTGAAGACGCCGCGCTTCTGCGAGGTGGAGAACTTGCCGCCGTAGTACGTCAGCCAGTTGAAGGCCTTGACGTAGTCGACCTTCTTCCACGGTTCACGGACGCCGAGTTCCGTGGCCGGGAACATCACCGTGTGGAACGGGACGTTGTCCTTCGCCATGAACTCGGTGTAGCGGACGGTGTCGTCCGCCTCGTACCACCAGGACTTCCAGTCCCGGGTCTCTCCGGCGGGGGCGGCGTCCGCCCACTCCTTCGTCGCGCCGATGTACTCGATCGGGGCGTCGAACCAGACGTAGAAGACCTTGCCCTCGGCCGCGAGCTCCGGCCAGGTGTCCGCCGGGACCGGGACGCCCCAGTCCAGATCACGGGTGATCGCCCGGTCGTGCAGGCCCTCGTTCAGCCACTTGCGGGCGATGGAGGAGGCGAGCTGAGGCCAGTCCTCCTCGTGCCGGGAGACCCAGGCCTCGACCTCGTGCTGCAGCTTGGACTGCAGGAGGAAGAGGTGCTTGGTCTCGCGGACCTCCAGGTCGGTAGAGCCGGAGATCGCGGAGCGGGGGTTGATCAGGTCGGTCGGGTCCAGGACGCGGGTGCAGTTCTCGCACTGGTCACCGCGGGCCTTGTCGTAGCCGCAGTGCGGGCAGGTGCCCTCGACGTAGCGGTCCGGGAGGAAACGGCCGTCGGTCGGGCTGTACACCTGGCGGATGGCCCGCTCCTCGATGAAGCCGTTCTCGTTCAGCCTGCGGGCGAAGTGCTGGGTGATCTCGACGTTCTCCGGGCTGGAGCTGCGGCCGAAGTGGTCGAAGGCGAGCGCGAAGCCGTCGTAGACCGCCTTCTGGGCGTCGTGGGCCTGGGCACAGAACTCGGCGACCGGGAGGCCCTGCTCCTTCGCCGCGAGTTCCGCCGGGGTGCCGTGCTCGTCCGTCGCGCAGATGTAGAGGACGTCGTGGCCGCGCTGGCGGAGGTACCGGGAGTACACGTCCGCCGGGAGCATGGACCCCACCATGTTGCCCAGGTGCTTGATTCCGTTGATGTACGGAAGGGCGCTGGTGATGAGGTGTCGAGCCATCGCGGGCTGCTCCCAAGTCGCTGCACGGAGTGACGATCTCGTGGTTTCCGGGTCGTCTACGAACCTTGAAATCGTAGCCGACATGGGTACGCCGCCCGCTTCCCGTTTTAGGTGCTGAGAAGTGGGCGGCGTTCCGCGGTGCGGGAAGGGCTGCGTGGGTTACGGGCGCCAGGTCGCCAGTACGCCCTCGTAGAGCTCGGTGTCCGTGAGCTCGCGGGGGGCCGGGCCCGCGTGGAAGAAGGACGTGTTGTCGGTCTTCAGTTTGCGGAGGTAGTCGAAGGCCTTGTTGTCGTGCTCACCGAAGGCGACGAAGGAGAAGAAGACGGCGGGGTGCGTCTTCGCGGCCTCGGTGAGGGACTGGGTGGCCGGGGTCTTGGCGTCGGGGGCGCCGTCCGTCTGGAAGATCACCAGGGCGGGGGCGGTGGGGTCGGCGGTCTTGTCGTGCAGGGCGAGTACGGCTTCGACCGCGGCGTGGTAGCTGGTGCGGCCCATGCGGCCGAGCCCTGCGTGCAGGTCGTCGATCTTGTTCTCGTGGTCGGTGAGGGTGAGCTCGCCGGTGCCGTCCACCTCCGTGGAGAAGAAGACGACCGGGACCGTTCCCTCCGGGTCGAGGTGGGCGGCGAGGGCGAGGGTCTGCTCGGCCAGGGCCTGGGCGGAGCCGTCCTTGTAGTACGGGCGCATGCTCGCGGAGCGGTCCAGGACGAGGTAGAGCTTGGCTCGGGTGCCGGTGAGGTTGGTTTTCCTGAGGGTGGTGGTGGCTGCCTTGTAGGCGGTGGCCAGGGCGGGGGCGCGGGACTTGAGCTTGGCGAGGGTGGTCGCGGGGGCGGGTGCGGGTGCGGGCTTACCGGCCTCGGCTTCGCCTTCGGCCGGGTCGTTCCCACCCGCACCACCCGTGCTGGCTTCGTCGTCGGGTGCGGGTGGCCCCTGTGGGGTGTTCTCGCCGTCGGCGGCTGCGGGCTCGTCCGTCTGCTCGGTGACCGGCTCCGGCTCCGCCTCCGCCGGCACCTCGGCCTCGATCTCGGCGGGCTCCTCGGCCACCGGCTCCGCCTCGACCTCGGGGGCTGCTTCGGCAGTCGGCTTGGCCTCCGGCTCGGGCTTGGCCTCGGGCTCCGGCTCGGGCTCGGGCTCGGACTCGGGCTCCGGCTCGGGCTCGGGCTCCGGCTCGGGCTCCGGCTTGGCGTCGGGCTCCGCCTCGACCTCGGGGGCTGCTTCGGCAGTCGGCTTGGCCTCGGGCTCCGGCTTGGCCTCGGGGGCTGCTTCGGCGGTCGGCTCGGGCTCGGGCTCGGGCTCGGGCTCGGGCTCGGCGGTCGGCTCCGGCTCGGCCTTGGCGGTCGGCTCCGGCTCCGGCTTGGCCTCGATGGTCGGCTTGGCCTCGGGCTCCGGCTCGGGATCGGCCTTGGCGGTCGGCTCCGGCTTGGCCTCGGCCTCGGCCTCGGGTTCTGCCTTGGCCGTGGGTTCCGGCTCCGGAGCCGGGTCGATCACCGGGGCCAGGCGGATTTCCGGGTCCGTGGGCTGGGCCGGGACCGTCACGTTGTTGAAGGCTGCCGAGACCAGGTCGTGCTCCTGGCGGGGCTCGGGGACCTGGGCCTTGGGCTCGGGCTGCGGTTCGGGTTCCGGCGTGGGGGACGGAACGGTCGGCTCGGGCGAAAGCGTGCTGTCCGCACCCTCTGCTTCGGCGGTACGCCCCTTGCGCGATCGGCCGAACGCGTTCCGCAGGAGAGTGAGAATGCCCATGTGCGCAACCCTTCGAAGTGAGTTGTTTCCGTCGATCCCTGGCCAGGACGGACACGTAAGGTTAGCGGCCCCGGATCTCAGTGCGGTGAAGCAATGGCCCTCGCTGCCGCCACCTCCTGGCGCAGGGGCTCCAGGACGCTGCCCGACGGGCCCGTGAGGTCGGTGCGGACGGCGATCAGGGATTCGGCGTGACGGACGCCCTCCGAGAGTTCGTCGAGCTGCAGGACCACCTGGTCCACCTCGAGCGAGGAAGGCGCGGCCGCGCCCTGGCCGACGCGGACGCGGGCCGCCGTGGTCGCGTCGACGATGCGTTCCACGGCGACGACCAGTGGCCACCAGGCGGCGGCGCGGCGGCCGGTGGGCGGGGGTTCGGTCAGGGCGCGCTGGAACTCCGTACGGATGGCGGAGAGGTCGCGGTAGAGACGGCGGCGCATGCGGGCGCGGGATGCCGGGTCTGTCGTCGTGTCCGTGGCGTCACCGAACGCCGACTCCACGTAGCGGGCCGTGTCCGCGACCGCGTTCGCCAGGCGGTCGCCGACGCGGGTGTGCCAGCTCTCCGGCCAGAGGAGGTAGCCGGCGACGAGGGCGATCGCGCAGCCGAGCAGGGAGTCCACCAGGCGGGGGACGAGGAGGGCGGTGCCCTGGTGGTTCAGGATGTCCGAGAGGAGGAGGATGACCGGGGTGATCGCGGCTGTCTGGTAGCCGTAGCCCCTCGGGGTCAGGGCTGGGATCAGGGGGGCCAGGATCAGTATCACCGGGACGTCCCACCAGCCCCTCGGCACCTCCGCCAGGACCGCCGCCGCGATCAGCAGGCCCGCCACCGTGCCGAGGGCGCGCAGCAGGGCGCGGGAGAAGACCGAGCCGAAGTCGGGCTTGAGGACGAAGGTGATGGTGAGGGCGACCCAGTAGGAGCGGGGGACCGGGACGAGGGAGACCAGGGCCTGCGCGATGCCGATGCACAGGGCGAGGCGCAGTCCGTAGCGCCAGGAGTGTGCGGAGAGGACGACGTTGCGGGCGGCCCGGGCGGTGCGGACGCCGAGGGCGGCGGGCCGGCCGAGGCGGTCGTCGATGCCCCGTGGGTCCACGTCGGGGGAGGTGACGACCTCGGCCGCGTGCCGCAGGGCGTGGTCGACGGCGCGGGCGGTCTCGGTGACGGGGGTGGGGAGGGCCGTCAGTCCTATCGGGCCGGTGTAACCCGTTTCCACCGCCTGGGCCAGGTGCCTGACCGCCGCCGGGATCTCGGGTGGCAGTGGCCGGCCCGCGAGGTGGGCCATGGGTGCCGCCTCCACGACCGGGGTGATGGCATTCAACTGGGCGAGCAGCCGGGTGAGTTCGCGGCTGCGGCCGTGGTGGCGGGCACGGTGGGCGAGGATGAGGTCGTAGGACTGGTTCAGGGACTGGGTGACGGCGTGGCGGGCGGCGTCGTACTCGTCCGTGCGGTCGGTGCCGCTCGCCGCCAGCAGGGCGGCGACGGTCCGGTAGGTGTCCGCCACCGCCGTCCGCTCCGGCACCCCGGACCGCAGCGGCCAGGCCAGCAGGGTGAGCAGGAGGACGAGCAGGCCGCCGCCGGTCATCAGGGCCGGGGCCAGCCACCAGGGGCCGGGCAGGGGGAGGCCCGCGCCGATGACCGCGTTCAGGAGGAGAAGGAGGCCCGAGACCGAGGCCACCGCTCCGATCGTGGAGATCATTCCGGAGATCAGCGCCACGCCGGTGACTGCGGCGACGGCGAGCCATCCCTGGCCGAAGACCAGCGCGCCGAGGGTCACGCCGATCGCGCCGAAGAGCTGGGGGACGGCGATGTTGAGGAGCCGCATGCGGTAGGCGTCGGCGGTGTCGCCGATGACTCCGGACAGGGCACCCATGGAGGCGAGCGCGCCGTACTGGACGTGTCCGGTGGCGAGGCCGACGGCCAGGGGCGCCGACATCCCGATCCCCGCACGTGCCATGGCGGGCAGGTTGACGGGGGCCCGCCGGGACTGGAGGTTCCGCATCAGCCAGTCGGGAGGGGTGAGGCCGATGGGGAACTCTCGGGGCATGCGCCCATTATCGTCGCGAGGGTACGAGCCCCCTGTCCACCCGCGCCAGGAACTCCCCCAGCGCCCTGTTGAACGCCTCGGGCCGTTCCAGGTTGGGCATGTGCGCCGCGCCCTCGACGACGTGCAGGGTGGAGTCGGGGAGGGCGGCGTGCATCGCCTCGGCGTCGGAGACCGGGGTGAAGGTGTCGTCGGCGCCGACGACCACGAGCGCGGGCACGGCGACGCGGGTCAGCAGGTCGCGGTAGTCGGGGCGTTCGGCGCGGCCGCGCAGGGCCGCCGCGGCGCCCTCGGGCGGGGTGGCGGTCATCATGCGGTGGACGTGGGACTTCACCTCGGGCGGTGCGTACGGGGCGACCATCTTCTCCAGGACCTCGTCGGCGTATCCGCGCATCCCCTCCCGCAGCAGCCGGTCGGCCATGGCACCCCGGGCCCGCCTGCCGGCCGCGGTCTCCGCCGCCGGGAAGGTATCGGCGAGGACCAGGCCCCGTATCCGCTCGGGGAACTGCCGGTAGCAGTCCATGACGATCTGCCCGCCCATGGACAGCCCGGCGAGCACGCAGGACTCCACCTCCAGCTCGTCCAGCAGCTCGGCGATGTCCCGCGCGAACCGGGCGAGCGGGGTGATGCCGGGGACGACGGGGGATGCGCCGTAGCCACGCAGGTCGGGGGCGATCACCCGACGGGAGGCGGCGAACGCCTCGGTCTGCGGGGCCCACATGGTGCGGTCGAAGGGGTGGCCGTGGACGAGGACGAGCGGGAGTCCCTGAGGACTTTCAGGGGCTTTGTCATCGTATGCGAGGAAGGGGGGCATACGACGACCCTAGGGTGGTCGACTGCTCGGGGCAATAAGATCTTTGCCCTCGGTGCAATCCTCATCACCGCTTCAACTGCCTGACAGAGCAAGGAGAGTTGTGGACGACTTCCGGCAGCTCGCCGACCTGGTCGCCGGCGAGATCGCGGCCGGGCGGCTGCGGCCGGGGCAACGTCTGCTTCCGCAGCGGACGTTCGCCCGTCGGCGCGGGATCGCCGCCTCGACGGCCGGGCGCGTGTACGCAGAACTGGTGCGGCGCGGGCTGGTGGTGGGTGAGGTCGGGCGGGGCACCTTCGTGCGCGCCGCCGCCGGTCCGGAGGCGGCCGGGCGGGCGCTCACGGAAGCCGCCGCCCCCGCTCGGTCGGTCAACCTGGAGCTCAACTACCCGTCCGTGCCGGGCCAGTCGGAGATCCTCGCCCCCGCCCTGGCCGCCCTGCTCCGCCCGGACGCGCTCACCGAGGCGCTCCGCCCGGCCGCCGCCACCGGCAACGCCGCGGCCCGGGACGCGGTGGCCGCCCTGCTCGGCACCGGCGCCTGGCGTCCGGACCCCGCCCGGATCCTCTTCACCGGCAACGCCCGCCAGGCCATCGCCGCGACCCTCGCCTCCCTGGTCCGGCCGGGCGGCCGACTCGGTGTCGAGCCGTTGACGTATCCGCTGGTCAAGGAGATAGCGGCCCGGCTGGGCATCACCCTGGTGCCGCTCGCGGCGGACGACGGGGGCCTCAGCCCGCGGTCCGTCGCCGCCGCCCACCGGACCGCTCCCCTGTCGGCCCTCTACCTCCAGCCGACCCTGCACAATCCGACCTCGGTGACCATGGACGCCGGGCGTCGCGCCGAACTCGCCGCTGTAGTCGGTGATTTGAGCCTGCCTGTCGTCGAGGACCGCATCTGGTCGTTCCTGCACCGGGGGACCGAGCCCCCGCTCGCCGCCCTCGCCCCCACGCTCACCCACCTCGTCGACAGCCTGTCCAAGCGGGTCGCGCCGGGCCTCACCGTCGGCTTCGCGGTCGTACCGGCGGACCGGGTGGAGGCGGTGGCCTCCGCGATCCGGTCCGGGGGCTGGAGCGCGGGCGCGTTCGCGCTGGAGGCGGCCGTGCGGTGGCTCGCGGACGGAACGGTGGCGCGGCTGGTGGCGGCCAAGCGGGCGGACGCGGCCCGGCGGCGCCGACTGCTCGCCGAGGAGCTCGCCGGGTTCACCGTACGGTCGGATCCGCAGGCCTGTTTCGCCTGGTGGGAGCTGCCCGCGCGGTGGCGGGCGGACACCTTCACGGCCGCCGCGGCGGCGCGCGGGATCGCCGTCACGCCGGGTACGGCCTTCTGCGTGGACCCCAGCCGCACACCGGACGCCGTCAGGCTCGGGCTCGCCTCGGAGCCGGAGCCGGAGCTGGTTCGGGCGCTGCGGACACTCGCCGGCCTCGCAGCGGCGGCGCGGCCCTCGACACCCGGGCGTACCGGGTGAGCCAGGCGGCCAGGGTCACCGCCAGGCCGCAGCCGAGCAGCAGCCAGGAAGCCGTGCGCAGGTGGGCGGTGAGCGCGTCGTAGACGGCGCCGGCTGCCGGACGGGGGACGTCGTCGGGCAGGTCGGCGAGGGTGAGACGGCGGCCGACGGCGAGTGCGAGGAGGGGCAGCGCGCCGCCCAGGGCCGTGCCCATGGCGGTGGCGGTGACCGCGCGGCGGCGGTGGACGGCGAGGGCGATCCCGGCGGCGGCGAGGACGACGGCCGTGACGGGAAGCCAGGAGCCGGCGACTTCCAGCACGTGGAACCCCTTCCTCAGGCGGGCCAGTTCCCGGGCCGGGAGCACGGTGACCGCGGTGTGCCGCACCGGGATGCGGGCGGCCAGCGGCACATGGTCCTGGGTGAGCCGGCGTTTCACCTGGGCGGTGACGGGGGCGAGGTCGACGGTGACCGGCCGGTCGTGCGCGGCGCGTTCGTCGTGCAGCGCCTGGAGCACGGCGCTGTGGGCGGCCCGGTTGCCGGCGTCCCAGGCGACGCGGAAGGCCCGGGTCCGGGTGAAGGAGCGCACCGCGTCGTGGACGAAGGGGAGGACCGCGGCGCGTTCCGGACCGCCCACGTCCACCTGGCGCACGATGCCCTCCCCGACCGTGTCCGCGACGGCGTCCCGCACGTCCGGGTCGGTGGCGAGCGGCGACAGTGCCGCGACGTACCGGCCGGTGTCGGCGAGCGCGTACGACGCCCAGGCCGCCAGTGCGCCGAACGGCACGAGGAGGCAGGACAGGACGATCAGTACGGCCGACAGGGCGCTCCGTGGACGTGGGGACACGCTCCCAGGACACGTCCGCAGGTCCAGGCGCGCGAGCGGAGCGGCTGCATTCGGGGGGACACGGACTACGGGAGCCAGGTGGGCCCCGGCGGTCTCACCGGGGCCCACGCGTGGCCGGGGCCGGGATCACCTGATCCGGTGGCCGGCGGCGTCCTCGTGGGTGTAGTAGCGGTAGAACATCGCCGCGAACACCGGCGCGGCGGTCGCCAGGGCCAGGCCCGTGGACGCCAGCACGGTGTGGCCGCGGCCGCTCAGGCTGTACAGGAAACCGACCGCGATGCCGGTGAGGGCCGCCCACAGGAAGGCGTGCACCTCGCGCCGCACGTGTGCGCCGAGGGACTGCACGCCCACGCACAGGGCGAAGAACACGATCGCCGTCACGAAGCCGAACAGCACGTTCCAGCCGGTGACGGGACCGCCGTAGCGGGTGTTGGCCGCGGCCCAGTACCCGTAGACGAGGGCGAGCACCAGGGGAATCGCCCACCTGGCGACCGCATGGGTCCGCTCGTCGAACACGTCGGGCGTACGGCCGTACCGGGTCATCGCACCGGACGTGGGTGCCGCTTGAGCCATGAGAGCACTCCTCTCTCTCCTCGCCCCTGCCCTCCAGGGCACACCCCGGGGGAACACCCTGGCAAGTGGGCGGACGGCCCGGGTTCCCGGATGCGGTCGGCCCACTCGCGTGCTTCCCTTGGGGCATGAAGGGCGGGCCGCACTGCAGACCGTGAGCGACCGCGAGGTCCTGCGCCGAAGGCAGCCCCTGCGGATCCGGGGCCGGAGCGTCGCATGGGTGGTGCCGCTGCTGCTGCTCGTCGGGATCACGACGGTCGACGTCAACACCGCCGCGAACGTCCGGATCATCTCCTGGATCGTCCTGGTGCCCGGGATCGCCGCCGCCCTCTGCGGGCTGTGGACCACGGCCCTCTTCGCCCTGCTGGCGGTCGTCGACTACGTGCTCGTGGACAGCGTCCTGTTCCACCAGTACAAGGTGGGCTGGCCCGACTTCGTCCTGGTCACCCTCGGCGGCATCCTCGCCACGCTGGCCTGCGCGGTCCGGCTGCGCGGCGAACGGCGCATGCTGCACATGAGGGACATCGCCGAGACCACCCGCCGCACCGTGCTGCGCCCGCTGCCGCCGGGCTGGGCCGGCCTGGAACACGCCGCCGCCTACCTGGCCGCCGACACCGAGGCCCGCGTGGGCGGCGACTTCTACGACATCCAGCCGGGCCCCCACGGCACCCGCGTCCTCCTCGGTGACGTGCAGGGCAAGGGCCTCGGCGCGGTGGAGGCGGCGGCCGCGCTGCTCGGCACCTTCCGGGAGATCGGCTACCACGCGCCCGACCTGGCGACGGTCGCCGCCCACCTCGAGGTGCGCATGGGCCGCCACCGCTTCCACACCACGTCGCTGGGCCGCGCGGACGGCGACCGCTTCGCGACCGCCGTGCTGATCGGTTTCCCCGTCGTGGACGACGGCACCGTGGAGGTCGTCAACTTCGGCCACGAGCCCCCGCTCGTGATCGGCGCGGACGGCGTACGCGCCCTGCCGGCCGGTGACCGACTCCCCCTCGGCCTCGGTGAACTGGTCCCGACCGCCCACCCACCGCCGCCCGCCCGGGTTCGCCTCGGCCCCGGCGAGACCGTGCTGCTCACCACGGACGGGGTGACCGAGGCCCGGGACGGCCGCGGCGTCTTCTACGACCTCGTGGGCCAGGTCGCCCGCGCCACCACCGCCGACCCGGGCACCGCCCGGCCACGCCGGCTGACCCGGCTGGTCCGCGAGGGCGTGCTGCGGCACAGCGGCGGCCACCTGGTGGACGACACCACGATCTTCGCGGTGCGGCGCATCGAGGGCGTCCTGCTGGGGGGACGTTTCCGGGCCTGACACCCACCTTCGCGGTCGCAGCGGTTACCGTGCTGCTCTGACCGGTCGAGGGCCGACCGGTCGGCCTGACCGACCAAAGGGGGGACGATGCCCGGAACCGTGCTGCTGCTGGCGGCCTCACCGATGGGCAAGGGACGCCTGGTGGACGCGGCCTCCGTGCTCCCCGTCCTGGCGGCCGTCGCCCCCGCCGTGCTCGCCGGCACCGACACCGCCAACGTGGTGGAACTCGCCGACCCGCTGGACCCGCAGGCCGTGCTCACCCGGCTGCGCGCCGCCGCGGCCGCCCCCGGCCCGCTCAGCGTCTTCGTCACCGGTCAGCTCCAGCTCGACCGCCGCCAGCACCTGCCGCACCTGGCGCTGGCCCGCACCACCCCCGCGACCGTCCGCTACACGGCCCTGCCCTGGCACTGGATCCGTGAGGAGCTCCGGCTGCGCCCCGCCGGCGCGACGACCCTGGTCGTCGACCTGCACGCGGACGCCGAGACCTGGGAGCACCTGCACGGCACACCCCTGGACTCCGGCCGGAACAACGCCGTCTACGGGCGGATCGCGCCACCGCCGCCCCGGCGGCAGGTCGCCTCGCCGTCCTACATGAAGGCGGTGGCGACGCTTCTGCGCAGCGGGTCGCGGCCGCCCACGGAGCAGTTGCACGAGCAGGCGCTGGCCAGGACCGCCGAGGAGGGCGGCGCCCACCGTGACCTGGTGCTGGCCGCCACCCGGAGCCCCGGTGGCGCCGACCCGCACGCCGAGATCAGTGCCGCCGTGCAGGCCGGGCGGCACGCCGACGCCGACGCCGTCGCCGCGCGTCACGAGCAGGCCGCGGTGCGGGCGCTCGGGCCCGCCTCGGAGGACGCGCTGCACTGGGCCGAGGTCCGCGCGGACCTGGCGATGTTCGCCGGTGACCCGGTGCGCAGTTGCCGTACCTGGCTGACCGTCGCCTCGGCCCGGCTGGCCGCCGGTCAGGCGGCGGACGCGCCCGCCGTGGAGGCGGCCGTGGACCGTGCCCACCACCAGTGGGGGCGTATCGACGACAGAGTGCGGGCCCGTGAACTCGGGCCCGCGCTCGCGGAGTTGAGGCTCAGGGTGCCGGGCCGCCGGCAGGGTGCGCTGGACCACGTCCAGCAGCACCTGCGCCAGCTCCAGACACAGGTCTGAGCGTCAGCTGGTGAACGTGAAGTACTTCCAGGCGCCGTGCGTCGTGGAGTTCACGGTGTCACCGGAGGCGCTGTTGATGTACGAGGAGCGGATCCGGAGCCGCCAGCCGACGTCCTCGCTGTGGTTGCCGCCGTAACTCACCTTGGAGACGCCGTCGGAGCCCAGCTTGAAGTACTCGGGATCGCCGGGGTACCACTTGCCCTGGTAGTAGACCTCGAACTCGAACTTCTGCGCGCGGTTCGGGTAGTACGGCATCTTCGTCGTGAACAGCGGGTTCTTTGACTTGTGGAAGAAGTAGTAGGTCTGGCCCCACGCGCTCTTCGACTTGTAGTGGCCGCTGACCGAGGTGGACACGCTCACCTGCGCGCCGACCGTGCTGGCCGCCGAGCGCGGCTGGTAGCGGGCGTCGCCCGCGAACTTCGCGGTGACCGTGGCGTCCCGCT
This sequence comes from Streptomyces sp. NPDC001843, assembly GCF_042891955.1. Taxonomy (NCBI): domain Bacteria; kingdom Bacillati; phylum Actinomycetota; class Actinomycetes; order Kitasatosporales; family Streptomycetaceae; genus Streptomyces; species Streptomyces sp. NPDC001843. Next base: position 393,960 of record NZ_JBIATQ010000003.1, on the reverse strand, counting down.
TCAGGCCGATGGTGACCGACAGGTTGCCGTGGGAGTCGACCTTGCCGGACTTGACCAGCTTGTTGGGCTTGTCGGGGCCGTACGGGTCGGCCCAGATCTCCACCGTGCGGTTCTTGTACGTCGTACCGAGGTGGGCGGTGAACTTGACGTTCTTGCCGTACGCGTACACCTTGCCGTTGTTGTCGATCGACAGCGCCGGCTTGTCCCGCGAGACGTCCACGGTGTCGGAGCCGGAACCCGCCGCGTGGTCGGCGTCACCCGCGTACGCCACCGTGTACTTCACCTTGCCGCCGGCTGGCGGGGTGTCGGTGAAGGAGTAGCTGCCGTCGGCCTTGGTGGTCACCGAGGGCAGCGACTTGCCGTTCGGGGAGTCCAGGTCGGTGCGGGTGACGGTCAGCTTGGTGCCGGCCGGGAGCGCGGCCTTGGAGGTGACCTTGCCCTTGACCGTGAGTTTCTTGGCGCGGGGCGCACTGGCGGGGGCGTCGACCGTGACGGTGGTGGCGGCCTTGGTGGGGCCGTCGAGGACACGCAGGCTGTAGACGCCGTCGTTGTTGGACGACACCGCGAACAGCCGGGAGCCGTCGGGCGCCCAGGCGAGGCCCGCGGCGGCGAGGCGGTCGGCGTTGCCGCCGGCGCTGGTGGAGGGGAAGTCGTACTCGCGTACCGCGGTGTGCGAGCCCGGCTTGAAGACGTAGACGTCGGGTTGGCTGCCGGTGTCGATGCCGGCCGCGACCGAGCCGTTCGGGGCGATGCTCACCGCGTTCGGGTAGGCGCCCGCCGGGTACTGCCCTTCGGCCGTCAGATCGGCGGTCTTGTAGACGGCCTCGTAGTAGGGCGAGCCGTCCGCCACCACGACGTCCTTGCCGTCGGGCGTGACGGCGAGGTCGCGCATGTTGCCGCCGTCCACGTTGCCGCGGGCGGTGCGGGTGAGGGTGCCGGACGAGGTGTCGTACACGCCGAGTTCGGTCGGGCTCAGCCCGGGCATGCCCGCCACCAGGGTGCCCTGCGCGCCGTCCAGCATCGGTGCGGAGTACCAGGGGCTGGTGCTGTCCTGGGCCAGGGAGACGGTGTGCTCGGGCGCGGTGAGGTCGACCGTGCCGATGTTGCCCTCGGTGGCGGAGCCGTAGCCGAACCACAGCTTGCCGCCCGCGAAGGCCAGGTACTCGGGGTTGGTCTGGTCGCCGACCGGGTAGCGGGCGGACTCGGTCGCACTCGCCGTGTCGAAGGCGACGATCGCGTCCGTGCCGCCGGGCACGGCCGCGTACAGGGTGCCGGAGTCGGCCGACAGCGCGAGGCCGTTGACGCTCGGCAGGGAGGTCAGCTGCTTGACGACCGTGCCGCTGTAGTCGGTGACGACGATCTTGCCGTTGCTCGGGTCGCTGATGAAGACCCGCTGGTGGACGCCGTCCACCACGATGTCGCCGGTCGACCTGACCGGCAGGACCTTGCTGGAGTCGGCGAACGCCGGAGAGGCGGCGAGCGCCGCCGAGCTGAGGAGGACCGCCAGGGTCGTGGCGGTCGTGAGGGTGCGCATACGCACGCTGATTCGAACCCCCCGGAACGAATGATGAAGGGCGCCACGGAACACGGCCGCTGATGTGTGGGTCCCCTGGGGGCCGTGTGTGGCGGATGTGAGAAGCCTAGGTGCCGAACACTAGGTCATGCCACTGACAAAAGCGCCAGTGCTCCGCAGACGAGCGTGCGGACTCCCGGGGCGACCGTGGACAGATCGGGAGCGAAGTGCGGACTGTGGTTGCTCGGCACGCCCTGCAGCTTCTCCTTCAGGTCAGTGCCCTCGGCCGCTTCCCACACCGGGTGCGCAGTGGTCGTCACGAACCAGTAGGAGTACGGGATCGAGCCCGCCGCCAGCTCGGAGAAGTCCTCGCTGCCCATCGCCGGGCCCGGGTCGAACACGGTCGCCGCGCCGAACACCTCGCCGTGCACGGCGGCGACCCGGCGGTCGGTGTCCGTGTCGTTCACCGTCACCGGGAAGGTCGCCCCGACCGTCACCTCCGGCTCCCGCGGGCACCCGGCCGCCAGGCACTCCCCCTGGGCGATGCGGCGGATCGCGGCGAGCATGCGCTCCCGCACCCTCTCGGACTGGTGCGCAGGTTGAGGGCGATGCGCGCCTCGGACGGGATGATGTTGTGCCGGGTGCCCGCCTCGATCCGGCCGACCGTCAGCACGGCCGATTCGGCGGCGGCGGTCTCCCGGGCGACGACCGTCTGCAGCCGGGTGACGAGGTACGCGGCCGTCACCACGGGGTCGACGGTCGCCTCGGGCCGGGACCCGTGTCCGCCCCGGCCGTGCACGACGATGTCCACGTCCGTCGAGGCGGACATGATCAGCCCCGGCGCGTGCGGGTACAGCCCGGCCGGACCAGGCGCCGCGTGCTGCCCGAGCAGCACGTCCGGCCGCCCGAACCGCTCGTACAGTCCGTCCGCGACCATGCGGGCCGCGCCCTGCCCGGTCTCCTCGGCGGGCTGCCCGACCACCAGCAGCGTCCCCGACCACGTCTCCCGCCCGGCCGCCAGCGCCTGCCCGGCGCCCACGAGCCAGGTGACGTGCAGATCGTGCCCGCAGGCGTGCATCACGCCGTCCGTCTCGGACGCGTACGGCAGCCCCGTCCGCTCCACGACCGGCAGTGCGTCCATGTCCGCCCGCAGCAGCACGACCGGGCCGTCCCCGTTGCGCAGCACCCCGGCGACCCCGGTACCGCCGATCCCCTCAGCCGTCTCGAACCCGGCCGCCCGCAGCCGCTCGGCGAGCCTGCCGGCCGTGCGGTGCTCGGCCAGCGACAGCTCCGGGTGACGGTGCAGATCCCGGTAGAGGTCCTCCAGTGCGGCCACCGGGAGGTCGGCGGTGAGTTCCAGGGCGGTCCGGGCGGCGGGGGAGGTCATGGGGACGACCCTAGGGGTTGTCTAGCGGTGCTGGGCATGCTGGGCGGAAGGTGTTTCGGGGATGGCCCTGGCCGGGCCCGCGTTGGCCGCCGTGATGAGGGCGGCGACGGCGACCACGGCTGCGGCGACGCCTCTGGCGTACCGTGCGGTGGGGCGTCCGTAGCGTGCGGATGAGCGTCCGAGCACGGCAACCTCGCAACAACAGCGGCATGTTAAGCATGTTTAATGCGACGCTTAACCTAGGGGCTGGTCAAGCCGAACGGCAAGGGGTGGAAGGGGAGTTGGGGGTGTCGGAGCGTGACGATCCAGAGACCGTCGGACGACGGGTGCAGCAGCTGCGGGCAGAACGGGGCCTGACACAGAGGCAGTTGGCGGAGCCCGCGTACACGCCCGCCTATATCTCGACGCTGGAGGCGGGGCGGGTGCGGGCCTCCGACGAGGCGCTCAGGCACATCGCGGGCCGGCTCGGCGTCGCGTTCGAGGAACTGGCCGTCGGGCGGTCCCCGCATCTGGCCACCGGCCTGCGGCTGCGGCTCACCGAGGCGCAGCGGACCCTGGCGACCGGTGAGGCCAAGGAGGCCGCCGTCCAGTACGCCGCCCTGCTCGCGGAGGCGGAGGCGCACGGGCTCGCCGCCGAGCAGGCCGCCGCGCTGCTCGGTCTCGGGGAGTGCGCGCTGGAGACCGGTGACCTGGCCGAGGCCAGGGAGTACTTCGAGCGCGCGGAGGAGGTGACGGCCCGTGAGCCGCTGCCGGTGCGGGTGCCCGCCCTGCGCGGCCGCGCGGTCGCCCACTACCTGGCGGGTGAGCTCCGCTACGCCGTGTACCTGCTGGAGTCGGCCCTCGACGAGCTCAACCGTGGCGGGCTGCACGATCCGGACGCCCTCCTCCTGCTCTACGCCAGCGTCATCGGCCCCTACATGGACATGGGCGCCCACGCCCGCGCCGCCCAGGCCGCCGAGTTCGCCCTCGCCCTCGCGCCGCAGGTCGAGGACCCCGCGCTGCTCGCCCGGATGCACCGCTCCGTCGCCCGCACCCTGCTCGCCGAGGGCCGGGTCGCCGAGGCCGACGCCTCCCTGGCCAAGGCGGCCGAGCTGTACCGCCAGCTGCAGCTGCGGACCGAGCTCGCCAACTGCCACTGGATGCGCGGGTACGTGTACGCCCAGGACGGTGAACTTGGCCGTGCCGAGGACGAGTTGCGCGAGGCGCTCGCGATGCTCTCCGCCACCCGCGCCGCCCTCTACAGCAGCCAGGTCGCCGTCGAGCTCGCCGACGTGCTGCACCGGCGCGGCAAGTCGGAGCAGGCCGCCGAGCTGCTGGAGGGGGTGCTCGGGGACCTCTCCTCGGAGCGGGGCGCCGTGCACTCCGCGGCCGCGCACCGGCTGCTGGGGATCATCGCCGAGGACGCCCGGGAGACGGACGCGGCCGAGGAGCACTACGTACGGGCGCTGAGCCTGCTGGAGCGGGCCGGGGCCGCCGGCGACCTCGCCGACCTGTGCCGGCTGCTCGGTGACCTGCTGCGCCGGACGGGGCGGGTGGAGGCCGCGCTGGACGCCTACCGGACGGGCCTGGGGCACCGCACGGCCCCCGGCACCACCACTCTCGGTCCTGCCCCGGCCCAGCCGCCGCTGTGAGCCGGGCGGCCGAGGCGGGCCGCTCGGCAGGTGTGGGCGGGCGCTGAACTGCGGGAGAGCCCTCGGAGGAGGGATACTCGAGGGGTCGTACGACCGTTCGACTCCGCTGGAGGCTCGTCATGACGGACGCACGCACCGACCGAGCCGGCCAAGGAGAGCAGGTGCTGGCCCGGCTACAGACGCTGCTGGTGGAGTCGGACCGCCTCGAGGACTTCCTGGAGGAGGTCGTCACCCTCACCGCGCAGGCCCTGCCCGTCCCCGCCCACTGCTCCGTCACCCTCAGTCCCGAGGGTGGCGACCAGCCCACCACCGCGGCCGCCAGCGACCCGGAGGTGGAACTGTTCGACCAGCGGCAGTACGAGATCGACGACGGGCCCTGTCTGTCGACCCTGCGCACCGGGACGCCGCACGACATCCCGGACCTGGAGGCGGAGGACCGCTTCGGCCCCTTCCCCGACCTCTGCAACGAGTACGGCATGTGCAGCATGCTCTCGCTGCCGCTGACGCCGCCGCGCCAGCGGGTCAGCGGCGTCATGAACCTCTACTCCAGCGAGCGCAACGCTTTCACACAGCCGGTACGGGAGCAGGCCGCCGTCTTCGCCGGATACGCCTCAGGCGCGCTGAGCGTGGCGCTGAAGATCGCCGGCCAATTGCAGTTCAGCACCGACCTGCAGCGGGCGATCACCTCCCGCACGGTCATCGACCAGGCCCTCGGCATCATCATGTCGCAGCGGCGCTGCGAGCCCGACAAGGCCCTTGAGATCCTCAAGCGCCTCTCGCAGCAGCACAACATCAAGCTCCGTGACGTGGCCTCGGAGGTCGTCGCCCAGGTCAGCGGCGTTCCCCCCGCCCCCCGGCCGCTGCATCCACGCGACTCGTCACTGTGAGCCCGCGCGGGGTGACCGCAGGCCGTTTCGGGCACCCGGCCACGGGTAGTCGGGACTCCTCCCGGGGGCGGGGGACACCCGTTCCCGGGCCTTCGAGTACGGCCGGGCCGGGGCTGAAGGAGGCGGTGGAGGTGCGGCCCAGGGACGACGGCGCATACGCGGACGGTTTCGACGGCCCACAGCAGGACCGGCGCCCCGCGAGTGCGCCCGGTGACACGGCACCGCACCGGGCGGACCCGGCGCAGGCCCTGGCCGAGGCGGTGCGGGGAGCGGCGCCCGAGGCACTGCCCCGACGGCTGTGCGCGGCCGCGGTCGAACTGCTTCCGGTGGCCGGCGCGAGCGTGTCACTGCTCAGCGAGGGGCTGCCCGTGCTGGTCGGGGCCAGCGACGACCACGCGGCCGGCATGGCGGAGATGGAGGCCACGCTCGGTGAGGGACCCTGCGCGTGCGCCGCCGAGACCACCGCACCGGTGTTCGCGGACGACCTGACGGGTGGACCGGCCGTGGCGCGCTGGCCGGTGTACGCGCAGCAGGCGACGGCCGCGGGGGTCCGCGCGGCCTACTCACTGCCCCTCGGCGACACCACGGTGTGCGTGGGGACCCTCGACCTGTACGGCACGGATCCCGGTGAGCTGGCCGGCCCCGACCTGCACACCGCCCGGCTGCTGGCGAGCGCCCTGACCACGGCGCTGACGTCGCTGCTCCGGGACGATGCGGAGACCGGCCGCTCGGACCCCGTCCGGCTGGGCGGCCTGACCACCGAACACAGCGAGATCCAGCAGGCCATCGGCATGATCATGGCCCAGCTGGGGGTCGACGCGGGCGAGGCGCTGGCCCGGCTGCGCGGGCACGCGTTCGCCTGCGGGCGTACGGCGCTGGAGGTGGCGCACGAGGTGGTCGGGCATCACACACGGTTCGACAGGGACCGGCCCTGACGGCGGTCAGGCCTGGGCGCGGGCCTCGTCGCGGACCTGGGCCAGGCGCTGGGCGCCGACTTCCAGGGCCCGGCGGGCGGTGTCGTCCGGGAGCACGGTGCCGGGCGCGCCGAGGGTGAGCACGATCGACTGGTCCCCGACGCGTACGGCGGCGAGGTCCACGCTGAGCACGGGCGCGTCGCCGTCCGTGCCGGCCTCGCCGGTCAGCGTGATCCGCAGGCCCTGCCGGGCGTCCCCGACAGCCGGCAGCGGCAGCTCCTCCACCTGGACGGCCTCGGCGCCGGAGCGGGTGGTCGTCGCCAGGAACTGTCCGCAGCTCCCCGGCAGCGTCCGCAGCCAGGCCAGCGCGCGGTCCACGTCCGCCGGGCGGTGGGCGGCGACCTGGTAGCGCAACTGGGCGAGGTCGTCGGTGTCGTCCAGGGCGGTCACGGCGGCCTCGCTGCCCCACGGCGAACCGAACAGCTCCTCGGTGTACAGCGCCTCCAGCAACCGCTGACAGTCGGGCGCCGCGTTCGTCGTCGCCTTCAGCATCCCGTCCCGCCAGGTCGCCGCCCCCTCGGACGGCGCCCACGGCGCGCCGAGATCAGCCTCGCCGACCAGGGCGGAGCGGGCCTGGGCGCCGGTCAGGGCGGGGTCGGGGCCGTCCTGCGCGTCCGGTGTGAGCGCCGAGGTGGCCACCGGATCCCGGGCCTGGTCCGGTGTGCGCACCAGACAGGAGGAGGCACTGAGCAGCGTGGCCGCGGTGAGCAGGACGGCGGCGGGGCGGCGGATGACCGAGGGGCGGGGCATGTACTCACGGCACCATTGCCTCCGGCGGTCCACCAGCCGTCCGGGCCGTCCGGGTGAGGGGCCGCCCCGGGCGCTGCCGGGGCTCCGCCCCCGACCCCGCTTCGGCCTGAACCTCGAAAAACGCGTCGCCTCCTGCCGGGCGCCGTTGTTACCGTCCTTCCATGAAGCGCGCCCAGTCCTCGTCCCGCACGACGACGCCGGAGTACGTCCCGGCGCGCTGACAGCTGACCTTGAGTCCGAAGCCCCGGGGCGAGTGCCCCGGGGCTTCGGTGTGTGCGCCTCCCGGTTCCTCGTCCCGGCCACCACATCACCGCGAGGAGACCGCCATGCACGACCACCGCCGGCTCGGCCGTGAACTGGACCTGTTCGACACCGACCCGCTGATCGGCGCCGGGTTGCCGTACTGGCTCCCGGACGGGGCCGCCGTGCGGCACACCCTGGAGGAGTACGTCCGTCAGGCGGAGCGCGCCGCCGGGTACCGGCACGTGTACTCGCCCGCCCTCGGCAAACGGGAGCTGTACGAGCTGTCCGGTCACTGGGGCCACTACAGCGACGACATGTTCCCACCCATGCGGCTCGGCGCGGAGGAGGTCGTCCTGCGTCCCAGTCTCTGCCCCCACCACGCGCTCATCTACCGCGCCCGCTCCCGCAGCTACCGGGAACTTCCGCTACGCCTGGCCGAGTTGGGGGCCATGTACCGTTCCGAGCCGTCCGGTGTGCTCGGCGGGCTGACCCGGGTGCGGTCCATCCAGCTCAACGACGCCCATGTCTTCTGCACCCTGGACCAGGTGGTCGAGGAGGCCGGGGCCGCGCTGACCCTGATCGCCCGCGCCTACGCCGACCTCGGCATCCGCGCCGCCCGGTACCGCCTCTCCCTTCCCGGGGACGGCGGCAAGTACGTCGCCGACCCGGCCCTGTGGCGGCGGGCGACCGCGCTGCTGCGGGAGGTACTGGACGAGTCCGGGCTCCAGTACGAGGAGGTGGAGGGCGAGGCGGCCTTCTACGGTCCCAAGATCGACGTGCAGATCGCCGATCCCGCCGGCCGTGAGGCCACCCTGTCCACCGTCCAGATCGATTTCCACCAGCCCGAACGCTTCGACCTGCACTATGTGGGCGCCGACGGCGCAAGGCACCGCCCGGTCATGGTGCACCGCAGCGTCATCGGCAGCATGGAGCGTGCCGTCGCGCACCTGATCGAGGAGCACGGCGGTGCCTTCCCGGCCTGGCTGGCGCCGGTGCAGCTGGCCGTGCTCCCGGTTGCCGAGGCGCAGTACGCCCTTGCCGAGGCCGTCGTGCGGGAGGCCGCCGCCCGGGGCTTGCGGGCCGCACTGTCCGGGCCTGAGGACGGCACCCTCGGCGCCCGGATCCGCGCCGCACGTCTGGTGCCGTACCAGGCGGTGATCGGGGACCGGGAGGCCGGTGCCGGTCTGGCCTCCGTACGGCTGCGGGACGGTCGGCGGCCCGGAGCGCTCCCCGTCGACGAACTTCTGGGGCGGATCGCCGACCGGGTGGCCGCACGGAGCACCGCGCTGTGGGAGTGACCCGGTGACGCAGGCCGTGTCCTGGACGATCCTGGGGGCGGAACGACAGAAGGAGTCCAGCCGTGACCGGTCAGCCCATACCCGTGATCATCGACTGTGACACCGGGGTCGACGACGCCCTGGCCCTGCTGTTCGCCGTCCGCCACCCGGACCTGGATCTGCGGGCGGTGACGTGCGTGGCCGGGAACACGGACGTCGACGGGGTCGTCCGCAACACCCTGACGGTGCTGGAGCAGGCCGGCGCGCCGGACGTTCCGGTGGCCCGGGGGGCCGAGCGGCCGCTGATCGAGCCGGCCCGCTCGGCACGGCATGTGCACGGTCACGACGGGATGGGCGACCTGGGGCTGCCCGTGCCGACCCGGGCCCCGGCCGCCGTGGACGCGGTGACGCTGCTGCGCCGCGAGATCCTCGCCTCGCCCCGCCCGGTCACCCTGATCCCGACGGCCCCGCTCACCAACATCGCCCTGCTGTTGCGCACCCACCCGGAGGTGACCCGCAACATCGAGCGGATCGTGTTCATGGGCGGGGCCGTGGCCACCGGGAACGCCACGCCCGTCGCCGAGTTCAACGTCTGGCACGACCCGGAGGCGGCGGCGATCCTGCTCACCGCCGGGGTGCCGATCACCATGTACGGGCTGGACGTCTTCCACCAGGTCGTCGTACCCGGGGTCGAGGTGCGGCGGTTGCGGGCGAGTGCCGAGCCCGGCACCCGGCTGGCCGGTGAGCTGCTCGCCCACCGGCCGACGGCGCAGGGCGGCCCCGCCGAGGCCGAGGCGGCGGGCGGTCTCGGTGACGCGGGCGCGGTCTGCGCGGTCGCCGACCCGGAGGGCATCAGCACCAGCCTGCTGCCCGTCGAGGTCTCCCTCGCCCCGGGCCCGACGCGGGGTCAGACCGTCGTCGACCGCCGCCCCCGTCCGGGTGAGTCCGAGATTCACGAGGGCGTCCGCGAACAGGCCTTTGTGGACGTGGCGTTGGAGGTGGACGTCGACCGGTTCGTGAAGCTGTACCTGGAGACCGTGGAGCGTCCCTAGCCGCCTAGTCGGTGGTGGCGGGGGCCGGCGCCGGTGCTCCCCACCGTTCCTCCACCCGGGCCACCCTCCAGTAGGTCAGGGCCGCCGCCCACACCACCACGAACAGGCCGACGATGATGTAGCCGACGTTGTCCAGGTCGAGGTCCGCGATCCAGCCGGTGAGGCCGTCGCGCAGGTCGAGTTTGTCGTGCAGGACGCCGACCAGCTCGATGGTGCCGATGAAGAAGGCGACGGCGATGGACAGCCCGGTGATGGTGAGGTTGTAGAAGACCTTGCGCACCGGGTTGGAGAACGCCCACTGGTAGGCGAAGTTCATGAACGTGCCGTCGAGGGTGTCGAACAGGCTCATCCCGGCGGCGAAGAGGAGGGGCAGGCAGAGGATCGCGTACCAGGGCAGGCCGGCCGCCGCGCCCGAGCCCGCCATCACCATCAGCGTGACCTCGGTGGCGGTGTCGAAGCCGAGGCCGAAGAGGAAGCCCAGGGGGAACATCTGGCCGGGGCGGGAGACCGACTTCGTCAGGCGGCCGAGGATACGGTTCATGAACCCCCGGGAGTCCAGGTGGGCTTCGAGCTCCGTCTCGTCGTACGTGCCGGCCCGCATCGCCTTGAACACGCGCAGGATGCCGATCAGGGCGACCAGGTTCAGGGCGGCGATGAGGTAGAGGAACGTCCCAGAGATCGTCGTGCCCATGAAGCCGAGGACCTGGTGGGTGCGCGAGCCCTCGTTCATCACCTTGCCGGCGAGCTGGGTGCCGCCCGCGATCAGCGCGGCCAGCAGCACGACCACGCTGGAGTGCCCGAGCGCGAACCAGAAGCCCACCGACACCGGGCGCTTGCCGTCGGCCATGAGCTTGCGGGTGGTGTTGTCGATGGCGGCGATGTGGTCGGCGTCGAAGGCGTGCCGCATGCCGAGGGTGTAGGCGGTGATGCCCAGGCCGATCCCGAACGCCTTGGTGCCGACCTTGTAGTGCTCGGGGACGACGAGCAGGAAGAGGATGCCGAACGCGACGACGTGCAGGGCGAGGATCACCGCCAGCAGCCCGGCCGTCCTGATCGTGTCCTCGCGCCGCCACCTGAAGGAGGCGGGCACCGTCGTCGTCGTGGGGGCGGTTTTCGCGGGCAGGGTCATCCGGTTCACGCTCCAGCACCTCGTGGATCACTTCGTGAGCTGCCGTGGCCGGTCTCCTGGCTTACGGGTCGTGCGTCCGCCGTCCCTGCCTTCCCGGTCGTACGACCAGTGGCCCGGCGGGTGCCGGACGGGACGGGAACTCCCCGATCACAGTGGCGAGGGCCGCGTCGACATCGCATCGACTTCCCGAACACCACGGCGTGCCCACCGTAGGGGTGCAAGCGGTTCCCTGCATAGCTGCGTACCTGCGCAGGTATGAAAGATCACAGAACGGCGCCTGCCACTATGGCGTCATGCATCTCGTGCCTGCCGACCGCGCGGACCGTCGCACCATCGACGGCCACCGGGTGTGCGACGCCATCGCCGCGATCGGCGAACCCGGTCATGTACGCACCTGGGCCGACCGTTTCTCCCTGCTCGCCGACGCCAAGCGGCTCGCGCTGCTGCTCGCGCTGCACCGCACCGGGCCGCTCGCCGTGTCCGACCTGGCCATCGCGACCGGGATGAACGACCCCGCCGTCTCACAGGCCTTGCGGCTGCTGAGGGCGGCGGGGGTCGTGGAGGGTGAGAAGGAGGGGCGGGTGGTCAGGTACCGGGTGGTGGACGCCGAGGTGCAGGGGCTGCTGAAGCACTGCACGGCCGACGGAGGCACGGTCGACCTGCCCTGAAGTTTCGCTTTCCCGGCGATGTGGACAGGATTGCCTCTGTCGTCCTCTCCGAGGGAGCCGATGTGACCGACCTTTCGTCCAGGAATCCCGACTGGTGGCGCCAGGCCGTCATCTACCAGGTCTACCCCCGCAGTTTCGCCGACGCCGACGGTGACGGGCTCGGTGACATCCGGGGCATCACCGAGCGTCTGCACCATGTGGCCGCGCTGGGCGTCGACGCCGTGTGGCTGAGCCCCTTCTACCCGTCGGAACTGGCCGACGGCGGCTACGACGTCGCCGACCCCAGGGACGTCGACCCACGCCTCGGCACGCTGGACGACTTCGACGCCATGGTCGCCGAGGCCCACCGGCTGGGCCTGAAGGTGATCGTCGACATCGTCCCCAACCACACCTCCCACCAGCACCCCTGGTTCCAGGAGGCCCTGCGCGCCGGCCCCGGCTCCGCCGCCCGCGACCGCTACGTCTTCCGCGCCGGACGCGGGGAGCAGGGCGAACTGCCGCCCACCGACTGGCAGTCCGTCTTCGGCGGCAGCGCCTGGCAGCGGGTCCCCGACGGCCAGTGGTACCTCCACCTCTTCGCCCCCGAGCAGCCCGACCTCAACTGGGGAAACGAGGAGGTCCGCGCCGACTTCCGCACCACCCTGCGCTTCTGGTCCGACCGGGGCGTCGACGGCTTCCGCGTCGACGTCGCCCACGGCCTGGCCAAGGACCTCGACGATCCGCTGCGCGACGTCGGGGACATCGGCGCGACCGGCGAGGACGCGCTGCCGCACCTGCCGCCCGGCAGCCACCCCTACTGGGACCGCGACGAGGTCCACGAGATCTACCGCGACTGGCGCAAGATCTTCGACGCCTACACCCCGCCCCGCACCGCGGTCGCCGAGGCCTGGGTCCCGGACGCCCGACGCGCCCTGTACGCCCGCCCGGAGGAACTGGGCCAGGCTTTCAACTTCGAGTATCTGGAGGCCGGCTGGGACGCCGAGGTGCTGCGCGGGGTCATCACCGGTTCCCTGGACACGGCCCGTACGGTCGGCGCCTCGGCCACCTGGGTGCTGTCCAACCACGACGTCGTACGCCACACCTCACGCCTGATGCTGCCGCCCGGCACGGACGACAACGCCTGGCTGCTCTCCGGCGGTCACGCGCCCCGGGTCGACGAGGCGGCGGGCCTGCGCCGGGCGCGGGCGGCGACCCTGCTGATGCTGGCCCTGCCCGGGTCCGCGTACGTCTACCAGGGCGAGGAACTCGGCCTGCCCGAGGTGGCCGACCTGCCCACCGAGGTCCTCCAGGACCCGATCTGGGAACAGACCGGGCACGTCCGCAAGGGCCGCGACGGCTGCCGGGTACCCCTGCCGTGGACGACCGGTGGACCGTCGTACGGCTTCGGCTCCGGGGGTGCCTGGCTGCCGCAGCCGCCGGTCTTCGCGTCGTACGCCGTCCAGGCGCAGGACGGGCTGGAGGGCTCCACCCTGGAGTTCTACCGCCGGGCGCTGCGCCTGCGCCGCAAGCTCATCGAGGGGGAGTCACTGGCCTGGGCCCCGGACGCGCCCGCCGGTGTCCTGGACTTCGCCCGCTCGGACGGCTGGCGGTGCGTCACCAACCTCTCGGCCGAGGCCGTGCCGCTGCCGCCCGGTGAACTGCTGCTGAGCAGCACACCGGTGCCGGACGGCGGGATGCTGCCGGCCGACACCACGGTGTGGCTCGCCTGAAGCCTGCCCCTGGGGCCTGCCTAGCCCGCCGACGGGCTGGGGCTGGCGGGAGCGCCGGCGCCGCCGCCGGCCGCACCGCCGGCCGAGCCGCCGAGGAGTCCGCTGAGGTCCAGCGGGGTGGACGTCTCGGTCGGCGGCGCGGTGAGCACCACCTCCGGCTGTCCGGCGGGCGGCGGCGGCGGGGTCACGTCGGTGGACGGCAGTTTCGGCGGGTTCGTCTGGGTGTTGAGGGTCGTGTCGAAGTCGACGTCGCCCGTCTTCTCCATGACCGTCATGTGGTCCAGAACCGTGTCGTTGGCCTGGTCGGCGAGGGCGCGCACCAGCGAGTTCTTGGTGGTGGAGCGGACCTTCGCGATGGTGTTGAAGATCGAACCGTGCGTCATCCGCAGGATGTTGGCGAAGTCGATGTCGAACTGCTTGCCGCTGTCGCCCTTCAACTGGTTGACGAAGCCCTCCTGCTGGGGGCTCGCGATGTTGGGCAGCGTGATGTTCAGCATCGGCGCGATCTTGCGGCAGGAGACGTCCAGCGCGGCGTGACCGTCGATCAGGTGCTCGCTGGCCGTCTTGACCGCCGGCGACTGGCCCTTCTGCAGACCGATCTGGCCCACCGGGTACTCCCAGAGCCCGGCCGCCCGCACCTTCACCACGAAGTCGCGGTCGCCCTCGGTCAGCGGCCCCCACTGGGTGTTCGCGATGATGCGGGACTGGTCGGAGGAGACGGTGCTCACCCCGAGCATGCTCGGGTAGGCGAGCGCCACAAGGGTCACCGCCATGGCTCCGCCCACGAAGAGAGTTCCCGTCGCGTTACGCGAAAGTCGCACCGTGCCTCCTGCCCGGTAGGGGTAACCGCTCTAGCGGGACGAGCGGTTCGGACGCACAGGAGTACGGATGGGGAAGCGATAGGACTCATTGGTTTTGGTAAAACCTGCCGGACCGCAGGTTGACCGAACGTTGACCGGCCGGTGGGGGAGTCCGGGCGAACCCGGTTATACGTTCGCTGCATGTCCATGCCATCGCGACCCGGGCATCCCGCGAGGGCTGCCGCCTCCCTGCCCGTACTCCCCTACCGCAAGCCCACCAAGGGCCGTGACTACTGGGTCCTGGACGACGTCCTGCCGGACGTGGACGCCGTACGGCAGCGGTGTCTCGCCAAGGAGGACTGGGTCGAGGGATATCCGTACACGCAGGAGACCTGGCCGGGCCTGCGCGCCATGCCGGGGCTGGAGGCGGGGGAACTGGGGCGGATCGAGCGGCTGGTGAAGAAGGCCACCGGGGCCGAGGAGTTGTGGGTGCAGCGGGCGCCCGGCGGCGGCACCCTCAACCACAACTGCGTGCAGGTGGTGGGCGAGGGGGAGAGCGAGCCCCGGCCGCACACCGACTCGCGCGCGCTGTGCCGGTACGCGGCCGTGCTGTATCTCAACCCGGGCGTGCCGAAGGACTGCGGCACCAGTTTCTACCGGCAGTCCCTGCCCGGCGGACGCCTCGGCGGCAACGTCGTCCAGTCCCCGCACAACAACCTGGTCGAGGCCCTCGGCACCCGCTTCGTGGCACCGGACGCCTTCGAGGAGGACGTGCGCGTCCCGCACCGGTACAACCGACTGCTCCTCTACAACGCCAACCTCGTGCACAGCGCGACCGGTTACTGCGGCCGGACGCTGGAGGAGAAGCGGATGACGGCGGTCTTCTTCTGGATGGCCTGAGCCGCTCGGTACCTGGCCGCTCAGGCCCGGCCGTTCAGTACCGGAGCGCCCTCGCCACCTCCGTCTTCACCTGTCCCGACAGTGTGCGGTGGCTCTGGGCCGTCGCCTTGCCCGACTTTCCGGCGGGGACGTTCGCGACCGTGGCGACGGTCGTGTCCAGGAGGTTGCCGCTGTTGTCCTTGAAGTCGACCTGGACGGCGAAGGACTTGGTGCCGTCCGCCTTGTTGTCCGCCGTGACCTGGACCGACATGTGGCCGTCGGAGGTCGTGGTCGGTGTGCCCAACCGCACCGCGGCCTTGGCGTCGACACCGTTCTTCACGTCGTCCAGCCGCTTCCCCGCCTCCGCGGTCGCCGAGGCCAGTGCCGACGCGCCCTGCGAGGCGTAGGACGCCGCCTTGCTGACCGCGGACGAGGGGCTGCCGCCGTCGCCGTTCGAGCAGCCGCTCAGCCCGGCGCCCAGACATGCGGCGAGCGTCAGCGCCGCACCTGTCCGTAGACCCGTCATCCCGCCTCCGTCCGTGGCCCCCGCCGCTCTCCCGTCCAGTCAAGGACCGGGGCCGCGGGTCCGCACGTCCGGCCATCCGTACGGCGTACCAGCCCTGCGGTCGTCTGTGACCATGGCGCCCTGTTCTGCGTCTGGCATGGCGTAATCAAAAGTTGCGTACGACAGGATGCCCAGGGTGAACGACGAACACGAAGCCCACGACGACGACACGGAGCGATTCGCCGGTCCGCGGCCGGGCCGGGGGGTGGAGCGGTGCGCCGTGGGCGGGCTGCTGCTCGCGGGCGCCGCCTGGGCCGCCCGGGCGGTGTGGCACGTGCGGCTGTTCCTGGCCGGGGAGCCCGCCTCGGGCCCGCCGGACCAGGGGGAGGGCGTGCACCGGACGCTGACGGGACTCGAGGACTCGTACCACGTCGTCAGCGCGCTGGGGGGCGGCGCCGCGCTGATCTGCGCGCTGGCGTTCCTGTCCTGGCTGTGGCGTGTCCGGGACGACGCGCGCGTCCTGTCGGCCGAGCCGCCGCGCTATTCAGGGATCTGGGTCTACCTGGGATGGGTCCTGCCGATCATGAATCTGTGGGTGCCGCGCGGCATCGTCGCCGACGCCTACGAGAAGAGTGCCCCCCGGCGGCCCCTGCCGCGCTCGCTGAACGTGTGGTGGGGGCTGTGGCTGCTCGGGATGCTCAGTGGGGTCGGCCTGCTGTACGAGGACTCCACCGACGAGATCATCGAGCGCGCCTACACCGAGGTCTGGCCGCTGCTGGCCTCGGACGCGGCGGTGGTCGGCGCGGCGATCGCCGGTGCCTTCGTCGTGCGGGCCGTCTCGGCGGCGCAGCGGGAGCGCCTGGCGGCCCTGACCGGCGGCCCGGGGAGCGCGGCGGAGACCGTCGCCGCGTCGTGACGTCGTAACGGCCGCCCGGAGAGCCTCCGGTGTCCCTTGACGCATTCATGAGCAACCATGGGGATATGACCGGTTTTGCGATCGGTCGTATGGCCGGATGCTCTCACTGAGGGGGCCGACATGGCTGTGGAAATACCTCCCCTGATCAAGCCATCCATGCTCAGACGGCGCGGCGGACTGCTGGGCGAGTGCATGGCGGAGTTCCTGGGGACCTTCGTGCTGATCTCGTTCGGCTGCGGCGTGGTCGCGATGGCCGTCGCGGCGCTGCCCGGCTCGGGCCGTGCGGCGACGCCCACCACGATCTTCCTCGCCGCCGGTGACTGGCTGCTGATCACCTGGGGCTGGGCGATGGCCGTGGTCTTCGCTATCTACGTGGCCGGCGGGGTCAGCGGCGCGCACATCAACCCGGCGGTGACGCTGGCGTTCGCGGTGCGCCGCAAGTTCCCCTGGACCAAGGTCCTCCCGTACTGGCTGTCGCAGGTGGTCGGCGCCTTCGCCGGGGCGGCCCTGGTCTTCGCCGTCTACCACGACGCGATCAACGCCTTCGACGCCGCCTCGAAACCGCCGAAGACCAACGGGCACACACTCGCCACATTCTCGATCTTCGCCACCTTCCCGGCGCCGTACTTCAACGGAGGTGTCTGGGGACCGCTGATCGACCAGATCGTCGGCACCGCCTTCCTGGTGATGTTCGTCGTGGCCGTCATCGACCTGCGCAACACGGCGGTGCAGGCGAACTTGGGGCCGTTCGTGATCGGCTTGGTGGTGGCCGCCGTCGGCATGTCCTACGGGGCGAACGCCGGCTACGCCATCAACCCCGCCCGTGACTTCGGCCCGCGCCTGCTCACCTGGCTGGCGGGTTGGCAGAGTCTGGCCTTCTCGGGGGACGGTCCATGGTTCAGCAACTACTTCTGGATACCGATCGTCGGGCCACTCATCGGCGGGGTCATCGGGGTCCTGGTGTACGACCTCTTCATCGGCGACGTCCTCCACGCCCGTGCCGCGCTGGGAGAGCTGCCGGAGGTCGGCCGTACGCGGCCCACCACGGACACGGAGTAGCCCCGACGCCCTCGCCGGAGGATCACTGGAAGATCGTTCGTTATCGTTTCGTGACCGTTTGAGCTCATGGCCATCATCTGAGATGACCAGCTTGAGCTGTCATGCATTCGGTACCAGAGCGGGAACCCGCACCGCCCACCGGCAGCGCCGCGGCATCCCGCCGCGGTGGCCGTCCGCACCGGCCCTCTCGGAGCGCCGACCGCCGGCGCCGGTCCGCCCACCGCCGGGGCGGTCCGCGCCGCCGGGGCCGGGACTGTCTGGTCGCCGCGATGATGGCCGTCGGCCTGCTCGGCTCGACGGCGTTCCTGCTGCACGGCGGACGAGGCGACGCGTCGAGCGCCGCACCGCCCGTGCGGAGCACGGTGCACCGCACCCCCGCCGTCACCCCCGCGCCCACATCGACCGCGCCCCCCACTCCCACTTCCACGCCCACGCCCACCCCGGCCTCGCCCCCGCCCAAGACCGCGGTCCCCTCGACGGGCACCGGCAAGTTCGTCACCGCGCAGGCCAGTGGCGCGAAGGTCGGTCACGGCGAACACCTGCTCCGCTACGTGGTGCAGGTCGAGACCGGGCTCGGCATCTCGCCGGCCCAGGCGGCGCACGAGATCGCCGACATACTCGCCGCTCCCCGGGGCTGGACCCGAAACGGGCTCTCCTCGTTCCAGCTGGTGAGCCCGGGGCAGCCCTACGACCTCAAGGTGAAGATCGCGACCCCGGGAACGGCGGACGCCCTGTGCTGGGCGGGCATTCACCAGAACACGCAGGGCGAGTACAACTGCGAGATCCCCGACGGGGTGGTGGTGAACCTCAAACGCTGGGTGAAGGGCTCACCCATGTTCGACGGTCCGATCCACGACTACCGGGCGCTGATCGTCAACCACGAGATGGGGCACTTCCTGGGCTACACGCACATGACCTGCGCGGGCCCCGGACAACTGGCCCCCGTGATGATGCAGCAGATCAAGGGCCTGCGCGGATGCGTCGCCAACGCCTGGCCCTACGACAAGAACGGCGCCTTCGTCTCCGGGCCGCCGGCGTGAGGTGACCCACTGCGGGCCGTCACCCACGTAGGCTCCCAGCCGCATCCGGCGAACGCGGCCCGCACCGCCTCCTCCTGCTCTTCGCGGCCGCGCCGGTCCAGCGGGTGAGCCGACAGGCCTGGGCGGCCCGGTACCGCTCGCCCCCCTCGGCGGCCTGACGCTCCAGGGGCTGCTGGACCCGAACACGCCCCGTCGGGCGCGGAGGTGATGGCGGGACCGCGCGAACTGGCGGGCTGAGAGTCCTCGGCCGCCTGTCACACGATCATGTGACACAGCGCACAGGAACTCCCCTCGTTCCGCAGGGAGTAACAGGTGTGAGGCGGCAGACGGAACGAGGAGAGTCAGTGCGTGCGCGGATACGGGCAGGGGACCGTGAAGCCTTCGCCGAGCTGTACGAGAGTTACGCGCGGGCGGTCTACAACCATGCCCTGCGGCTGACCGGTGACTGGTCGGAGGCCGAGGAGGCGATGTCCGAGACCTTTCTCGCCGCCTGGCGTGCCCGGGAGACGGTGGAGCCGGAGGGCGGATCGCTGAAGCCGTGGCTGCTCGGCATCGCCACGCACAAGGCGCGCAACGCCAACCGCGGGATACGGCGGCGGATCGGCTTCCTGGCCCGCAGCCCGGAGCCCCGGCCGGTCGAGGACTTCGCGGACGAGACGGCGGGCCGTATCGACGACGCCCGCCGGCTTGCCCTGGTCCACAACGCGCTGCGCAGGCTGCGCCGCCAGGACCGCGAGGTGCTCGCCCTGTGTGTGGCGTCCGGGCTGGACTACCAGCAGGCGGCCGAGGCCCTCGGCATCCCGGTCGGCACCGTGCGCTCCCGGCTGTCCCGGGCCCGCGCACGGCTGGCCCGGCTCAGCGCACCCGGTGAAGGCGACCGGGAAAAACCGGAACCGCCCCGGACCCGCGGAGAGATGGAGAGTGAGGCCGCGTTCGCGGCCCTGTTCTTGCAGGAGGAAACCCCATGAACGCTGACGACCTGCCCCGCGCCGGCTCCGCCGCCCGGAGCGAGGCCGAGGAGCTGCTGTCGGCCCCGGCGGAATGGGACCTCCCGCGGAACCGGCACCTCCACCACAAGGACGTACTCATGCGACGCATCGACCAGGACCTGAACCCTGCCGCGCGGACGGCCGCGGCACCGCCCCGCCGCAAGCTGCTGCTGCGCGCCGCCGTGCTGCTGCCCGCCGCGTCGTTTGCGCTGGCCGGAGCGCTGGTCGTCACCCTCTCCGGCGGTGGCGGCTCCACCCCGGGGGCCGCGACCGGCAGCGCGGGGACGGCCAAGGGCGGCGCCAGCGCGTCCGTGACGCTCGGCCGGATCGCCGCCGCGGCCATGGAGACCGGCACCAGCCCGGTGAAGGACGGGCAGTTGGTCTACGTCAGAACCCTGCTCCGCGCCAACAAGGGCACGTTCGAAGGCCCGGTGAAGCTCGGTGCCCTGCACCAGTCGGAGTCGTGGACGGTGCAGAACCCGGCCCCCGTCAAGACCGCCGGGTGGCTCAGGGAAACCGGCAAGGACGCGATCATGCCCGGTGAGACGGTCCCCATCGAGGAGGGCGGCGCCCCGGTCCCGGCCGGCTTCGACCGCCCTACCTACAAGTGGCTGGCCTCCCTGCCGACCGACCCCGCCGCCCTGCTTCGCCTGATCTACTCCAGGACCAAGGGGGACGAGACCGAGTCGCACGACCAGGCCGCCTTCAGCAAGATCGGTGAACTGCTGGGGGACGTCATGCCCGCCGCGAACAACGCCGCGCTCTACAAGGCCGCCGCGAGGATCCCCGGCGTGGTCGTGATCCCCGACGTCGTCGACGCCGCCGGCCGGCACGGCATCGGCATCACCCGCGAGGACCCCCGGTCCTGGATCCGTGACGTCTGGATCTTCGACAAGCACGACCTGACCTACCTGGGCGCCCGCTCGTACATCACCAAGGACAAGAAGAAGGAGCCGCGGCCCACCACCCTCTTGGGCGTCAGCGCCGTCATGGAACGCGCCGTGGTCGACCACCGGGGCGACACACCGGGCAAGGCGAACGGCTAGCCGGCCCCTGCGTTCCGCGCAGGGCGCTCCTGGTGCCCCGTCGGCAACGACGGGGGCCGGGAAACTGCCGGACACGGCACAAGCGGCCCCGTCCCCGCCGATGTCAGGATTCCGCGCATGACCGATGTCCGGGAACTGACCTGCCCTTCCCCGGGGAAGCGCACCCTGTGGTCGCTCGTCGCTCTCGGAGCGGCCGGGACGGTCCTGGCCGTGACGGGTCTGGCGTACCGGGGCGGGCTCGTGTACCTGTGGCTGGGCGTCGGCCTGGCGTCCGTCGTGGCGGGGACCATGGCGCTCCACGCGCTCGCCGCCCGGGTGACCGCCGACGCGTCCGGTCTGCGGATCCGGACGCTGCGGGGCGGCCGGAGCGTGGCCTGGCACGAGGTCGCCGACCTGCGGGTGTATCTGAGGCACACGAGAAACGGGGAGTACCGCCGCGTCGGTGCGGCCCTGCGCGACGGCCGCAGGCTGCTCCTGCCGCTGCCGCTCAGCGGGAGGTCCGACGACCCGGAGTTCGACGCCACGCTGGACGCGCTGCGCACGCTGCACCGCCGGTACGGCACCCCCGAGTCGAGTCACCTCCGCGTCGTCTCCTCCCGCACCGCCGGCCGTGGCTGGGCCGGATCGCTGATCGTGTGCGTGCTGCTGCTCGCGGGCGCGGGCGTGGCCGCGTGGATCGTGCCGCGGGCAGCGGCCGAGGAGGCGGCGTGGAACGCGGCCCGCCCGTGCGCCGCCGGCACGCCCGCCGGGGGCCGAACCGACTGCCTGGCCACGCTGCCGGCCGTGATCGAGCGGACCGACGCCAACCGGCCGAGGAACGAAAGCTGGCTGTACTTCACCGACAGCAGGCCGCTGAGGCGGCTCGAGGTCACCCGGGAGGCCGCGCAGGGGTTCCGGCCCGGGGACAGGGTCGAACTGACCGTATGGCGCGGGGAGGTCCGGGAGGTCAGCGGGCGGCACTACGTGTGGCACGACCATGGCGGCGGCGCCGGGGACCTGGCCGTCGGGGCCGCCGTGCTCGCCCTCGCCGCCGGGTACCCCGCCGCCCAGCTGATGCTGCGCCTGCGGGGGCGCCGGCTGCCCGACGACGAGGTCCTGCCGTCGGCGCTCCCCTTCGCGGGCGCGCTCGCCGGCACGGCCCTGTGGCTGCTGCCGCTGTGCTACCTCCACCCCACGACCCTGTTCACCTCTGCCGTGCCGGTCGTCTGGGGTGCCTCGGGCACGCTCGCCTCGCTGGTGTTCTTCACGGCGGCCTGGCGTGCCACCCGGCTGCGCGTGCCCCGGCCGGTCGCGGTGAGCGACGAGCCGGTCGGGCGGGAGGGTGAGGAGGTCTTCCTGCCGGCCCGCTTCCTGGAGCCCACCGACTACAACCCGCACGGCTTCGGCACCCACATCGCCCTCGGGGACGGCCCGCCCGCGGTGACACCCGGCCCCGGCAGGTTCGCGGCCAAGCCGATCCCCGTGGGGCGGCTCACCCTCAAGGCCGTGCGCCGCGCCCGGGGCGGCGACGGCGACACCGTCTCCAGCAGCTGGCACATCGCCGATTTCGACGACGCCGGCACCCCCGTCCGCCTCGCGGCCGCCCCGGACGATCTGCACCGCATCCTCCGCGAGCTCGACCCGGCCAGAGCCGGAGCCGTGGCGCACCCGTAGGACGGACTACGACAGTCCGGACGCCCGGAGGACCGCCCGCGCCGTCTCCGTGTCGATCTGCTCGCCCAGCCGCCGGAAGGTGTCCGCCCCGCTGTGCAGGGTGCCGCGGTGCACGGAGCGGCGGAGGCCGGTGTCCAGTTCGTGCCACAGCAGGGGGTTCGCCGTCAGGACGCGGATGTCGAGTTCGAGGCGTCCGCCGTGGGCGTCCCGCAGGACGAGGCGGTCGGTGACGCCGGCGGAACGTCGTACGGACACGAGCGCGTCCGTCCGTACCGTCCGTCGGCGCACCGGGCCGCGCACGGTCAGCCAGCCGGTGCCCGCCGTGACCCGCTGCGGCAGCAGTACGGCGAAGACCGCGGCGGACATGGCGATCCACACCACGGCGCGGGCGGCGGTGAGGGTGTGCGCGTCCCAGTCGACGAGGCCGGCCAGCCCGCAGAAGGCGAGGGCGCAAGCGGCCGCGAGCCGGGCGCTGCCGCGCCAATGGCGGTCGGCGATCGGGCCGTTTCTCGGGCCGCTCCCTCGCATGACACCGACGCTAGGCGGCGGCGGGCCCCGTGCGACGAGTACTGACGGTGTTCTTACGCGGCGGGAGTCGTCTTTGACGGCATTCTTACGCGCAGGCCGGTCGCCGGCCGGTGTGGTGTCAGCCGGTGTGGACGCGCGGGCGGCGGGCGCGGTCCGGTTCCGCCTCGCGCAGGACCTCGCGGGTGACGGGGGCGACCTCGCCCTGGCCGAAGAGGAAGAAGCGGAGGAAGTTGGCGAAGGGGGTGCCCTCGGTCCACTCGAAGTACATGTGCGGGATGCAGCCCGTGGTGTCGCGGACGTTCAGGAGCAGGGCCGCGAGGGCGTTGGGTATGGAGGACGACTCCAGGGTGAGGACCCGGTAGCGGCCGTGCAGCACCTCGCCGCGGACCGTCAGCCCCGCCTCGAACTCGGACGGGTCGGTGACCGTGACCTCGACGAAGACGAAGTCCTCCTGCTCCGGCAGTTCGTTGTCGGCCCGGATCTGCTCGATCTTGTCGCGGTACTCGGCCTTGTCGCGCCGGCCCGGGTCGTTGGCGATGAACCGGATCTTGCGGCTGGCGATGTCCCGGACGAATCGTTCCGCCATAGGGTCGAGCTGCACACTCGTCACGCGCAGCTCGAAGGCGCGGGCCAGCCGGGAGAGCAGCGAGACCAGGATGATCCCGACGATGAAGCAGGCGCCGATCTTCACACCGTCGGGGCGCTCGATGACGTTGGCCACGGTCACGTAGAGCAGGACCGCCGCCACGATCGCGAAGCCGATGGTCCAGTGGCGCTGCCCGGCCCTGCGGGCGGCGATGGTCACTGCGATCGCCGCCGAGGACATCAGCACCAGCACGCCGGTGGCGTACGCGCCGCCCTGCGCGTCCACGTCGGCGTCGAAGATCCAGGTGACCATGAAGGCGATCAGGGTGAAGACGATGACCATGGGGCGTACGGCGCGGGCCCAGTGCGGGGCCATGCCGTAGCGGGGCAGGTAGCGCGGCATCAGGTTGAGCAGGCCGGCCATGGCGGAGGCGCCCGCGAACCACAGGATGGCGATGGTCGACAGGTCGTAGACGGTGCCGAAGCCGTTGCCCAGGTACTGGTGCGCGAGGTAGGCCAGCGCGCGGCCGTTGGCGTCTCCGCCGGGCTTGAACTCCTTCGCCGGGATGAGCACCGTCGTGATGAAGCTGGTCGCGATCAGGAACACGCTCATGATCAGCGCGGCGGCCGTCAGCAGCTTCTTGGTGTCCCGGATCCGGCCCTTGGGGTTCTCCTCCGTGTCGCCCGGGTCGCCCTGGACGTGCGGCATCACCGCGACGCCCGTCTCGAAGCCGGAAAGGCCCAGGGCGAGCTTCGGGAAGACCAGCAGGGACACGCCGATCATGGCGAAGGCGTTGCCGTGCTCGGCGGTGAGGGCGCTGGTCCAGTCGGTGACCACGTGCCCGGCGGTCAGCACGTGCCACAGGCCGTCGACCACGACCACGGCGTTCAGCCCGAGATAGACGACCACCAGGGCGACCGCGACGCCGATCGCCTCCAGGAAGCCCTTGAGGAACACCGCGCCCAGCAGGGCCACCAGGAACAGGGTGATCCACAACTCCTGGCCGTGCAGCACGCTGGTCAGGTGCGGGTTCTCCACGAGGTGGGTGGAGGCGTCGGCGGCCGAAAGGGTGATGGTGATCAGGAAGTCGGTGGCGGCGAAGCCCAGCAGCGTGAGGACGAACAGCTTGCCCTGCCAGAAGGACAGCAGCCGCTCCAGCATGGCGATGGAGCCCTCGCCGTGTGGGCTCTCCTCGGCCACCCGGCGGTACACCGGCAGTGCACCGGCCAGGGTGACCACGACGAGGACGAGGGTCGCTATCGGGGAGAGCAGACCGGCGGCGAGGGCCGCTATGCCGGGCTGGTAACCGAGGGTGGAGAAGTAGTCGACACCGGTCAGGCACATCACGCGGTACCAGCGCTGCCCCTTGTGCGGCGGCTCCGGCTCGGCGTGGGGCCCGGTGTGGCCGCCGTGCTTGCCCATGTCGGACAGGCCCTCCAGCATCCACGTCCGCAGACGGCTCTGCGGCGGAGTCTCGGTGGTGGCCATCGGCGTGCTCTCTTCTGACGTGCGGCTCGGCGTGCGGTTTCGGCCATCACGCGGATGGCGGCACCAGCGTAAGCAGAGAGTGACGCCGTGGCCCACGGGAGAGACCACCGAACGCGTCAAGGGTCCGTTAAGACGCGGGCGGCGTCTTCGGGCGGGCGTCTACGGCGGAAGTCCTCGGGTGAGCGTCTTCAGACGTCCGTCAGCCGGGCCTCCTCCAGCTCGGCGAGCTCCTCCAGCCGGGCGAGTCCGGCGTGGGCGAGGTGGGTGCGGGCCTCGATCTCCTCGCGTTCGGTGTGGGCGGGTTCCAGGGCGATGCCGGAGCGACCGAGGTGGTCAGGACGAGGACGAGGGGGCGGTCCGCGAGCGGGGTGCCGCTCCTGGTGACCTCTGGGAGGGGCAGGACGGCCGGTGGGCCGACGTCCCGGTGAGCCGGCGGTGAGCGCGCGGTGAGCCCTCGTCCCGAGAGTGAGGTCATCGCCGGTTCCGAACGGAGGACCGGCCACCGAGTGAGGAGCTGACGATGGCCGCACTGACGGGCAGGACGGCACTGGTGACGGGTGCGTCGCGGGGCATCGGCCGGGCGGTGGCGCTGCGGCTGGCCGCCGAGGGCGCGCTGGTCGCCGTCCACTACGGCGGCGACGACGAGGCGGCCAAGGCGACCGTCGCGCGGATCGAGGAGGCCGGCGGGCGGGCGTTCGCCGTGCGGGCCCGGTTCGGTGAGGAGGGCGCGGTGGACCGGCTGTTCCGGCAGCTGGGCACGGGACTCGACGGCCGGGGGCTGGACGTCCTGGTCAACAACGCGGGCATCTCCTCCGGGCACTCCATCGGGCAGGTGACCGCCGACGAGTGGAACCGGCTGCTGGCGGTCAACGTCACCTCGCCGTTCTTCGTGATCCAGCGGGCCCTGCCGCTGCTCAACGACGGCGGACGCATCGTCAACATCGGTTCGACGGCCAGCCGGTTCGCCGTCTCCACGCAGATCGGCTACACCGTCACCAAGGCGGCACTGGAGTCACTGGCCCCGTCCCTGGCCAACGAGCTCGGCCGGCGCGGGATCACGGTGAACACGGTCGCGCCGGGCGCCGTGCGGACCGACCTGACCGCCGGCTACACCTCGATTCCCGAAGTGGTCGCCGGGATAGAGGCGATCACCGCGCTGGGCCGCCTCGGCGAGGTCGAGGACGTGGCCGATGTCGTCGGCTTCCTGGCGGGCCCGCAGGGGCGCTGGATCACCGGCCAGACCATCGACGTGTCCGGGGGCACGTATCTCGGCCCGATCGCGTGAGGCACGAGGCGGCGCGCGCCCCTCGGGCGGACCGGGGGGCACCCCCCAACTTCGGTACCCGGGTGGATAATCGCGCGCATGCGCTTCGGAATCCTCGGCGGGACGCAGGTGTGGGGCGACGACGGGGCGGAGGTGCCGCTGGGCGGGCCGGCGCGGCGGGCGCTGCTCACCCTGCTGCTCGTCAGGCCCGGTGAGGTCGTCCCCGGTGACCGGCTCGCCGACGGTGTCGCGGCCGCCGGAGCCGCGGCGGCGGCCGGGGGCGGCGGGACACAGGGGGTCCCGTCCCCGCACGCGCTGCAGTCGCAGGTGTCCCGGCTGCGGTCGGCCCTGGGGCGGGCGGAGCTGATCGAGCGGGCCGGGGCAGGCTACCGCATCGTCGTCGGCGCGGACGACGTCGACGCCGGCCGGTTCGAACGCCTGGCACGGGAGGGCCGGGAAAGGCTGCGGGAGGGGGACACGGAGCGCGCGGCCACCCTGCTGCGCACGGCACTTGGGCTGTGGCGGGGCCAGGCGTTCGCCGACGCCGCCGACAGCGAGCCGGTCCGCGCCGCCGCCGTACGGCTGGAGGAGCTGCGGCTGACCGCGCTGGAGGACCGGATCGCGGCCGAGCTGCGGCTCGGCGAACACCGCGCGGCCGTACCGGAGTTACGCGAGCTCGTCGACCGCCATCCGCTGCGCGAACGCCTCGCCGGGCTGCTGATGCGGGCGTTGTCCGCCGACGGCGGGCAGGCCGAGGCGCTGCTGGTGTTCGAGCGGGTACGACGACACCTCGCCGACGAGCTCGGCGCCGACCCGTCCGCCGAACTGACCGGCCTGCACGGCGAGTTGCTGAACGCCGATCCGTCGCCCTCGCCCACCGGCCCACCGGCCCCGCTGACCTCCTTCGTGGGCCGCTCGGCCGAGGTCGCCGAAGTGGGCGAACTCCTGCGCACCGCCCGCCTGGTGACACTGACCGGGCCGGGAGGTGTCGGCAAGACCCGGCTGTCCGCGGAGGTCGCCCGGGCGGAGTCCGACGAGGTGTGCTTCGTGGAGCTCGGCGCGCTGCGCGACCCCGCCGTACTGCCGCAGGCCCTGCTCGGCGCCCTCGGCCTGCGCGAGAACGGTCTGCATGTGGCGGCCGGCGACCGGAACCCGCTGGACCGGCTGGTCGCCGCGCTGTCGGGCAGGATGCTCCTGCTCGTCCTGGACAACTGCGAACACCTGGTCGAGGAGACCGCCGCACTGGCGGCCCGGCTGCTGACGACGTGCCCGCGCCTGCGGGTGCTGGCGACGAGCCGGGAGCCGCTGGGCGTCATCGGCGAGCACCTCCACCCCGTACGGCCGCTCGACGACGCGGCGGCGGCGGAGCTGTTCACCGACCGGGCCCGCGCCGTGCGCCGCGCGTTCGTCCCCGCCCCGGACACCGTGCGGCGGATCTGCGCGGCCCTCGACGACCTGCCCCTGGCCATCGAACTGGCGGCGGCCCGGCTGCGCACCTTGAGCCTGGACGAGCTCGCCGAGCGCCTCCACGACCGGCTCGCCGTGTCCGCGCGCGGCAGCCGCACCGCCGACGCACGGCACCGGACGCTGCGCTCGGTCGTCGAGTGGAGCTGGGACCTGCTCGACGAGCCGGAGCGCCGGGCCGCGCGGCGCTTCTCCGTGTTCGCGGCGGGCGCGAGCCCCGAGTCCGCCCGCCGGGTCTGCGGCGCCGACGAGGACACGCTGGAGTCGCTGGCCGACAAGTCCCTGCTGGACCGGGCGGGCGGCCGGTACCGCATGCTCGCGACGATCCGCGCCTACGCCGCCGAACGGCTGGACGCCGAGGGTGAGACGGCCGCGGTGCGGCGGGCCCACGCCGCGACACTGCTGGACCGGCTGCGCGCCGCCGACCCGTGGCTCCGGCGCGCCGAGCAACTCCAGTGGCTGGAGGCACTCGCGGCGGAACAGCCCGACCTGCTGGCGGCGGTGCGCTGGGCGGTCGGGGTGGCGCGGTGCGGTGCGGCGGGGGATGGTGCGGCGGCGGGCGGTGCGGACCGGGACCGTGCGGACGGGGTCGGCGTGGCGCTGGAACTGCTTGCCTCGGCCTCGGCGTACCTCTGGATCCGCGGTGCGTCCGGCACGGCGGCGCCGCAGGCGGGTGTCCTCCTCGACACCTTGGGCGGCACCCCGCCGGCCGGGCTCGGCGAGGAGTACGCGATCTGCGTGCTGCTCGCCGCGTCCGGCCTGGGCGGCCGGGCGGTGTGGCACCGGCACCGGGCGTCGGCCGGGAAGGCCCTGACCGAGGTGTGGTCGGCCGCCCGGCCGGGCCGCTACCCGGCCGGCCTGCTGCTTTGGATGATGCACAACGCGGGCGACGGCGACGCCCCGGGCGCGCTCGCCCTGGTCTCGGCCCAGCGGGAGCGGTCCGACCCATGGGTCAGGGCGGCCGCCCGGTACGTGTCCGCCTTCGGTGCTCTCGGCGAGGGCGACACGGCGGACGCCGAGGACGCGTTCCGCACGGCCGCTGAGGAGTTCCGCACGCTGGGCGACCGCTGGGGTGCCGCGCTGGCCCTGGACGCGCTGGCCGGTCTGGCGGCCGGGCGCGGCGAGCGCGAGCGGGCGGTCGCCCTCACGGACGAGGCGCTCGGCCTCGCCGAGCGGCTGGGCGCCCTGGAGGACTGCGCGGACCTGCTGGTCAACCGGGGTGACCACCGCGTGGACGCCGATCCGGCGGCGGCACGCGCCGACTACACGCGGGCCGCCGACCTCGCCCGCCGCGCGGGCAGCCCGGCCGCGCTGGCCGCCGCCCAGCGCGGCCTGGCCGACCTCGCCCTGCTGGAGCGGGACCCGGCCACGGCGGAGGACCTCTACACCCAGGCCCTGGAACAGCTCGACCCGCACTGGGTGAAGGGCCTCGGCAACCGGGTCCGTACGCTGGCCGGGCTCGGCCGGATCGCCGAGACACGCGGCGACCGCGCCGCGGCCCGGGCCCGCTACCGGGAAGCCGCCGAGTCCGCCGCGGCGGCCGTGCCCAGGGCGGCCCTGCCGGACGCGCTGCGTCTGCTGGGCCTGCCCGAGGCGCTCACCGAGGCGGTGAGCCGGCGGTGACCGCCCGGTGAGCGGCCGGGCGCAGTCTCTACGGCATGACGAACTCCACGAACGCCAAGAACAACGTCAAGAACAACGCCGAGAACACCGCCAGGAACACCGCCAGGAACACCGACGTCCTGATCTCCGGCGCCTCCGTAGCCGGTCCCGCCCTCGCCTACTGGCTCCACCGCCACGGCTTCCGCCCGACGATCGTGGAGCGCGCCCCCGCCCTGCGGGACGGCGGTTACGCCGTCGACTTCCGCGGTGAGGCACACCTGTCCGTCCTGCGGGCGATGGGCATCCTGCCGGAACTGGAACGCGCCCGGACCGGCACGGGATCCATGAAGTACGTCAACAGCGCGGGCAGGCCCGTGGCCGAGATGCCCGCCGACCTGTTCGCCGGGGACATCGAGGTCCTGCGCGGCGACCTGTCCCGCATCCTCTACGACGCCACCAAGGAGCACACCGAATACGTCTTCGGTGACTCCGTCACCTCGCTCACCGAGGACGCCGACGGCGTGAGCGTCACCTTCGAACGCGGCGCGCCGCGCAGGTTCGACCTGGTGATCGGCGCGGACGGGCTGCACTCGACCACCCGCCGCCTGGTGTTCGGCCCCGAGGAACGGTTCGTCCGCCATCTCGGCGTCCACTGCGCGATCTTCACCACGGACAACTACCTGGGCCTCGACCACACCGGCCACGTCTTCCGCACGGCGGGCAGGTTCGTCGGCCTCCACAGCGCCCGCCACAACGCAGAGGCCAGGGCGGTCTTCTACTTCGCCTCACCGCGCCTGGACCTCCACCGCCGTGACGTGCCCCGCCAGCAGGCCGTCCTCGCCGAACACTTCGCCGGCAACGGCTGGGAGAGCGACCGCCTGCTGGAGGCGATGCGGCACGCACCCGACTTCTACTTCGACTCGGTCGCCCAGGTCCACATGGACACCTGGTCCCGGGGGCGGGTCGCCCTGCTCGGCGACGCCGCCCACTGCCCGTCCTCCCTCTCCGGGATGGGCTCCGGCCTGGCACTGGTCGGCGCGTACGTCCTCGCGGGCGAACTGGCCGCCGCACACGGCGACCACACGGCGGCGTTCGCGCAGTACGAGGAGCGGATGCGCGCCTACGCGCGGGGCTGCCAGAAGATGGGCGACGGTGTGGCCCGGCTGATGGTCCCCGGCAGCCGCGCCCTGGCCGCGTTCCTCAACCGCTACTACCGGCTGCTGCCCTACCTCCCGGGCAAGAACATGGCGTCGAACATCGCCCGCAGGACCGCCGAGGACATCACCCTGCGCGACTACGCGCCCCAGCTCATCCGGTGAGGGCGTCTGCCGCACCCGGGCTACTTCTGCTTCCCGCCGCCCTGGCCACCGCTCGCCCGGCCGTTCCCGCCCGCGCTGTCCGTGCCGCCGGAGGTGTTGCCGGAAGTGCCGTTCCCGGACGTGCCGTTCCCGGACGTGCCGTTCCCGGACGTGCCGTGGCCCGACGTACCCTTCCCGGACGTTCCCTTGCCCGAAGTGCCCTTCCCGGACGTGCCGTTGCCGGAAGTGGTCTTGTGCGAGTGCCCGTTCGCCGCGGCCGTCGCCCGCACCAGCTCACGGGAGCAATACGCGGCGACCTTGTCCTTCCCGCCCGCGTCCGCGACGAGCCGCTGCCAGGCCTTCCCCTCCAGCGCCTTGCCGCGGCCGACGACCTGTTCATAGGCACGGCAGTGGGCCTCGGTGTCCTGGGCGCGGGCCGGGCGGTCCGTCGGCCGGGGGCCGCCAGAGGACGCCGACGGGGCCGCACCACCCGGCCCGCCCGGGGCGAGGGCCGACGGGCGGGCGGTCTCCCGGCCGGCACCGGCTCCGGTCCCGTCCGCGGACGAGCCGCCCGAACCGATGGCCGCGACCGCCACACCACCCAGCGTGAGGCCGGCGAAGACCACGCCGAGCGTCATCCGCACGGAACGCCCCGCACGCCGCTCCGCTGTCACCCGCCAGTCGTCCCGGCGCCGGGTACGCGCCCGGTGCCCGTCCGCTCCCCGGGCCGACCGGAAGGCGGCCACGGCACGCTGCTCGGCCACGGGGTCGTGATCGCCGCCCCGCAGGGCGGTGGCCAGCGCCGTCTCCAGCGCCGCGGCGTCCCGCGCGTCCCATGGGCCGGATCCGGCGCCGTCAGGGTGCGCACGCCGGCGGCCCGGAACTCCGCCGCCGCTCAGCCGTTCACCCATGTCCGCTTCCGTTCCTGTCCGACCGGTCGTTCTCTTCACTCCCCCAGCGTCCGGGGAACCTCATCCGTCACACCCGCGCCCGCCTCGCCGCCCAGACCGAGCTGGCGGGCGAGGCCTTTCAGGCCCCGGTGGGCGGCCGTGCGCACCGCTCCCGGGCGCTTGCCGAGGACGCGCGCGGCAGCGGGACCGTCCAGCCCGACGACGACCCGCAGCAGTACGGCCTCGGCCTGGTCCCGCGGCAGCCCGCGGACCAGTTCCAGGGCCCGCTCGGTGGAGAGGGACTCCAGCGCCTGCTCATGCGTGTTGTGCGGGCCGGGCAGGTCCAGTACGTCCTGTTCGCTTCCGCCGGCCCGGGGCCGTACGCGCTGGCGGCGCAGATGGTCCAGGGCCCGGTGCCGGGCGATCGTCGCCGTCCAGCCACGGAACCCGGCCCCGTCTCCCTTGAAACGCCCCAGGTCACGGGCGATCTCCAGCCAGGCGTCGGACGCCACGTCCTCCGCGTCGTCACCGACGAGCCCGTGCAGATAGCCGAGCAGGCCCGGCTGCACGATCCGGTAGACGACCGCGAACGCGGCCTCGTCACCGTCCTGTGCCCGCGCGACCGCGGCGCCCAGTTCCCCGTCGTACGCCTGCACGCGACGGGGCTGCCGTACCTGGCCCAAGACCGTCCTCGTTCGCACCGGTTTTCACAGCGTTCCCTGTTGTCCGCCGCGCTCCGGCGCATCGACGGCCCCATGGTGACCAGCGTCCGTTCTCACGGAAATGTCACAACAGGTAAGAGGGGGGCGGTGGCCGGCGCCCCGTCCGGGCTGCCTCCGGGACGGCTTCCACAGCCCGCTCTCAGGAGACTGTTACCGCCAGTCACCGCATCGCCAAGGGAATTGAGCCCGGCGACCGGTTCAGGCGATCAGGCTGAAGGGTGGCTCCGTGGGCTGTGCGGCGGTTGATGACCGCACCCGGATGTGTCCCTTTCGCGCCCTTAAACCGGATGATATTAATGGGGGAATTCGGTCAAAAGGTGATAGATCGGTGAAGCGAGAGGTGAAACGAGAGCAACAGGCGCCCGAGCCGACCGCCGCACCCGGAGCAGAGCAGGGCGCGGTCCTGTCGT
The DNA here is from genome assembly GCF_042891955.1 of Streptomyces sp. NPDC001843. Lineage (NCBI taxonomy): Bacteria > Bacillati > Actinomycetota > Actinomycetes > Kitasatosporales > Streptomycetaceae > Streptomyces > Streptomyces sp. NPDC001843. Next base: position 361,601 of record NZ_JBIATQ010000003.1, on the reverse strand, counting down.
TCCACGCGCCCGCCCTGGCCGCCGCCCGCGTCGTGGCCCTCGGTGCCTGTCTGCTGGCCGCCCTGATCGGCGCGGTGGGCCTGTGCGGCTGGATCTTCGACATCGGCGTCCTGAAGAGCGTCCTGCCCGGTGTCGATGCGTCCATGAAGCCGAACACGGCCGTGGCCCTGCCGGCGCTGGCCCTTTCCGTGTTCCTGGTGGCCCGAGGACCACTGACCCCGCGGACGGTCGCCGTGGCCCGTTCGGCCGCGGTCCTGGGCGGCCTGATCGGCGGGCTCACCGTCGTGGAGTACGTGACCGGGGCGCACCTGGGCATCGACCAGCTTCTCTTCCGGGACGACACCGCCAGGGTGGCGACGGGGACACCCGGACGGATGGCACCCAACACGGCCGCGGCGCTGACGCTCGGGGGCGTGGCGTCACTGTGCGCGAGCGCACCGCGACTGCCCGCCTGGACGAGCCAGATTCCCGGCCTCGCCGTCCTCACCCTGGGCATGCTCCGGCTCTACGGGTTCGCCTACGGGGTGCCCGAGCTGGAACGGTTCGGCGCCTACACGGCCATGGCCCTGCACACCGCGCTCGCCCTGGTGCTGCTGGGCGTCGCCGTCTTCCTGGCCCGTGCGGCGGAAGGCCCCGCGGGGCTGCTGATGAACGCGGGCACCACGGGCGCGCTGGGCCGCCGGATGCTCGCCACCATCCTCGTCGTGCCGCCACTGCTGGGCTGGGCCGTCCTGGCCGGCGAGGACGCGGGACTGTACGGGACGCGGCTGGGCGTCGCGCTGCTGGTGGGCGGCCACGTGGCCGTGTTCGCCGCGGTCATCTTCGCCGCCCTCGGCGTGGGCCGCCGTATCGAGGTGGCGCACGCCCGCGCCGAACGGCAGGTGCGGCAGAACGCACTGCTGCAGGCGTTCATGGACCACACGCCCGCGGCGGTGTTCGTCAAGGACCTCGACGGCCGCTTCCTGGCGGTCAACACGAGGTTCGAGCAGGAGACGGGCCTGTCCCGCGAACAGGCACTGGGACTGAGGGACCGGGACGTCCTGCCGCCCGGCCTGGCACGGCACATGCGGACCGCCGATGTCGACATGCTGGCCCGCGGCACCCCGGTGCAGCGGGAGGAGGTGCTCGACCTGCCGGCAGGCCCCAAGGACGTCCTCACCTCGCTGTTCCCGCTCAACGACCCGTCCGGCAGACCGTACGCCGTGGGCGGCGTGGTCACCGACATCACCGCACGGGTCGCGGCCCAGCGCGAGGTCCAGCGGGCCCACCGGCGCTTCCTCGCACTGCTGGAATCCGCACCCGACGCCATCCTGATCACGGACGGCGACGGCACCATCGTCATGGCCAACGCACAGGTGGAACGGTTGTTCGGCCGCGGGTCGGTCGACCTCGTCGGCGCCGAGGTCGTCGACCTGGTGCCCGGCCCGCGGCGCCGGAGGCACAGCGCGCTCCTCGACGGTTACCTCCGGTTGCGCGACACCAAGCCGATGGTCCTGGACCGGGACCTGTACGGGCTGCACGGCGACGGCCGGGAGTTCCCCGTGGAGGTGAGCGTCAGCACCCTCCAGGCCGAACAGGAGACGTTGGTGTTCCTGACCGTCCGGGACATCACCGAACGCAGACAGGCCGAGGCCGACCGCGCCGAACGCTACGAGGAGCAACGGCGCATCGCCTACACCCTGCAGCACAGCCTCATGGGCGAACCGCCCCGGCTGCCCCACCTGCCCAGCGCCCACCGGTACCTGGCGTCCGTCCAGGGCCCCGGAGTCGGCGGCGACTGGTTCGACATCATCCCCCTGGACCGGGACCGTACGGGCATCGTCATCGGCGACGTGATGGGCCGGGGCCTCGAGGCCGCCGCCGTCATGGGCCAGCTGCGCGCCGCGTCCCACGCGCTGGCCCGCACGGGCGTATCGCCCAGCCGGCTCATGACCGGGCTGGACGCGTTCGTCGGCGACCTGGGGGACCAGCTCGTCACCTGCGCCTACCTGGTGATCGACCAGGACGCCGGCGAGGTCACCGTGTGCTCCGCCGGGCATCTGCCGGTCATCGCCCTGCCACCGGACGGGCCCGCCCACCGGCTGCCGGCACCGGTCGGTGTGCCGCTGGGCGTGACCGAGCTCAGCGGCGGTGGGGAGCCGTTCCGGGAGACGACCCAGCCGCTGCCGCCCGGCAGCACCCTCGCCCTGTGCACGGACGGACTGGTCGAGCGGCCGGGCACCGACATCGACGTCCAGATCGACGTCCTCGCCCACACCCTCGAGGTCACGCTGAAGGGCGCTCCCGCGGACCCGCGGATCCTCGACGAGGCCGCCTCCCGGCTGATCGGCACCCTCATCCCGGACACGGCCGCCCATGACGACGACGTCACCCTGCTCCTGGTCGCCCTGCCGGCGGCGGACGGGAACGGCTCCCACGCCTGACGGACCCGTCCGGGCGCGGGCCGATCACGGGCCGGCGTCCCTCCCGTTGGTCCCCGGCCCCGCTGGGTCTATCGTCGTCAATGCCGGGGCCAGAACGAGGAGGACGGCCGGTGATGCCGCAGGACGAGGCCGTGATCGGCTGCACGGGGAAGGTACTCATCGGAACCCGCGGATCCGCGGGCCCCGGTGAGATCCTGGTCAAGGTCAGAGGCGGCTCGGAGACCTTCCTCGCCTGGTCGGAGGATCCCCTGCCCACGGGGGCGACGGTGCTGGTGATCGAATCACGGGGATGCCGCGAGGTCGGTGTCATCGAGTGGGTGGATCCATTGGACGCGCTCGGCGACGACACCGCCGGCGCCGGTTGAGGAGTACAAGCAATGTTCGGATACCGCGTACCCGCCCCCGACGAGGCGATGTTGATCTCGGGTGGCCGGCGGGGACTGGGGGGCGCGCCGTTCCGGGTGGTGACGGGGCACGGCAAGTTCGTGCTGCCGGTCTTCCGGAAGGTCCGGTTCCTCACCCTGTCGATGTGCGAGTCCGAGGTCACCGAGACCTGTGTGACCAGACAGGGCATATCGCTGCACGTCCGCGCGGTCATCGCCTTCAAGGTCGGCAACGACCACGAGAGCATCATCAACGCGGGCCAGCGGTTCCTCTCCGACCAGGAACAGATGTCGGTGCTCACCGGCCGCATCTTCGCCGGTCACCTGCGGGCCATCATCGGCTCGATGACCGTCGAGGAGATCGTCACCGAGCGGCAGAAGCTCGCCGCCGAGGTCCTGGACACCTCGAAGACGGAGATGGCGAAGATCGGCCTGATCGTGGACTCGCTGCAGATCCAGTCGATCGACGACGGCGACACCGGCTACATCGACGCTATGTCCGCGCCGCACAAGGCGGCCATCCAGCGGCAGGCGCAGATCGCCCAGGCGCAGGCCACGCAGGCCGCGGTCGAGGCGGAGCAGGCGGCGGCCCGCAAGCAGGCCGAGTACGCGCGGCAGACCGCCGTCGTGAAGGCCGAGTACTCGGCCGAGGTGGACCGCGCCCAGGCGCAGTCCGCGCAGGCCGGACCGCTGGCGCAGGCGCACGCCCAGCAGGAGGTGCTCGCCGCCCAGACGGAGCTGGCGCTGCGCCAGGCCAAGCTGCGTCAGCAGCAGCTGGTGGCCGAGGTCGTCAAGCCGGCCGAGGCGGAGGCCGAACGGGTCAGGATCCTCGCCGCCGCCGAGGCGCAGCGCATGAAGATCCAGGCCGAGGCCGCGGCCTCCTACGACCGGGTCGCGCTCGACCGGATGCTGATCGACCAGCTCCCGCAGATCGTGAAGGAGGCCGCCGGCGGCCTGGCCGGCGCCAACGTCAACGTGCTGAACGGCGCGGACGGCCTCGGTGAGATCGCCGCGGGCCTGGTGTCCCAGGGCCTGACGATCCTCGACTCGGTCCGGCAGAACCTGAACGGCCAGGACGCGGGCGAGCGCCGCCCGGAGCAGAACTCCGAGCGGAACAAGGAGAGCGCCCTTCTCCAGCTGCGCGCGGGCAAGGAGCGCAAGGCCAACGACGGCCCGGTGGACGTCGACTAGCAGGTCCCGGTAGCGGTACAGGAGGTCCCCCGCGGTAGTACCCGCGGGGGATCCGGCGGCCGGTCCGTACTGCGTTCTCAGTAGCGGGAAGTGTCGGCAGGCGCACGACGACAGGAGGGCACGTTCCCGGAGAGCCTTGGCGGACAGTCGGCACCAGATGTGGAGACCTCCTGCCGTGGCTACCTTCCTGTATCGAGTGGGCCGTCTGGCCTTCCGGCGGCGCTGGTACGTCGCCCTTGTCTGGGCGGCCGTCCTGGCCGCCGTCGGATTCGGCGCGCTCAAGGCCCCGGGGGCCGCCGACGAGGGGTTCTCCATGCCGGGGATCGAGTCCCAGAAGGCGTTCGACCTGCTGGAGCAGCGCTTCCCCGGGGCCAGGGCCGACGGCGCGACCGCCCGCGTCGTCTTCGTCGCACCGGCCGGTGAGAAGGTGACCGCCGCCGAGAACAGGCGGACCGTCGAGAAGGCGGTCACCGAACTGGCCCACGGCCCGCAGGTGGCGAGCGCCGTCGACCCGTTCCGGGCGAAGGCGGTCAGCAAGGACGGTACGACGGCGTACGCGACCGTCACCTACAAGGTCAAGGGCAACGAGCTCAGCGACGAAAGCAAGACCCGGCTGGAGCGGGCCGTCGACGCGGCCCGTGACTCCGGGCTGACCGTCGAGGCCGGCGGGAGCGCGGTGGACGACCGCGGTGGCGCGGGCGGCGCCGCGGAGGGGATCGGTATCGCGATCGCCGCCGTCGTGCTGCTGATCACCTTCGGTTCGCTGGCCGCCGCCGGGCTGCCGCTGCTCACCGCCGTCATGGGCGTCGGCGTCAGCATGGCCACGATCCTGGCCCTGTCCCACGCCCTCGGCCTGTCCACGACGACCGGCACCCTGGCGATGATGCTGGGCCTGGCGGTCGGCATCGACTACGCGGTCTTCGTCGTCTCCCGCTACCGCGAGGAGCGCGCCAAGGGCCGTGCGCCCGAGGAGGCGGCCGGGCTCGCGGCCGGCACGGCCGGTTCCGCCGTCGTCTTCGCGGGACTCACCGTCGTCATCGCCCTGGCCGGGCTCTCGGTGGTCGGCATCCCGATGCTCACCAAGATGGGTCTGGCCGCGGCGGGCGCGGTGGTCGTCGCCGTGTTCATCGCGTTGACGCTGGTACCGGCGTTCCTCGGCTTCTGGCCGAACGCGGTGCTCAGGCGGAAGGCCCGCAGGAGCGGCCGTGTCGAGGAGACCACCGGGGACAACGGGGGCACCCGCTGGGCGCGGTTCGTGCTGCGCCGCCCGGTTCCCGTGCTGCTCCTCGGCGTGGTGGGCCTCGGGGCCCTCGCGGTACCGGTGACGTCCCTGGACCTGGGCATGCCGGGGGACGAGGCCAAGCCGACCTCCACCACCCAGCGCCGGGCCTACGACGACCTCGCCAAGGGGTTCGGGCCGGGCTTCAACGGGCCGCTGACCGTCGTCGTGGACGCCAAGGGCGACGCCGACCCGAAGGGCGCGGCGCGGACGGTGTCCGAGAAGATCGCCGCCACGAAGGGCGTCGTGTCCGTCTCCCCGGCCCGCTTCAACGAAGCCGGCGACACCGCGGTCCTCTCGGTCGTGCCCTCGACCGCGCCGACCGACGAGAAGACCAAGGACCTGGTGCGGACGATCCGGGACGAGCGTCCCGGGGTCGAGTCCAGGACCGGGGCGACCTTCGAGGTCACCGGCACCACCGCGGTGAACATCGACATCGCCGCGAAGGTGCAGGGCGCCCTGGTCCCGTACCTCGTGGTCGTCGTCGGCCTGGCCGTCGTCCTCCTGCTGGTGGTCTTCCGGTCCCTCCTCGTCCCGCTCAAGGCGGCCCTCGGCTTCCTGCTGTCGGTGCTGGCCTCGCTCGGCGTGGTCGTCCTGGTCTTCCAGGAGGGCCACGGCGCCGGACTCCTCGGCGTGGAACAGACCGGGCCGATCATGAGTCTGATGCCGATCTTCCTGGTGGGCATCGTCTTCGGCCTCGCCATGGACTACGAGGTGTTCCTCGTCTCGCGGATGCGGGAGGCGTACGTCCACGGGGAGCCGTCCCGGCAGGCGGTCACGTCCGGCTTCCGGCACAGCGCCCGCGTGGTCGTGGCCGCCGCTCTGATCATGATCGCGGTGTTCGCCGGGTTCATCGGCGAGAGCGAATCCATGATCAAGATGATCGGATTCGGACTGGCCTCCGCCGTCCTCTTCGACGCCTTCGTCGTACGGATGGCGATCGTCCCGGCCGTGCTGGCCCTGCTCGGCGACCGGGCCTGGTGGCTGCCCGGGTGGCTGGACCGGGTCCTGCCCCGCGTCGACGTGGAGGGCGAGGCGCTCAGCCGCGGCACCGAGGCGGACCCGGCCCCGGCCGAGGCGGCCGAACTGGAAGCGGCCCGCACCTGACACCACCGGACCCAGGGGCCGCCCGTGGCGAAGGACACGGGCGGCCCGTTCGCCGTTCGTCCCCAGAGCCGTCCACGATGGACCCAGCCCACCGACCGGAGAGCACGATGAGCACCACCAGCCCGGAGCGCCGCTACGCGGACCGCCTGGAGCAGTTCACGGACCGGCACCCCCTCGCCGTGGACGTCGTGGTGGCCCTGACGCTGATGGGCTGCGCGACCCTCGGCAGCAATCTCACCCTGCCCGGCGCCGACCCGCCCGACCAGGACAAGGCCGCCACCCTCCTCATGGGCGTGTCCTGCCTCGCCCTGCTGAAGCACCGGAGCCACCCGCGCACCTCCGTCGCGGTGACCGCGGTGTGCACGGTGGTCGCGGTCGCGCTGGGCTACCTGCTCACCCCCCTGCTGCTGGCGCCGATCATGGCGGCGCTCTACTGGCTGGCCACGCAGACCGACCGGAGGACCACCCGCGTCTACGGCGTCACCACCATGGCGGCGCTGGTGGTCGCGGCCGTGTTCTCCGACTCCATGGGACACGTCTCGCTGCTGCTCAGGACGATCGGCCCGTTCTTCTGGCTGCTGCTGCCGCTCGCCGCCGGCAACATGACCCGGCTGCGGCGCGCCTACCTGCAGGCGGTCCAGGCCCGTGCCGAGCACGCCGAGCGCACACGGGAGGAGGAGGCCCGGCTGCGGGTCACCGAGGAGCGCATGCGGATCGCCCGCGAACTGCACGACGTCGTCGCCCATCACCTGGCCCTGGCCAACGCCCAGGCAGGCACCGCCGCCCACCTCGCCCTCACCAGCCCCGAGCAGACCAAGAAGATCCTCACCGACCTGACCGGCACCACGTCCTCCGCACTGCGCGAGCTGAAGGCCACGCTGGGGCTCCTGCGCCAGAACGACGACCCCGACTCCGCGACGCTGGAGCCGTCCCCCGGCCTCGCCCGGCTGCCCGAGCTGGTCGTGGCGTGCGCGTCCGCCGGGCTCACCGTCACGGTCGGCACGGAGGGGGAGCCGCGAGGACTGTCCCCCGGGGTGGACCTGACCGCGTTCCGGATCGTGCAGGAAGCGCTCACCAACGTCACCAAGCACGCCGCGGCGGAGACCGCCCAGGTGCGGCTCGTGTACTCCGGCTCCCGTCTGCTGATCACGGTCAGCAACGACGGTCCGGCCGCCGCCGCGCCCGAGGGGGCCCTGAGCCGGGGCTTCGGCGTCATAGGCATGCGGGAACGCGCCCACTCCGTCGGCGGCGAACTGTGCGCGGGCCCCCGCCCGGAGGGCGGCTTCGAGGTCACGACCGCGCTGCCGCTCCAGCCCTCCTCCACCACGGCTGCCGCCGCCACCGCCGCCGCCGCTGCAGAAGAAAGCAGGACGCCATGAGCATCCGGGTACTGCTCGCCGACGACCAGGCTCTGCTGCGGGCCACCTTCCGGATCCTGATCGACTCCTGCGACGACATGGAGGTGGTCGGCGAAGCCTCCGACGGTGCCGAAGCGGTGGACCTGACCCGCGCCCACCACCCCGACATCGTCCTCATGGACATCCGTATGCCGGGCACGGACGGCCTCGCCGCCACGTCCGTCATCTGCGCCGATCCCGAGCTGTCCGCCACCCGCGTCCTCATCCTCACCACCTTCGAGACCGAGGACTACGTCGCCCAGGCGCTGCACGCCGGTGCCAGCGGTTTCCTCGGCAAGGACGTCACCGCCGACACCCTGCTGGCCGGCCTGCGCACCGTGGCCTCCGGCGACGCACTCCTGTCACCCGGCGCCACCCGCACCCTCATCACCCGCTTCCTCACCACCCCCGCCCGCGGCACCCACCTGTCGCCGCCGGAACGCCTCGCCGAGCTCACGGTCCGGGAACGCGAGGTCATGGCCCTGGCCGCGGAGGGGAAGTCCAACACCGAGATCGCCGAGGAGCTCACGCTCAGCCCGCTGACCGTGCGCACCCACATCCATCGGGCCATGACGAAACTGGGCGCCCGTGACCGTGCCCAACTGGTCGTCATCGCCTACCAGTCGGGCCTCGTACAGGCGGCCCCGCCCGCGCCCTGACCCGGAGCGCGCGAGGACCGGGTCAGTTGTCCCGTTCGATCCACTCGCCGCCGCCCAGCGGGTAGTCGTACCCCGGGCGGCCCGCGTCCGCGCTGGTGCGGAACGGGGTGCCGTCGTCGTCGATGTGGACGGTGCCGTGGCGGCTGCCGCTGGACCAGTCCAGGGTGAGGTCCCAGCGCACGTCGTGCGCCCTGGCGTGGGCGGTGACGTAGAAGACCTCCGGGTCGGACTCGCTGACCTTGTACGGGAAGTCGCGCTGGCCGTTCTTGGCGGTGACCGTGGGGCTGCCGTCGTCCAGGTCGATGTCGAACGACTTGGTGTCGACGCCGCCGCCGCAGCCGACGCCCATCGAGTAGTCGTTCCAGGCGAGCGGCGCGCCCTTGGCGAGGACCCGTATGTGCAACGCCTGCAGGACGACGGTGTCCTCGCCGGTGCCCTGGACGGTGAGCGCGACCCGCTGTTCGCCCGAGGAGACCGCCCCGTACGCGGCGGCCCAGCGCGGGGCGTCCTGCTCGCTCGCCGGCGGGCCGACCTGCTCGGGTTGGCTGTCGACGAGGAAGTGCTGGCTGCACGGGCTGTCGTAGACGTAGGGACGGGTGCCGACGGTGATCGGGACGGTGTCGGAGGTGCTCCCACCGGCGGGCCGTCCCGCACCCTGCTTGTCGTCGCGCTTCGGGGCGCCGGGCCCGGTGCTCCGGGAACCGGTCACCGCGGTGGGGGACTTGGTGGGCGACGCGGACGGCTCGTGTCCGCTCGCGTCGGCGGACGGGGAGGTGGAGGGCTGCCCGGGGGCGCCGACGTCCAGGGGGCTGGTGGACGCCGGCGCCGTGGTGTCCCCGGCCGGGACGGGCGTCGGGTGCAGGGCGTACGCGACGGTGCCCAGCGCTGCGACCACCGCGGCGGAGGCGATCAGCGCGGTACCGCGACGACGCAGCCGGGAGGGACGACGAGACAGCGCGGCCTCGGCCGCCGTGTCGATGACGACCGGCTCACCGCCGGTCTCGCCCTCGGCCCCGTCATTGGATGCGACCTTTTCCTCGGCCCCGCCCTCGCCCCGTCCGGGATCCGCCACATCGGCCGAACCGTCCGGACCGGCGTCCTGGGCCGGCTCCCGCTCCGTGACCTGTTCCGCCCTGCGCCCACGCGCCGCGTCCGCCAGGATCCAGCGCCGGTGGAGTTCCACCAGCTCCTGCGGCGTCGCCCGGCAGACCTTCGCGAGGCGCTCCACCGGTGCGTACTCGACCGGCACCGCGGTGCCGTTGCAGTAGCGGTGCAGCGTCGACGTGCTCATGTGCAGGCGCTTGGCCAGCGCCCCGTAGCTCAGCCCCGAGCGGTCCTTCAGCTCCCGCAGCCGCCGTGCGAACGCCTCGGTCTCCTCGGCCTCCCCTGCCCCTGACACCCGTTCCCCTCATTCCCCGCGTTCCAGTCGCGCGTTCCAGGGTCGTTGCGTTTCCCCTGGTCAGAGCGCGTTTCGGCGTTCCAGCGTCCCCAACTCCCCGCTGTGCGTGGCGGTTGGGACGGATCACCGCACAAGCTTCGGTCATCCAATCACCACCGCCACCCGAACACCGAAGGGGCACGCAACATGTCCAATCTCCGCACCTCCCGCATCCGTTTCGCCGGCGCCGCCGCGACCGTCGCCATCGCCGCGCTCTCCTTGAGCGCGTGCAGCGACGGGACCGGTCTCCACACCGAGCCCCGACCGGCGGCCGGCTCCGCGAGCCACTCCGCCGCCGCCCCCTCCGCGGGCTCCTCCTCCTTGACCACCGCGGCCCCATCGAAGGGCTCGTCCTCCTCGAAGGGATCGTCCGGCTCGAAGGGCTCCGCCCACTCGAACGGCTCGTCCCTCTCGAAGACCTCGGTCTCCTCCAAGGCGCCCGCCTCCACGGGCGCTCCGGTCACCTGTGAGGGGTCCAACACCCGGACGGTCGCGGCCCCCCTGAACCGCCCCGTGAACCACATGCTGCTCACGGTGACCAACACCGGCAGCAAGAGCTGCTACCTCTACGGCTACCCGTCCGTCCGTTTCGGCGAGGCCCAGTCCGTGCCGCCGGTCATCGAGGAGTCGAAGCCGCAGGCGGTCATCACACTCCAGCCGGGCGAGTCCGGGTACGCGTCGGTGAGCCTGTCCGCCACCGACGGCAGCGGCTCGAACGGCCGCACCGAGAAGACCCTGACCGTCTACTTCCAGGGCCGCTCAGGCAACGGAAGCGCCGGCACGGCCGCCCACCCGTCACTCCCCGCGAAGGGCGTCTACGTCGACGACTCGCTCAAGGTCTCGTACTGGCAGCAGTCGATGGACGACGCCGTCAGCTGGTGACGACGCCCGGGCCTCAACCCTCACCAGCCGCCCCGGTGCCCCGGCGGAAGTCCTCCCAAGCCTGCCGCTGGATCTCCTCGGCGTCCGACAGCAGCCCCTCCAGGGGCTCCGCGGCCGTCGCGGAGGGAGCGGGCAGCCGCGTCAGCGTGTCGTAGAGGTACGCGCAGGCTTCGGCCTCGGTGTCACAACGCCGGATGACACTGTCCTGGGAGCGTTGCCGCAGGCCGACGGTCCAGGCATCCGCCTCCTGCCGCAGGAAGTAGTAGGCGTCGGGCTGGACGGGCACGTCGTGGACACCGGCGATCTCGTAGAAGGCCTCGGGAACGCCCGCCTGGCGGAGTCGCGCGACGAGTTCTGCTCTGTCCATCGGGCCCCTAGGTCAGCTCCTTCAGCTTGTGCGCGCTGACGAGCGTGGGGATCGTGTCCGTCGTCACGTACTGCAGGCCCAGACCGGGCTGGCCGAACCAGGGACGGATCGGGCCGGCTTCGACGGTGAACGGCTGGTCCACCCGGTAGAGGTGGTAGCTGAACGGATACCTCGAGACGTAGGTGTCGAGATTGCTCGGCGGAAGCGCACGCTTGACGTACGGGGTGCCCGCGGGGGCGAGGAAGTTGCCGAGACCGCTGCCGAAGAGGTCGACCAGCTGCCCCTTGCGGAGTGTCACGGGACGCTCGACCGGCTTGCCGTTCTCCAGCACGAAGCCCTGGTGGTCGGGGTACCACCAGCCCGACTTCCCCGTCGTGGGATCCGTCTGCCAGTAGCACCCGAGGAACCAGTAGGCGGAGGTGTCGTCGGTGCGCTGATAGCCCCTCAGCATCGCGCCGATGGCGCCCGACTGGGGGAGGTACTTCGGCCCCAGCCGCCAGTCGTCGAGGTAGTACCGCTCGTGCGCCGTCGTCGGCGCGGAGTTGGTCCCGCGGGCGCGCTCGGCGGTCGGGCAGTACGTGCTGTGCCCCGGCCGGGTGTGGTCGGTCTGGGCCGTGGCCGGGGAGATGCCGGTCAGCAGGAGGAGCGATGCGAGGACGCTCCCCGCGAAGGCGCGCAGTACGCGCATCCGGTGTCCCTTTCCCTTCTGACCGGACGACCGGCCTCGTCGAGTGACAGGACCCAGTTCACGCGCGGCGTACGCCGACGGAGCGAAGGCCTCGCGGGAAGTCACCCGAACCAGTGAGCGGAATTGCTCGGACGGCCCAACGCAAAATCCAACATCCCTGTCTAACAAGTGAGTTGGAAGGAGCGCCCTGCTGTGCGCTCCCCCTCCACATCTCGATCAGCCATTCGACTCCAAGCTCCAGAAGGAACTCATGCGTAAATTGACGTCGATCGCCGCCGGCGCCGTGCTGGCATTCGCCGGGCTGACGACGGTGGCCGGTGCCCCCGCCCAGGCCGCGGGAGATCCGCAGTACGTGGCTCTGGGAGACTCGTACGCATCCGGGGTCGGCGCGGGTTACTACGACCCGGCCAGTGGTGACTGCAAGCGCAGCACGCTCGACTACCCGGCCCTGTCGCAGGCCGCGCACCCGCAGTACACGCTGAAGGACGTCTCCTGCAGCGGCGCGACGATCGCGGACGTACGCAACGAACAACTGTCCGCCGTGAACAGCGACACCGACGTGGTCACCCTCACGGTGGGAGGCAACGACGCCCAGTTCTCCACCGTGGTCCAGGACTGCCTGCTGAACACGGACAGCTACTGCAAGACGGCCACGTCGTGGATGTCGTCCTACGCCACGAACCAGATGGTGACCGAGCTCGCCGGTCTGTACAAGGACATCAAGTCCCGGGCCCCGCAGGCCAAAATCATCGTCCTCGGCTACCCGGAGGCGGTCTCCCCGACCGGGACCTGCCCGGTGATCGACCTCAGCCCCGCCAAGCGCGGCTACATGAACGGTTTCGCCGACGCGCTGGCCGCGGGCACCAAGGCCGCGGCGGCGCAGCAGTCGGTCACGTTCGTCGACATGCGCGACACGTTCAAGGGCCACGGGGCGTGCGGCTCCGATGCGTGGATCAACGACCTGAACAACGCGTCCGAGGTCTTCCACCCGAACCTGCAGGGTTACCTGTCGGGTTACTCCGACCAGCTCAACAAGGCCTGGGGCTGATCCGTCGGCCGTCCCCTGGGCCGCCCGGGCCGATGACCGGCCCGGGCGGCCGTACCGTCGAACGTCCCGTACGTGCGGATCACCGCCGGCGCGGCCGTCACCACATCCGCGGCGCCGATCACGGCGGACGCGTAACGCGGAAGCACCCCCACCGCGTGTAAGAGGTGACGTCCGACCATGAAGGGACACACGTGAGGGAAGCACCCGCGGACTACCTGGAGTTCGCAGCCGCCCGCAGCGGGCCTTTGTTCCGGACCGCCTGCCTGCTCACAGGCGACTGGCATCTCGCCGAGGATCTGGTTCAGGAGACCCTCGCCAAGATGTACCGGTCCTGGCGGCGGATCAGCCGGGTGGAAGCCCCGGTGGCCTACGCCGACACCGTGCTGGTGCGGACCTTCCTCTCCCAGCGCCGCCGCCGCAGCTCCACCGAGCGCCCCAGCGACCGGCTGCCCGAGGCGGCCGGCCCGGCGCGGGACGCGGAGCTGCGGATGACCCTGCTGGACGGCCTGGCCCGGATGACGGCCAAGGACCGTGCCGTACTGGTGCTCCGCTACTGGGAGGACCGCTCGGTGGAGGAGACCTCACAGGTCCTGCACGTGTCGCCGGGAGCCGTTCGGGCCCAGAGCAGGCGTGCCCTGGAACGGCTGCGTGCCCTGCTCGGCGATCAGTTGGCCGACCTGACCGCATGACGAGCACGGTCCGGCGGCGCTTCCTCGCGCCCGGGCCGACCGACGCCCACACGAACGGAGATCCACCATGTCACGCAACGAGGACCTCGACGAAGGGCTGACCCGCGCCATGAGCCGCGCCGCCGGCGAGTTCCCGCCCCACTCCGCCGACCTGGTGCAGCGGTCCGTCGCGCGGGGCCGGCGGATGAAACTGGTCCGCGCCACCCAGGTCGCCGCCGCCACGGCCGTCTTCGCGCTGGTCACCGTGGGGGGCACCATGATCGCCACGGGCGCCGTGCACGGCGTGGGTGGTGACGGCACCCAGGGGCAGTCGAGGCCCGGCGCCTCAGGGCACTCCACCGAGCGGTCGTCCTCCGGCGCGCCGGTGTCGATCAGCGGGGAGGAGATGGTCAGTACGCTGAAGAGTCTGCTGCCGCCCGGCGGCACCGTCTCCGACGCCTCGGGACGGGGGACGCGGTCGGACGGTCCCTTCGTCTCACCGACCGCCGAACTCACCTACTCCACCGGCAAGGGGTCCTCCGGCATCGACATCCGCCTCGCGCGGCTGGATCCCGGCGTCCCCGCGAACCAACAGGGCGATGGTCTCTGCTTCCCGGTCGAGGTGCGCCCGTACGACAAGTGCACCACCCGGAAGCTCACCGGTGGTGCGGTGCTCAGCACCACGAAGTCGTTCACCTACCCCAACAGCGACACCGGGCAGAAGCGCTGGTACGTGGTGTACACCACCGCCGACGGGGTGCAGGTGACGGTGGAGGAGTTCGGTGGCGGCGGCGAGAAGGGCTCGACCAGCGGAGCCGAACCACTCCTGTCGACCGACCAGTTGACCTCCATCGCGCGCAGCCGGTCCTGGGACAGGGCGATCGCCGCGCTGCCGACCGACGACGGCCACTCCACGGACCCCTCGGCCGGGACGAAGCACGTACCCGGCACCCGTATGACCAGTGTGCTGAAGTCACACCTGCCCCATGCCGGGATCATCTCCGACCTGGACGCGAGCGACGACCTGGTTGAGCTTGTGTACGACGACGGCCGGGGGAAGAACATGGTGGAAGTCGACGCGCAGTACAACATGACCGCCTTGCTGGCCAAGGACATGGGCTGCACCGGTGTCGCCGGTGACTGCGAGGCTTGGACCATGCCCGACGGCACCAAGGCGAAGAAGGTCAAGGGGCACTCGGAGAAGGGCGGTTCGGCCACCGTGTGGCTGGTCGACATCCTGCGTCCGGACGGCCGCCGGGTGGCGGTGCGGGAGGTCAACTCGTACGCCGAAAGCGCCCCCGTGACGCGCCCGGAGCCGGCGCTGACAATGGACCGGCTGCTGGCCATCGCGCTCGACGAGCGGTACTTCACCGGCTGACCGTCGGCTCGGCCGATGGCGGTTCGTTTTCCGGGGCCAGCCCTCCGTCGGCCGCCGGACGCGGCCCCGCGCCCGGGCGTTCAGACGGAGCTGGAACTGCCCGCCGATTCGCCGGCGGCACGGCGGTACTCGGCGTTGATGCGCTGCGCTTCCTCGAGCTGGTCCTCGAGGATGACGATGCGGCACGCGGCCTCGATCGGGGTCCCTTTGTCGACGAGCTCACGGGCGCGGGCGGCGATCCGCAGCTGGTAGCGGGAGTACCGGCGATGTCCTCCCTCCGAGCGGAGCGGAGTGATCAGACGAGCGTCACCGAGGGCTCGGAGGAAGGCGGGAGTGGCGCCCAGCATCTCGGCTGCCCGGCCCATCGTGTACGCGGGGTAGTCGTCGTCGTCCAGACGATCATTCAGTGGGTTGTCCGATGTCATGTCACCTCGCTGTGCAACGCGTCGAGGGGCCCTGGTGCCGTACGGCACCAGGGCCCCGAAGGAAATTGAACACCATCTGTCGGCCCTACTGATGTGCCGACCTTCTGTTTCCGCTACCCGGCCCGGCAGGGCGGAGCGGGGGATCGCAGCTGCGTGACCGGGGACCACCATCCAATCCGGGGTCTTGCGGTACCCGGGCCGAGTGTCTCGGGCCGGGCGATCCTGATGGCGTCTGTCCTCCGTTCCTTCTCGGGATCAACCACTGCTGACCTGCGTACTTCGTATTCAGCCACCCGCCACTTCGTGTCTGGCGGGTCCCGTTCGACCTTGTCTATGAGAAAAAGCGTATCCACGCCAGGAGGGAATGTCTACTCTGGCAAAGGTAGATTTCATCCTTCCAGCGGATGAGCAAGCCTGCCGCAACCGGCACTCTCAGTTACTCGGAACCGCCTCCTCCTGCCGTCGGCGCACCTGTTTCACCCCCCTCGGGCGGTGGCGGTACGGGTGGGCCGAATATGCTCTGCTGCCATGTCGAATCCTGATGAGCTGCTCGTCGCGATCTGCGCCGCGGTGGAGTCCGAGGGAAGCAATCAGATGTCGCTGACCGTGGTCGTCGGCGGCACTGTCATCACCGGCCGGCTGGCTCCCGAGGCCGTGTGGCGGGAGCGGGTGGCGGAGGTACTGAAGGACTCGGACCGTCTCGGCCCGTTCTCGGACGTCTTCGCGCGCGGTCCGCGCGGCAAGCGCCCCGATCGCGGTGCAGCGCCCACGCATCTGCACTTTCATCTCGCGCGGATCCTGCAGGGCAGCCTCGGGATCCCGGAGACGGGCGGCATGTACCGAGTCGCGATCAAGGACGTCAGCGCATGGACCGTGGGCGACCTCAGCTACTTCGACGAGTGAGACACCGTCTCCACTCCGTTGTCCGGCCCACGGTTTCCGAGCGGACGGCGGCACAGCGGTGGGGGCCCTGCCGACCCGCGTCGGCAGGGCCCCCACCGGGCTCCTGAGGGAGGATTCCCGCCCGTCCTCACACCGCCCCGGGGCCGGTGCCGCCGAGCAGTGCGGACGCGGTGCGGAGGCGACCGGGACCGCTGACGCCCACGGGTGCGGCCTCGGGGCGGCCGTGGCAGGTGAAGCCGAGGCGCGTCATGGCCCTCGTGACTTCGCCGGCGGTGAAGTCACGGGGGTCCAGTCGCGTGATGACCTGGCCCACCTGCTTGACGGGGTAGCGGCGGCGGCCGATGGTCACGGACTCACCCGTGACGAGGTCGGGCCGGACGCCCTCCATCGCGGCCGTCACACCGGCCTTGGTCAGGTCGAACGGGTACTGGGCGATGACGCAGCGCATGGTGCCTCACAGGGGAGAAGTCGCGGGAGAAGTGGCGGGAGAAGTCGCGGGGAGGAGGAGAACGGGCCGCCCAGGGCGGGGAGGATCAGCGCGAGAGGGCGCATGCGCCCGGAGCCCGCCCGTACGCACCGATGCCGCCGGGACGGGCGCCGGACGAGGGCAGTGATCCGTCGAGGACGTCCCGCAGACGGATTCGGTCCGTGTATGTGGGACTGTCGCGGAGAACGGTGAGCCGGACCTGGGTGATCAGACCCGTGCTCTGGTCGTCGCCGTCGCACACGGTCAGGTACTCGACCCGGGCACCCGCCATCACGGCCAGAGCCACCTCGACGGTCATGTCGTCACATACCCGAGGCCCGTGCCCGTCGATGTCCTCGACCATGGTCACGGGGGCGGGCTCCGGCATACGGGACTGCGGCCGCGCTGGCGTCAACGGTGTCTCCTTGGGGTGAGGATGGTCGGCTTGGTGGCCCTTGCGGTCACTTCGGCTCCCGGGAGGCCACGGGGCTCCGGGGACGGACCCTAGGCAGCCGAGTCGTTCCCGGGCCGCCGCTGTGCCCTGCGGCGCACCCCCGGGCCGACGGGCCGGCCCTGGCCGGTGCGGCCGCGACGGTCCCGGGACGGCGACGCGCGGCGGGTGCGTTCCACGACCGGCGCGGTGATGACCACCGGGATCCCGGAGGGCGCCTGGGCGCCTGTGATGCGGCTCAGCTCCGCCTCGCCCGAGCGGACCGGGGTGATGCGCGGGGTGATGCCGGCCGAAGCCATCAGCCGGGTCATGCCGCGGCGCTGCGCGGGGGTCACCAGGGTGACGACGCTGCCGGACTGCCCGGCGCGGGCCGTACGGCCGCCGCGGTGCAGGTAGTCCTTGTGGTCGCTGGGCGGATCCACGTTGACGACCAGGTCGAGGCTGTCGATGTGGATGCCGCGGGCCGCGACGTTGGTGGCCACCAGGACGGTGACGTGGCCGTCCTTGAACTGTGCCAGGGTGCGGGTGCGCTGCGGCTGGGAACGGCCGCCGTGCAGGGCCGCGGCGCGGACGCCGCTGTTCAGCAGGTCCTTGGTCAGCCGGTCCACGGCGTGCTTGGTGTCCAGGAACATGATGACCCGGCCGTCCCGCGCCGCGATCTCGGTGGTCGTGCGGTGCTTGTCCGCGTCGCGCACATGGAGCACGTGGTGCTCCATCGTGGGGACGGCACCGGCCGACGGGTCGACCGAGTGGACGACCGGGTCGGTCAGGTAGCGGCGGACCAGCAGGTCGACGTTGCGGTCGAGGGTGGCCGAGAACAACATCCGCTGGCCCTCGGAGGGCACCTGGTCGAGCAAGGCGGTGACCTGGGGCATGAAGCCCATGTCGGCCATCTGGTCGGCCTCGTCCAGAACCGTGATGCCGACGTCGGTGAGCCGGCAGTCGCCCCGGTCGATGAGGTCCTTGAGCCGACCGGGGGTCGCGACGACCACCTCCGCGCCGGCGCGCAGCGCACCGGCCTGCCTGCCGATGGACATTCCGCCGACGACGGTGGCGAGCCGCAGGCGCACGGAGCGGGCGTAGGGCGCGAGCGCGTCCGTGACCTGCTGGGCCAGCTCACGGGTGGGGACGAGGATCAGGGCCAGTGGCCGGCGGGGCTCGCCGCGCCGGCCCGCCGTACGGGCCAGCACCGCGAGGCCGAAGGCGAGGGTCTTGCCCGACCCGGTGCGGCCGCGACCGAGCACGTCACGGCCGGTCAGGGAGTTCGGCAGGGTCGCCGCCTGGATCGGGAAGGGCGCGGACACGCCCTCCTGGCCGAGCGTGGTCAGCAACGGCGCCGGCATGGCGAGATCGGCGAACGACTCGACAGCGGGCAATGCGGGTGTGACCGTCTCCGGAAGCGCGAACTCGCCCCCTGCGGACTGCCGCTCTCCGTACCCGTTGGAGCGGCGTGGAACGCCGGAGCGGCCCGTTGCCGTACTTTCCCCGAAACGGCTGTACGTGCGATTGTTCTGGGTGCGAGTGGCGCGTGTGCGGTTCATACGGAACCTTCCCTGATGCGGGCACGTGTCAAGGAATTTCCGCAGCGGAATGAGCGGCGCAGGGAATCGCGAGAACGGGCCGAAAACGTTGGGGGTGAATCGCCCCGGGAATACGGCGAGCCGGGACCCGCACCCCAAGGTGCGGGTCCCGGCTGCGAAGTATGCGGCAGTGCCGGTGCGTCAGGCGGGAACGATGTTCTCGGCCGTCGGGCCCTTCTGGCCCTGCGCGATGTCGAACGACACCTTCTGGCCTTCCAGCAGCTCCCGGAAGCCCTGGGTGGCGATGTTCGAGTAGTGGGCGAAGACGTCGGCGCCGCCGCCGTCCTGCTCGATGAAGCCGAAGCCCTTTTCGGAGTTGAACCACTTCACAGTGCCAGTAGCCATTTTGTTTCTCCTTCGGAGACGGTGTCAGGAATACACTCTGTGCGCATTCCGTGTCGCCGTGATGATCGGCCGTCGGAAAAACCTAACTGGCAACCACACCCGCAACTGATGACGACAGTAGCACGTCGGTGTCGACCCTGCACGGAAAGTAATTCTGTACCGCCTGTGGCCGCAGGAATATTTATCGTGTGCCGCGTTGATTTCTCATGTCGCGAGTACAGAATTTTTTCCCCGAGCGCGGTCCGCGGCACCGGCGTCGGAGGCGAGGAACGTCGCCAGGGCCGCGATGTCCGCGATCCGCGGGGAGCGCTTCGTCATCCGCAGACTGTCCAGGTGGGAGTCCGTCGATCGCGCCGTCGGCCGCGGCGGTGCCCCCCCATCATCGGGCTGCCGTTGCCCAACGCGCTGTCCAGGCAGAGGAGCACCGGCGAACACCTCCCGCGAAGGTGACGCATTCGACTCCCCATAGGCGCGCTGACGGCACGCCTGCGAGCACTACGACGCCACCCGCACGCTAAAGCTTCACCGCACCGGGAAGCCGAAGGAGTAGCCCTGTTCCTTGAGCCAGGGGAGGACCCGGCGCAGGGCCTCGACGGTCTGGGAGCGGTCGCCTCCCGCATCGTGGAAGAGGACCGTCGGCCCGTTGGACAGCTCCTGCTCGACGGTGGCGACGATGGCGTCCGTGCCCGGCCGCTCGAAGTCCTTGCTGTCCACGTTCCAGCCCAGCGGGCGCATGCCCCGGGAGGCGGCCAACTTGCGGCTGTACGGGGTGAAGGCCCCGCCGGGCGCCCGGTAGTACATCGGCCGTACGCCCCCGGAAGCCTTGGTGATCATGCGTTCGGCGTCGAGGATCTCCCGTGACTGGTAGGCCTCGGGCTTCTTGTCCATGGTGGTGTCGTGCGACACCGAGTGGTCGCACAGCCGGTGCCCGGCGGCGACCACCTTCTTCACGAGGTCCGGGTGGGCCTGCGCCTGCGTCCCCACCATGCAGAACGTGGCCTTCACCCCGTACTCCCGCAGCACGTCGAGCACTTGAGGCGTCCACGCGGGGTCGGGCCCGTCGTCGATGGTGATGTTGACACCGTGCTCGCCCTTGTCCGAGGCGTGCGCGATGGTCACGTCGACCGGCTTGACGTCACTGGCCCGCTTGGCCGACGCGCCCGCCTTCGGCGACGAGCCCCCCACTGAACCGGCCTGCGCGGTCCACACCGAGGCACCGGCAGCGAGCAGCGTCACCCCGAGCGCCGCACCGACCACCTTGCCGTACCAGCCCCGCCTACCGCCGTGCCGCGCCATCTCCGCCCCGCTCCCCGTTGTTCCCCGACCGTTCCCCGGTGCCTCTGATCAGCATGACGAGGATGAACGGCCCTTGGATACGTCCGTTACCGACCGAGGACAATTCCGGGGGAGTTCACGGACAACCCGACGATCAGCGGCGGGGCTCGTGCCAGTCGGCCCGGCCCCGCCTCCCCCCTGCCCAGCGGAGTGCCGCGCTCGCCCTGAGCGCCTGGGCCGTCCTGCCTGAGAGGACATCAAGTCCGTTTGGGCACAAGGCGGGGGAGGGGTGGCAGGAGTCCGCCTACGTCTTCACCACCCGCACTGGTCGCCCGGTCGAGCCGCGCAACCTCTACCGCGGCACGGCACCGCGACGCTCCTCACGGCGGCCGGAGTCGCGCCCCGCGTCGTGATGGAGATCCTCGGGCACCCGCAGATCAGCATCACCATGGACGTCTACACCCACGTCGTCCAGGACACGCAGCGGGAGGCCATGAGCCACATGGATCGGCTGCTCAGGAGGCGCCCCGGTCGTCAGTGACCGCTCCCGTTGATGTCAGCCGTGGATGTCAGATGGGGATGTCAGGCCGGCCGGGGCACGATGCTCACCGCACGGTAGTCGTACCCGTCCTGCTTGAAGCCGGGAGCCTCCCACCCGAGGTCCACCTGTTGCCCGGGTGACAGCGTGCGGAAGCCGGTCACTTGGATGTCGGAGTAGTGGCCGAAACAGCCGCCAGGGGTCTCGGGGCAGTCGAGCACGCCCCAGCCTTCCTCGTCGTTCCACTCGCGGACAGTCGCAGTCACCATGGACGGCACCTTACGGGCTTCGTCTGCGCCCAGGGCACTTGGTACCTCAGCTTGGGAAGCTGGGTTTCCTGGTGGCAACTGTGCTGACCTGCGACGGAGTGGTGTTGGAGATATGTTCCCACCTGGGTGGGCTCCCGCCGTTCCCCGTGGCTCCCCACTGGGTCTGGCACGCATCTGGCACGCCTGCGTGGGGTTTCACCCGCAGTGGGTGAGGCGACGGTCACGGGCTTGCCGAACGCTTGGCGTGCACAGGTCCGTGGCGGCTCCCTGCCGTGTCGTCACGGCGTCCCTGACCGAGCCGGAACGGTTCCAGCTCCGGAGGGATGGTTTCATCCCCGGCCTGTCCGGGGGCGGACCGGAGACTCGTCCGGGACCCAACCGACGGTCGGGCTTCGCCGATGGCCACGAGGTGACCTGCCAGCGCCGGCCGCGCACCACCTGAAGCACCGGATGGCCCGGACACCGGGCCGGTACTTGACTGATTGACCGTCGCGGGGAGCAGTCATGTGGTTGAACATGAGGTGTGCGATTCGATTCCGTTCCCATGCCGGCGACCGTCGAGGCCAGGCCTCGTGACAGCCGTGGTTATCCCGTGCCCGCGATCACCCCGTGGGAGGGTGACGAGCCGCAGTTCGCGCTCACCGACTACGGGCGCAGCGCCGAGTGTGCACGGCGGCGTCTGTGTTCCGTGTGCAACACGCTGATCCCCAGGGGGCCGGTGTGGCGGGTGGTCGGGGCCGCGGAGAGTTCCGCGATCCGCGAGGCGCTTGCTGCCGGGCGGCCGTACCGCAACATGGCGGCGACGCTGGAGGCTCCGGGGCACCGTGCGTGCATGCTGTACGCCTCGATGGTCTGCCCGTACCTGGCTCGCCCCAACGCGCGCCGGGGGCTGACGGCGGAGAACCCGGACGACATGACCGCGCATGTCGTCCGGGGTGCCGTTCGTGGGGTGATGGGTGCCGTGGTGGGGTTCGGTGACTACGAGTTCGCCGTCACCAAGACCCAGGTCCTCTTCCGCTTTCTGGACGTGGTCGAGTATCTGCCGCATGACACGGCCGACCAGCACCTGCCGGAGCTCCAGGCCGAACTCGCCCGCCTCGGCGGCCGGTTGGGTGGCGGTCAGCCGCGGTAGGCGGGCAGACCGGTGTGGCTGGAGACCTTGACGGGCTTGCCGAAGCCGTGGGCGGTCTTCGTGATGGTGTACGTACCGGTCGGGGCGCGGAAGGCGATGGTCTTGCCGTTCGGCGACCAGGTGGGCTCGGTGTAGTCGGTGGTGGCGTCGGGGGTGACGTCCTTGGTCACCTTGTGGGAGCCGCCGAAGTCCTCGACGAAGAGGTGGTCGTGCCCGTGGACGGAGCGGACGAAGACGACCTCCTCCTCGTCGGGGGCGAGCGCGGGCTCGGAACCCTTGGTCAGCGCGCCGCCCTGCTGCCGCAGGTAGTCGTCGCGGATGTAGACCTCGCCGGTGTGGGTGTTCTCGTAGACGGCCGTGCCGTAGCTGCCGCCGACGTTCGGCCAGGTGTTGTCGGTCTGGGGGACGTTGCCCTCTCCCGGGTCGCCGTTCAGGCTGATCTTGGCGGGCTTGCCGTGGTTGCTGGTGGCCTTGATGCCCTCCAGGACGGTGTGGCCGTGGACCTTGGCCGAGAAGATGAGGTTGTTCTTCGCGGGGATCCGGTTCGCCCGGTCGGCGGCGGTCACCTGCCAGGTGGGGTGGGACCAGGTCTGCCCGCCCGGGTTGGCGGCGACGGTGACGCGGTGGCTGCCGTCGGGGTCGGAGACGACGAGGTCGCCGTGCCCGTCGATGAAGGCGGCCTTGCTGCCGCTGGGGTTCCAGGCCAGGTCACGGACGATGGTGCCGAAGTCGATCGATCTGCCGTTGACCACGACGTGGCGGGTGCCGTCGCTGATGGTGAGTCCCCTGGGCACGGTGAGTGTGCTCGAGGACGGAGCGGCCGTCGCGGTGGCGGCCGTGCCGGCCAGGGTGAGCAGTGCGGCGGTACCCGCGGTGACGACGGCTGCGGTGCTCCGGCGGTGACGGTTACGAGCGGACATCAGGTCCCCCAGTGGTGTGAGTGACTCGGCGATGAGGCTGATGAGGGTGTCGCGGGAACCGCCCGCCGTCCCCGGGACCTCAACCGGTCCGATCGGCCTGCTGCCCTTCGCGATGAGGGAAGTCTTCCAGCGGAGAGTGACGGCGCTGTGCGCCCACCGTCACGACTGTGCAATAGGGAGTCGGCTGGGAGGAAGGACGTCCGGCCGCCGGGTTCGCGGGCGGCGCCTCACTTGTGCTTGGCGCAGTCGTAGAGGGTGAAGGTGCCGTCGGTGCGCAGGCCGTAGGCGGTGGGCCGGATGCGGGTGCAGTGGGACTTCACCCAGGTGGTGGCGGGCGTGGTGGGGCGCTGGGTGGTGAGCAGCGCGTAGCGCAGCTGATGGGTGGTCACGAGGTTGCCGAGCTGCTGGGCGGACGGGAAGGGGGTGCTGCCGGTGAAGCCGCCCATGACGAGGATGGGTTCGGACTTCGCGCGCAGCAGGGGCTCGGCGGTGTAGGCGGCCTGGGTGGCGAGCAGGTACTTCTCGCCGTGGCGGTGCTTGGTGAGGTAGTCGAGCAGGGCGGTGTCACGGGCGCTGGGCTGGTCGAGCCCTATCCTCCGCGGAGCGCGATGGGGATGCTCGTTGTACGACTTGCCGACCGGACCGGTCATCGGCGAGGTGGTGGCGCCGGCGTAGAGCGGGTCGAGGCTGGAGAAGGCCCAGCCGGCCGGTACGACCAGGGTGGCCGCGATCCCGGCGGCGAGGGCGGCGTGGATCATGCGCGGGGAGGTGCGCGGCCCGCGGCTCCACAGGCCCACCACACCGCACAGCGCGAGCATCACGGCGACCGGCAGCAGCCAGGAGACGAATCGGGTCGGCCAGTCGAGCATCAGCGCCCACGCCGCCGTCAGCGCGATCGCCGCCGGCAGCACCAGGTGCCGTCGGCCGGCCGCCTCCTGCTCCGTCGCCGGCTCCGTCTCGTGCTCCGCCTCCCGCTCCGGCGTGTACGTCGTGTCCAGCTCCGGCGCGTACGTCGTCGGCAGCCTCAGCGCGTACGTCCTCTCCAGCTCGGTCTCGTGCTCCGCCTCCCGCTCCCTCTCGTGCTCCGTCGCCGGCTCCGGCTCGTGTTCCGCCTCCCGCTCCGGCGCGTACTTCGCCTCGTACTCCGACCGGAAGAGCGCGAGGCCGCCGCCGGCCAGGGCGGCGAGCGCCGGGGCGATGACGGCCGTGTAGTAGGCGTGGTTGCCGTTGGAGACGCTGAACACCAGGGCGTGCATGGCCAGCCAGCCGCCCCACAGCAGGAATCCCGCGCGCGTCAGGTCGGTGCGCGGCCTGCCCGCGCGCCGGGTGACGCCCAGGACCGCGGCCAGTACGGCGAGCGGCAGGAACCAGGCGATCTGCGGGCCGACCGTTTCGTTGATCAGCATGTCCCAGCCGGTGTTGCCGGTGGTGCGGCTGGCGGCGGTGCCCGCGACGGCGCCGAACGCGGTGGGGTCGCTGGTGAAGCGGCTCAGGCCGTTGTAGCCGAAGACCAGGGCGAACGGGTTGTTGTCGGACGTCCCGTCGAGGTACGGGCGGCTGGAGGCCGGTGTCGCCGAGGCGATCAGCATCCAGGAGCAGGAGACCGCCAGCGCGACCGCCCCGCCCACCAGGAGGCGCACGGCCCGGTGCAACGGCCTGCCGGGCGCGGCGAGTTGGTAGACGACGGCGAAGACCGGCAGCACCAGCCACGCCTGCAGCATCTTCGCCTGGAAGGCGAGCCCGACCCAGATCCCGCAGGTGATCATCGGCAGCAGCCGCTCGGTGCGCACCGCCTTCTGCAGCGCCCCGGCGGCCGCCACCAGGAGCAGGGTGAGCGCGGTGTCCGGGATGGTGGCACGGTTGAGCACCACGGTGACCGGGGTGAGGGTGAGCACCAGCGCGGCGATCAGCGCGGCGAACGGCCCGGCCCAGGCCCGTACGATCCGGTGCAGCAGCCATACGGTGAGCACGCCCTCGACGACCTGCGGAAGCGCGACGGCCCAGGTGTGCGGGCCGAAGAGCCAGACGGAGATGGCGTCGGGCCAGAAGGCGCCGGGCAGCTTGTCGATGCTGATCGAGCCGGCGGCGTCGAGACCACCGAAGAAGAACGCACGCCAACTGGTGGCCATCGAGCGTATCGCCGCACCGTAGAAGGGGTGGAGCGCGGCGTGCCCGATCCCCCAGGAGTACAGCGCCGTGGCGACGGCCAGCACCGCGGCGAGCGCCGGGCGCTCCCAGCGCGGGGCGTCCTCCGGCCGGCCGGGGCGGCGGTTCGCCGCCGGGCGGCTCTCCTGCACTCCGGTGGGCTGGGCGGCGGGGATGGCGGTCATGGCAGTGGTCCTCGGATCAGCAGGTCAGGTGAGGCGGCGGTGCACACGCGGCTCGGTCTCGGGCGCTTCGGTCACAGACGGGCGACGTCACCTACGGCGACATCACACACGGTGAGTCACACGCCCCGAGTCACAGCCGGCGCGCCGCCCGGAAGCCGCGGGCGTAGAAGTCGGTGCCGTCCAGCAGCGCGTGGCCCGACAGGTCACCCAGGGTCGGGCCGTTGGCGGCGGAGCGGCTGGAGTAGAAGCGGTGCCGGCCCTGGTCGTCCAGTCCCATGTACATGCCGACGTGGTCGATGAAGTCCGGCTTGTCCTTGATGATGGCGAAGAAGACCAGGTCGCCGGGTTGCAGGGCGTCCAGGTCGGTGGCCTGCTTCGTGCCGGTGTGGGGGATCACCACGCGGCCGGGACCGTAGGCGGCGATGGCGTAGGCGCGGCGCGGCAGGCCGACGCCCTTGGTGTTCGTCTCGTGCATGGGGATGCCCATGCGGTAGCCCCACACCAGACGCTGGAAGCCGGAGCAGTCGACACAGCCGTAGCGGGCCTTCTCCGGCTGCACGCGCGTGCCGTCCGGGAAGGTCCAGTCGATGCCCAGATAGTCGTAGAAGTCGGACTGCTCGTCGTAGTAGGCGAAGTCCAGCGGGTTCTTGACCGCGGAGTTGCGCGGCCCGAAGTGCGCGGTGCCCGCGTAGCGCACGCCGTCCTTGTTGTGCTTGTCGGGCGCTCCCGCGCTGCTGTACTGGAACGCCACGGCGAAGACGTCCGGGCTGCTGTCGACGAGCGTCTTGCGGAACCAGCCCTTGAACCAGGCGGACTTCTCCATGCCCCGCTGCCACGCGTGCGGAAGCACCCGGACCCAGGCGTCCGTGGTCACCTTGGCCTCGGTGGTCCGCGGCTCGCTGAAGGTCCGGCTCGGCCCGGTGAGTACGGCAGTACGGGCGCCGTCGGTGAACGTGGCGAGCGTGCCGCCGTCGCCGGCCCGGACCACGGTGCGGTCGGGGGAGGACAGCCGCTCGAAGGTGTGCGGCCCGGTGGCCCGGGCGCTCGGGTCGGAGCCCGCGGCGGCGGCGGACGTGCCGTCGTCGTCGCCGCCGTGCCCGAAGCGGTCCCAGGCGATTCCGCCCGCCACCCCGGCGGCCGCCACGCCCGCGATCGTCCGGAACACGGCGCGGCGAGTCGGCTGACCGCTTCGCCTGCCGGCATGTTCGGAGTGCATGACCGATCCTCCTGGGACTGTGAGGTGAGAGGGGGTGAGTGGGTCAGCCGGTGGGCAGGACGCCGATCAGCAGACCGGAGACCAGCACCACGTACGTGGCCAGCGTCACCGCGGTGGTCGAGATGACCGTGGCCGCCATCGGCTGCCGGGCCATCTGGTAGGAGACCAGGCCGGGAACGATGAAGCCAAGGGTCTGTGACGTGTACAGCAACGGGAACTCGTGGCTGAGGGCGAGCATCACGGTGGTCTGCATCAGCACCGCGCACAGCACGACGGTGGCGAACAGCCGCTTGCCGTAGAGAATCACGGTGCGCTGCACCAGCTTCGTCAGGAAGTACGTGCCTGCTGCCACGGCGACCATCAGCCCGGCCATCCGCACGTCGGTGACGAGCGTGAGGGCGATCCAGCCGGGGGTGATCATGCCCCCGGGGGAGAGGTTGGTGGTCAGGTAGCAGACGAGCGAGAAGACCAGCCCGAGGGCGATCCCGAGCGCGGCGGTCTGTGCGTTGAGATTGGCGGGGATCACGGGTTCCTCGTGAACTGGGACGGGTCGTAGGAGTGGTGCGGTTCGTCCGCGTGGCGCTGCTTGTCCGCGTGGCGCTGGTCGTCGGACCAGCCCTGGCGTTCGGCGGCCCGGCGGGCGAGGTCGCGCTGCTCCGGGATGCGGATGGCTTGCGTCGGTGAATCCAGCGGTGCCACCCAGCTGTACGGCTCGGGCTCGGGCGGCCGGGCCACCGAGACCCGCTGGCGGGGCAGGGCGATCTGCATGGTCTCCTGGTCCAGGCCGTCGCCGTCGGGAACGAGGTCGAACGGGTCCTCGGAGTCGTCCACCGGCAGCTCGGCCAGGCACTCCAGGAACAGCTCGCCCTGGCCGTGGATGTTGCCGATGGCCACCAGCGAGGAGTCCGGGCCGAGTTCCGAGAGGATCGCCGCGGTCAGTTCCTCGGGGTCCCGGCGGTCGCCGCCGAGATCCACCACCCGTCCGGTGAAGCCGTCCGGGATCGCGTCGCGGGCGCTCTTGGTCGGGTGGCCGATCAGGAACACCGTCTCGGCGGCGAGGTCGGGGACGATCGTGCCCATCTGGCCGTTGCGCTCCACCCGGTCCGGGCGGCAGTTGATGACCACGCCGATCGGCCGTCGGATCGCGCCGAGGTCCTCGAGCTGCTTGACGTTCATCAGCGTCGACTCGGGGTCGTTGGCCGCGAAGACGTTGGCGAACCGCAGGCGCTTGCCCTCGGGGGTGACGTAGCGCTCCACGGAGAGCACGCCCGGGTCGGGCGGCGCGTCCCACATGCCCTGCATCGCGGTCTGCCGGTCGATGCCGAGCAGTTCGGCGACGGCGAGCGCGATCGCCACGTTCTCCTTGAAGGTGAACCAGCTGAAGCCGCGCAGTTCGGCGTCGGTCACCGTCTCCGGGTCGACCGCGATCAGCCGGCAGTTCCGCTTGTCGGCCTCCTCCTGGAGGATGTGCAGCCGGTCCTTCTCCGCCGTCACGCACACCCCGCCCACCGGCATCGAGCGGGAGAGCGAGCGGGCGACGTCGTCCAGCGTCGGGCCCATCTCCTCCAGATGGTCCTCGCGGACGTTGCACAGCACGCCGATCGTGGAACGGATCAGCTTCTCCTGGTTGATCTCCTGCAGTGCGGGCATCACCGCCATGCACTCGATCACCAGCGCGTCCGGCCGGTAGGTCGCCGCCCGCCGCACGATGCCGATCTGCTCGACGATGTTGGAGATGCCGAACTTGCGGTACACCGGCTCCTCGGTGGCGTCCGGATGGATGAACCGGGCCGCGGTGCCGGTGGTCTTGGACACCGTGACCAGGCCGCCGCCGCGCAGCGCGCCCGCGCACAGCCGGGTGATCGAACTCTTGCCGCGGATGCCGTTGACCAGCACCCGCGTGGGTATCTGCTCCAGCGAGGCGAAGTGCCGCCGCTGCTCCAGGATTCCGGCGATCCACAGCCCGGAGCAGCACAGCAGGACGATGACATAGAGGAAAAGCACGCCGATTCCGTCCTTCTACCGCTGGAGGGTGTTCTCGCGCTGGGACCGGGCGGGCCCGGCGGCGTGGCCGGCCCTGGCCGCCCGGTCGCGTTCCGCCAGGGCCTGGCGCACCAGCTCCAGGCTGCGGGTGACCGAGCCGATCTCGTCGTGGTTGACCGGATGCAGCACGGTGCGGCGGTCTCCGCCTGCGAGCCGCTCGACGAGCACGGCGACCGCGCGCAGCGGCCGGATCACCACGACGTGCAGCCAGCCCAGGCCGGCCGCGCCCACGGCGATGCCCAGGATGCCGGCGAGCATGGTGCGCTGCTCGGCCTGCACCGCGGGGATCTGGAGGGCCGCCGCGGGCTCCGCGGTCACCACGTGCCAGCCGAGACGGGCGGTCGGGCCGCTCTGCGCCAGCGGCGCGGCGGCGTCGACCGATGGCCCGGAGGACGTGTCGTGCACCGCCGAGGTCGCGGTGCCCGTGGTCCCCGGGGCGCCCTTGGTGGCGCGGGCGAGACGGGTCAGACCGGATTCGGGCAGCGACTGGAAGGCACGGTAGCCCACGCTCGACGCCAGCACCTTGTCGTGGTCGTCCGCCACCCAGACGCTGCCCAGCTTCGGCCTGGGCAGAATGGAGTTGAGCGCCTTCACGTCGATCTCGCCGAACAGGACCACCCCGGCCGCCGGGGCCTTGCCCTTGACGGCCCGGACCTGGGCGTAGGCGGCGATCGCCGGGATCCGGCCCGAGGTGTTGACGGTGGTGATCCCGCCGCCGTGGGGCACGTGGACGAGGGTGCGCAGCGGGGTGCCGCCCACCCTCAGCGTGATGCCGCCCTTGCGGTCCAGGAGATACAGCGAGCGGTACTGCTTGTGGTCGGCGAGGGACTGCCGCAGGACCTCGGTCTGGGCGGCCCGGCTCCTGCCCGGCAGGCTCGCGGCCGCGTCGCTCAGGTCGGTGTACGACTGGTCGAGGGACTGCCGGATCCGGTGCGTCGCGATCTCGGTGCGGGCCTGCTGGTCGGCGAGGACCGTAGCCGGAACCGCGGTCGCGGTGTCCGCCCGGTTCAGCATGAAGATCATCGGAACGGCCCAGCAGGCCACGACCACCACGCAGCCCACGGCCAGCGCCCGGTACCCCGGTCCGCGCCGGGCCGGGAACTCCTGCGGGCCGCTCTCGCCGAGCAGTTGCCCGCGCAGTGCGTCCAGTGCCCGCCCGATCCGGGCCAGCTCTCCGAAGCCGTGCACCGGAACCGGCCGGGACAGCTCCTCAGCCGCGGTCGGCCCGCTCCCGGTCGCGCCCCGGGCCACGCGGCCGGCGGACAGATACAGCCGGAGCAGCGGCTGCTGCACGCAGAAGTGCAGCACCAGCCACAGCAGCAGCACGACCACGGCCAGCGCTCCGGCGGCCTCGAGCGCGAAGCCCGAGTAGTCGGCGGCGGTGGTCGTGGCGGGCACCGCGCGGGAGGTGAGGACCACCAGACCGAGATCGTCGGATTCGCCCGCACCGGTCGCCGAGGCGACCTGGGCCCAGCCGGCCACGGTGCGCCGGCTGCCACTGGCGGCGCCCAGCAGGCTTCCCGAGGCGTCGGTGTCCGCCCCCGCCCCCTTCGCCGCGCGAGCCGCCAACGCGGACAGACCGCTGTGCGCGGCGCCCTGGGCGGAGGCCGCGGACGCCGTGCCGTGGGCCGCGGTGGCGAGCACCGTGCCGCTCGCGTCCAGCACCTGTGCGGTGCGTCCGTCGCCGTACGCCGCGAGGGCGGGGAGCGCCTCGGTGACCACCAGGAGCCACTGCCGCTCGGTCCCGTTCTGGGCCTGGTACTGGTCCTGGTCGGGGTCGTCCGCTTGCGCGGGCAGCGTGATCTTGGCGAAGTACAGCAGTTCCCGCGTGCCGCCCGACGTCACCAGCCGGGGCGGGATCTGCCCGTGCCCGGCCGCCGTCCTGGCGACGTCCACGCCGGCCAGCGGCACGGTCTTGCCGCCGGTCGCGAGCAGTTTGCCGGTGCGGGCGTCGAGCAGCGCACGGCCGAGGTACGCCTTCCGGCCGGCGGTCAGCGCTTTGAGTACGGTCGTGGGGGTCGACGCGCTCGTCGCCGGGTACGCGTGGGCCTTGCGGCGCACAGCGCCCGCTTCGGCTTCGATCGCGGTGCGCGTCGACGCCGCGGTGTCCGCGGCGATCTGCTGCTCGCCGTTCAGTACGGCCTGCGGGATGCCCGAGGTGTGGACGCCGTCGAGGCCGATCACGGTCAGGGCGGCGACCACCAGCAGGAGTACGACGACTGCGGCTATCGGCGGGCGCACACCGCCAAGCATCGGCATGTCTGCGCGGCGGCGGGTGCGGTGTCGGCGCGGCGACCGGGGTGCGGAGGACAGGGGAGCGGATCCTTCCTCAACTGGCGCCGAGCGCCCAAATGTTCGACAATGCGAACATTCTAGCTCCCGGCAGCCATATAACCATCACACTTTCGCCTCATGTGTCGTACGTGACAACGAGACTTTGCGCGGAGGCTACACACACGGGCCCTCACGCGCCGAAGGGCGGGCCCGTGAACAGGCCCGGCCCTTCGGGTGTCCGGTCGGCTTTCCGTCACGGGACGAAAGAGATCTCCGGGTACTTGCTGCTGGGCCCGTCGAGCAGGGTGCTGTGCTTCTTGCGCAGCGTCTGGTCGAAGAACGCGGCGAGGTAGTCGCGCTGGACCTTCACCGCCCGGTTCGGGTCGATCGTGCCGTACTGCTGCTGGACCTGGGTCTGGGACATCCCGACCAGGCGCGCCCACTGCGGCACCAGGTACTCGTTGTCGCTGAACGACAGGTGCGCCGCGCCCTTGAGCTTGATGTCGACCTTGTAACCCTTCAGATGCGGCCACAGCGTCCGCCACGACGAGTCGTTGTTGCGGTTGTGGTTGCCTGAGCTGAAGAGCATGAAGGGGCGGTCCAGGTCCTTGGTCGGCGCCGTCCCGAAGAACTGGCCGTCCAGGTTGGCACCGGACTTGATCCGCGTGTCGAGCTGCATGGCGGTGTCGACCGCCGCGCCGCCCAGCGACCAGCCGAACATCCCGATACGGGAGGTGTCCACCGACTTCGTCAGCCCCGAGGGGAGCGTCGCCTTGCCCGCGTCCGGGTTGCCGCCACCGGCGATCTTGACGAGCCCGTTGATGACGAACTTGATGTCGGCCGCGCGCACCTTGAGCGTGTCGGAGGAGTGGGTGCCCGACGGCATCCGGTTGAGCTCGAGCCGGTTGGCGGGGAACTGCACCTCGTTGGCGTCGTGGGTGTGGTCCACGATGACGACGAGGTAGCCGCGGCTGGCGAGGTCCTGGGCGAACTGGGTGCCCATCGCACGGTCCGAGTGCAGCCCGGTCGAGTACAGCAGGACGGGCAGCTTGCCGAGCGAGGTCTTCACCGGGGCGAGGACGTGGCCCGCGGTCTTCGGCAGGGTCACCTGCTGCGGCGACAGCCCGCGGGTGCCGAGGAAGTGGTTACCGGAGATCGACGGCATCCACGGCGCCTGGTAGTGCCCGGACGTGGCGGTGGCCGGGTAGAAGAGCGACACCATCAGCTCGCGCTTGCCGCCCACGTACGGATCCGTACGGGACGAGTCGACGAGGTGCAGGCCGACCATGCCCACCTCGTTCGGCCCGCTCGGCGCGGGCATGGTGAGCTGCTGGGCGGCCCCGGCCGTGCGGGGGGACGCGAGCCCCTCCGGCTGTACGGCCTTGCGGTGCAGCGGCAGCTCGTCGTTCTCCGGCGCCCAGGGCGTCTTCGGGTCGGCCTGGCCGACCGAGGCCCCGGTGGCCGCGGCCTTGTCCGGCGACTTCCCGGTGGCCATCGCCGGTGTCATCCCCACACCGAGCGCGAGAGCCAGCACACCCGCCGATCCGACCGCTCTGGCGACCACTCTGCGACGGTGGCGCGGGCGGCGTTGTCTCATGAAACCCCCTTGTTGTTCAGCGATCGTAGAACTCGCGATCGACTGCCGCATACCGTACCGCCGCCGCGGCGGTCGGACTCGCGCACCCCGGAATCCGCCAACGCGACTTCACAGACCGGAAGTCGAGCGCCTGCCACCGCCCGACGACCCGCCGGCGCTCCCCTCAGGCGCTCGACGGCAGGTCGATCCGGTTTCCGGCGTCGGTGACCGCCCGCGGAGCGGCAGGCCGGGGCCCACCGGTCCCACCGGCAGGTCCCCGACGTTCCCGGCGGTGAAGTCCCGCTTCACCGCCCCGGGCGGCCGCGCCGCCTCGATCAGGTGGTGAAGCGATGGGTGCCGGAGCCGACCCGGTAGACCGCGCAGCCGTCCTCCTGCCGCAGGAACGTCCCCTCTGCGCGGGTCACCGCGTCCGGAGCGGGCGCGGGGACCCAGACCTCGGCGGTCGTGTTGGGCGGCACCGCACAGGTCAGCGTGAACCGGCCCGACCGCAGCCGCCAACGGGTGGAGACGGGACCGTAGACCGAGGTGAACGTGGCCCGGGCGGTGGTGACGTCGCCGCCCGGACGGGGGTGGATGACGATCTCCCGGTAGCCGGGCCGGCCCGCCGAGATGCCGGCGATGTTCGCGTACATCCACTCACCCACCGAACCGTAGGCGTAGTGGTTGAAGGAGTTCATGCCCGGGTCCTGGAAGCTGCCGTCGGGCCGGATGGAGTCCCAGCGTTCCCACATCGTGGTGGCGCCCCGGTCGATCTGGTAGCCCCAGCTCGGGAAGGAGCGCTGCAGCAGCAGGCGGTAGGCGACGTCGGTGTGGCCCGTGTCGGTCAGGACGGGCAGCAGCCGGGGAGTACCGAGGAAACCCGTCGACAGATGCCAGTCCCTGGCCTCGACCAGGGCGACGAGCCGGTCGGCAGCGGCCTTCCGCGACGCGTCCGGCAGCAGGTCCATCGACAGCGCCAGGACGTAGGCCGTCTGGGTGTCGCCCTTGACCCTGCCGTCGGAGGTGACGTACGCCTGCTGGAAGGCGGCTCGTATCCGTTCGAGGAGATCGCGGTAGGGGGCGGCGTCCTCGCCGAGTTCCCCGGCCATGCGGGCCGCGAGGTCGGCGCTGTGCGCGAAGTACGCGGTGGCGATGACGTCCTTGGGGGTGTCGTCGTCGACGTTCAGCCAGTCGCCGTACCCCTCCGCCGGGCGCAGCAGCCGGTCGCTGTGCTGCTCCAGGTACGTCAGCCAGGTCCGGACGGACGGCCAGGCGTCCCGCAGGACCTGGCGGTCCCCGTACGCCTGGTAGAGGGCCCAGGGCACGGTGACGCCCGCGTCGCCCCAGCCGGCGGTGCCGTTGCCGAGGGTGCCGACCACCGGCGCCACGTCCGTGAACGCTCCCTCAGCGGTCCACGAGTCCCGGAGGTCGACGAGCCACTTGGACAGGAAACGGGCCGACTCCATCGTGTACGCGGCCGTGGGCGCGAAGACGTTGATGTCTCCGGTCCAGCCGAGGCGCTCGTCACGCGCGGGCGTGTCCGTCGGAACGGAGAGGAAGTTGCCGCGCTGCCCCCATGTGATGTTGTGGTGCAGCTGGTTGAGCATCGGTACGTCGGTCTCGAAGTCGAGCGTGAAGGGCGCGGAGGTGTGCATGACGCGGCCGGTGACGGCCTTCGCCGAGGGAGTACCGGGGAACCCGGTCACCTCGACGTAGCGGAAACCGTGGAAGGTGAAACGCGGCTCGTAGACCTCCTGTCCCCGGCCCTTGAGGGTGTACGTGTCGGTCGCCGCCGCGCTGCGCAGGTTCCCGGTGTACACGGTGCCGTCGGGGCCCAGCACCTCGGCGTGCCTGAGCCGGACGGTGTCCCCCGCGGCGCCGGACACCCGCAGGCGTACCGAGCCGACCATGTTCTGCCCCAGGTCGAACACGAAGACGCCGGGCTTGGGCTGCGTCACCTTCTTCGGCGTCAGCTCCCGCTCCACCCGTACCGGACCGTCCACCTGGGCGACGATCAGGCGGGGGCCGGCGTCGCCGGCCTCGCGTACGGCGAGCCAGCCGGTGTCGTCGAAGCCGGGTGAGGTCCAGCCGGGGGTCTCCTTGCGCGCGTCGTACGTCTCACCGTTCAGCAGGTCGGCGGCGACGATCGGCCCGGAGGCGGCCCGCCAGTCGGCGCCCGACGTGATGCGTTCGCTCGACCCGTCCGTGTACCCCACCTCCAGCTGCGCCAGCAGCGCCGGATGCCGGCCGTACTGGCCCGGCCCGAACATGCCCACGTTGCCGGCGTACCAGCCGGGTGCCAGAAAGGCGCCGATGGCGTTGGCGCCGGGCCGCAGCAACGTGGTGACGTCGTACGTCTGGTACTGGACGCGGGTGCGGTAGTCCGTCCAGCCGGGAGCGAGCTGGTCGGTGCCCACGCGGCGGCCGTTGAGATGGGCCTCGTACAGACCGAGCGCCGTGGCGTACAGGCGCGCGCGTGCCACCTTCCGGTGCGGGAGCCGGAACTCGTGCCGGACCTGGGTGACGGCGTACGACACGGGGACGACCCTTCCCCACGGCCCGCCGCCCCACGCGGCGGCCACCTTGGCCGCCGGCCAGCCGCCGTCGTCGAAGCCGGCCTCGCGCCAGTGCGCGGGAGGTTCCTGGTCCGTGGACTTCCAGGAGCCGTCGGTGACCACCCTCTGATCACCGGAGGCCGTACGGACCACAAGGACGGCGACGAGCCCTGCCGGGCCCTCGGTCGCGTTGGTGGCGGAGACGGCGATAACGTTGTCACCGGCGCGCACCCGGTCCAGTACGTCGATCAC
The DNA here is from genome assembly GCF_042891955.1 of Streptomyces sp. NPDC001843. NCBI lineage: Bacteria > Bacillati > Actinomycetota > Actinomycetes > Kitasatosporales > Streptomycetaceae > Streptomyces > Streptomyces sp. NPDC001843. The sequence continues at coordinate 326,143 of NZ_JBIATQ010000003.1, read as the reverse complement.
GGCCGGGCGGCGCCAGTCCTCGTTGTCCGTGTCGAGGTCGGTGTGGGCCACCTCGACCCCGTTCACGGAGACCGTGTACACGTTGTCCGCGGTGATGGCGAGCGTCGCCGCCGTGATGTGTTCGGGCAGGTCGGTGGTGCCGCGGAACCAGCGGGTGGCCGCCGGAACGCTGCTCGTCGGATCGCCCTCGGGGAACCAGATCCAGGAGGCGCCTTCGAAGGACGGCGCGTCCGCGAGGACCGCCGGCGCGGAGATCCAGTCGGCGGTCCACTGCCCGGCGTCCATGAGGCCGGTCTCCCACCACGAGGGCGCGCTCCAGTCGGAGACCCGCCCGTGGGTGTCCCACACGCGTACGGACCAGTGGTAGCGCGTCCGCGGCTTGAGCCCGGGGCCCCGGTAGGGCACGAGGACGGACTCGCCGGACGTGACCTTCCCACTGTCCCAGACGTCCGGATGCGGCAGGCGCGACGCGGTGGTGGCGACGCGGACCTGATAGGCGCTCTGGCGCATGCCAGCCTTGTCGGAGGCCAACGGCCAGCTCAGCCGGGGGTGTTGCACGTCGATCCCGAGGGGCTGCTGGACGTACTCCACTGACGGCGCCGTGACGCGCAGCCCGTCCCGCCGCGTCCCGTCCCGCACCTGTCCGGATGCCGGCGCGGCCACCGCCGGTACGCCGTCGACGGTCGCGGCCGCGACCGTGGCGCCTGCGCCCGCGAGGAAGTTCCTCCTGCTGATCACTACGACTCCTCACCCGCACGGAATGGATGAATCGATTCAATCTAGAGGGGCGTTAGTAACGTAGAGCCGAGGGGGGCGGGGGTCAATCGTCGTGCCATTCCTTCGTGGCGGACGTGACAGGTGATCACTTCGGGCGGGCGGGGTCGGCGCGCACGGGCGAGTGCGAGGATATTGAACGTTTCAATCGCCAGTCGGGCCACCGGGGAGTGAAAGGGGCGACGGTCAGGGGGGGGCCGCCGCCCCGATGTCACCGGTGGGACTGTCACCGGTGGTTCAGAGGATCCTGATCTGGTCCATACGGACCCCGCCCGGGTTGTTCGGGAAGGTGTAGACGGTGTTCCTGTCGATCGGTGTGGCGGGCTGCCACCTTCCGTCCCCGTACCACTGGAAGCGGTTGTTGCCGGTCGAGATCCGGTGGAGCCACATATTGGACCCCGTCATGTCCCACGTCCCGGCGTTGGCGAGGCACCAGTCGTAGGGGCCGCCGGAGTCGGTCGAGTGGACCGTGATCTGCAGGAAGTCGCTACGGCCGCACGGCACCGTATTGATCGCGAACGCCTGCGTCGCCGAGACGGCGGTCAGTGAAGCCGTCAGCGCCAAGGTCGTCGTCGCGGCCAGAGCCGCCCGCTTGGCGATTTGTTTCATGGAGTTTCTCTGCCTACCAGAAAGCCGTTGTGCCCTTTGGGACAACCGTCGAGGTTCAGAGAATCTGGATCCAGGACGCGCTCACCCCGCCGGGGTGGTTCGGCCATGTCATGACGGTCCACTTGTTGATTCCTGCGGCGGGCTGCCACGCCCCGTTCCCGAACCACTGGACGCGGTTGTCGCCGGTCGAGATCCGGGTGATCCACGAGTTGCCGGGCAGGGGGAAGTCCCCGGCGTTGGCCAAGCACACGTCCATGTCGCCGTACCCGGCGTAATGGTATGTGACCTGCACGAAGTCGGCCCGGCCACAGTCGACCTGATTGATCGCGGACGCGCTCGTCGCGGTGAGGGCGGTCAGTGACGCCGTCAGCGTCACAGTCGTGGCCGCGGCCGTGGCCGCCCGCTTGACGGTTTGTTTCATGGAAATCCTCCACCTTTCGAAGTCGACAAAAGCGAATCGGTCGACTGTTGATACGAGTGGGCGGTGGGCCAGGTTGCTTCGCCGCGGCAGAGTTTTCCGGGCCTGCCCTTTTGGGCAACTCTGACGGCGGAAAGGGCAATGACCCGATCGCTCTGGCCGTCGTGGCCGTCGGGAGAAAACTCATCCGGCAGGCAGAACCGCTTCCGGGGATTTCGCATCTTCAGCTGCGTACGCGCACCGTGACCTTCGCGCGCCGATTCGTAAAAACGAGGGGACCCGAAACTCCATGAAGAGCAAGCTGACCGCCGTGGCCCTTGCGGCCGTCGTCGTCGCCGGCACCGCCGCTGCCGCCGTCCCGGCCTCCGCCGCCACCGTCAAGGCCGCGCCGGCCCGTTGCCACACCGCCGACCTGAAGGCCGGCTTCGCGACGGGTGACGACGCGAAGCCGGAGATGGGGCAGACCACGAAGCAGACGCAGGCGTTCATCTGGTTCACCAACCAGAGCAAGCACACCTGCACCCTGTACGGCTTCGCCGGTGTCGACATGATCGGCGCTCAGCCGACCGACGGCACCTGGTCGCTGGCGCGCTCCGCCGCGAAGCCCGAGAAGCTGACCCTGGAGCCGGGTGCCACGACCGACTTCAGCATCACCCTGCTCCCGGTGGCCGCGTCCACGCCGCAGAACGAGAAGTTCGTTCCGTCGAAGTTCGTGGTCACCCCGCCGAACGAGACGGAGCACTTCACCCTGAAGTGGCCGTTCGGCGGCCAGATCCTCAAGCAGGACGGCGCCACCCACCCGGCCACCTACCTCAACCCGGTCGGGCTGTAACCACTCTCCGCCGGGCACTCGGGGCCCGGCGGACTGAGGGAAGGTCCCCTGGCGCCGGCAGCGCGGGTATCCGGTTCGGCGATCAGGGTCCGCCGGCCGGTCAGGCGGCGTCGAGGGCTCCGGCGATCTTGCGGTACATCTCGGTCAGGGCGGGGCCGGGCTCGCCCTTGTGGGCCCGCATGCCCGCGTCGAGGGCGACGCCGACGGTGCTGCGGAAGTTCTCGGCCTCGGCCGGGTCCTGCTTCCTGAGCAGGGTCATCGCCGTGGTCAGGGCCGGCAGTACGTGGTCGGCGAGCTCGGCCGCGGACTTGCCGTTCAGGTCCTTGATCTTCGACTTCTCGGCGAGCACGTGCCCGACCGGGCCGGTCGCCGACGTCAGGGCGATGCTGCCGTGGGTCGCGACCTTGTGGGGCGAGCCGGCGGCGTCGGCGGCTGCCATGAGGGAGACGGCGCCGTAGGCGGCGGTCCGCAGGGTGTCCTTGTCCTGGGCGGTGAGGGTGATGGCCATGGTGGCGTGCTCCTTTGGTTTTCCGCGGCCCCGAGCGGGGTTCGCGTCGCCTTCGTTCTGGATGGAGCTTGAGCCACCCGGGTTTCACCACGGCCTCACCGAGGCCTCACCGAGCTTTCAGCGGCAAGTGGGCGCTGAGACGCGCTGAAGGCCGACCGGGGCCCGGGCCCCGCGGCTGCGCGGATGCAGCCCTGGGCACCCCGGTCGGGCTGGTTGGCGAGGAGCAGGTGCCTTTCCGCGCGCCACCGTCTGCGCCGGCGACACGCCCGCAGCGCCTCCGAACTCTGCGCGCCGCCCGCCTGGAGCGGCTGGACGCCTTGCGCACACCGTCCGGCACCACTGGAGCGCCCGGCCGATGGTGCGCTCCCGGCCCGGATGGCGCTGGACGTCGTCGATGCCGAGGCCACCCGGTGATTTCTTTACCGAACAGCCATCACAACCTGAAACCTCGTCATTAGCTTCGCTCGCAAGATCCACAGCAGGCATCCCGTCCCCGCACAGCGCAGCGAGGTTCTCCATGCTCAGATCCCCCTCCGCCTCCCCCGCGCGTGGACGGCACCGCAAGGCCAGAACTCCCAGCCCGTCGCTCCGCCGAGCGACCCTGCTCGCACTGACCGCCCCCGTCGCCGGGTCGATCCTGGCCGGTCCGTCGGCGTTCGCCGCGGACAAGCCCGTGGCCAAGAACGCCGCACTCGATTCCGCCGAGCGGAAGGTCGCGAAGAACCTCGACGGACGCGCTCAGGACACTCGGCTGGGCAACACGCTCGGCGGCGTCGTCATCGACGCCGACTCCCGCAAGACCGTCTGGGGTCACGAGGCGACCACCGCTCTGATGCCCGCCTCCAACACCAAACTCGCCACAGCCACCGCCGCGTTGACGGTCCTCGGCCCCGACCACCGGTTCACCACCAAGGTCGTCTACGGTGGCGGGACCCTCACCCTGGTCGGGGGAGGGGACCGCACGCTGACCACCGGCGATCTCAAGGCGCTCGCCAAGACGGCGGCCGCGGGGCTGCGCAACGCGCGTCTCACCTCGGTGAAGGTCCGGGTCGACGACAGCCTCTTCCCCAAGCCCACGCTCGCCACCGGCTGGAACACCGGCTACTACCCGGACACCGTCGCCCCGGTACGGGCCTTGGTGGTGGACGGCCGCATGGTCACGGACACCGCCCTGGACGCCGGACGATCCTTCGCGCAACTCCTCACCCAGCAGGGCGTCACCGTCACCGGCCAGGTCACCCGCGGCGCCGCCGGCACCGGGAACGTTCCCGTGGCCCAGCATCAGTCCGACCGGCTGTCCGTCATCGTGAAGCACATGCTCAAGGTGAGTGACAACGACGCCGCCGAGACGCTGCTGAGGATGACCGCGCTCGCCTCCGGCCGCCCGGCCACCTTCGAGGGCGGCACGGCGGCCGTACGAACGGTGCTCACCCGCTACGGCGTGTCCCTGGACCACTTCGTCATCCACGACGGCAGCGGCCTCTCGCGCGCCAACCGCATCCCGGCACGGACCCTCGCCGACCTCCTCGCCGTCGCGGCCGACCCGCGCCACAGCAGCACCCTGAAGTACGTCGTCGACGGACTGCCGGTGGCGGGCGAGGCGGGCAGCACTCTCGGGCCCGAATGGGGCCGCTTCGACACCGCCCACTCCCGGTGTGCCGTCGGCAAGGTCAAGGCCAAGACGGGCACCCTGACCGGCGCCCTCGCGCTCAGCGGACTGACGAAGGCCAAGGACGGCCGCTGGAAGGTCTTCTCCTTCATCGAGAACGGCTCCACAGCCGCCCCGGACGCCATCAAGGACGCCCTGGACGGCCTGGCCGCCACAGTCAACGGCTGCTGGGCGTAGGGCAGCCGCCGAAGCGTACTGGCACCATGAAGTCGGTGCGCGGTCGCCTCTCGAGGTGGCCGTCCAGTCCGGGGGCAGGGCTGATGGGCGCACGCATGTCCTGATGACGCGAGCGGCACCCCCGCGGGCCGGCCCCAGGGCGTCCCGACCGAGGTCCGTCACTTCGACATGATGAAGTCCAGGGCGAGACCGGGAGCAGTCGTCCAGTAGGTGACCAGCTGGCCGTCGTCCGCGTACAACGTGCGGACGGGCATGGGAACGTCGACCGGCTTGCCCGCCTTGGTGCCGGGCCTGCTGCCCTGGAGGCTGAGGGTGATGCTCTTCGCCTCGTACTCGTCCCTGTGGCCGCCGCTGACCAGCAGAGCGGCGTATGCCTCCTGACCCGGAGCAAGGGTGACGGGCACCCCCGGGTTCGGGTCGCTGTCCTTGATCACAGGGGTCGTGGCCTGGGCATCGGCGCCGAGCCGCACCAAGGGGTAGCGGTAGAGGTTGCACTTCTTGTCGCCGGCGTTCTCGACACTCAGGAGCAGGTGCCTGGCGTCCTTGCTGTCCGCGGGCTCCTTCACGGCGGACACCCCGAGAACCTCCTGGGTGCAGGCGGCGATGGTGCGTGCGTCGCCGACCGTACGCGACCCGGTGGCGGAGGCCTGCGCCGACGCGCCACACCCCAGAGCCAGCACGAGACCCGCGGCCACGGCCACACGGTGGCTCGCAAGGGACTTCGTCTTCATACGCGTGTTCCTTTTCTGATCGGTACGAGGTCGCGACCGCCCGCGCCCGGCACTGCGGATGAAGAGGCTTGCCGTGCGCGGTGACGGGAGCCGAGACGGCCGGCCGCTGCAGCCGGTGCGACAGCCACAGCATTGGACGCCTCGTGGGCCTGGGACAACAGCGGCCGCCCAGCCTGCGACGGTGGAACGGTCCCACCCCCGATGACCTGCACAAACCACGAAGCCTGGGATGCCGGTCCGGGACGGAAGCGGTCCTTGCCGGGGAGGCGCGTCCCTCGGGAACCGAGAGCTCCCCGGGCTGGTCTCCCTGTCGGGAGGGTGATCAAGTGATCGAGGATCTGACGATCGGCGAGCAGGTCGTACTGCTCACACTGGACGAAGAGAGTGGCACCCTGAGGGAGGCGCCACTGCGGGTGTCTCTCGCCGTTTCGGTGGCTGCTTTGCTGGAGCTGACCTTCGCCGGGCACGTGGTGGTGCGTGACGGCGCATTCGTACCGGCCCGGACACCAGCGCCCGCGCCGAAGGAGCCGGCGGCAGCGGCCGTGGCCCAGCGGATGCGAAGCCATCCCGAGGAGACGCCCCGGGAGTGGCTGTTGGCCGTACGCGAGCAGTCACTCGCCGCCGCCTACGACGGACTGTCGGCGAAGCGGCTGGTACGTGAGCAAGGCCGACGCGTCCTGGGCGCGTTCGGATCGGTCAGGCACCCGGTCGCGGAGATCGCCGTGCTCGCGGCTCTGCGCGAGCGGTTGGCCGCCGTACTCACTCGGGGCCAGGACCCCGACCAGCGGACGGCCGCACTGATCACGGTGCTGCACCATGCGGGCCTCGAGTCCGTCCTGCCCGTGGGCGCCGATGCGACAGCGGCCGAACGCCGGTTCACGGCGATCGCCGAGGGGCAGGGGCCGGCCGCAGCGCTCGGAGAGACGGTCCGGGGCGCAGTGGCCGCTCTCGTCGCGGTCATCGCCGCGTCCGCCCTGTAGGGGAAGGCCACGCTGCCCGAGTCCTGAAGACCGGAAAAAGCCTCGGCGGTGATGCCGGCTCGGGTCTCCGCCGAGAGCAGCCTGCGGGTGATGCGTCAGCGCACGCCTGCGGCGTCGAGCAGGGTGGTCACCGTGGGTGCGACGAGCCCGGTCAGGTTGTCGGCCTGGATTCCCGCGCGGGTGCTGGCGCCGTCGAAGACCAGGATGAGCTGCCGGGCCAGCAGATCGGGATCGCCCGCCCCGCCCCGCTCGGCCTCGGTGCGGAAGAAGGCGGTCAGGTTCGCCTTGACCTGATGGGCGACCCGGCTCGCGGGGTGATTCCGATCCTTGAGTTCGACCTGCACGGCCAGATACCGGCAGCCGTGGAACTCGGGGGCGCCGGCCTGTGCTTCCACCTGCGCGAAGACGTGCAGGATCCGCTCGCGGGGTGACCGGGCGTCGTCCGGCGCGGGCAGGAGAGTCGCCGCGTAGGCGGAGGCGCGCTCCTTCAGGCTTGCTGCCAGGAGTTCGTCCTTGCTCTCGAAGAGCTGGTACATGGAGCGCTTCGACACCCCCGCCGCCTTGCACAGTGCCTCAACGCCGATGTTGACGCCGACTCGGTAGGTGAGCGCGGCCGCCGCCTCCAGCAACCGCTCCCTGGGGCTCAGCTTCACTTCGGTGGTCATACCGCGAGATTAACCCCAAGCGGACGTAATGAAAACCGATCGGTTTTCAGCTGGTCCCGGGGAGCGGCCGAGTAATGGCCCCGTCCTGGTGACCTGCCGCTATGCCGGGACGGCGGTCTTGTCGGGCGTCGTCTCCGCCGGGATGCGGTGCAGGCCCTTGCGGTCGTACCACCCCAGTACGCCGAAGCCGAACAGCGCGGCAGCCACGAGTCCGGCCGCCATCATGGCCCAGCCCCGCGTCAGACCCGCGTCGCCCTGGGCGTCGTAGTAGAGGATCGAGCGGATGCCCCCGACGATCTGCCGCAGTGGCTCGAACTCCGCGAGGAAGCGGTAGAAGCCGGGCAGCGCCTCGATGGGGGTGGTGGCACCGGCCGTGGGCACCGCCATCCCGACGAAGACCAGCGTCACCACCAGCATGCCGGGCGTGCCGAAGACGGCGAGGAGGGTGAGCGCGCCGATCCCGGTGACGGCGATGGCGCACACCGAGTACAGCCAGAGCAGGGGCAGGTGGGCGGCGTCCATGCCCATGACGCCGACCGCGCCGACCGTGACCAGGGTGCCCAGCAGCAGGGACAGCCCGGCCATGAGGGTGCTGCTGATGGCGAGGGTCTGGACCCGGGTCGCCCGGATCAGCGGGCGGTGCAGGCGCAGAGGGCCCATGTCGTTGTGGGTGTAGCCGAGGGCGTGGTCGACCTGGCCGCTGAGGACGTTGGCGGAGAGCATGCCGACGACCACGAGGGTGAGCGCGTAGTAGAACGCCGTGAGGCCCAGGCCGCTGTGCGAGTCGAGGGGGTGGCCGTCCTCGACCGTGACGGCGGCCGGGTCGGTGAGCAGGACGCGTGCCGCCGCGGGCAGTTTCGCCTGCGTGGTCCCGATCCGGGCGGTGAGCTCCTTGCCCACCTGGAGCGAGGCTTTCTCGGCCGCCTGGGTCGTCGCCGTCCGGGCCAGGCCGGAGCCCACGCTGCCGGCGGACTGGTTGGTCAGCACCGTCAGCGCCGGGCGGGCCGGGGTTCCGGTGGGCGCGGTGCCGGTCAGCGCGGTGGCGGAGGAGGTGAAGTCGGCGGGGACGACGAGCGCGCCGAACAGCTTGCCCTTGCCGAGCTCCTCCCTCATCTCCTTCTCGTCCATCACCTTCCAGTCGATCTTGTGCCCACCCGCGGTCGACTTCTTGACCGACTCGGTGATCCGAGCCCCGAGGTCGACCCGCTTGCCGCCGACCGAGGCCCCCTTGTCGGCGTCGACCAGGCCGACGGGCAGCTTGGTCAGGTGGTCGGCCGGATCGATGTTGGCGCCGACGTAGAACACGGCGAACAGCAGCGCGAGTACGCCCGTGATGACGCCGTTGGTGATCCACAGCCGCTTGGCGCGCAGGACGCGGAAAGGGGGGATGCCGTTCATGACGTACGTGTCTTCCGTTCGGTGGACGCGGAGCGTTTCGCCGGGGGCTGCCAGCCGCCGGTGACTTCCTTGACGGGTTTGTGGGGGAAGCGGCGCCGGGCGTACTCCTGTGCGTGTGAGCCCGGCAGGACGTACAGGGTTTCCGTCTTGTCCTGGAGCGGTCGCAGCACGGTGTCCATGAAGGTCTTGCGGTCGTCCAGGTACGGGCCGAGGACGTCCTCGCCGGCGGGGCAGACCGCCAGGCAGTAGCCGGACTTGTAGCCGGGCGGCGAGGACAGGCTCTGCCACATCGAGGCACTCTCGGAGTCGGTGACGCGGGAGCGGTAGTCGGCGGCGTCCTCGCTGTCGGCCACGGTCTGCGCCCAGTCGGTGAACCCGCTCATGAACTCGCGGTAGTTGTGCGTGGTGCAGGCCAGGGCGTCGAAGGCGCCGTCCTTGGCGATGGCGCCGACCGGGCAGGCGGCGACGCACAACTTGCAGTCGATGCACGGGTTGTAGTCCAGCTCCTGCCCGTACTCGCTCACCTCCGCGTCCACCAGGACGGTGACCAGCAGGACGAAGCTGCCGAACCTCGGGTGGATGACGTTGCGGTGCAGGCCCATCACACCGAGCCCGGCGGCCACCGCGACCGTCTTGTGCGCCACCACCCAGATCCGCTCCCCGGGGAAGCGGTCCATCTCCTGCGGGAAGCCGACGGACGGATTGAGCGCACGGTATCCGGCGTCCTGAAGGGCCCGGGTGACACTGCGGGCGGCGTGGTTGGCCCGTTCGTCGGTCTGGTGGAACTCCTGGTTGGCCACGCTGCGCGCCGGGGAGCGGCAGTTGTCGCGGTTCATCCGGACCGCCATCGCGATCAGGGTGCGGGTGCCGGGCAGCGCGGACTGTACGTGCTCGCGCTCGCCGGCCAGGTCCGGGTGGTCCAGGCTGACCGCGGCGGCGTCGTCAGCACCGGCCGCCAGACACAACTCGCGCAGCCAGTCCGCGTCGATCACCGCCGGCGGGCTCACCGCGTCCCCGGCCTCGCGCCGGGCGAGTACGGCCTGTACGGAGGGGTGGGCGGCCAGCTTCGCCGGAAGCCTGGGCGGCGAGACCGTCGGTTGCCCCTCGGCGTTGCGCGCGGCGGTCATCCGTACTCCTGGGATCGCGGGTTCGAGGCTCGCTCTCACAGCGAGAAACCGATCAATGAAACCGATCGGTTTCACCACCGTAGACCGATCGGTTTCCGCACGCAAGCTCAAGCGGTGAGCGTCTCCGTCGGGCCGGCCCTGCCGGGCTTGCGCCTTAAAACCGATCGGTTTACCTTGATGGAAACCGATCGGTTTCTCATTCTGTGGAGAGAGTCATGACTGCTTTGAAGGGCGCGAACGTCTTCGTCACCGGCGGCAGCCGAGGCATCGGCAAGGCCCTGGTGGAAGAGCTGTACGCGCGCGGCGCCGGCAAGGTCTACGCCACGGCCCGCGACCCGCGCGGCGTGACGCACCCCGACGCCGTCCCCGTGGCGCTGGAGGTCACCGACCCGGCCTCCGTGGCGGCCGCCGCCGCGCAGGCGCAGGACGTGACCGTGCTGATCAACAACGCCGGTGCCTCGGTCGGCGCGTCCTTCCTCGACTCCCCGGTCGACGACGTACGCCGGGAGTTCGAGACCAATTTCTACGGCCCGCTCCTGGTCACCCGCGCCTTCGTTCCGGTCATCGAGCGCAACGGCGGCGGCCACCTCCTCAACGTGCACTCCGTGCTCTCCTGGATCGCGCTCGGCGGCTCCTACAGCGCCTCCAAGGCCGCCCTGTGGTCACAGACCAACTCCCTGCGCCTGGAGCTGCAGCCGCGCGGCATCGCGGTCACCGGACTCCACGTCGGCTACGTCGACACGGACCTGACGGCGGGCGTCGACGCACCCAAGTCCGACCCGAGTGCCGTCGCCGCACTCGCCCTCGACGGGGTCGAGACGGGCGCGTACGAGGTGCTCGCCGACGACATCTCGCGGCAGGTCAAGGCGGGCCTGGCCGGCGACCTGGCCGGGCTGTATCCCCAGTTGGTCAAGTAACTCCCCCCCGTACGAGGAGTCGGCGAGATGCCCGCCCACGAGCCACGCCCCACGATCCACATCCAGGGGACCACCAGTCACACCATCCCCCCGCGTGCAGGACGTGCCAGCCGTGAGGGAACCCTGCGCTACCTGAAGGCGGGCACCGGAGCCCCCCTGGTCCTGCTGCACACCGTGCGCACCCAGGCCGAGCACTTCCGCCACCTCGTCCCGCTGATCGCGGACCGGTACACCGTGTACGCCCTCGACCTGCCGGGGATGGGCTACTCCGAGATCGTGCCCGGGGCGTCGTACGACGAGCCGGCCATGCGCGCGGGCGTCGAGCGGCTGCTGACCGAACTCGACCTGAACGACGTGACGTTGGTCGGGGAGTCCATGGGGGCGGTGCTCGCCCTGACCACCGCGGCCGATCTCCCGGAGCGGGTACGGCGCGTCGTCGCGGTGAACACCTACGACTTCCGCGGCGGAATCGCCCGGTCCGGCCTCCTCGCCCGTGCCGTGGTCAGCGGTGTCCTCGCGCCCGGAGTCGGCCCGGTGATCGCCGGAGTGGAGCCCAGGCCGGTCCTCCGGAAGATCCTCCAGGGCGGCCTCGGCGACAAGAGCGCGCTGCGGGAGGACTACGTGGACGAGCTCCTCCAGGTGGGCGGGCGTCCCGGCTACCCGGCCGTCGCCCGGGCCGTGTACCAGAGCCTGCCCGGCCTCGTCGCCGCCCGCTCGCGCTACCGCGAGGTCAAAGCGCCCGTCCACCTCGTCTACGGGGAAAAGGACTGGTCCCGGCCCTCGGACCGGCAAGCCGACAAGCAGCTGCTTCCGGCCGCCGACTTCACCCAGGTCCCCAGGGCAGGCCACTTCATCGCCCTGGAACGGCCCGACGTACTGGCCGACCTGTTGAACACGGCGGTCTGACCCCCCGGGCTGCGAACGCTCCCGCCGCGAGCCCGAGCGGGCGGCGTCCGGCCGTGGCGGCCATCGGCACACCCTTCTGATGCGTGGCTCTAGCCGTGACTGGTTGCCGTACCGCAAGATCGAACGGGGGTGACCATGGAACGGCATGTGCTGGAATCGCTGTTGACCGGTGACGACGAGGCGTCCGTAAGAGCTCTGGCCACCCTCCGCGGCGGCGCCACCTACTGGGTGGGAGACCGGGCACAACCCGCAGGCCAGCATGCTGGAGTGTTCAAGCGTCGACTCCAGCGCATGCGGACGCATGGACTCGAACCTCTTGGGTTGGAACGAGCGGTGCAGCTCATCCGCGAACATGGCCGGCCCGTGCGCACAGGGCTGATCGATTCTGCCGATCGGACCTGGACCACCCTGCTCTTCCTCACCGAGGACGGCAGCGCACTGGTGGCCTGTGCCGGCTGGCCGCTGCCGCTGGTTGCCAGGAAGCCACCGCTTTAGGAGTTCACCTTCGTTCGCGCGCCGGTACGACGTCTGGCCCAGCCGCTCTGCCCGATCGGTGACCGGTCACTCCGAGCCGTAGTACAGCCGGAGGAACTCCTCCATTGCCGAGTCGACGCCGGCGCGGTCACCGGTAGCGAGCAGGTCGAGCAGCAGGCCCCGGACGGTGGCGAGTCCCAGCCTGGCCCGGTTCCGGGCCGCCGCAGGCTCCGCCCCCGCGCCGACCTCAGCGGCCACGAGCGGCTCCAGCCAGTCCGTCACAAGCCCTTCGAGGACCGGGACGGCCTCGGGACGGCCGCGCAGCGCGTGCCCGCAGATCTCGAAGAAGAGCCGCTCCTGACCGGCCAGTCGAGGGTCCGTCAGTTGCCGCCACAGCAGCCGCGCGACATCGGCGGGCGAGAGACCGGGCTCCAGGCGGATCCGGGACAGCACATCGCGCTGGCGCCGCTCCGACGTCCGGACGATCTCGACGAGCAACTGTTCCTTGGAGCCGAAGTAGTGGACCAGCATGCGGTGACTGACGCCGATCGCGGCGCCCAGGCCGCGCAGGCTCAGGTCCGTGATGCCGTGTGCCGCGACGTGGTCGACAGCCGCGTCCACCAGCTGTGCGCGCCGATCCCCGTGCGCGCCTCGCTCGCCCTCGCTGTCGCCTTCGCCCGCGGGATGCGGGTCATCCGTAGTCTCCACGTCACGACTGTACCAATTGGTACATGCCGCATGTACCGTGTGGTACATGAAGTCTGTCACCGTGTCGATCGATGTACCTCAGACGGCCGAGCAGGTCTACGACTTCCTCGACGTCATGGCTCACCACGAGCGGTTCACCGACCACTACCTGACCGGCTGGCGCTACAGCGGCCCTGCCCGGGGCGTCGGATCGTGCGCCACGGTCACCGCCGCGCTGGGCGGCGCGAAGACCGATGTCACCATCAAGGTCGTCGAGGCCGATGCGCCGCGGCGCATCGTCGAACGCAACGTCAGCGCGGCGGGCCGGCGACTGGCCCACGGCACCTACGTCATCGAACCGCTACGAACCGGCGGGACCCGCATCTCGTTCACGTACACGTGGGTGCGCGCCCCTCTCGCCGACCGGCTGCTGGCTCCTGTTGTGCGGATCACTATGCGGCACGCAAACCGCACGGTCATGCGACGCCTCGCCACCGAGCTGGCTCGCCACGTGTCCACCGCCGGCTCGTGACGGTGGTACATGTGCACGGCCCGGCCGACCCCGAAGCCGTGGCAGCCAAGCGTGCCCGACTGACCGGCGGCGATTCGAATGCCGGGGCGGCCGCGTGAGCGGTGCCCTGGTCCTGGACAGCGAGGGCCTGGCGAAGGCCGTACAGCGTGATCGGAACATCCACGAGTGGCTGACGGCGGCCCGCGACGCGGACCTACCAGTGATCACCTCAGCCGCCGTGCTGGTCGAGGTGATCCACCCCTTTCGGCGTTCACCGACAGGGCCACGGTGAATCCGCCGGCCAGGACGCCGAAGTGGGCGGTCATCTCGACCGAGGACCACGCCGTGCCGACGGCCGCCCAGAAGTTCGAGGCCAAGCGAGTGGGCGCCCACATCAGCTACCCCCGCTCGGGCCATGACGTTCCTTCGACCAGCCCGGGAGCGGTCGACCGCGCCATCGTCGCCGCCGCCGACTCCGTGTGCGGTGGGGCACCGATACAGAGAGGCGAGCACGGGGTTCCGGTGATCACGGGTTGTGACGCCACGTGATCATAGAGGGGAGTGTTCTTGTGGGCACCTCCTCACTCGGCGACCACCGTCGCCCGCCACGCGCCCGGGCGTTTGCCTGTGGCCTTGTGGAAGAACACCGAGAAGTTGGATGCGTCGGGGAAGCCGAGTATGTCGGCGCAGCGGGCGGCGGTGAGGCGGTCGTGTGCGAGGAGCCGTTTGGCTTCCAGGGTGATCCGTTCGACGATGTACGCCTTCGCGGTGCGGCCGGTGGCCTGCTGCACCGCTCGTGAGAGGGTGCGGGGCGCGTATCCCAGCGCACGGGCGTAGTAGCCGGCGTCGTGGTGTTGCCGGAAGTGCGCTTCGACGCTGGAGCGGAACAACCGGAACACCGGATGGGTGAGCCGTGCTCCGGCGTGCGGTGGGTGCAGCCGGGTGATGAGCGCGGAGAGCAGGATTTCGGGCAGCTCCGTCCGGGAGTCACTGGCTGGGGCGGATGCTTCGAGGAGGAGATGGCTGCGCGCCGTGTCGGTGAAGGGCCAGTCGGCATCGGGGATGCTCCAGTGCGCGGCCGGGTCCGGGGAGGCGACCAGTTCTCGGGTGGCGTGGGTGACCGGCGCGGTCGGCACGAACAGCACGAGGTGCCCTGCCACGTCGGTGATGTCGTCCCACCGGTGCACGGCGCCGGGTGGAATCCACACCGCGGACTGATCTTGGAGCGGGTGGCGGCGGAAATCGACGGTGACTGAGCCGGGTCCGGCGTCGATGACGGCAAGGACGTGGAAGTCGGCGCGCTGCGTGCCGCCGTCGTTCAGCTCACGAAGGCGGCCGAACGTCATCGTCTCGACCGAGGCGGCGCGGCGTCCCGCGGGCTGGTAGGTCATTTGCCGGATCACGCTCACGTGTCCAGTTTTCACCATCGGGCGACCAGTCACGCCGATGCCCCGTCCGGGTGCAGAAGTTTCAATAAATGCACAGGGCAATCGCCCAGAGCATCGACCGGAAGAGCCATCATGGACACGACGCAGCAGACGCTACTGCCCACTTACGACCATCGGCCGGGGACCGGACCGACTCTGGTGTTCCTGCACTATTGGGGCGGTTCCGCCCGCACCTGGGACCTCGTCGTCGACCGCCTGGCGGGCCGTGACGTGCTCACGGTCGACTTCCGCGGGTGGAGCCGGTCGAGCGCTCTGCCCGGTCCCTACACGCTCGGTCAGCTCGCCGACGACACGCTCGCCGTGCTCGCGGATGCGGGGGTCACCGACTACGTCCTGGTGGGGCATTCGATGGGCGGCAAGGTCGCACAGCTGGTCGCGGCCACCCGGCCCGCCGGCCTGCGCGGCATGGTTCTCGTCGGCTCCGGCCCGGCGAAGCCCGCCGCACAGGTCACTCCCGAGTACCAGGAAGCCCTGTCGCACGCCTACGACTCCGCCGAGTCCGTGGCCGGGGCACGGGATCACGTCCTCACCGCGACCGAGCTGCCCGCGTCGGTCAAGGCGCAGATCGTGACCGACTCGCGGACCGTCACCGACGCCGCCCGCACCGAGTGGCCGCTGCACGGCATCGCGCAGGACATCACCGAGCACACGCGTATGGTCAGCGTGCCCGCTCTCGTCGTCGCCGGAGAACACGACCAGGTGGAGCCCGTCGGCGTGCTCCGCGACAACCTGGTGCCCTACCTCTCCCACCCCGACTTCGTGGTGGTCCCCCACACCGGTCACCTGATCCCGCTGGAAGCCCCGGCCGACCTCGTCGACGCCATCACCGCATTCGCGCCGGCAGCCTGACCGTCCCCGCGGCCCGACGACGGGGTGCGCCCCTGATCACCCGCCCACGGGGCCGGGACAGGCCCTGCCGCGTTGCACCGCACCCGACAGGGTCGTGTCCTGGCCGGGGTCAACCGCCAGTCGGTGTTGTCGGTCAGTGGCGCGAAGCCCTTGCCGAACTCCAGGGTGTCGATGGCGTCCATGAACTTCAGGACCCAGCCGGGGACGGCTGTCGCTTGTGCGTTGTCTGCCATGGTGCGGACTTCCTGAGGGGACTGCGGCGCACGACCCTTGCCAACCGCGCCTTCCCAGCCCCAGCCGATCTGAACGTCGCCGTCGCGCGGGGACGCCGAAGGCCATCACTGCACGAAGGAAGAGAACAAGACGCGAGCCGAACGGCTCCGCGTCACGGGTGCCAGGACGATGACTGCCAAGGCGTACCGACTCCTCAAGGCCGCGTTGATCTATCAGCACTCCGACGAAGAGCGACAGGAAGAGGTCGCCGCCGGCCTCGACGCCACGGTCCGGAAGGCTCGGGCGGCGGCAGCCGGGAAGGCCCCCGGCGAGCCTTCTGGCACGAATCTGGCACGCGGCGGGTGATCGCAGCGCACAACAACAAGGCCCAAATCTCTGACCTGGGCCTTCAGCATGGAGCGGGTGACGAGAATCGAACTCGCGCTCTCAGCTTGGGAAGCGTCGGCGCTTGCGTAGGCCGACGGCTCTGACCTGCGGGTTCATGGACCGGCGGTCGGTGTGCTGGGATGCCGGTGCACCACTGTTGACCGCGGTTGTCCGCTCTGAAGGGCATGCCAAGGGCACGGTCGCGCGGAGACCGGCGGGGTACTGCGTGCAGATGCTCTGCCGATCTCGGTATCGCGTCAGCACAAGGACCGGTCGGGCGGCTCTTTGCTCGTGCGCAGGCGAGCAGACGACCGGCTCGGAAGGCCGTCACGCTGCAACGCTCGGTCAACTGCCGCAACACGGTCGCTTCGCCCCTGACCCTAGTCGCGAAGGTCGTAGTCGCCCTCCAGTGGGTCTCGTACGTCCAGAGGTGGCAAGGGTCACGGCCATCCAGCAGGCCTTTACTTGGCCTTTGCGCAGCCCGCAGTCGCGAACTGGTGACTGCTAACTAGGCTCGGACGTCCGGGCAGTCAACGGAGGGGGAAGCGCCAAGTCATGAGTGACAGCCGCGAGATACTCGACATCAAGATCGCCGATCTCAAGGCGACAGCACCTCACTTTCACCATCAGAGCCTTGCTCTTGCACATGCCCTGACGAAGCTGAAGCATGGGCTGGCCGCGGCGGGGTCGCCGTGGGGGGATGACGAGCAGGGCGAGAAGTTCCACAAGGCGTACGGCCCGCACGTCCAGCAGATCGAGCACTCCACACAGATCCTGGTAGACGGCTTGGCCAGCATTCATGAAGCCATGGTCGACATGGCGGACGGCCACATCGACAACGAGGAACTGATCCGGGGCATGTTTAGCCGGATCCAGGTTGATCATGACACCGAGGGCGACGGCAAGTGAGCGTCGCTGACAAGGCCCGCAAGGTCGTCCAGGACCTGACGGGCATGTGGTGGCCGGACGCCGACGAGGACGGGCTGCGGGACGCCGCGAAGGTCTGGAGGAACTTCGCCGACGACGTCGACGATGTCACTTCCGGTGCCAACAAGGCGGCTCGCTCGATCATCGAGCACAACAAGGGCGAGGCCATCGCCGCCTTCGACGACCCCTTCTGGCGTCGCTATTACTACGACGGGCATGGCTGGCTGAAGGATCTGGCCGATGCCGCCCGCGACATGGCCAAGGCCCTGGACGCGTATGCGGACGCCGTGCACGGGGCGAAGAAGAAGCTCGAGCACGAGCTGGAGATCGTCGGTGCCACCCTGGTCGCGGGCACCGCTCTGGCCATCTTCACTGCGGGTATTTCAGAGGGCGCGGCAGCCGCGGCCGCGGCCACGGTCGCGGACTTGGCCGCCGGCCTGGGTGTCGCCGTGACCGAGGAGATCGCCACCATCGCGGGCACCACTCTGGCCACGGCAGCCTTCGCCGGTGTCGAATCCATCACCGTGGATCTCGCCGTCACCCAGCCCGCCTCCATTGTCCTGGGTGAGCAGAAAGGTGGGCTCAGCCTCGATGAGGCCCGCCAGGCCGGCATGTACGGCGCCCTCACCGGCGGCCTCCTCGGCGGAGCCGGAGCAACCTACCGGGCGGCTAGAAACGGGGGACTTTCGAGCTTCTTCGACGGGATCGACATCGACCTCGCTGGACCACGCATGGCGCTCGCCGGAGTCTCGGGCGATCTTTCCGGAGTCTCCGGTGACCTCGCGGCGGGCGATTCATACGCGATGAGAGTCGGTGACAGTGGTGCTGGTGGGGGGCCGGGGAAGGGGCCCTGGCCTGCGGCGAGCGGCATCAAGGGACCGGCGGCCGGCAAAGATCTCAAGCCTCCGCATCCCCGGCACACGATCTCTGGCGCGAGCAGTGGTGAGGTCAAGGAGGTGAACAGTGTCGTCCTTCGCGGCTATGAGCAGGACATCACCCAAGACGTCGCCGACATCGCCGCGGGAAAGGGCACGTTCGACAAACTCACCAACCGCTACGAGATCAATGGGCGCACCTACGGCGTTGAGGAGACCGGAAGGGTGTACCCGGACAGCGGAAAGGGCATCGTCAAGCTCGATCGGAACGAATACGCCGCCCTCCAACAGATCGCCAAAGCCAAGGGTGACATCAGTGCAGCCCCGCAGTTGACCCGGAACCCGCGATTCACGAACAACCCAGAGGTCGTACAGAAGGCCCTGGACGTCTACAACGGGACCTATACACCATGACGTACAACCTCCTCACCGTGGAGCCTCTGTCACTCGATACCGTCGCAGCGGCACTCGCACAGTGCCTGCACGTGCGTGTGCAGGAGGTGGACGTCGCCGATGAGGACACCGACCAGGACCTGCGTAACTGGGATGCCCTGGTGCTGTGCGAGAAGGTGACGGTCCTGGGTGACGTGTCCACTTCCCTTGACGTCTACGTTCAGGAGTCCGTGCAACCGCAACCCAGCGAGCGTGAGCTGGCGTCCACTTTCGCCAAGGCTACGCACGGTGTCGCTCTCTTCCCTGCGGAGGAGGCCCTGCCGAGCGCGTATTGGCTGGCGGCGGAAGACGGATTGGTCACGCGGGTACGACTGAACTCCTCCGACGACGAGCGGCCCCGCTACACGATCGACGCGGTCGAAGCGCCCGTGGCTCAACTGCCCCACGTCACCGTCGCTCGCATCGCCGAAGTGGTGCGCGAACAGCAGATCGCGACGCCTCTTGCCGCTGCCTTTTCCGCACATGTGCAGCGCATGTACCCAGAGGAGGGCAGGGCCCCAGGGACGCCTCACTGGTACGCGGGCAACCGTCTGGGAGCCTGGGAAAAGCTCGTCCGGCAGATGGAAGCCGGCTGGGCGCCGTCCGGCTGGTTTCCGCCCGATCTGTACGTCGAACGCCTGGATGCAAGGGACGAGCTCGAGCAGGTGAGCGAACAACTCCCCGAGACCGTCGTCGCATTGCTTCAGAACGCCCTCGGACCTCTGGACACCCTGTTCGCTCAGATGACGGTTGAGGACACGGACCTGCTGTGCAAGCAGTTGGCCGGTGCGCAGGGTACCGCGTCGGGACGTGGGTGGTGGTGGAATCGCCGTCCTGACCCCCTGCCTTGGTGATACGACTGGCACCCCGCTGACAGGATGGCCCCCCACCCACTTCCAGCGTTCCGAACAGGTCAGCCCGGCCCTGCGACGCGTTCTGGAAGGGCTCAACGCCGACACTCCGGCCCTGGTGCTGTCCGAGCTGGCCGAGACCCTGGCGCAGAACCCACTGGTGCCGTACCGGAAGGTCGTCCCAGTGGTCGGCGGTACCGGTCCGGATCGCGTAGTAGAGGCGTTCGTCGGGGCGTCGTAGAGAACCGGGTTGCTGGAGCGGCGCCCGAGTCGCACCGGAGTGGGCGCTCCAGCTGCACTTAGTGCTCGTTTCCTTTGGCTGAGGGTTGTGCCGGTGACGGGCAGGTGGGTGTCGGTGCGGTGTGAGAATCTCCGGGCATGAGTTACGACCTGGCTGTCTGGGAGGGCGAGAGGCCGGCGGATGACAAGACCGCCGCCCGGGTCTTCAACGACATGTACGACCGCTGCATCGACGGCGAGGTGGAAGAGCCTCCGTCCGAACGCATAGCGGCCTACGTTGCCGCGCTGCTTGAGCGGTGGTGTGACCTCACAGAGGACGAGGAGGACACCTCGCCCTGGTCAACCGGGCCGTTGATCGGCGAGGCCCGTGGCCCGCTGATCTACTTCCCCATGCGGTGGAGCATGGCCGAGGAGGCATCGGCCTACGCGGCAGCCGTGGCGGAGTCCATGGGGCTGGTCTGTTTCGACGTGCAGCAGAACCGGCTCAGGCCATGAGGAGAGCCGCCAGCCGGCGGTAGCCGATGGGGCTTTCGGCTATGCCGACGAAGGCAAGGAAGTGCTCGGCCTTGCGCTCGTAGCGGCGATGGAGGCGACGGCAGCCGGCCAGCCAGGACACGGTTCTCTCGACCACCCAACGATGTCGGCCCAACCGCTGCGCGGACTCGATGCCCTTGCGGGCGATGCGTTGGCGGATTCCCCGCGCGCGGAGCCATCGGCGCAGGTGGCCGTAGTCGTAGCCCTTGTCCGCGTGCAATTTCGCCGGCTTCCGGCGCCGAGGCCCGCGGCGGGAGCGGATGGGTGGGATGCCGCACACGAGCGGCTCCAAGCCCTGACTGTCGTGCATGTTCGCACCGGAGATGCCCAGGGACAGAGGCAGTCCGTTCCGGTCGGTAATCAGGTGGATCTTCGATCCCAGCTTGCCGCGGTCGGTCGGATTCGGTCCGGTCAGTGGCCGCCTTTTGCCGCCCGCAGACTGACCGAGTCGATCGCGCACCGCGACCAGTCCAGCTCACCCCGCGCTCCGAGTTCGTCAAGGATCACACGGTAGAGCTTCGCCCAGACCCGGTCCCGGCTCCACTGGGCGAATCGGCGGTAGACCGTGGGCCAGGCAGGGCCGAACACCGGCGGCAGCTGCCGCCAGGTGCAACCCGACGTCGCCACGAAGATGATCGCTGCCAGAGCCTCACGGTCACCCGTCCGACGCCGGCCACCGCCCTGCGGACGTATCACCTCCGTCGGCGGCACCACCCGTCTGGACAGCACCCACAAGTCGTCCGGCACCAACCGGTCAACCAGATCGGTCATGCGCGGCTTGGGCACGCGAAGGGCACACCGTCCCCAAATTGGACTAGACAACAAGAAAACCCCCGGGTCTCTGACCTGGGGGTTTCTACTGGAGCGGGTGACGAGAATCGAACTCGCGCTCTCAGCTTGGGAAGCTGATGTTCTACCATTAAACTACACCCGCGTAAGACAGACGGACCCGGATCGGGGCCGTGTCCGAACGCTCGCTCACTGTACCTCATTGCAGACCTGCGTGCTGGAGCCGCAGGTGTTTCGGGTATGTCCCTCGGCATGGGATCCGGCTGCGGGGGAACTGAGTTGGGGCGTACCGTGGTGGCGCGGCCGAGGGGCCGGACGGGGGCGGAGTGCCGCCTGGAGGGTCGTCTCTTTGATGCCCTAATGTGGCTTTTGTCGTCAGGGCAGTCAGCCAGACGAGGCTCTTGGGGAAGGGACTCTTGGACTTGATGGAACGCACCGTCCTCCGCTGTGCCGATGGGCACGTGTTCAGCACCGCTTCGTTCCCGATGCAGCAGGCCGAGCGACTCGGCCCCGGTCGGCTCGTCCGGTGTCCACGGTGTGCCCGGTTGCGCAGTGCCGTACCGGTGGCTCTCGAGAAGCGGTAGCCGCGGCAGCGGACAGCAGTACCTCGGCGCGTGGAACCGTCACGATTGTCACGGCTCCGCGCGCCTTGCGTATCCTCGGGACGTGCTTCTCTCAGACAAGGACATCCGGGCCGAGATCGACGCCGGACGGGTGCGGATCGATCCCTACGACGAATCCATGGTGCAGCCGTCGAGCATCGACGTGCGGCTGGACCGGTACTTCCGGGTGTTCGAGAATCACCGGTACCCGCACATCGACCCCTCCATCGAGCAGGCGGATCTCACCCGGCTCGTGGAGCCCGAGGGCGACGAGCCGTTCATCCTCCACCCCGGGGAGTTCGTCCTCGCCTCGACGTACGAGGTCATCACGCTGCCCGACGATCTCGCCTCGCGGCTCGAGGGGAAGAGCTCCCTCGGGCGGCTCGGGCTCGTCACGCACTCCACCGCCGGGTTCATCGACCCCGGGTTCAGCGGGCACGTGACCCTGGAGCTGTCCAACCTCGCCACGCTCCCCATCAAGCTCTGGCCGGGCATGAAGATCGGGCAGCTGTGCATGTTCCGGCTCAGCTCGCCGGCCGAGTTCCCCTACGGCAGCGAGCGGTACGGATCCCGCTACCAGGGGCAGCGCGGGCCCACGGCCTCGCGGTCCTGGCAGAACTTCCACCGGACGCAGGTGTGAGGGCCGCGCCATGAGTGAGGTGCGGGAGAACCTGAGCTACGAGCGGTTCGGCACGGCCGTGCGCGAGCTCGCGCAGACCATCGCCGACGACGGCTTCGAACCCGACATAGTGCT
The DNA here is from genome assembly GCF_042891955.1 of Streptomyces sp. NPDC001843. Taxonomy (NCBI): domain Bacteria; kingdom Bacillati; phylum Actinomycetota; class Actinomycetes; order Kitasatosporales; family Streptomycetaceae; genus Streptomyces; species Streptomyces sp. NPDC001843. The sequence continues at coordinate 303,859 of NZ_JBIATQ010000003.1, read as the reverse complement.
GAGCATCGCGCGCGGCGGGGTCTTCGTCGCCGGCGGGCTCGCCTATGCCCTCGACTGCAAGAACATCCACCTCGTCAACGTCGAGTTCTACACCGGTGTGGGGACCACGCTCCCCATGCCGGTCATGCTCGCTCCCGTTCCGAACGCCATCGACTTCTCCGACAAGAAGGTGCTCATCACCGACGACGTCGCCGACACGGGGAAGACGCTGAGGCTGGTGCGCGACTTCTGTGTCGACACCGTCGCCGAGGTGCGGTCCGCCGTGATCTATGAGAAGTCCCACTCCCTCGTGAAGTGCGAGTACGTGTGGAAGCGGACCGATGACTGGATCAACTTCCCGTGGAGTGTCCTGCCTCCGGTGAGCAAGTCGGGGGAGGCTCCCAAGGAGAACAGGGAAGCGCTTTGAGCTGCCCGTGACGGCTGGGTGGGGGGTTGGTCGGTGAGCTGGGTGGCCAATGTGATGGTCTCCGCCGACGCCGCGGACTGGAAGAACGTCGAGGCGCTGAGCGACTGGCTTCGGGACGAGGCGCCGCGGCGGCGGCAACCGGGCGTTGTCGGCGTCGGTTCCCTGCGGCTGATCACGGGGCCGGATGCCGGATGGGGTGGCGGAAAGAATCCTGAATGTGAGGTTTGGGCCGGTGCTCTCAACCATGCCGACCTCGACGCGCTCCGGAAACGGTTCGCCGGGACGCCCTGGCGGGTTCCCAGTGCCGTACAGCTCCTGATCATGGATCAGGAGGAGTGGTTCTTTCGCCTGTGGATGATCCGAGACGGGGAGCTGCAGCAGTACGCCCCGCTGGAACCGTCCGAGGAGGACGACGCGTTCCACGGCACCTGACCCGAACAGCGGAGAAGGGCTCCGGCTGTCGTCCAGCCGGGGCCCTTCTCGTGTGGTGCCGACGGGTGGGCTAGAACGTGCCGAGCTTCACGATCGACAGCAGGGCGATCAGCTGGATCGCCGACGCGCCGAGGGCCTTCGGCCAGGGCAGGTCGTGGGAGCGGCTGACCATCAGGGTCAGCAGGGCGCCCGCGGCGATCCACGTGGCCCAGCCCAGCAGCTGGACGAAGCCCGCGTCGCCGCCGAAGAACATGGCGAGGGCCAGACGGGGCGCGTCCGTGATGGACATGATCAGCATGGAGAGGCCGACCGTGGGCTGCCAGGCGCCGTCGCCGCCGAGCTGACGGGCCAGGGTGTGGGTGACCACGCCCAGGATGAAGGCCGACAGCACCATCGCCACGGCCGTCGTCAGGACGATCGGCACCGCGTTGGAGAGGGTGGCGTTGATCGCGTCCGCACGGGCGCCGTCGAAGCCGAAGACGGCGAGGAGACCGTAGAGGAAGGTCACGATGAGGGCCGGGCCCCACATCGTGTAGTCGCGCATCCGGAGGAAGGTCTGGTTGGGGGAGAGGACGATTCCCCGCAGCAGTTCCTTCCAGTGCAGGGGCGGGCCTATCGGGCCGGACGGGGCCGCCGCGCCCGCGTGGTAGGTCTCACCCTGCGTGTAGGAGGCGGCCTCGTCGATCGAGAAGGCCTGGGTGTGGCCCGGCCTGTCGGCCGCGTACGGGTCCGGGGCGCCGCCCGGACCGGGGTAGCCGCCGCCGTCGCCGAAGTACTCCGGCCCGTCGCCGCCCTGGCCCCCGTAACCGCCGCCCGCCTGCGGCCACTGGCCGCGTCCGCCCGCGCCACCGCCGTACTGCGGCCGCTGCTGCGGGTACGGCTGCGGCGCCGGCGGGTAACCGTACGACGGTCCCTGCGGCGCCTGCCGGCCGTGCGACGGTCCCTGCGGCGCCTGCCGGCCGTGCGACGGTCCCTGCGGGGCCTGCCGGCCGTGCGACGGTCCCTGCGGGGCCTGCTGTCCTTGCGGGGCACGGCCGTCCCGGCCCCCGCGTCCGATCCTGAATCCAGCCACGTCTTCGAACGTACCCGGTCCCGCAGAGTGACGTGCCGGACCCGGCGTCCGGGCCCGGCTTTGCTGCCGAGCTGTGACATCCCCTAAGGGGTCGTCAGGGCGGTTTCGGGGAGTCGTCAGGGTGGCCTCGTGGCCGGTGAGGGGGTCAGCCGTTCAGTACCGAGCCGTAGGCCGGTGTGCCCGCCGTGGACACGCCGGTGGCGGCCGGGCCGAAGCTCAGCGCGCCGGTCGTGGTCGGACCGGTGGCCGTGCCGCGCAGGGACCAGACCGTGCCGTCGCCGGAGTTCTCGCCCGGGCCGCCGACGGTGAGTTCCGGCCGGTGGTCGCCGGAATGGTCGGCGATCACGACGCGGGCGCCGAAGCGGTCGCCCTTCTCGGCCGTGCCCGGAACGCCCGCGGTGTTCTGGGTGAAGCTCCTGGCGCCCGAGGTCTTCAGGCCGGAGGCCGAGCCGTACAAGACGGTGACGGCGCCGGCACCCGCGTCCTCGCCGGACGCGCCGACGGCCAGGTCGGCGTAGCCGTCGCCGTTGAGGTCGCCCAGGAAGACGCTGCTGCCGAAGGCGTCGCCGGTCTCGGCGGCGCCGGGGACGCCGACGGTGTCCTGGGTGACGACGAACGGGCTGCGGGAGGTGTCGCGGCCGTCGGGCCCGCCGTAGACGATCGTGACCTTGCCGCCCTTGGCGCCCGCCGGGTCGGCGGAGGGCTCGCGGTCGTTACCGACGGCGATGTCCGGGTATCCGTCGTGGTCGATGTCGCCGATCGCGGAGACGTAGCCGGCGGGGAGGCTCTGCATCCAGTCGGCGTAGTTGGCGATGGACGGGTCGGCCAGGTGGGTGATCGCCTTGTCGCCACCGGACGCGCGTCCGTGCATCACCATGCTGGCGTGCCACGAGGCCGACCCGGGTCCGAGGGACAGGGAGGTGACGCCGTACGCGTCCGAGTAGGCGTCGAGGTGCGCGCCCGAGCCGCCGCCGAAAGCGCCGGTCCTGGTGAGCGGGCCGTTGACGAAGGAGAGGTTGACCGGGCCGGTGGAACCGGCCGCCACGTCCGTGTCGCCGTCGCCGTCGAGGTCGCCCGCGGCCAGCGCCTGCCCGTAGCGGTCGACGTCCTGGTGCCAGTAGTTCATGAGGGTCCGGCCGCCGGACAGGCCGGATGCGGAGCCCCAGACGATGACCACCGTGCCGTCGTTGGTGTCGCCGTCGGTGTCCTCGCCGGGGGCGCCGACCAGGAGGTCGGCGTAGCCGTCCTTGTCCAGGTCGGCCGAGGCCACGGCGGCGCCGAAGGCGTCGCCCGCCTCGGCGGTGCCGGGTATGCCGGCCGTGTTCTGGGTGAGCAGGGTGCGGGTGGAGGTCTTCAGACCGGTGGAGCCGCCGTAGACGACGGAGACGGCGCCCGCCTGCGCGTGGCCGCCGACGGTGGCGCCGGGCGCGCCGACGGCGAGGTCGACGCGGCCGTCGCCGTTGAAGTCGTACGGGGCGGCGGTGCCGGCGGCGTGCGCGGCCGGTGCGGTCAGGACGAGCGGGGCCAGGGCCGCGGCGAGGACGGCGGCGGTGGCGCGCAGGCGCATGGGGTTCCCTTTCCCGGAGCGGAGCGGTCGGTGTGTCACTGGGCGATGGCCCAGCCGAAGTCCCCGTTGCCCTTGAGGGCGACGTCGGCGGCCGTGACGGACTTGGCGCCGCTGGTGGTAAGGCCGGAGGCGGAGCCGCGCAGGACGGTGACGGCGCCGTGGCCGTTCTCGCCGCCGGCGCCCGCGACGAGGTCGGCCTTGCCGTTCTTGTCGAGGTCGACGAGGCGGACGGCCTGACCGAAGTCGTCCCCGTACTCGGCGGTGCCGGGGACGCCCGCGGTGTTCTGGGTGTAGGACGTCGAGCCGGACGTCTTCAGGCCGGACGCGGAACCGAACAGGATGGTCACGGAGCCGGCGTCCCTCGCGGAGCCGGTGTCCTCACCCGGGGCGCCGACCACGACGTCGGCGTAGCCGTCACCGTTGACGTCGCCGGTGCTCAGGGCCGCGCCGAAGAGATCGTCGGCCTCGCCGGAGCCGGGGACGCCGGAGGTGTCCTGGTTGATCACCGTGGGTTTCTGCGCGGGGTCGGGGCCGCTCGGTCCGCCGTACCAGACGCTGATCTGTCCGCCCTTGTGACCGGAGGCCTTGTACTGGGACGGGTCCTGGTGGTCGCCGAGGACGAGGTCGCCGTAGCCGTCGCCGTTGATGTCCGCGACCGAGCCCGCGAAGCCGTCGGCGTCCGGCAGGTCCTTCAGTGCGTACTTGGCGCCGGTCCAGGTGAGGTAGCCGATGACCCCGCCCTCGTCGCTGTCCAGGGTGTACGGGTACACGCGCTCGGCGGTGCGGTCCCCGTTCAGGTCGCCGGCGTTGACCTCGTAGGTGGAGCCGACCTCGGGGACCGAGGACTGGCTCGCCGGGGTGCCGGTGCGGGTGAAGGGGCCCCGCCACACGCGGGTGTGGCTCTGGCCGGTGGCGGTGACGTCGTATCTGCCGTCGCCGTCGAAGTCGCCGACCGCTAGGCCGGAGCCGAAGCCGCCCCACTCGGCGAGCGTGGACGGCTGGGGCAGCGTGGCACCCCCGGACAGGCCGGACTTGCCGCCCCACAGGACGGTGACGGTGCCGACTCCGTCCCGGTCGCCGATGCTCTCCCGGGGGGCGCCGACGACGAGGTCGGAGTAGCCGTCGCGGTCCAGGTCGCCGGCGGCCAGGCTGGTGCCGAAGCCGTCGAGTTCCTCGGCCGTGCCGGGGACGCCGGTGGAGTTCTGGGTGATCACGGTTCGGCGGGTGGCCGAGACGCCGGAGGACGAGCCGTAGAGCACGACGACGGCGCCGGCCAGCTGCTCCGAGCCGACCTGGGTGCCGGCCGCGCCGATGGCGACGTCCCGGTAGCCGTCGCCGTTGAAGTCGCCGGACAGCCCGGAGGGGGCGGCGGTGGCCGGGGTGGCGGGGAGAGCGGTGAGCAGGCCGGCGGTGAGGGCTGCGGCCGGCAGGAGGGTGGACTTGCGCAAGGCGAGGACTTTCGTACGGGGATGCGGGGCATGCGGGGACGGGCCCGGGCGGGTGGCCGCGGACCCGTTCCCGAGGGGGGAGAACCGGGGTACGGCGGCTCAGTCGGCGAAGAGGGCGCCGAACTGCGGGCTGCCCGTCGTCGAGACGCCCGCGGCGCTCGCCGAGACGGCACGGGAGCCGGTCGCGGTGATCTTCGTGCCGTTGGACGGCAGGTAGGTCAGCGCGCCGTCGCCGCCGTTCTCGTACGAGCCCACGACCAGGTCGGCCTTGCCGTCGCCGGTGACGTCGTCGAGCTTGACGTCGGCGCCGAAGAGGTCGTTCTTCTCGTCGCCGTCGGGGACGCCCGCGGTGTTCTGGGAGAAGGCCTGGGCGCCGGTGGCGGTGTTGATGCCGGTGGCGGAGCCGTACAGGACGGTGACCTGGCCGGTGTTGCCGACGCCGTCGATGTCCTCGTTCGGGGAGCTGACGACCAGGTCCTGGTAGTGGTCGCCGTTGACGTCACCGAGGTCGAGGTCCCAGCCGAAGCCGTCGCCGGTCTCCGCGGTGCCGGGCACGTTGCCGGTGTCCTGGTTGACGGACTTGACGGTGCCCGGGCCGTTCGCGGTGCCGTAGGTGATGGCGACCCGGCCGCCCTTGGCACTGTCCGGGATGGTGGTGCCGTCGCTGGCCTTCGTGTCCCAGGAGGCGCCGCTGACGATGTCGCCGAAGCCGTCGCCGTTGATGTCGCCGACGGCCGTGATGATGCCGGACTTGAGGGCCTTGGCGCCGGACACGCTCAGGCCGTTCGCGGTGCCGGGCAGCCAGTAGTTGGTGTTCCAGTGGGACGAGGTCCTGGTCTCGTACCCGTCGACGATCAGGTCGGTGCGGCCGTCGCCGTTGACGTCACCGGCGGTCAGGCTCATCGGACCGTAGGGCGAGTCGTTGCTGCCGTTCTCGATGGGCGGCTTGACGGTCGTACGGCCGCCCGGTGTGCCGGAGGTGCTGAAGCCGCCCTTGTAGACGTAGAGCGTGCTGGAGGAGCTGCCGACGGCCAAGTCGGCCTTGCCGTCGCCGTCGAAGTCGCCCGCGGCGAGGTCCTTGCCCCAGTAGTCGTGGGAGCCGGTGGCCGGGTCGGGCACGTCGATGCTCTTGCCGGTGAGGCCGCTCGCGGAACCCCAGAGGATGGCGAGGGCGCCGCCGTCGGTGTCGGTCCCTACCTTCTCGTAGGGGGAGCCGACGGCGAGGTCGTCGTAGCCGTCGCCGTTGAAGTCGGCGTACGCCAGCTCCGCGCCGAAGCCGTCGCCGGCCTCGGCGGTGCCGGGGACGCCGGCGGTGTTCTGGCTGAGAGTGGTGCGCTTGGCGGCGGTCACGCCGGAGGCGGAGCCGTACAGCGCGACGACCTGGCCGGCGCCCTTGTGGCCGCTGACGTAGGCGGTGGCGGCGGAGGTCACCACGTCGCCGATGCCGTCGCCGTTGAAGTCGGCCTTGGCGACCGTGGTGGAGTCCGCGGCCGAGGCGGTCGTGGCCGCGAAGGTGAGCAGACCGCCCGTCAGCGCGGCCGCGGTGGCCGTCGCGAGGGCGAGTCGCAGGGGTCTGTGCATGCGGGGTCTCCTGCTGCATGCGGGGGATGCCTGGCGGGGCATCCGCAGTCGATGGGGTGCGACCGTTCCGCGGTGCGGCGATGCGTGCTGCGCACGGGAGCGGTCGGCGATCAGGAGACCTGTGGCGGGGGGTAAGGGTTGTACGTGAGTTCGGTTAATTTCTGGGGCTGGTTCTACCGAGGTTGCTGTGGGGAGCGCCCGCTCCCCACAGCAATCCGCCCGCCGTCCGGCCCGTCACCTGCGGGCCGCCTCCCACAAGGTCACCGCGAGTGCGGTGCAGGAGGTCACCGCCGCCAGGGACGGCAGCGGCCAGCGGCCGCGTTCCAGGGCGTCGAGGCGGTCCTCGTGCTCGCCGAGCGTCTTGTCGGTCTGGTCGGCGCGCTGGAGGAGAAGGGCCAGGTCTCCCCGGGTGGTGGCGAAGCCGACGTCCACCGAGCGGCGCAGGCGCTCCAGTTCCAGGGCGACTCCTTCCGCTTCGCGGGTCGTCACGGTGAGCCCTCCTTGCGCAGCCAGGAGGGCAGGAGGCGTTCCACCTCCGGCAGGGCCATGACGCGGGTGAGCGCGGCGGCGACCGCCACCACACCCGCGACGGCGGGTGCGTTCCTGGCCGAGGGCTCCCCGGCGAGCAGCGGGAGGAGGGCGACCAGGGTCTGCAGGGTCGTCCGCAGGGTGCGGCGCGTGGCATCACTCAGGCGCGCGGTGTCACTCATCGGGCGGGCCTCCTCAGCTGCCGCGCGGCACGCGCAGCAGGTCCCAGCTGGTGCGCCCGGGGATGCCGTCGGCGGCCGGGCCGCTGTAACCGAGCCTGCGCTGCCAGGCGGCGTACGAACGGACGTCCGCCTCGCCCCACACCGGGCCGGGGCCGACGGTGTACCGGCCGCAGCCCTCGGCCACGAGGCGCCGGCCGACTGCCGTGATCAGGGAGCTGCGGCGGCCGGTGACGAAGTAGGCGGCGCCGGGGAAGGGTTCGTACGACGTCGGGCCGGGGACCGGCCGCAGGCCGAGGCGGGCGTCGATCCTGGTGCGCATGCCCGGCATCGAGAAGGACGGGTCGATCTTGCGGCGCGTCCATTCCTTGTGGCCTATCACGCTGGCCGCGTGCCAGCCGTGGGCGCGGCACAGGGCGGCCGACAGGCGTTCCACGGCGTCGAGTTGGGGCGTCGGGTACGGGTCGCGGCCGGTGCCGAGGTTCTCGATCTCGAAGCCGTAGAAGTGGGCGTTGCCGTCCACGGCGTCCGGGCCCGGTGCGGGCGGCGGGGTCTTCTCGGCGACCACGGCGGACAGCACGGCCGTGGAGCCGGAACCCGCGTGGTTGGTACGGCCGTAGCCCACCAGGTGCACGGTGCCGTCCTTGGTGACCAGGCCGATGCAGAGCGGGCCGGGAAGGGCCGGGGTGCCGTCGAGGCACAGGCGGAGGCTGTCGGAGCCGGCGGTGTGGTGGAGCATCACGCCGTTGACGGGGCCCCAGGGGCCCTTGTGGTTGCGGTTGTGCGTCCGCCAGTCACCGTGCTCGCGGACGACGACGCCCTCGGCGCGCAGGGCGCGCACGAAGGCGTCCGGAGTGAGGGGAGTGGCCATGGCGTCCTCAGGTGACGGGGGTGACGGTCACGAAACGGTTGGTGAAGGTCGCGGTGGAGCTGGTGGCGGCGGACTTGTAGGCGAGGGTGGCGGTGTACGAGCTGTTCACCGTCAGGCCGGTCACCTGGAACTGGGTGCTGGCGGAGCACAGGTTGGTGCCGTAGGAGACCGCCGCCCGGGCGTCCGCGGCGGCGGAGGTGACGGTCGTGCCCAGGCGGACGACCGCGGAGACGTAACAGGCCGTCGCCGCACTGCTGTTGATCCGGGCGCCCACCGTGACCAGGACGGCACCGGAGGCCGGGGCGGTGAACGTGACCGCGGTCGGGTCGCCGGTGGAGCCCGTGAGGGTCTCCACATACGACGTGGAGGTGGTCGTGCCGGTGGTGGTGTTGGCCTTGTGGACCGGGCCGGGGGCCAGACGCGCCCAGGTGGTGCCCGTGTGGTACCAGAACTGCTTGGGCGTGCTGAGCCAGACGAGCATGCCGGCCACCGGGGACGTCACCTTCGTGTCACGCGTGGCGGCGTCGGCGAACCGCAGCACGGTGCGGCCGTCGACTGCCTCGGCGAGGGACTGGATGTGCTGCGGGACGTTCGCGGCGTCGGCCGGCTGCGGGTAGGGGAGACTGCCGAGCGGGGTGAGCAGGGCCATGACGGCTTCCTCCTTGTGGGGTGCGGGCGGGTGGTCAGCTGCCGAAGGCGGGCGGGAGCGTGTCGAACGGGCTGCCGTTGTCGCCCGAGCGTGCGGCGGCGCTGTCCACGGGCACGGGTGTGGCGACGTTGCCGTCCTGAGCGTGGTCGTCCCCGGCGGGGTCGTCCTGTGCGGAGACATCTGCCGGGAGCTGGTCGCTCATGCGGCACCACCCGGCGGCTGGAGCAGCTCGCGGTAGCTGAGCCTGCTCTGCGTGAGGTCGTCGAGGGTCGGGAACTGAGCGGCGACCAGGGCGTAACTGCGCCGGGTGCCGTACTTCGGGTCCACCGGCGGGTCGGGCGTGAGGCCGGTGTCCAGGGGGACGCCGTTGTAGGACGTGCCGCGCAGGGTCAACGTCTGCTGGGGTACCGAGCCCGCCTGGCAGGTGGTGCGGATGCCGACGACCCAGGCGAGAGTGTCCAGTGCGGCACCGGTGGTGTCCACCACCCGTACGACGTCGCCGAGTTGGATGCGCGGGTCGTGCAGGACGTCCACCTCGCCCAGCACGGGGACCGGGTAGCGGCCGGCGTCGAGCATGGCTTGGGAGAGGTCGGAGGCCACCTGGCGTTGCTGCACCCAGTCGGTCGCGGGCGCCTGGTACACCTGCCTGCCGTAGTAGTACTGGCTGTCGGCGTTGCTCAAGGCGTAAGTTCGCTGCGTGGGATCCGCCGTCCGTCTCTGCGGCAGAATCTGCACGGACGGCTTGCCGTCCTTGGTGACCGTCCACACACTCGCGGGCCCCTGGTTGACGAAGCGGACGACGTAGTTCGGCCCGTCGCGCCGCGAGCTGACCGTGACGCTTCCCTTGACCGAGGTGCCGCCCGTGGCCGCGCTGCCGAAGCGAACCTTGTGCCCGGTCATCGTCGAGGCGTCATCCTCGATCTTCAGGGGGCCGATGTCCAGTTCGTCCTGGGCCATGGCGTACGCCACCTCCACCGCCGCACCCGGTTTGATCTCCCGTACGGCGGTGTCGGTGCTCGTGTCACCGTAGGTGATGCGTACCGCGGTGTAGTCCAGGTAGGGCTGTTCGCAGTGGTTGCGGCAGGCGTCGATCTCCTCGGAGACGGTGAGCGCGGCGATGTCCCGCAGGGCCGTGACGGTCACGTCCGGCTGTGCGGGCACCTTCTGGAACCGCCCCGGGCCGCGCCAGTGGAAGACGCCCTGCTCGTCGAACTCGGCTGTGGACATCGTGGCCCGGGCGATCTCGGTGATGGCCTCCCACTGGGAGCCGGAGACCTTCGGCACGTCGAACAGGGGGACCGTGACGTCGTCCAGTTCGGCGGCCTTGGTCCAGCGGCCCCGCTGCTCCCACTCGTCGGCGGTGTAGGAGTCGAGGTCGGGCCAGGCCTGGTCGGTGACCTGGAGGCACTCCACGGCCACGTCGGTCTTCAAATCGACGCGGTACAGCTCGGACGGCGGCTGCATGGAGGAGGTGTCGAGGAACGTGCCGTACCCGGCGGAGGGGATGACGTACTCGCCGTCTGGTGCGGTCAGTCGCGGGTACACGGTCGCCGGTGTGGCGGCGGACGTGGTGCCGGCCCGGGTGTCCACGGTGAAGCCCAGGTGCCAGGCGCCCTTGAGGGACGCCAGCTTCGGCACGGTCCAGGTGATGACCTGGCCGCTGCCGCCGACCGTCGCGGAGGTGATCTTCACGGTGCCTGCCGCGAAGTCCAGGTTCAGGATGTAGTTGCCGTAGGCGCCCGCGCTGCGGTCGAAGACCAGCTTCAGCTCCAGCGTGCTGCCCACGGCACGGGCCGTGTTCACATGCAGCTCGGCCATGAACACCTTGCCGGCCACGACGAACCGGGACCGTGGCATCCAGGACACCGCCAGCCCCGGTGCGGCCGGCATCAGGGCCATCTCGTGCGGCGCGCCGTCCCGGATCCAGGAGTACGACGCCGGGTCGGGCAGCGTCTCCGGCTGGCCGTGGGTGGCGTTGAACCCGCCGTGCAGGGAGGCGTACAGCGCGGTGAAGGGCGCGGTGACGTCGGTGCTCGCCGCGGCTGCGCGGGGCGGCGGGCAGGTGTGGATGCCGCCCTGGCGCAGCAGCTCGTCGACGCACCAGGTGGCGCTCGCCACCGGCCGGGCGTACAGCAGGCCGTGGTACGGCCGGGGCAGCAGGGCCGGTCCGCGCAGCCGCTCGGCGCCGTCCAGGGCCTGGACCGTGACGGTGTCGGTGCCGGAGACCGCGCTGCGGGAGCGGACCGTGCCGCGGAAGGCGGGCAGGGTGGCGCCGAGCAGGCCGGTCTCATGTACGACGGACTGGCCGGGGCGTACGGCGTCGCCCGTGTACCGCCCGGCCCACGCCGAGTACAGCTGGGGCGCGGGCACCCCGCTCGCGCCACCGAGCTGCATCTCAAGCTGGGCGGAGGCGCTGCCGGAGAAGGCCCGCATCGCCTCGGGCAGGTCGGTGCTGTAGGCGCGTTCGGCCTTCCACGACTGCACCTGGGGGCCGAGCTCCCGGCCGCCGCACCGGGTGGTGTGCGCCGGGGTGCGGTCCGGGGCGGCGAGTGCGTCGTCCAGTGCCGGGTCAGAGCTGAGCACCGCGCACCTCCACCAGGTCGAGGCTGACGTTCCGGTAGGGCAGCGGGGCGGCGGGCACGTCGGTGCAGGCGGTGACGCTCATCGCCGGGCAGCCGTCGCCGAGCGAGAACGCGGTCGTCGGCTCGCCGATGGTGAGGCAGGCGCCGGCGAGCCCGAAGAGGCCGGTGGCGCCCGGTCCGCCGAGCGGGGTGACGAAGGCGGCGTCGGCCGGGGCGGTCCCGGTGACGCCGGTGTCGTTCGCCGAGGCGGAGGCGAGGTACGACCCGTCCACGGCCTTCCAGTCCAGCTGGGCGGTGGCGGTCGCCGGATTCCAGTCGGGCGGCAGCAGCCACGACACCTGCATGCCGGGCATCACCGGCCACCCGGTCCACACGCCGTGCCGCCAGCCCAGGCGGCTGGTCGCGTCCTGGAATTCGGCGAGGACGGTGTCCGAGACGGACGGGCTGATGACAACGCTGCCCTGCACGGTGAACCAGTGGTCGGTTCCGCTGGGCCGGCTGCTCTGGGCGGTCGCCTGGTACGGGTCGAGCAGGTTCACGGACGCCGGGTCGAGCAGCGCGATCGGCCCGTACGGCGGCTGCGGACCGGCCTGGAAGCCGGGCTCGTTGACCCGGCGGGCCAGGCGGATGAGGTGCTGGGCGTCGTCCGGGGGCAGGGCGTCCCAGGACAGTTTGATCCGGCGCACGGTGCGTGCCGTCGAGACAGTGGTGATGTTCCCCTCGAGGGACTTGAACTCGGTGACGTTCAGATCGGCGGTGCGGTCCCAGCTCTTCGCGGCCTGGGCGATCTCCCGCATGAATCCGGGCCGTCCGATCCACAGGTTCCTGGCCATGGTTGCTCCTCTCACCTCCGGGCGAGCTGGCGCTGTCCGACGAGGACGGCGCGGGCGATGACTTGCGAGTCCACCTCGACGTGCACGGGCCGCTCGGCGAGCTTCTCGACGGCGGCGGCGAGCCGGTGCATCCCGCCGCCCGAGCCGAGCACCCGTTCCAGCTTCGACAGCGGGATCACGGCCTCGGGTTCGCCGGCCTCGGCGAGCAGCGCGAGGGTGCCGCCGCGGCGGGCGGGCACGACACCGCCCTGGGCGAGGGTGGGGATGTTGGGGAGCATCGGCAGGTGGATGCCGAACTCCCGGCCGCCGAAGTGGGGCACCCAGTCGGGGATCTTGACGTGGATGCGGTTCAGGGCGCCGATCATGGCGTTGAGACCGCCGATGTAGGCGCGGGGCAGGGCGGTGAAGGCGTTGATGATGCCCTTCAGCACCGACTTGATGGGCTCCGCGTGGTTCTTGATCGCGCTGTAGATGGCATTCCAGGCCCACTTCACGCCCTTGGCGAGGGCGGCGGAGACCTTGTCCATGTTGACGAACTGCGAGATGAGCGGGGCGAGCAGGGCCATGACCAGCCCGAAGGCGTTGGCCTTCATGGCGGTGTTGAGCCCCTTCTGCGCGAGCGTCGCCCCCTTCAGCCCCGACCCGAACCCCTTCATGGAGGTCCCGCTCGCCGTCGCCCTCTTGCCGGCGTTGCCGACGGACTTCTCGACGGCGTCGGACTGGCGCTTGACGTCGCGGAGGGCGTTCCTGGCGCCGCCGGAGGAGGTCTTGAGGTGGTCGAGGGAGGTCTTGAACTTGTCGGTGGAGCCCTTGGACCGGCGTACGCCGTCGTCCGTCTGGTTGACAGCGGAGCGCATCGTCCGCACGGCGTTCGAGCCCTGGCTCACCGACGTCCTGAACCGGTTGAGACTCGCGGCCACCTGGTCCACGGATCGTTTCAGACTCATGTGTTTCTCCTGTCGGTTCTCGGTCGGCTCTTTCAGGCCGAGGTGGAGAGACTTCGGGCCAGGGACCCCACCTCGCTGTCGGCCTGGTCGAGAATTTGGGCCAGTGCCCTGTAGTTGCGGTCCACTGCCGTCTTGTTCCGCTCGGCTGTCTTTGCCGCCGCAGCGAGCTCCTCGAACTTCTTCTTGGCCTTGCTCTGCTCGATCTCCCGGACGGAAGCTTTGATCGAGCGTTGCTTCTCGCGAATTCCGCGTTCGAGATCACGGATCTCTCGGTTCAGTTGCCGTTCACGTTCCAGAAGCCAGGCATTGCCAGGATCGTTCGGGGAACCGTTCGTGCGTCGGCGCTGGGTCGTGTCGCGCTCCGACTTCAGCCGGTCGAGATCCCGAACGTCGTCCTGCAGACGGGTGAGTTGATTCGAGACCCTTTGGGACTGCTCGTTGAAGCGACGCTCCCATCGCTTGCTCCAGTCGACCCAGGGCCATGACTTGAGCTGGTTCCCGAAAAAGTGGATTCCCTTTTCGTCGATCTTGAACGCTGTGATGTCCGCCTTGATGAGGGTGAGCCCGACGGCGACAGCGGTCGCGGCGGCTTTGGCACCCTCCAGGTCCCCTTTCAGCACGGTCACGCCGCGAGAAATGCCGGTTATGGCCGATTTCAACTCGTGTGTGTTCTTGTCGCTGGCATCGAATTTTTCCTGCAGCCAGCGGGTGAGGCCGTACGGAACGTCACTTGCACTGGACATATCGACTGCCTTTCCTGGATGATCCCCGTGCGCGGCGCTGAAGGGGGAGAGGTATGCATTGGGGCGTCTGGCTGACCGTCTGTCTGTTGCACCTGCCGCTCGTCTTTGCCGTGTGGAGCGGCGCACATCTTTATTCGAAACTGGTGCTACGACGCCGTGGAGTGGTCATCGACGGCCATTGCACGAGCATTCGGCGGTCGGAGGAATCCGTATTCACCAGTTACCTCTACGAGGTCCCAGGGCACGGCTCCTACTCAAGAGAAACCCGCGGTTACGGCTGGATGTTCGCTGCTCCTGGAGAAAGCGTGTCGGTGACCTACGACCCGAAGAAGCCGGCGCGGGGCCGCATCACGGGTGAACTCGACGCCCGGGCCATCGAGATCGGTGTGCTGGTCGTCTGCCTCGTCACCCAGGCGATCCTGGAACTGCCCACCGTGGTGCTGTTCCAGGTGTTCTGATCCCTCCGTGAGGGGCCGAAGAGCGGTGCGTGTCGGACGGGGACGGATGTGGAGGGGATCTGGGCATCATTTGCGGTTTGCCTCTGGGGGCTTTGCGGGCCTGGAGCAGGGTCCGGTGCGTCTTCTGGCTCAATGAGCACGGCGTGCTGGGCGAGGCGGTTCGCGAATGGGTCAGCTGGACGGGCGAAGTAGCAGAGTCCTTCTGCTACTTCAAACTCGACGACGGAAGACGGATCAGGGTGCGGTCCTCAATACGCCCTGGTGCCCCGATGTTCGAGGTGGGGGAGGTGGCGCAGGTTCTCTACGATCCGGACCAGCCGACCCATGCGGTCCTGGTGGAGGACCGTGCGGAGCCGGTCGGGGATATCGCGCCGCGATGTACGTCTTCTTCGCGGGCGCGACGATTCTTGCGATAGTTGGCATGATCAAGGCATTGTTCTGACGCCTACGACGTCACTCGCGGACGACCGTATGGAGTCGATCAGGGGCAAACCGTCGCAGGTCAGGCGAAGAACCGGGCCATCTCCTGCGGACTCGGCAGGGTGTCCGCCTCCTGAGCCGAACCAGGGCGCGGCAGTGGCTCCGGAGGATCCAGGGGCTCCGTGTCCTCGTCCCGGTTGACGGTGGCGAACATCCAGTTGGCCTGGGCGAGTTGATCTACCACGGCGGCGAGCAGGTGATCGGTCACGGACCACTCCGCGGCCTCCCCCTGCACTTCCCGCAGCAGCGCGCTGTCCCGCGGCAGATGCCGGACCAGCACCGCGAGCCGGCGCGAGGAGAGCCGGCCGCGGTGCCAGTCCAGGAGGTCGACGCCGTAGTGGCGGAGCAGGTCAGCCTCCAGGGCCTCGGCGTGCTCTTCGACGAGCTCGCCGAGGCTCAGTCTTCCCCCAGGCCCAGCCCCGTCTCCTTGCCGTAGGCCTCCAGGATCGCGGCGATGTCCTGCATGGTGACATCGTGCTGCTCGAAGCGCGCGAACTGCTGCTCGCCGAGGAGGAGTCGGAGCAGTCCGTCCACGTCGTTGTCGTCGAGGTCGCGCAGTTTGCGCGCGGTGCTGCGGGTCAGCTCGGTCGGCAGGGCGAAGGTGTCGCCGTCCAGTGCGAAGGTCCAGTCGCGGCCGAGGGCCTCCAGGCGCTGGGCGCGGGCGGCGTTGACGTCGAAGGTGGTCATACGAGGCTCCGGTTCCGGTGAGTCGGTGCCGGGCCCGGCGTGCGCGCGCACGCCGGGCCCGATGGGGGAGGGAGAGGGATCAGGCCAGCGCGGCCGGGTCGTTGACCAGCCAGGTCGCCATCGGCTTGGTCGGGTCGTCGCCGGACAGCGCGGTGAACGTGACGCCGAGCTTGACCGCACCGGTGCGGGACAGCGACAGCTCCTCCACCTCGGAGACGGCGCCGTACGGGACCACCAGCCGGTAACGCAGGTCCTTGGTGCCGTTGTTGTCCGCGAAGTCGATGGCGAGGGCCCGCTGGTCCTGGCCGCCCGGCGTGCCGCCGATGTCGATCTTCTGCGCGGTGGTCTCGGCCTGGGAACCGGCCGAGACGATCGAGGTTGACGGCAGCCCCAGGTAGAACGGGAACGTGTCCTTGTTGGTCTGCAACAGCTGGAACTTCAGGGTCAGGTCCCGGTCGGAGAGCATGAAGCGCGCCGGTGCCATCGACTGCCAGGTGTCGACCGGGTCGTTCTTGTCCTTCTTGTTGAACTTGACACCGTCGGAGGAGGTGAAGCCGAGGTTGACCCACGGGGCGGCCAGCGCGGTGGTGTCCTTGGCGGTGGTACCGGCCGGGGCCCACCAGACGTTGCCGGCGCCGGCGATGCGGATCTCGGTGTTCTTGAAGCCTGCCATGTGTGCTCCTCAGGAGAGTGATGAAGTGGCCTACGCCGGGCGGATCGACAGCCGCAGGGTGGCCAGGTAGCGGTTGCCGGCCGGGCGGTTGTAGTCCGGCAGCCAGCGGGGCCCGTCCGCCTCGTCGACGTCGGTGACCAGCGCGGTGCCGTACCGGGTGCCTTGCAGTTCCAGGGCGCAGGCGCGGGCCGCGTTGGCGGTGACGAGTGCGGTGGTCTTGTCCGGGCCGTACACCTCGAGGTCGACCAGCGGCCGGTCGAGGTTGAGGTCGTCGATCCAGGCGCCGCCGGCGCGGGAGACGAGGACGACCTGCTGGGTGCCGTCGAACCCGGCGGGCGGGCGGTTGTCGACCGTGGTCCCGGCCAGCTCGGTCCGGTTCTTCAGGAAGTCGACGACGAGCCGCTCCACGTCGGGGAAGTTCAGGATCGCCACATGGACGCTCCCTTCGGGAGAGGAGGCGAAGAAGGGGCCCGGTTTCCGGGCAGCAGAAAGCGGCAGGCCCGCCGCCCGGGATCTGGGCGCAGCTCTGCCGCTGCTTCGAGTGTGACGCCGACCCGGGTTTCTCGCAACTGAGCTTGTTTCGAGGGGAGTTGGGGGGGCGGAAAGCCCGAAGGGGCCCGTCGCGGTGAGCGAGGGGCCCCGGTGGTGCGGGTGCGGATCAGCGGTTGCCGCGTAAGCGGTTCGTCGCGCGCTCGGCGGCGAACACGTCCTCCAGTCGGTACAGCTGCCGGCGGCCCTGCGTGCCGGCGGGCCGCAGATGTCCGCGCTGCACCCACTTGCGGATGGTGGCGGGAGTGACGCCGGCCTCGGTGGCGGCCAGCTCGGACGTGATCATGGGCGAGTTCGCCGAGTTCATGAGGCCTCCTCGTCTGCCGGATCGACCCCGTGCCCGCAGGGCGGGTTCACGCACCGCACCTCGGCCCGCTCCGGGAACGCCCGCAGCGACACCGAGTCGCAGGCCGGGCAACGGCCGGGCAGGCGGACCATCTGCTCCGGGTCGCCGAGCGCGCGGGCGCAGCGCGCGGCCATGCGCCGGGTCTCGTCCTCGACGTGCGCGGCCAGCACCGGGTCGGCGGCGGTCCGCTCCAGCAGCCCGGCGATCCGGCGCAGCCGCACCGGTACGGGGGCGGAGGGTACGGGGCGCAGGCCGAGCCGTTCGCGTACGGCCTCCTCCAGTTCGACGACGCCGTCGGTGATGTCGCGCAGGGCGTCGGAGACGTGCAGCCGTACGGGCAGGACGGTGCCTCCGACGGGCCCGCCGCCGCGCCGTTCCCGCAGCCCCCCGTGGGCGGCGGGCGCCAGCTCGGCGACGAGTTCGGGGTACTGGCGCAGCAGGGAGGAGATCCAGACGGCGGGGCTCATACGGCGACCTCGCGTCCGTTGCGCCACAGTCGGCCGCCGCTGACGCCGTCGAACCACGTGTGCGAAGGGTCCACGACGGCCTCGCACTGACGTCGGATCGGGCATTGGTTGCACGCACGCAACGTATGCTTGGCCTCGGCACGCTTACGGGTGAACACGTAGCGTTGTGGAAGGTTGATGCAGGCTGCGGCCCTGCGCCAGTCGATTTCACTGGTCAAGGGGAACTCCTCCCTAGGCATTTGAATATGTGTTCGATATATGCGGGCGACAGTCAGCGTGACATCGTGCGAGCGCGAGCGCAAGCGACTTGAGAGGCGGTGGGGTGGTGTGAGTCGGATGCGATCGACGACTCCGCATGCGAACATTAGTTCGAAGACCGTTGAGAAGTCGTCCGTAGCGAGGTGGGTAAGAGTGCGTTCCCTTACGCGCGTGCGCGCACACTTGCGGTGCGTGCGCGATCGGTACGCTGCTCCCGACACGAGGGGAGAGCGGGAACATGGGGCCCAGCCAACGTGCCGCGAGCACGGAACGGACAGAGCGAACGGAACGCACCGACGCGCTGGAGGAGTTCGCCGCCTGGGTCGAGGGCCTGATGCGGAACCGAGGCTATGTGATCGACGGCCCGCGCGGCGGTGGCAAGTCGCGACTGGCCGACGACTCCGGCGTCCACCGGGCCGCGGTGACCCGGCTGCTGCAACGGCAGAGCATGCCGGACCTCGAAACCATGCGGCGTCTGGCCGTGGTGCTCGGTGTGCCGCTGCGGGACATGCTGATCCGCTCTGGGCGGCTGTCCGAGGACGACCTGCCGCTCGAACCCGGCCCCGGCACGGACCCGGGCGCGGGCCGGCGGCTGAGCCCGGAGGAAGCGGCGCGGCGCATGGGCGTACCGGAGGAACTGCGCGCTCTGTTCGTGAAGGTCGCCCGGCAGTTTCTGACGGAGGGACCTTAGGGAAAGAGACGCGGGACGGGGGCGTACCGGAGTGCAAGGAGTGCGCACATGGGTGACGGGGGAAGCCGGGAAGATGACACGGGTGGTACTGGCGGCGAGGCGCCGTCCGCCGAGGCGGACCGGGTTACCGGGCTGCTGGGCGGCCTGCTGATCGCACTGGGCGAGAAGGTCCGGGAGGCGGGACCGGAAGGGGTCCGCATCCTCACTGACGAGGAGGTGCAGCGGGCCAACCTCCAGTGGTACCGCACGGGCTGGGAGGAGCACGCGCGAGCGGTCCGCCCGTCCGGCGAGCCCGAGCCGCCCGGCCAGGTGGCCGCCGCCCAGTCCGGACCGCCCGGTCCGCGTGACCCCACCACCCCGGCGGAGCACCCGGCCGACCCGGACCCGCTGTCCGCCATGAGCCGGCTGCTCGACTTCTGCGACCGAACCGGCCCGGCCACCGGACACGGCGACGAGCGCGCCCGGGCGGAGTCGCGACACCGGTACGACGAACCCGGCCGCGGACGGCACGAGCGGGCCCGGGAGCGCGGTGAGGGAGCCGATACGGTGCGGCGGCCCGACGGGGACGGGTGAAGAGCGTGGGCGTTTGTCGCACTGGTGCTCCAAGGTCGTGCCGTTCGTCACCTCCGGGGAAATGACGCCGGTGCCGGGCAACGCCTGCTCGCCACCGGCACCGGCGAGAGGGCGACCGCCGCAGACCTCGCCGCGCGGACAGGTCCCGGTCGCTCACGCCCTCCTGATCAGCCGTGCGGCAGGATGGGCCCATGAGCGTAGTCAAGATCAACGTACTGACCGTGCCGGCGGAGCAGCGGGAGACCCTGGAGAAGCGGTTCGCCTCGCGGGCGCACGCCGTGGAGAGCTCCGACGGCTTCGAGTGGTTCGAGCTGCTGCGCCCCGTCGAGGGCACCGACCAGTACCTCGTGTACACGCGCTGGCGGGACGAGGAGTCCTTCCAGGCGTGGATGGAGGGCCCGATGAAGTCCGCGCACCAGGGCGGCGGGGAAGGCGGGGAGCGGCCCAAGCCGGCGGCCTCCGGCTCCACCCTCTGGTCCTTCGAGGTGGTGCAGCACGCGGGCCCGAAGGGCGCGTAGGCCGCAGCGACGGGAAACGGGGACGCCCCCATGTCCTGAGAGCCATGGGGGCGTCGGGATGAGCGGTCTCGCCTAGTCGCAGACGATGTCCCGCCCCGGCCGCTCGCCCGTCGCCAGGAAGCGGGAGACCGTCCGGTCGCCGCAGGCGTTGCCGTTGGCGAGGTAGGCCTCGTGGCCGGTGGAGTCCACGGTCACCATGACGGCGCGCCGGCCGAGGGCCCGGCGGAGTTCGAGGGCTCCGCTGAGGGGGGTGGCCACGTCGTGCCGGTTCTGGACCATGAGGACGGTGGAGGGGCCGCGGTCGGTGATCCGCACCGCGGGCTCCTTCGGCGGGTACGGCCAGGCGGCGCACATCGCCGCGTTCCTCGGCATCCCCGCGGTCAGCGGGAACTTGGCGCGGCTCTCGGCGACATCCTTCTCGTACGCGGCCGCGGACCTGGGCCAGGCGACGTCGTTGCAGACGGTGGCGGCAATGACCGCGGTGACGTTCTGCACGACCGGCTCGGGCGGTGCCTGCGGCGCTGGCGGCACGGTGCCCTTCCGGGCGGCCAGGATCAGCTTGGCCAGGGCGGGATAGTCGTCGGGGTCGTAGAGGCTGTCCAGCATCGTCTGCCGGAGCACGTTGCCGTTGAGCTCCTCCGGGTTGGCACCGGGCCACGGGAGGGGGTCACGGTCGAGGCGTGCGGCGAGGCGGAGGAAGAGGCGGCGCACCTCGGCCGGGGCCCCGGCCACCCGCTCGGGGTTGCCCGGCCGGGACGCCCACTCGGCGAACTCGGCGAAGTTGTCCTCGGCGCCCAGCTCGTACGCGGCGAACCAGGCCCGCTCCACCCGCGCGTCGGGGCTGTCGTTGCTGTCCAGCACGAGGCGGTCGGTGCGGTCCGGGAACAGTTCGTTGTAGACGGCGCCGATGTACGTCCCGTACGACACACCCCAGGCGGAGATCTTCCGCTCGCCGAGCGCCGCCCGGATGCGGTCCAGGTCGCGGGCCTCGTCGGCGCTGCTGATGTGCCGTGTCAACCGGCCGCCGTTGCGTGCGCAGGCCTCCGACATCCGGCGCGCGGTGGCCATGTTCGCCTTGATGGAGCCGTCGGGGGCGGGCCAGGGAAGGAGCTTGGTCCGGGCGAGGTCACCCCGGTCCATGCCGCAGCTCACCGGGGTCGAGCGGCCGTACCCCCGGGGATCGAACCCGATCAGGTCGTAGGCGTTCCGTACCGCCTGCGGCAGCTTCTGCCCCTTGCTCGAGGGCTGGTCGAGGCTGCCGCCGCCGGGCCCGCCGGGGATGATGAACAGGGCTCCGCGGCGCGTCTTCGGGTTCTCGGCGGGGATGCGGGAGAACGCGAGGGTGATCTGCTCGCCGTGCGGGTCGGCGTAGTCCATCGGCACCTCGATGGTCGCGCACCGCTGCCGCGGGTCGAGGCCTCTTCCCTCGCACTGCGTCCAGTGGAGACGCGGTGGCCTGGCGTCGTCGGCCGTCGACGCGGACGCGGTAGCGAGGGGTGAGGCGAGGCTCAGGACGGCGGCGGAGGCGGCGAACAGGGCTGCGGTTCGCTTGATCTTCGTCATACGGACGAGCTTCGTCCGTCCCGTCCTTCACCGACATCCGGCCAACAGGCCTCTGCACCCTGTGGTTTCCCCCACCGGGTTCCCCCAATTCGCGGGGTCCGCGGCCAGTTGGTACCGGTCATAACGTTGGCCCGTTGGGCGACGTCCTGCGGACAGGCCCTAGTCATGGGGTTCTGCGAGAAGGTCGTCCACCACATGACAGCGCACTGTCGGGAGGTGCTCAGCGATGGCCTCACTCATCATGGCTTCCCCTTCGGGGTCGACGTCCGGGCACCCCTCGCGAGTAGCGGCATCCGGCCACCGTGCGTACGCCACCCAGGTACCGTCATCGGCCTGATGCAGGCGTGATCCGTAGCTGCCGCAGTGCTTGTGCATCGCCTGTGTCACGCGGTGCCAGCCAGCCGCGAACTGCTGCTCCTTGCCTTCGTGCAACCGCCACCGGTAGATCACCGCGAACATGACATTGCCTCCCCGTTGCCACATGCCTGCGAGATCCGGCGGGCGTGTCCTGCATGCCGGCACGGACCA
Organism: Streptomyces sp. NPDC001843; assembly: GCF_042891955.1. Classification (NCBI taxonomy): domain Bacteria; kingdom Bacillati; phylum Actinomycetota; class Actinomycetes; order Kitasatosporales; family Streptomycetaceae; genus Streptomyces; species Streptomyces sp. NPDC001843. The sequence goes on along the minus strand of NZ_JBIATQ010000003.1, from coordinate 282,230 downwards.
GACCGGAACTGTACATGCCGGACTGACCGGTCGGGGCGGCTTCTGACGATCAACTCGCCCCTCTCACAGTCCACTCCGGCCCGCCCTCCCGACCCCTCAGCCGCCCGCCCGGCCCGTCCTGGCCGTCCCCGCGACCGCCTGCGCGAACTCCTCCGGGCTGCCCGAGAGCCGTGCGGGGGTCGCCGGGTGTTTGCCCTTCGCCGGGTGTTCGGCGAACAGGGCGACCGTGACGGAGAGGTGGTCGTCGGACTCCGTGTGCCAGACCGTGCGGGTGCCGGGGCCGCTGCCCGCGCCGCCGGTGAAGGAGCGCAGGAAGGTTCCGGCCGGGGCCTTCGCCACGGGTTCGGCCACCCCCGCGGGCAGGAGCCGGCGGGTGTCGGGGCGGGCCGTGTAGAGGGTGTGGCCGGCACGGGTGATCTTCGCGACCGTGTACGGCTTCGCGTACGTGGCCCCCGCCGCGACCGCCGCGTACGCCGACGCCAGCCGCAGCGGGGACGGCGTGGCCGTACGGATGAGGGATGCCGCCGGGGCGTCGAGGCCCGACTTCTTGAGCGCCGTCAGTGCCGTGCCCGCCTCCACCGCACCGGACACCGCGTCGTTGAACGGCTGCTTCGCGTACTCCGCACCCCCGTACAGCACCCGGACCGCGCCGTCCCCGGGGACCATCGCCACCACGGCGGTGTGCAGACGTGTCCCCTTGGCGGCCGGCGGCGCGTCGCCCACCCGGTCCGCCGTCGCGTCCTGCGCCCCCACGTCGAACGTCGTACGCACCGTGTACCCGCCCCGGGCCAACTCGTCCTGGGAGATGCCCAGTCGCTTCGCCGCTTCGGCCGCCGCCACGTCGATGAGGTACTGCCGCTGGCCGTCCGTGGCGCCCGGCGGGTAGAAGCGGAAGGCCGGGAAGGCCGCCTGCGCACGGTCCTTCGCGGTGATCGTGCCCGCGCCGAGCATCCCGCCGAGGACCCACTCCCACCGCTTGTGCAGGGTCGCCGTCACCTTGGCGTCCGCGCCGGCCCGCTCGTAGTACGACGGCAGGTTGATGATGGCCGCCAGGGCCGCGCCCTGCGACAGCGTCAGGTCCTTCGCGTCCACGCCGAAGTAGTTGCGGGCCGCCGACTGGATGCCGGCCGCGCCCCGGCCGAAGTACACGGTGTTGAGGTAACCCTCGAGGATCGACTCCTTGGAGCGGGTGCGGTCCAGCTTGACGGCGATCAGTGCCTCGCGGGCCTTCCGGGTGAGCGACTGCTCGGGGCTGAGCAGCGCGTTCTTCACGTACTGCTGCGTGATCGTCGAACCGCCCTGCCGCTCACCGCCGCTCAGCGTGGACACCGCCGCCCGCACGACGGCGGTCGGTGAGACACCCGAGTCCGTGCGGAACGAGCGGTTCTCGGCGGCGATCACCGCGTCCTGCACTTGCCGGGGAACCTGGGAGAGCTTCACGTCCTGCCGGTCCACGGGGCCTCGCCGGCCCAGGTACTCGCCGCTCGCGTCGACGAACACGGTGCTCTGGACCACCGTCTCCGGATGCGGATCGGGGATGGCGGTCAGGCGGTAGGCGACGACGACCGCACCGCACAGCGCCAGGACGAGGGTGAGCAGGGCGATCAGGGCCCGCCGGATCCAACGGCCCCGGCGCCGTCGGCTGCGGACGCGCCGGGGCAGCCGCCGCCGTCGGCGTGCGGGCTTCGGCGGGTCCAGGTCCGGGTCCGGATCCGGATTCGGACCCGCACCGGGTTCCTGGGCTGTGGTCGGATCCGGGTCCTCGGAGGCCGTGGTCCTGGGGCCCGTGGTCCCGGCCAGTTCCGGTACGTCCGTCATGTCGGTCACGCGTTCCATCCGCTCCTCGCCAGCGCCACGCCCCGCGCGTCGTACACCGTCACCCGCAACTTCTCGAACTCCCGCTTCACCCGTTCGGTTGGGAGGGTCGCGTACCACGCGCTCCAGCCCCGGGCGCCCGCCAGCGTGAGCAGCGTGCCGTGTGTCGTGCCGGACGGCGTGGTCACCTCCACCCGCCCGGTCGGCACGTCGCCCCGGTAGATGCCGGACAGGACGGCGCGGTTGCCGCTCCCCTCCAGGTGCAGGGTGAGGGCGGGACCGTGCGCCGCACGCCCGCCGACCGGCTGGAACCAGCCCGGTCCCGATGCCGTCGACCAGTGCTCCCCGTCCTTCGACAGCCACAACTCCACGCCGGACATGGGACGCACGCGTTCGCCCGGTGCGACCACGCGCACGCTCCCGGCCGGTGCGGTGTCCGACGGTGACGTCGAGCCGGACGACGAGGTCGTGACCAGGGTGTGGGAGGCGATGTAGCCGAGTGGGGCGAGCACCAGCAGGCAGACGGTGAGCAGCGCCGTGGCGAGGCGTCTGCGGCGGCGGGCGCGGCCCTCGTGCTCGATCTCGGCCAGCGGCAGGGGCGGCGGGTCGGCTTCGCGCGCCGCCTCGGCGAACGCCTCGCGCACCTCGCGTTCGCGTGCCTCGCGCGCCTCGCGCGCCTGGGTACGGTTCATCGGCCGACTCCCGACACCGGCAGCGGGCCCAGAGCCGAAAGGCCCCGCCGCGCGTACGACCTGACGGCGCCGACCGAACAGCCCAGCACCTCGGCGATCTCCGCCTCGGCCAGGTGCTCGCCGTGGCGCAGCACCAGCACCACCCGCTGCCGGCGGCCCAGGCGTCCGAGCGCATGGAACAGGAGCGGCCGTTCGCCGGCACCGCGTGCGAGGCGACGGGCATGGCGCAGATACCGGCGGACCAGTGTCCGCCGGACGTAGAAGTCGGCGTCGTCGCGCGGCATCCGCCGACGGCGGGCGTAGGTGTCGGCCAGCGTCGTGCGCGCCAGTTCCCGGGCCGCCCACGGATCGCCGGTCAGCAGGTGGGCGGTGCGGTACAGGCGGGGCCAGGCACGGTCGGCGTAGGCCGCGAAGTCCTCGCGCGGGGAGGGGGGTCGGGAGGTCACGTCAGTGGCACGACCGGTGGGCGGACGGCCCAAAAGACAGCGGCGCGAGGGGAGTTGTCTCTGCGGGTCATCGATTTCCTCCTGCGGTGTGTTTCGATGTGCGACGTACGGGACCTGTACGCACGGCGGTGACCGCCGGGTTGCACGGGACATCGGGAACCTCGTGGCGGGGGCATGACGGAGGAAGAAGCGGGGGCATGACGGAGGAAGAGTTCGACGCTTTCTACACCGCCGCGTTCCCCCGGCTGACCGGCCAGCTCTACGCCTTCACCGGGGACCACGGCGAGGCGCAGGACGTCGTGCAGGACGCGTTCGTACGGGCCTGGAACCGGCGCCGGGAGTTCCTGGCGGACGGGGCGCCCGAGGCCTGGGTGCGGACCGTGGCGATGCGGCTCGCGGTGAGCCGCTGGCGGCGGGCGAAGCGGTGGCTGGAGCTGGTGCGCCGTACCCCGCCGCCGGAGTACACGCCGGGGCCCGAGTCCGGGCAGGCCCATCTCGCCGATCTGGTTGCCGCGTTGCGGCGACTGCCCGAGGCGCAGCGGATGGCGGTGGTCCTGCACCATCTGTGCGACCTGAGTGTGGAGCAGGTAGCCTCCGAGACCGGGGCCCCCGTGGGGACGGTCAAGGCCCGGCTGTCCCGCGGCCGGGCGGCGCTGGCGCGGGAACTGGGCAGCGGTGACGGGGAGAGGGAGGACGACCGTGTCCGATGACCTCACCACCGGGCTGCGTCAACTGGCCGAGTCGGGACAGAGGTTGCCGACCGCCTCGGGCTCGGACATCCGTCGCCTGGCCCAGTCGCGCCGCCGTCGCCGGCGTACTGCCGCCGCCGTCGCCGGGACGGTCGCCGCGGTCGCGGTGGCGTCCACGCTGGTGCTGAACCTGGGCGGTCCGGACGGTGGGCGGACGTCCACGCCGGCCGCCGGCCCGACCAGCGCGCCGCCTGCCCCGCGGCAGACCCGTACGGCGATCAGCTCGCCGACCCAGCGGGCGGCGGCCGACGTCACGGTGAACCTCTCGGCGCGGTACCTCGTGGCCGGCGGGCGCAAGGTGCCGATCACCTCCGGCCTCGCGAAGACACCGACGCCGACCGGGCGGATGACCGTCACCTCGATGACCGACGTGAAGGAGATGGGCGGTGGAGTGGTCGTCGGGGGGGCCGCGGGCAGCTACAAGCTGCCGTGGGTGATCGGCCTGCGGGGGCAGGACGGCGCGACCACCTTCCTCGCCGCCATTCCGTACGACAAGAAGGCCCCGGGCAGCTACGACACCACCTCGGGCTGGATCGGCCTGCGGCTGTCCGACGCGAAGTGGCTGTACGGACGGCTGCGGACCGGGGCGGTGGTCGACGTCGTGGGCGCGACAGCGGCCGAGCCGGCCCCGGGCGGGACACCGACCTCTTCCGACTCCGCCCCGGGCGGGCCACCGACCCTTTCCGACCCCGGGCCCGTCGTGACACCGACCTTTCCCGACTCCGGGCCCGTCGTGACACCGAGCTCCACCGTCTCCGCCTGGTGAGCACGACGATGCCCCCTCGCCCGGAGAGGGCGAGGGGGCATCGGTCGTACCGGTCGGGTCGGGGCGCTTCGCCTACTTCACCGGCTCCTACTTCACCGGCTCCGGCTCCGGCTCGCTCTCCGTCTCCGCCTCGCCCGCCGGGTCGACCGGGGTCTTGACGGAGTCGAGGAGGAGCTGGGCGACGTCCACGACCTGGATGGACTCCTTCGCCTTCCCGTCGTTCTTCTTGCCGTTGACCGAGTCGGTCAGCATGACCAGGCAGAACGGGCAGGCCGTGGAGACGATGTCCGGGTTGAGGGAGAGGGCCTCGTCGACGCGCTCGTTGTTGATGCGCTTGCCGATCCGCTCCTCCATCCACATCCGGGCGCCGCCGGCGCCGCAGCAGAAGCCGCGCTCCTTGTGGCGGTGCATCTCCTCGTTGCGCAGGCCCGGGACCTTGCCGATGATCTCGCGCGGGGGCGTGTAGATCTTGTTGTGGCGGCCCAGGTAGCACGGGTCGTGGTAGGTGATGATGCCCTCGACCGGGATCACCGGGACCAACTTGCCCTCGTCCACCAGGTGCTGGAGGAGCTGGGTGTGGTGGATGACCTCGTAGTCGCCGCCGAGCTGCGGGTACTCGTTGCCGAGGGTGTTGAGGCAGTGCGGGCAGGTGGCGACGATCTTCTTCGCCGACTTGGGCTTCTTCGACTCGGCCGTGACCTTGCCCTCGTCGTCCAGCTCCTCGCCGAACGCCGTGTTCAGGGCCATCACGTTCTCCATGCCGAGCTCCTGGAAGAGGGGCTCGTTGCCGAGGCGGCGGGCGGAGTCACCGGTGCACTTCTCGTCGCCGCCCATGATCGCGAACTTGACGCCCGCGATGTGGAGGAGTTCGGCGAAGGCCTTCGTGGTCTTCTTGGCGCGGTCCTCGAGGGCGCCGGCGCAGCCGACCCAGTACAGGTACTCGACCTCGCTGAGGTCCTCGATGTCCTTGCCGACGACCGGGACCTCGAAGTCGACCTCCTTGAGCCACTCCAGGCGCTGCTTCTTGGCCAGGCCCCAGGGGTTGCCCTTCTTCTCCAGGTTCTTGAGCATCGTGCCCGCCTCGGACGGGAACGCGCTCTCGATCATCACCTGGTAGCGGCGCATGTCGACGATGTGGTCGACGTGCTCGATGTCGACGGGGCACTGCTCGACGCAGGCGCCGCAGGTGGTGCAGGACCACAGGACGTCCGGGTCGATGACGCCGTTCTCCTCGGCGGTGCCGACCAGCGGGCGCTCGGCCTCCGCGAGAGCGGCGGCGGGGACGTCCTTCAGCGCCTCCTCGGACGCCTTCTCCTCGCCCTCCATGGTCTTGCCGCCACCCGCGAGCAGGTACGGCGCCTTGGCGTGGGCGTGGTCCCGCAGCGACATGATCAGCAGCTTGGGGGAGAGCGGCTTGCCGGTGTTCCAGGCGGGGCACTGCGACTGGCAGCGGCCGCACTCGGTGCAGGTGGAGAAGTCCAGCAGGCCCTTCCAGGAGAACTGCTCGACCTGCGAGACGCCGAACACGTCGTCGTCGCCCGGGTCCTCGAAGTTGATCGGCTTGCCGCCGGACGTCATCGGGAGCAGGGCGCCCAGCGAGGTCTCACCGGTCGCGTTGCGCTTGAACCAGATGTTCGGGAACGCGAGGAAGCGGTGCCAGGCCACACCCATGTCGGTCTTCAGGCCGACCACGATCATCCAGATGAAGGAGGTCGCGATCTTCAGGCCGGCGAAGAAGTAGGTGAGGTTCTGGAGCGTGGAGACGTCCATGCCCTCCAGCCAGTGCACCACCGGGTACGAGATGAAGAACGAGGCCTCGTAGCCGTCCACGTGGTGCTGGGCGCCCTCCAGGGCGTGCAGCATGAAGATGCAGACGCCGACGACCAGGATGACGGTCTCGACGAAGTACGCCTGGCCGAAGTTGGAGCCGGCGAAGCGGGACTTGCGGCCCGGCTTGCGCGGGTGGCTCAGCTGGCGGATGACGATCAGCGCGAGGATGCCGAGCACCGTCATCGTGCCGATGAACTCGACGTACATGTTGTACGGCGCCCAGTCACCGAGGACCGGCAGGAGCCACTCGGCCTTGAACAGCTGGCCGAACGCGTTGACGATCGTCAGCAGCAGGGTGAAGAAGCCCACCGCCACGAACCAGTGCGCCACACCGATGACGCCCCACCGGTTCATCCGGGTGTGGCCGACGAACTCCCTGGCCACGGTGAGGGTGCGCTGTGTGGGATCGTTGGTCCGCGTACCGGCCGGCACGGGCTGGCCCAGCCGCATGAAGTTGTAGATCTGCAGGAGGGCGCGGCCGAACAGTGCCACGCCGACCACGATCAGGACCAGCGACACGATGATCGCGGCGAGTTGCATTGGGGCTCCTGAGGCGGCCTCGAATTAACCGAGCGACATTACTAAGCGGTAACTTATGCAGTCCGTCTGAGACTACCCCCATCTTCCGTCGGGATGCAGCCGGGTGCGGGGTGATATGGGTCGCTGAGGTGTGCCTGAGCGGAGGCCGCAGAGGGGCCGAGGGGGAGCCCGTCCGGCAATCTGATCGTGTTATTCATCCAGAATTGTTACTTTCGGGCCTAATTTAGAGCCGTGCTCTACGGGATCATCGCCGCCACCACCGCCTTCCTCCTGACCGCCGTGCTCGCGGCGCTGCTCAGGGGGCCCGTTCTGCGGGCCGGGATCGTCGACCGGCGGCGACAGCGGCCGGTGCCGCTGTTCGGGGGGCTGGCCGTCGTGGCCGTCACCTGTCTCGTCGCCGGGACCGGGCAGTGGACGCGGGTGGCACCCCTGGGGGACGGGGTGGCGCGGCTGCTGGTCGCGGGGGTGGGCGTCGCCGCGCTCGGGCTGGCCGCCGACGTGTGGCGGCTGCGGGCGCGGGTGCTGGTCGGCGGTACGGCGGTGGCGGCGGCCTTCGTGGTGCCGTACGAGGAGACGGGGCTGCCCGCCGGGCTGCTCGCGGTCGCCTGGATCGTCTTCGCGGCGCTGGCCTTCCGGGCCCTCGACCACGCCGACGGGCTCGCGGGCACGGTCGGGGTGGTCACCGCCTTCGGCGCCGGCGCCTGCGCGGCGGCCGAGGTGATGGACGGGCTCGCGGTGCTGCTGAGCGTGCTCGCCGCCGCCCTGACCGGGTTCCTCATGCACAACTGGCCGCCGGCCCGGATCGGTCTGGGGGCCTGCGGGTCGCTGTTCACCGGCTTCCTGCTCGCCGCCGCCGCCGTGTTCGCCCGGGCGGGGTACCCGCTCGCGTCCAGCGCCCGGGTCCTCTTCCCGCTCACCGCGGTCGCCACCGCGGACGTGGTCCTCGTGGTCGTCTCGCGGCTGATGGCCGGGCGCCCGCTGCTGCGCGGCGGGCCCGACCACCTCGCCCACCGGCTGCGGCGGCTCGGGCCCACGCCGCCCACGGTCACCGCGCTGCTGGGGGCCGGGGCCTTCGCGGCGGTACTGGCCGGGGTGCTCGTGCACAGCGGGTGGGCGGGGGAGCCGGCCGTGCTGTGGGTGGTCGGCGGGGCGTCGGCGGTCGTGCTCGGACTGCTGCGCGTCCCCGTGTACGGGGCCCGTCGCCGGGCACCCGCACAGACCGGACCCCGGACGGCGACCCGGACCCTCACCGGGACACCGGTCCAGACCTCCACCAGGACGCCCGCGCAGACCTCCACCCGCACACCCGTTCAGACCTTCACCCGGACACCGGCCCAGACCTCCTTCACGTCACCCGTTCGGGCCTCCTTCAGGCCGCCCGCGCAGGGCTCCACACAGGACTCCGGTGATGCATCCACGCAGGTCACAGGGCGGTTGCGTGTAAGGAACGGATAAGACTTGAGCCCAGTCGACTCATGTCTGTTGACCCAGCGGTCCGCCTCATGCACACTTGAGCCTGTTCCACTCAAGTCAGCTGGAGGAATCAACCATGGCACGTGCGGTCGGCATCGACCTGGGCACGACTAACTCCGTCGTCAGCGTTCTGGAGGGCGGCGAGCCCACCGTCATCACCAACGCCGAGGGTGCCAGGACCACGCCGTCCGTCGTCGCCTTCGCCAAGAACGGCGAGGTGCTGGTGGGCGAGGTCGCCAAGCGCCAGGCGGTCACGAACGTGGACCGGACCATCCGCTCGGTGAAGCGCCACATGGGCACCGACTGGAAGATGGAGCTCGACGGGAAGCCCTTCAACCCGCAGCAGATCTCCGCCTTCATCCTGCAGAAGCTGAAGCGCGACGCCGAGTCCTACCTGGGCGAGAAGGTGACCGACGCGGTCATCACCGTCCCGGCGTACTTCAACGACTCCGAGCGCCAGGCGACCAAGGAGGCCGGCGAGATCGCCGGTCTGAACGTCCTTCGCATCGTCAACGAGCCGACCGCGGCCGCGCTCGCCTACGGCCTGGACAAGGACGACCAGACGATCCTCGTCTTCGACCTCGGCGGCGGCACCTTCGACGTGTCCCTGCTGGAGATCGGCGACGGCGTCGTCGAGGTGAAGGCCACCAACGGTGACAACCACCTCGGTGGTGACGACTGGGACCAGCGCGTCGTCGACTACCTGGTGCAGCAGTTCAAGTCCGGTCACGGCGTGGACCTGGCCAAGGACAAGATGGCCCTGCAGCGTCTGCGCGAGGCCGCCGAGAAGGCGAAGATCGAGCTGTCCTCGTCCACCGAGACCTCGATCAACCTTCCCTACATCACCGCGTCCGCCGAGGGCCCGCTGCACCTGGACGAGAAGCTCACCCGGGCTCAGTTCCAGCAGCTGACGGCCGACCTGCTGGAGCGCTGCAAGACGCCGTTCCACAACGTCATCAAGGACGCCGGCATCTCCATCAACGAGATCGACCACGTCGTCCTCGTCGGTGGCTCCACCCGTATGCCCGCCGTCGCCGAGCTCGTCAAGGAGCTGACCGGCGGCAAGGAGGCCAACAAGGGCGTGAACCCGGACGAGGTCGTCGCCATCGGCGCCTCGCTCCAGGCCGGTGTCCTCAAGGGCGAGGTCAAGGACGTCCTGCTGCTCGACGTCACCCCGCTGTCCCTCGGTATCGAGACCAAGGGCGGCATCATGACCAAGCTGATCGAGCGCAACACCACGATCCCGACCAAGCGCTCCGAGATCTTCACCACGGCCGAGGACAACCAGCCGTCCGTGCAGATCCAGGTCTACCAGGGCGAGCGCGAGATCGCGGCGTACAACAAGAAGCTCGGCATGTTCGAGCTGACCGGTCTGCCGCCGGCGCCGCGCGGCGTCCCGCAGATCGAGGTCTCCTTCGACATCGACGCCAACGGCATCATGCACGTCACGGCGAAGGACCTCGGCACCGGCAAGGAGCAGAAGATGACCGTCACCGGCGGCTCCTCGCTCCCGAAGGAAGAGGTCGACCGCATGCGCGAGGAGGCCGAGCGGTACGCGGAGGAGGACCACAAGCGCCGCGAGGCCGCCGAGAGCCGCAACCAGGGCGAGCAGCTCGTCTACCAGACCGAGAAGTTCCTCAAGGACAACGAGGACAAGGTCCCGGGCGAGATCAAGACCGAGGTCGAGGGCGCGATCGGCGAACTGAAGGAAGCCCTCAAGGGCGAGGACACCGCCGAGATCCGGGGCGCCACGGAGAAGGTCGCGGCCGTCTCCCAGAAGCTGGGCCAGGCCATGTACGCCGACGCCGCGCAGGCCGCCGGTGGCGAGTCCGCCGGTGCCGGTGAGGCCAAGGCCGACGACGATGTCGTCGACGCCGAGATCGTGGACGACGAGCGCAAGGACGGTGCCGCGTGACGGAGGAGACCCCGGGCTTCGACGAGAAGCCCGACGTCCCCTCCGGCGCCACCCCTGAAGACGCCGAGCCGAAGGCCGCCTCCTCCCCGAAGGAGGAGGCGGCCCCGGCCGGGGACGCGAGCCAGACAGCGGGTCTGGTGGCCCAGCTGGACCAGGTGCGCACCGCGCTCGGCGAGCGCACCGCGGACCTCCAGCGCCTCCAGGCCGAGTACCAGAACTACCGCCGCCGCGTCGAGCGCGACCGGATCCAGGTCAAGGAGATCGCCATCGCGAACCTCCTGACCGAGCTCCTGCCCGTGCTGGACGACATCGGGCGAGCGAGGGAACACGGCGAACTCGTCGGCGGCTTCAAGTCGGTGGCCGAGTCGCTGGAGACCGTCGCGGCCAAGATGGGCCTGCAACAGTTCGGCAAGGAGGGCGAGCCCTTCGACCCGACGATCCACGAGGCCCTGATGCACAGTTACGCGCCGGACGTCACCGAGACGACGTGCGTGGCGATCCTGCAGCCCGGGTATCGCATCGGCGAGCGCACCATCCGCCCCGCGCGGGTGGCCGTGGCCGAGCCGCAGCCCGGCGCGCAGACGGTCAAGGCCGAGGGGGCCGACGAGGCCCAGGCGGCGGACGACGACAAGGACAACGGCCCTGAGGAGGGCTGACGTCGTAGACACTGACGGGAAGGAGGGGCGTCGGGGATGAGCACCAAGGACTTCATCGAGAAGGACTACTACAAGGTCCTCGGCGTCCCCAAGGACGCCACCGAGGCCGAGATCAAGAAGGCGTACCGGAAGCTCGCCCGCGAGAACCACCCGGACGCCAACAAGGGCAACGCCAAGGCCGAGGAGCGCTTCAAGGAGATCTCCGAGGCGAACGACGTCCTCGGTGACCCCAAGAAGCGCAAGGAGTACGACGAGGCGCGCGCGCTCTTCGGCAACGGGGGCTTCCGCCCCGGGCCGGGAGCGGGTGGCGGATCGTTCAACTTCGACCTGGGCGACCTCTTCGGCGGCGGAGCCGGAGGCGGTGCCCAGGGCGGCGGCTTCGGCGGCGGAATCGGTGACGTCTTCGGGGGCCTGTTCAACCGGGGCGGTGCGGGTACCACACGCACCCAGCCCCGGCGCGGCCAGGACATCGAGTCCGAGGTCACGCTGAGCTTCACGGAGGCCATCGAGGGGGCCACGGTCCCGCTCAGGATGTCCTCGCAGGCACCGTGCAAGGCCTGTTCGGGCACCGGCGACAAGAACGGCACCCCGCGTGTGTGCCCGACCTGCGTCGGCACCGGCCAGGTCGCCCGGGGCTCCGGGGGAGGCTTCTCCCTCACCGACCCCTGCCCCGACTGCAAGGGCCGCGGTCTGATCGCGGAACACCCCTGCATGGACTGCAAGGGCAGCGGCCGGGCCAAGTCGTCCCGCACCATGCAGGTCCGTATCCCGGCCGGCGTGACCGACGGGCAGCGCATCCGGCTGCGCGGCAAGGGCGCGCCCGGCGAGCGGGGCGGGCCGGCGGGTGACCTGTACGTGGTCGTGCACGTGGGTGAGCATCCGGTGTTCGGCCGCAGGGGCGACAACCTCACGGTCACCGTCCCCGTCACGTTCGCCGAGGCGGCCCTCGGCGGCGAGGTCAGGGTCCCGACCCTCGGCGGCCCCGCCGTCACGCTGAAGCTGCCGCCGGGCACGCCCAACGGGCGCACCATGCGGGCGCGGGGCAAGGGCGCGGTCCGCCAGGACGGCACCCGCGGCGACCTGTTGGTCACCGTCGAGGTGAGTGTTCCGAAGGACCTGTCGGGGAAGGCTCGTGACGCGCTCGAGGCGTATCGCGAGGCGACCGCGGGGGAGGATCCGCGGGCTGAGCTGTTCGAGGCTGCGAAGGGAGCTTGAGTGGGATGGACGGCCGTCGACGCAACCCGTATGAACTGACCGAGGAGACCCCGGTCTACGTCATCTCGGTGGCGGCCCAGCTTTCCGGCCTGCACCCGCAGACGCTGCGCCAGTACGACCGCCTGGGCCTGGTCTCGCCCGACCGCACTCCCGGCCGGGGCCGCCGCTACTCGGCCCGCGACATCGAACTGCTTCGCCAGGTGCAGCAGTTGTCGCAGGACGAGGGCATCAACCTGGCCGGCATCAAGCGCATCATCGAACTGGAGAACCAGGTCGCCGCCCTCCAGTCCCGTGTCGCGGAGATGCAGGCGGCGCTGGACGGCGCGGCGGCGGCGATGCGTCAGCGCGAGGCCGCCGTGCACGCCTCCTACCGGCGGGACCTCGTCCCGTACCAGGAGGTCCAGCAGACCAGCGCGCTGGTGGTCTGGCGTCCGAAGCGGCAGGGGCCGTCGGACTGACGCGCACGCGCACGCCGAAGGGGTCCGGAGGGTGAACCTCCGGGCCCCTTCGCCGTGCCCTTCGGTGCCGGGGGGACGTTCCGGTGGGGACGTGCGCGTCGTGAATCGTTCGCTCCTGTGCTCGGATCGGGGCGGCGACCCGAGTGGGCGTTCGCGCTGCCGACGATCGCGACTCGCGAGGTATGGAGTTGGTTGCACCGATCTTTACCCACACGTGAACTCCCGCTGGGTGAAGGGTCCGTAAAGGGCGTTTGGAGGCGATTCCGCTCCGCCTTCACAGGTGCTGCGGAGCGTGGTGTTGCGCACTCGTTAAGTGATTCCGCTTGACGCCGGTGGTGGGCGACGCGTTGGCTTTTCAGACATCTGGGTGGCATAGGAGCCGCCGCGTCCCGAAACCCCTGAAGTGAGCCCTCGAATGCGTCGTATCGCCCTGTCCGTGGCCGCCACCACGATGACCCTCTCGCTCGCCGGCTGCGGCATGCTGAACGCGACGGGGGACTCGAGCGACGCAAGCCCGACCAAGGGCAACGACGTCACCGTGGGCGTCCTGATGCCGGAGAAGACGAACACGCGGTACGCGGAGTTCGACTACCCGATCATGCGGGACCGGATCTCCGAGCTCACCAAGAAGCAGGGCAAGACCGTGTACGCCAACGCGGGGTCGAGCCTGAAGACGCAGATCCGCCAGATGCAGCAGATGATCGACGACAAGGTCGACCTGATCGTCCTCGACGCCGTCGACTCGCACGGCATCGCCCCCATGGTGAAGAAGGCCCATGAGGCGGGCATCCCGGTCATCGCCTACGACCGGCTGGCCGAGGGCCCGATCGACGCGTACGCCTCCTTCGACAACGAGCTCGTCGGTGAGGTCCAGGCCCGCACCCTGCTCGAGGCGCTGGGCCCGCAGGCCGACACCTCCGACAAGGTCGTGATGATCAACGGCTCGTCCACCGACCCGAACACGGCGCAGTTCAAGGAGGGCGCGCTCTCCGAGCTCAACGGCAAGGTGACCATCGCCGACAGCTACGACACCCCCCTCTGGGACCCGAAGAACGCCGAGAAGGAGATGACCAAGGCGATCAACACGATCGGCAAGGACAACATCGCCGCCGTCTACTCCGCCAACGACGCCATGGCCGGTGCCATCGTCGACGCGTTCCACAACGCGGGCGTCACCCATCTTCCGCCCATCACCGGCCAGGACGCGGAGCTGTCGGCGGTCCAGCGGGTCGTCTCCGGCGAGCAGTACATGAGCGTCTACAAGCCCTACCCGGACCTGGCCCAGGCCGCCGCGGAGATGGCCGTCGCCAAGCTGCAGGGCCGGGACATCCAGTTCGACTCCCTCACCCAGGACAAGGTCGACAGCCCCACCAACAAGGACATCCCCGCCCAGCTGGTCACGGTGAACGCCCTGACGCAGAAGACCATCAAGAGCACCGTCCTCGCGGACGGCATCTACAAGGTGGACGACATCTGCACGCCCAAGCTCAAGGCGGACTGCGCGGCCATCGGCCTGAAGTAGCCGCCCCCGGGCACGGCGCCGGCCGGCTGCCGCATCGCGCCACCCCCGTGGGCGCGATGCGGCGGCCCAGGTCGGACGGGGAAGCCCGACCGGGCCCCACCGGGCGTCCTGGCGCCCGGAGCAGGCGGTACCACGATGCACCCGTGGCTTGAGGCGCACCACCATCAGCTTGTTGCAGTGCGGCGGGCGGGGGCGGGGCGATAACCGGCCATACCAGTGGTTTACGTCGGTCGTGGCGCGGAGAGCCGTGTTGCGGACCCGGTCGGGGCCGCGCATAGTTGCGCTGCGGAAGAGGCCGCAAACCGGGGGTGGAATGGGCGATGGCCGGGCACGGGACGGAGGAGCATCCCCACGGTGCCGACCGACTGTGCGAGGCCGGGGATCGCGTGTATTCCCGGGCCGTACGGCGGGGCCGCGTGGCACGCACGGACGCCGAACCGGTGCCCTGCCTGCTGGAGCTGGCACTGCTGCACCCGGACCCCGACGACATGGACTGGCTGGTGCCGACCTCCCCGCAGGAGGTCATGACCCGGCTGCTGCGCGGGGTGTACGACGAAGTTAGGGAGAGCCAGCGACGGGTGGGCTCGGCGGTGTCCGCGTTCGAGCGGTACGCCGGTCTGGGACGGCAGTCGCAGCCTGCCGCGTCCGTCTCGGCGGAGGGCACCGCCATCCGCGTCCTGGACGGGTTGTCCCGGATCCAGGCCGCGATGGACGAGGCGACCGAGGCCTGCACCACCGAGGTGCTGACCGTGCAGCCCGGCGGCATCCGGCGGGAGGACGAGCTCACCGAGGGACTGCACCGGGCGCTGGCGCTGCGCGGCCGGGGCGTGCGCATGCGCGACCTGTACACGCACGTGGCCCGGCACGGGCAGGGGCTGCTGAACTACCTGGAGCTGATGGGTGACACGGTGGAGGCCCGCACCCTGGACGAGGTCATCGACCGGCTGATCCTCTTCGACCGCACGGTGGCCTTCATCCCCGCCAACGCCGACCGCACGATGGCGCTGGAACTGCGTCATCCCGCGCTGGTCGAATACCTGGTGACGGTTTTCGAAAGGCTGTGGCGGCTGGCCATCCCGCTGACCGCGCCGCTGCCCGACACCGGCATCGAGGGCATCTCCCACCGCGAGCAGTCCATCGCGGCCCTGCTGGCGGAGGGTCATCAGGACGCGGTGATCGCCGAGCGGCTCGGTATCAGCGTCCGCACCTGCCGGGCCCACATCGCCCGGCTGTCGGAGACGCTGGGGGCGGCCAGCCGTACTCAGCTGGGGGTGCGGATCGCCCAGGTGGGGCTGGACGGGCCGCCGCGCACGGCGCAGCCGGCCGTGGTCAGGCTTCCCGGTCGAGGATCCCCGACCGTGCGATGAGATAGCCGAGCTGGGCCCGGCTCTCGCTGCCCAGGGTGGCGGCGAGTTTGGCGATGTGGACGCGGGCGGTGCGGACGTTCATGCCGAGGCGGTCGGCGATGACGGCGTCGGTGTGGCCCTCGACGAGGAGGGCGGCGATCGCGCGCTGGCGCGGGGTGACGCCGTCGAGGGAGGGGCGGCGGACGGCTTCCGGGTACATGGGGGTGGCCAGGTGCCAGAGCCGGTCGAAGGTGGTGACGAAGTACCTGACCAGTGCGGGGTGGCGGACCTCGAGGGCGAGGGCGCCGGTGCCGTCCTCGCTCGCGGGGACGAAGGCCACCGTACGGTCGACGACGACGAGGCGGTCGGGCAGTTCGTCGAGGGTGCGGGCCGCCGTGTCGCCCTTCAGCTGCTCGTTGTAGGCGTAGATGGTGGGCCGGTGGCGCAGCGTGTCCTGGTAGAGGGTGCGGATACGGCCGCCGCGGTCCAGCAGCGCCTGGTCGCGGCCGTAGGCCTCGGTCTGCGCGATGTCGCCGCGTGGGCCGCCGAGGCCGGTGTACGGCTGGATGCAGAGGACTTCCTCGCGGCCCTCGGCCATGGCCTCGTCGAGGGCGCGGTTGATGCGGTCGCTGCCGCTGAGGAGGCGCAGGGTGGGGGTGGCGGTGGTGGCGGAGTGCGGTGCGTCGATGCGCATCAGGGGATCGAAGAGCTCCACCAGGCGTTCCTCGCGGCGCTGTTCGTCGGCGATGCGGGAGCGGGAGGTGCGCAGGAGGCGGTTGAGGGCGACGGTCGGGGCGACCGGCTCCAGCCGCCCCGGGTCCGCGACGGCCGGCTGCAGCAGACCCAGGTCCAGCAGGCAGGGCGCCCGTTCGGCCTCGGTGCCGTCGATCCCGCCGTCCCGCAGGGCCTGTGCGTACAGTTCCGATGCCGCGCGGCAGAGCTCCTCGGGGCCGTGCTCCGGGTGCGGCGACGGTATGCCGCTCACCGGCGGCCGTCCGGCTCCGGCAGCGGGCCGTTCTTGTTCAGGATGCCCGACTGGGCGATGAGGTAGCCGAGTTGGGCACGGCTGCCGCTGCCCAGGGCCTGGGCCAGCTTGGCGATGTGGGCACGGCAGGTCCGTACGTTCATGCCGAGGCGGCGGGCGATGGCCTCGTCGACATGGCCCTCCACCAGGAGCTTGGCGATGGAGTGCTGGATCTCGGTGATGCCCTCGGCGTCGACTTCGTACGGCCCGCCGGCGCTCATCGGGACGGCTCGGTCCCACAGGTACTCGAAGACCTTCATGAGATAGCGGACCAGGCCGGGTTGACGCAGTTCCAGGGCGATCTTGTGGTCCTCGCGGACCGGGATGAAGGCGACCGTGCCGTCGACGATGATCAGGCGCTCGACCAGTTCGTCGATGGTGCGGTACTCGATCTTGCCGTCCGAGAGCTGGGCGGCATAGGCCAGTTTCTCCGGGTTGTACCGCGCCGTGTGCTGGTACAGGCTGCGGATCTTCACACCACGTTCGATAAGGGGCCGGTCCCGCTCCAGTCCCTGCAGCAGACTGGTCTCCGAGATGCGGTCGGACGGCTGTACCGTGACGAGTTCGGTCTGGCACTGGGAGGTGGCGAGGTTGAGCGCCCCGTTGATCCGCTCGCTGCCTTCCAGCACCGTGATGGAGTCGCTGCTTGTCGTCGCCACCGTGCTGAGCGCCATGAACGGCTCGAAGACCTCGGCGAGTTCGACGGACAGGCGCCTGTGCTCGGCTATCTCCCGTTCGATGGGGTTGAGCCGCTGGGCGAGGGCGACCGCCGGGGGTACCGGGCGCAGCCAGTCGGGGTCGTCGGGATCGGGGTGGAGCAGGGCGAATTCGATCAGGCACGGGGCGGTGTCCGTGTCCGAGCGGGCGATGCGTCCCGTACTGAGAGCGCTGGTGTAGAGGCGGCTGCCTTCTTCACAGAGCTGCGTCATCGCATGGGGATGTGCCGCTTTTGGCCGATTCGCCACTAAATCTCCACCCCCCAATATCCTGAACATGCAGGAACATGATGCACTGATTCTGTGGCCACCACGTGCCCGAATGAGCCATCGTCGTACGTGACGGGGGAAAAGGGGACCTTCAAGTGAGGATGAAGCCGACTATGCGTAACAGACTGCTTCGCTCGGTGTTCGTCGCCGGCTTGTCCGCCGTCGCGGCCCTGGGGGTGTTGAGCGGCGTCTCCGGCGCTAAGAGCGGTATCCAGGCGGTGACTGAGTGGCCGTCGGCCGGGAAGTCCCAGCTCCAGGCCGTCACTGAGTGGCCGTCGGCCGGGAAGTCCCAGGTCCGGGCGGTCACCGAGTGGCCCCTGGTGGCCGTGAACACCGGTTCGGCGGCAGGCGGAGCCGGGAGCTGACGTGACGACTCCGCCCGACGACCGCTCCTTCCGCCGCGAGATGGCCACCGCCTATCGCTCCGGCTGGCACTTCATCGACCTGGTCACCGCCATCCCCCACAGCGGCGACTCGCTGATGGTGACCGTCTTCGGAGAGCCGGTCGTCGTCACGCGGGACGAGGACGAGGACGTGCGGGCGTACCGGTGCCTGCGGAAGCCCCGCGGGGCGCCACAGCCCGTGCGATGCGCCATTCGCTACGGAATGATCTTTGTGAACCTGGACCAGCGAGACCACCGGTTGGCAGACCCGGGAGTCTCGGACGTGAGGACCATCTCGGCCACCCCCCGCAGTGCCTGACGCGATTCCCCCGTCGTAAAAGATCGCTCAGGTACTTCCCCCCGCAGCGGCGTCACCGTGACCTGAACACGGTGACGCCGCTGTCGTTTCGGCGGACATTTCCCCGTATGCGCGTGTTTGCTCGGCCCTTCAGGGTGGCCGAAACACGCTCAACCCCGCCCCAGGGCCCGCTCCACCTCTATCTCGATCACCACGCGTGACGGATTGGGCGACGGGACCCGCTCGTAGCGCTCCGCGTAGCGCCGCTCCGCCTCCGCCACCCGCTCCCGCTCACCGCGGACGTGCGCCCGCCCCTCCAGCGTCGCCCACCGGCGCCCGTCCACCTGGCACACGGCGACCCGGGCGCCCTCCGGCCCCGCGGCCAGCACATGGGCCGCCTTGGCGCTCGCCTTGTTCGTGATCACCCGGGCCAGCCGCGCCCCGGCGTCGTAGGTCACTCCGACGGGAACGACGTGCGGGCTCCCGTCGGGGCGGAGGGTCGTCAGCGTGCACAGGTGCCGCTCCCGCCAGAAGCTCAGATAGGGCTCGTCCGGGGCACCCGGATCCACGGAGTACGTACTCATGGAACGGAAGCCAACCAGAACCACCCTCGCGCCTCCACCGGAGCCGCCCGGAGCCGCCTTGAGTGGAATAGACTCAACTTTGTGTACGTTGGTTAAGTCAGCAGTGGGATGTACGGCCGACGAGCCGACGCCGAGGAGGAGAACGGACACGTGGACGCCGAGCTGACCAACAGGAGCCGGGAAGCGATCAACGCGGCCGGCAACCGGGCCGTGACCGAGGGGCACCCGGACCTCACGCCCGCCCACCTGCTGCTGGCGCTGCTCCAGGGGCAGGAGAACGAGAACATCACCGACCTGCTCGCCGCCGTCGACGCCGACCAGGCGGCCGTGCGCTCCGGTGTGGAGCGGGTGCTCGCCGGGCTGCCCAGCGTGACCGGGTCCACCGTCGCGCCCCCGCAGCCCAACCGTGAACTGCTCGCCGTGATCGCCGACGCGACCGAGCGCGCCAAGGACCTCGGCGACGAGTACCTCTCCACCGAGCACCTGCTCATCGGCATCGCCGCGAAGGGCGGCGCGGCCGGCGAGGTGCTGTCGGGGCAGGGTGCCACCGCCAAGAAGCTGCTGGAGGCCTTTCAGAAGGCGAGGGGAGGGCGCCGCGTGACCACCGCGGACCCGGAGGGCCAGTACAAGGCCCTGGAGAAGTTCGGTACCGACTTCACCGCCGCCGCGCGCGACGGCAAGCTCGACCCGGTCATCGGGCGGGACCAGGAGATCCGGCGGGTCGTGCAGGTGCTGTCCCGCCGCACCAAGAACAACCCGGTGCTCATCGGCGAGCCCGGCGTCGGCAAGACCGCCGTCGTCGAGGGACTGGCCCAGCGGATCGTGAAGGGCGACGTGCCCGAGTCCCTCAAGGACAAGCGGCTCGTCGCGCTCGACCTGGGCGCGATGGTCGCGGGCGCCAAGTACCGCGGCGAGTTCGAGGAGCGGCTGAAGACCGTCCTCGCGGAGATCAAGGACTCCGACGGGCAGATCATCACCTTCATCGACGAGCTGCACACCGTCGTGGGCGCGGGCGCCGGCGGCGACTCCGCCATGGACGCGGGCAACATGCTCAAGCCGATGCTCGCCCGCGGTGAGCTGCGCATGGTCGGCGCCACCACGCTCGACGAGTACCGGGAGCGGATCGAGAAGGACCCGGCGCTGGAGCGGCGCTTCCAGCAGGTGCTGGTCTCCGAGCCGACCGTCGAGGACACCATCGCGATCCTGCGCGGCCTCAAGGGCCGCTACGAGGCCCACCACAAGGTGCAGATCGCGGACAGCGCCCTGGTCGCCGCGGCCACACTCTCCGACCGCTACATCACCTCCCGCTTCCTGCCCGACAAGGCCATCGACCTCGTCGACGAGGCCGCCTCGCGCCTGCGGATGGAGATCGACTCGTCCCCGGTCGAGATCGACGAACTCCAGCGCGCCGTCGACCGGCTGAAGATGGAGGAGCTGGCGCTGGAGAAGGAGACCGACCCGGCCTCCCGCGAGCGCCTGGAGAAGCTGCGCCGTGACCTCGCCGACAAGGAGGAGGAGCTGCGCGGTCTGACCGCCCGCTGGGAGAAGGAGAAGACGTCCCTCAACCGGGTCGGCGAGCTGAAGGAACGCCTCGACGACCTGCGCGGGCAGGCCGAACGCGCCCAGCGCGACGGCGACTTCGACACCGCCTCCAAGCTGCTCTACGGAGAGATCCCTTCCCTGGAGAAGGAGCTGGAGGCCGCCTCCGAGGCCGAGGAGGAGGCCGCCCAGGACACGATGGTCAAGGACGAGGTCGGCTCCGACGACATCGCCGACGTCGTGGCCTCCTGGACCGGCATCCCCGCCGGGCGGCTCCTGGAGGGCGAGACGCAGAAGCTGCTGCGCATGGAGGACGAGATCGGCAAGCGGCTCATCGGGCAGTCCGAGGCCGTACGGGCCGTCTCCGACGCGGTGCGCCGCAGCCGCGCCGGGATCGCCGATCCCGACCGGCCCACCGGTTCCTTCCTCTTCCTCGGCCCGACCGGTGTCGGCAAGACCGAACTGGCCAAGGCGCTCGCGGAGTTCCTCTTCGACGACGAGCGGGCCATGGTCCGCATCGACATGTCCGAGTACAGCGAGAAGCACAGCGTGGCCCGGCTCGTCGGCGCGCCTCCCGGGTACGTCGGCTACGAGGAGGGCGGCCAGCTCACGGAGGCCGTGCGCCGCCGTCCGTACAGCGTGATCCTGCTCGACGAGGTCGAGAAGGCCCACCCCGAGGTCTTCGACATCCTCCTGCAGGTGCTGGACGACGGCCGCCTGACGGACGGCCAGGGCCGCACGGTCGACTTCCGCAACACCATCCTCGTCCTCACCTCCAACCTGGGCAGCCAGTACCTGGTCGACCCGGTGCTCAGCGAGACGGAGAAGAAGGAGCAGGTGCTGGAGACGGTACGGACCTCCTTCAAGCCGGAGTTCCTCAACCGGCTGGACGACCTGGTGGTGTTCTCCGCGCTCAGCAAGGAGGAACTGGCCCGCATCGCCCGGCTGCAGATCGACCGGCTCGCGAGGCGGCTCGCCGAGCGGCGCCTCACCCTGGAGGTCACCGACGAGGCCCTGGCCTGGCTCGCCGACGAGGGCAACGACCCGGCGTACGGCGCCCGTCCGCTGCGCCGCCTCGTCCAGACCTCCATCGGCGACCGCCTCGCCAAGGAGATCCTCTCCGGCGAGATCAAGGACGGCGACACGGTCCGCGTGGACGCCTTCGGCGACGGGCTGATCGTGGGCCCGGCGACCGGCAAGACGCTCTGACGGCGCGGCCACCCGCCCGGCCGGCGTACCTCACCGGCCGGGCTGCCGGCACCACCAGGCGCACCACCAGGCACCCCAGCCACACGGCCCCCACCAGCCACCGCACTTCTCTTCTCATGCGCCCGCCGCGAGCCTGCCGTAGGTTCGTCATGAGGCCGTCAGACAAGGGTGACCGAATCGAATCAGCCGACGGCTGACAGGCCCCGTCGGGGCTTGCCACCCCCCTCCCCGGATGAGGGAGGATGGCGGAATCCGTACGAAGGGAAAATCACGGTGACCATCGACCCGTCCTCGATTCCGAACTTCGGGGGCCAGCCCGAGCCGCAGCCGCAAGGACCGGCGGGCCCCGTCGTCCCGGATCAGGACCTCGTGAAGCAGCTCCTCGACCAGATGGAGCTCAAGTACGTCGTCGACGACGAGGGTGACCTCGCGGCGCCGTGGGAGCAGTTCCGTACGTACTTCATGTTCCGCGGAGAGGCCGACCAGGCCGTCTTCTCGGTGCGGACCTTCTACGACCGTCCCCACAAGATCGACGAGAAGCCGCAGCTGCTGGAGTCCATCGACGACTGGAACCGGCGCACCCTGTGGCCCAAGGTGTACAGCCACACCCACGACGACGGCACCGTCCGCCTCATCGGCGAGGCGCAGATGCTGATCGGCACCGGCGTCGACCTCAACCACTTCGTCTCCTCCACGGTCAGCTGGGTGCGCGCCGCGATCGAGTTCGACAAGTGGCTGGTCGAGCAGCTCGGCCTCGAGCAGGAGGTCAACGAGGCGGACGCGTCCGAGGACGAGGGCGACGACGAGGAGTAGTCCTCGCGCCCCTCTCGCCCCCTCGCGTGACAGAGCCCGGCCAGGGCACCGGCCGTCACGGCCGAGTGTCCAGGGTCGGGCTCTTGCCGTATCACCGGCGTCACACAGAAGTTGACGCCTCAAGGGCCACCTCCGCCCACACCGTCTTGCCGACGGGCCGACGAGGCACCGACCCCCAGCGCGCGGCCAGGACGTCCACCAGGAGCAGCCCACGGCCGGACTCGCCGTCGGGTGCGGCGAGGGCGGGGCCGTGGGCAGCCGCTTCTCGGAGGCGGCGTCCGTGACCTCGACACGCACCAGCCCCGCCGTCGGGTCGAGGGCGAGCCGGAGGCTGAAATCACGTCCGGGGACCCGGCCGTGCCGCACGGCGTTCGCGGCGAGCTCGCCGACGACGAGCGCGACCGCGCACGACACGTCGGACGCCGGCGGGTGACCCCACTCCTCCATGCGCCGGACGGCCAGCCGGCGGGCGAGCTGCGCACCTCGCGGTGAGGAGGGGAACTGTTCGCTGGAACAAGGGAGCTCCGGTCGCCCGTATCCCGGGGTGGTCGTTCCTGTGGGCACGGTTTGTCCGTCCTTGTCTGTCGAGCCGGGTCATCTCGTGCGGTACACGAGTCATTACGTTCCGTGCTCAAGGTTCGTCTGTTCGTCCTACGCTCGACAGGTGACACAGCCTTACTTTTCAGGCCGTAAGGAACGGAAGTGACGCTTTGGCCAACGGAATTGACCCCAGTGCGTCGATGGCGGCCCTGTTCGGCGCACGGGTGCGCAGGCTCCGCACGGCGGCCGGACTGACCCAGGCCGAGCTCGGTGACGCGGTCCATGTGGTGAGTACCCGGATCACGCAGATCGAGCGGGCGTCCGGCGCCAAACCGACGCTGGCGCTTGCGCGTGTGCTGGACGCGGTGCTGGGGGCGGACGACCTGCTGGTGGAGTTGTGGCCGTACGTGTACCGGGAGGCGTTTCCGGACTGGTCACGGAGGTTCATGGAGTGCTCGGAGCGGGCGGTGGCCATCAGGCAGTACGCGGCCCATGTGGTGCCGGGTCTGTTGCAGACGGAGGAGTATGCGCGGGCGGTGCTGAGTGTCGGCCGAACGCTCGGCAGCAAAGAGCAGTTGGAGGAGCGGGTCGCCCTGCGCATGGGACGACAGGAGCGCCTCGGGAGCCCCGACCGACCCGAGTTGTGGGTCGTCCTCGACGAGGCGGTGCTCAGGCGTCCCGTCGGCGGCCAGGCAGTGATGCGTGAGCAATTGGCGCGGCTGCTCAGGACCACGGCGGAACCTCACATCACTCTGCAGGTACTGCCGTTCGACCAGGGCGAGCACGACGTCATGGGCGGCTCGCTCACGCTGCTCACCATGCCGGACGGCTCGGAGATCGCCTACACGGAAGGCGCGCACTACGGCCAACTCATCGAGGATCCGGACGAGGTCGCGAGTTTCGCGCTGACCTACGATCGGCTGCGGGCGGCAGCTCTGCCCCCGCTCATGTCGCTCGACATGATCCGATCCGTGATGGAGGACAACCACCGTGGAGCGAAGGTCCCGTCCCGATCTGAACGGCGTCGCCTGGCGCAAGAGCAGCTACAGCAATCAGGAGGGGGGCGACTGCGTGGAGGTGGCCGACGGGTTCCGGGCCGTCGTCCCCGTCCGTGACAGCAAGGTCCCGCAGGGTCCGGCACTGTGCTTCGAAGCCGCCTCCTGGGCCGCCTTCATAGGCGAGTTGAAGGCCGGGCGGCACCGTCCCTGAGGCGGCCGGCTCCCGGCCGCCGTCCATCTTCCGGGCTCACCGGGTCCTTGTCCGCGAGGGCCCGGCGGGTCGCTGACCTCCTGAAAGAACCGGGGGAAAGAACTACCCACCCGCCCACCCTCCCCGGCCGGAGGGCCCGCGTCACCCGTCCGGGTGACCGGCTTGCAGGCGCGGGATGCGGACGGTTACGTTCGCCGCGACAACCTCACACAGACGACGGCCCCCGGCCGGGAGTGGCATCCCGATCGAGGGCCTGACCGATCGAGAAGAGCACACTTCCCGATGGCTGACCCGCAGTCTAACGTGCCCTCGCGCGCCGACGCCGGAACTCCCACCTCCGGTGTGATCCACGTACGCACCCGGCTGACGGCCGACTTCACGGTGCTCTCCAACGCCCTCGTCCAGCGGCGCGGCAGCGCGGTCACGATCGGCGTCGCGGCGTACATCGCCTCCCTGCCCGACGGCACTCCCGTGACCATCACCGCCCTGTGCGACCACTTCGACGAGGGCGAGATCCTCATCTCCCGGGCGCTCAAGGAGCTCGAAACGGCCGGATACCTGGAGCGCCGCCGCGAACGGACGCCCTCCGGGCAGATCCGCACCCGGACGTACTTCTACGACATCCCCGTCGGCACCCCGGACCCCGACGGCCCTCCGCAGCCGCCCGAACCGCGCCGCCCTCGGGAACAGCACGCCGCGGCCGTGCCGGAAACGGTGCAGACACCCGTACCAGCAGAGGCAGAGACGGAGGCGGGGACACCGGCTACGCTCGCCGACGCCGACCCCCGAGCCGTCGCCGTACTCACCACCCTGCGCAGGAGCGACCCTCGCCTTCTCCTGACCGAGCAGGAAGCCGCCCGCCTCGCCCCGGCCGTCACCCGCTGGCTCGCGGCAGGCCTGTTGCCCACACAGATCACCGACCACCTCACCGCCGGACTCCCGGACCGCCTCCTGACCCGCCCGGTCGGCATCCTCGCCCACCGGCTCAAGGAAACCCCTTTGCCTGCACCGGCCAGAAACACCGAACCCGCAAGGCGCCCGGCAGTCCTGCCCATGTGGAATTGCGACGGCTGTGACCGAGGCTTCCGCGCGGCGGAACCCGGCCGCTGCCGTGACTGCCGACCGTCCGAGGAGCGCCTCTCCACCGCTGCCTGAGACGACGACTCAAGACGCTTGACCAGAAGGGACACAGGAATGACACTGGATGTACGACATTTGTCATACAGTGGAAGGAGGGAGGTAGGGATGACCCGGACTTCACCAACGCGTCAGAAGCAGGGCGGCAGCGCTGCGACAAGCGTGGCCCAGGTGCGGCTGCGCCCGGACGAGCTGGCGGATCTGCAACGGGTGATGCAGACCCTCAAGCTGCACTCGCTCTCCGATGCCTTGCGCGAAGGGCTCCGGCTGCTGTCCCGCGAAGCAACCGAGGTTGCCGCCTCCCAGGAGATCCGCGACTTCTATCAGGGCGCCCAGGCGCCGACTCCCGAAGGCGTGCTGCCCGCGACCGCCGATGAGCTGGCGGCAGCGGACGAGACCGAATGGTGAACGTCGGCTCGGCGTTGCGAGGCGAGGTCTGGGGCTGTGCCCTGCCAAGCCCTCTCGGCCCGCATCCGGTGGTTGTTCTCACGGTGAACCGCATTGCCGAGCCGCTGTCGGCGGTGACCGTTGCCGTGATCACCGGGACGTCCGGGCCTGCATCCACGCATGTCCCGGTCGGCTCCGACTGCGGGGTGACCAAGTACGACGAGTCATACGTGAACTGCACCGACCTGCACACCGTGGACAAACCAAGGCTCCGACGGCGTCTCGGCCTGCTGGATGCGAGTGAGATGCGGCGTGTGGAGGAGTGCGTTCGCGTGATCCTCGGGTTGGCGTAGTCGCTGCCGGCTCTCTCTTGCAGCCGTGTCTCGACCACAGGGGGAAGGAGCCGTCCATGAGCGCCGACGCGATTCGTCGGTCACCGGCCGGAGGCGCGCACGGCTCCGGCACTCGCGGTCACCACCAGGGCGATGGCGATGAGGTCGATGCCGGTCAGGCCCTGGTGCTCGGAGGTCGCAGCCGCGGACAACAGCGTCGCCAAGGCGGAAGTCCGAGCGATTGAACAGGCGGTCAACCGGTCGATGCTTCTGCTTGGCTGCTCACGAGAACGCGTGCAGCACTACCCAGTAGTCGTACTCCTCCACCGAGGCAGCGCACAGGTGCCGTCCGTCGGTCGAAACGGCGAGGAACTCGGGGGAACCCGTCACCTTCGCGACGCGTGAGGGCAGGTTCCTGCCGACGGTGTCCTTGACCTTCACCCAGCCGATCTCCTCGCCTCTCGACACGGGCGGCAGGATGAGGAACTCGCCGTTCTCGTCGTAGAGCGAGACGGTCGAGGCATGGAGGTGCCATTGCGCGTCCAAATCGCCGACGGCATCCGGGGACGAGATGGGGACAGTGGCGGCCGGCTTGACCTCGATACCGTTGACGGCATAGATGGCGGACAGCACGGTAGGACCGCTCTGGGGCGCCTTCTCGAGTACTTGAAGACCGCAGTGCTCCAGGACATCTCGCCACGCGGGCGTCTCCTGCTCCTTCGTCACTCTGGCCCTCCGCTGGTCTGCTCGGACAGCGATCTCGGCCGACCCTCATGCGTGTCACATGGCCCGCAGCCGCTTGACGGCCTCGTCAAGAACCTGTGTCTGCTTGCAGAAAGCGAACCGTACGAAGGGCGCACCCGCCTCCTGGTGGTCGTAGAACACGGCGTTCGGGATGGCGACGACGCCCGCGCGCTCGGGCAGGGCCCGGCAGAAGGCGAGGCCGTCCTTCTCGCCGAGGGGGCGGATGTCGGTGGTGACGAAGTACGTGCCGGCAGGCCGGAAGACCCGGAAGCCCGCATCCGCCAGCCCCGCCGAAAGCAGGTCCCGCTTGGCCAGCATGTCCGCGCGGAAGTCGGCGAAGTACGAGTCGGGAAGGGCCAGCGCCTCCGCCACCGCGTACTGGAACGGGCCCGACGCCACGTACGTCAGGAACTGCTTGGCCGAGCGCACCGCCGCCACCAGTGCGGGCGCCGCCGTCACCCAGCCGACCTTCCACCCGGTGAAGGAGAAGGTCTTGCCGGCCGAGCCGATCGTCACCGTGCGCTCGCGCATCCCCGGGAACGCGGCCAGCGGCAGGTGCTCGGCGTCGTCGAACACCAGGTGTTCGTACACCTCGTCCGTGACCACCAGCAGATCGCGCTCCACGGCCAGCTCGGCGATCGCGGTGAGCTCCTCGCGGGTGAGCACCGTCCCCGTCGGGTTGTGCGGGGTGTTGATCAGCAGCAGCCGGGTGCGGTCGGTGACGGCCGCGCGCAGCTCGTCGAGGTCGAGCCGGAAGCTCGCCGTGTCCCCCTCGGAGTGCGGCCGCAGGGTCACCGGTACCCGCCTGCCGCCCGCCATCGCGATGCTCGCCGCGTACGAGTCGTAGTACGGCTCGAAGGCGACCACCTCGTCGCCCGGCTCGAGCAGCGCCAGCAGTGACGCGGCGATGGCCTCGGTGGCACCGGCCGTGACCAGGACCTCGGCGTCGGAGTCGAAGGTCAGGCCGTAGCGGCGCTCCTGGTGCGCGGCGATCGCGGTGCGCAGCTCGGGGACGCCCGGGCCCGGCGGGTACTGGTTGCCCCGCCCGTCCCGCAGTGCGCGCACCGCGGCCTCCCTGACCTCCTCGGGGCCGTCCGTGTCCGGGAAGCCCTGGCCCAGATTGATCGAGCCGGTCCGCACGGCCAGGGCCGACATCTCGGCGAAGATCGTCGTCCCGAACTCGGCGAGCCGGCGGTTGAGCAGCGGGCGCGTGCTGGAGGTCATGCCGGACATCCTGCGCCGAAGCTCCGGAGTTCCTCAACTCACGTTGCCGATGACCGCCTGCGGTGATGCCCAGGGCACCCGCCCTTGACGGTCCCGCCCACTGTTCCGAGGAAGCGAGTTTCAGGATCCGTTCCACTGGGCGTTGTCGAGGTCGCGGGCGCGGGTGGCTGCTTCTGGAGTGAGGTGGCGTGCCAGGACCTCCAGGGCTGTGGTGATCTCGCGGAGGGTGTCCGGGGTCGGGGCGGTGCCTTCGGGGGTGGTGAGGGCGGCGGTGAGGGCGGCGTCGATGGTGGTGGCGCGGACCTCGGCGACTCGGGCGGAGGGTTTCCCGGCGGGGTGGATGAGCCGGCGGCGGCGGTCGGCCGGGTCGGGGCGGGTGTTGATCGAGCCGGCCTCTTCCAGCCGGGCGACCGCGGTGGAGACCTGGCTCTGCGGCAGGCCCGTGCGCGCCGCGATCTCTCCGACGGTGGTGCCGGGGTGGGTGACGATGTCGCCGAGGGCGACGAGTACCGAGCGGACCGAGCCCCGCGCCTCCGTCTTGGGCTGGGGCATGGCCTGTTCGCCGATCTTCATGAGGGTGCGGCCCAGGAGGAAGAGTTCGACTCCGTTCATGTCCCGGATGGTATATCGAAACCGATGCATCGTTCTTGATGTATCTGATTCGATGGATTACTGTCCTGATGTCGGTCCGAATTGCCGACGACGACATCCAGGGGGGATCCACCATGGCCGCGACCGCCGCCCGTGCCCTGTCCGTGCCCGGCGCCGCTCTGCACTACCAGGCCCAGGGCAGCGGGCCCGTTCTGCTGCTCTCCCAGAGCGGTGAAGGGGACGCCGACCGGACCGTCGACCTCGTCCCGCACCTGGCCGACGACTTCACCGTCGTCACCTACGACCGCCGGGGGCTGTCGCGCAGCACGCTCAAGGACCCGGACCGGCCCGTCACCATGGCCGAGCACGCCGACGACGTCGCGCGGCTGCTCGCCGAAGTCGCCGACGGGCCGGCGCTGATGGTCGGGTTCAGCATGGGCGGCGCGATCGGACTCCAGGTCGTGGCCCGGCACCCGGGCGTGCTGGGCACGCTGGTCGCGCACGAACCCGTTACGCCGAACCTGCTGCCCGAGGCCGATCGCGCCCAGCACGTGGCCGAGCTGGCGGCCATTCAGGAGGCGTACACATCCCGGGGGTTGGCGGCGGCGTTCCCGGCCATCGCTCGGCATCTGGGCATCGATCCGGTCCACGAGGAGACCGAGGACGGCCTCACACCGCAGCCGATGGCGCCCCGGCGTCAGGCCAACTTCGGCCACTTCATCGGCACCGAGTTCACGGCCGTCTTGACCGACCGGTTCGACCCCGCCGAGCCGGTACGGGCCGCCGCGCGCGCCGGGACTCGTATCATCCCCGCCACGGGCCGGACCACCCGGCCGACGGTGCACACCTACCGCTGCGCGCTCGCGCTGGCCGAACTGCTGGGCGCCGAGCCGGTCGTGTTCCCCGGCGGGCACAACGGGAACACGGCGTTCCCCCGGGCGACTGCGCAGCTGCTGAAGGCCGTGCTCGTCGTGTGACACGTCCGTCCGGATGGGGTATGGTTGATCTTGAGCGCGGCGCTGAAACGCCGGTAGCGCTCAGTGCGTTGGTGGTCCAAGGAAAGACGCCCCGCTTCCTGCGGGGAAATGCAGGTGCAAGGCCTGCCCGGCGCTCCGATGAGAAAGCCCCGTCCCTGAGTTGTCAGGGGCGGGGCTTTCGTTTCCAGCGGCCTTCAGTGGCTGTGCCGAGGCCCGATGGCTCTGCGAACAGCGGCT
Source organism: Streptomyces sp. NPDC001843 (assembly GCF_042891955.1). NCBI lineage: Bacteria > Bacillati > Actinomycetota > Actinomycetes > Kitasatosporales > Streptomycetaceae > Streptomyces > Streptomyces sp. NPDC001843. The sequence continues at coordinate 252,593 of NZ_JBIATQ010000003.1, read as the reverse complement.
GGAGGGGTGCGCGGTCGTTGGCGCTCGCCCTGCGGTCCGAACATGACCAGGTACTCGACCGGACCGCTGGGGCCGGAGTTCGCCACCCCGTGCGGGGTACGGGTGTCGAACTCGGCGACGTCCCCGGGGGTCAGGACGAGATCTTGGTCGCCGAGCGCGAGCCACAGCCGTCCGTACAGGACGCACAACCACTCGTAGCCCTCGTGGGAGACCTGCCGCGGCCGTGTGGGCGGACCCCCCACAGCGGGCAGGACGTGCTTGTGGGCGTGCAGGCCGCCGACGTATCGGGTCAACGGAAGCACTGCCTTGTCATCCCCGAAGCTCAGCGGCGCCGTAGCGCGCGGCTCGGCCGCGGGGGCGGGCGCGGTGCCGGCCAGTTCGTCCAGGGAGACGCCGTACTCCTTCGACAGGCGCAGCAGCACCTCCAGGGTGGGCTTGCGCCGGCCGGTCTCGATGCGGGACAGCGTGCTGGCCGAGATGCCGGTCGCGCAGCTGACACCGGTGAGCGTCGCGCCGTGGTGCTCGCGCGCGGCCCGCAACCGGGGCCCCATCGCGGCCAGCGTGCCGTCCACGTCGTCGACTGCCACCTTTCCCGCTCCTTCTCGCCCTGCCGCTCCACCGCTCTGTCCTGCGAGTTTGCCAGAAGGGCAAGGCTGATCGCGTCAGGCGGGTGCTGCGCCGCATGATCGATGGGCAGCCGCGTCGCCGTGAACCGAGGAGAAGCCCATGCAGCCCGAGCCGACCGCCCAGCTCCGCCACCGCACCGTCGAGGCCCCGGCCGGGCGCCTGCACCTGGTCGAGCAGGGCACCGGCCCGCTGGTCCTGCTCGTGCACGGCTTCCCCGAGTCCTGGTACTCCTGGCGCCGCCAGCTCCCGGCCCTCGCCACGGCCGGCTACCGGGCGGTGGCGATCGACGTGCGCGGCTACGGCCGCTCCTCCAAGCCGGAGGCGACCGACGCCTACCGGATGCTCGACCTGGTGGAGGACAACGTCGCCGCCGTGCGTGCCCTCGGCGAGGAGAGCGCGGTGGTGGTCGGCCACGACTGGGGCGCCAACATCGCCTCCGCCTCGGCCCTGCTCCGCCCCGAGATCTTCCGTGCCGTCGGCCTGCTGAGCGTCCCCTACGCGCCGCCCGGCGGCCCGCGCCCGACCGACCTCTTCGGCCGGATCGGCGGCCCCGAGCAGGAGTTCTACGTCTCCTACTTCCAGAAGCCCGGCCGCGCCGAGGCGGAGATCGAGCCCGACGTCCGGGGCTGGCTCGCGGGCTTCTACGCGGCCCTGTCCGCCGACACCATGCCTGCCCGGGGCGAGCCCGACCCGCACTTCGTCGCCCGCGGCGGCCGGCTGCGCGACCGCTTCCCCGCCGGCCCGCTCCCGGCCTGGTTGAGCGAGGAGGACCTCGACGTCTACGCCGGGGAGTTCGAGCGCACCGGCTTGACCGGCGCCCTCAACCGCTACCGCAACATGGACCGCGACTGGGAAGAACTCGCCCCGCACCGCGGAGCCCCGATCAAGCAGCCGTCCCTGTTCGTCGGCGGCGCCCTGGACGCCTCCACCACCTGGCTGTCCGACGCCATCGACGCCTACCCCACCACTCTCCCCGGCCTGTCGGCCTCCCACCTCCTGGACGGCTGCGGCCACTGGATCCAGCAGGAGCGCCCCGACGAGGTCAACCGCCTGCTGACCGACTGGCTCGCCACCCTCCAGGGATGAACCAGGCGGGGCGGGGACGCCCGGCTCCCGGCGCTCATCGGCCGCCCTCCCCGCCCACGCGCACCCGGTCCGTGCCGCCACCGTGCCGATCGGTCCGGCCGGAACGGGTGCCGCCCCCTCGCTGCCCCGGCCTACCCCCCGCCCCGCGGAGCGGAAGGGACACGGCCGTACCCCCGTGGGGCGCCGGCGCGCCCGCTGCTGAGCGTCGCTTGGTGTTCCCCGGGCCGCGGCAGCGGCCGCAGGGAGGCGAGCTGGTCAGCAGTCGCCGGATCGCGGGGCTCGCCCGCCGCCTCCTGTGGCACGGGCGGGGACTCAGCGGAGCAGCAGGTCGCGGATCGCCTCCGTGATCTCGTCGGGCGCCTCCTCGGCCATGAAGTGGCCCGCGCCGGTCAGCCGGTGGTCCAGGTCCGGCGCCCACGCGTGCCAGATCGCGGCGGCGTCGTAACCCAGTCGAGCGCCCCAGTCCTGCTGGACGACCGTCACGGGCATGGCCAGCTGGGAACCGGCGTCCTGGTCCGCCTGGTCGTGTGTCATGTCGATGCCCGCCGAGGCCCGGTAGTCCGCGACGATCGACGGCACGGCCGCGGCGCTCGCCCGCAGGTACGCGGCCCGGACCGGTTCCGGGATGGCGGCCGGGTCCCTGGCCCAGGCGTCGAGGAAGGAGCCGAAGTAGGCGTCGGCGCTGTTGGCGATCATCGTCTCCGGCAGCCCCGGCGGCTGCGCCATGAGGAACAGGTGGTAGCCGACCGCCGCCGGGACACCGTGCAGGACGTTCCACATGTCCAGGGTCGGCACGACGTCGAGGATGCCCAGGTGTGTGAGGGTATCGGGATGGTCCAGTCCCGCCCGGAAGGCGACCAGGGCGCCCCGGTCATGGCCGACCAGGGCGAAGCGCTCATGGCCCAGCGCCGCCGCCAGGGCGACGACATCGGCGGCCATGGTGCGCTTGGAGTACACCTCGGGGCCGGTGGCCACCGGCTTGTCGCTGGCGCCGTAGCCGCGCAGGTCGGGACAGATCACCGTGTGCTCGCCGGCGAGCCGCTCGGCGACGTGCCGCCACATCAGGTGGGTCTGCGGAAAGCCGTGCAGCAGCACGACCGGGCTGCCGCTGCCGCCGACGGCGGCGGCCAGCTCCACTCCGTCGGCGCCGGGCAGACGGACGGGGTCGAAACCGGGAATGGCGAGCGTCATCAAAGGCCCCTTCCTGGGGTCGGTGGACCGACGAAAGCCTTGGTCCGAGGGACTGACGGGATCAGCGTGGGCGACGACGATCAGCAGCCGATCAGTACGCTTCCGTGCCGCGGACCCGCGGCACGGAAGATGGAGGGCATGCGAATCGACGTACTCGGTGCCGTGCGGGCCCTCCGCGACGACGGCACCCCGGTCGACCTGGGCGGGCCCCGCCACCGCGAGGTGCTCGCCCGGCTCGTCGCCGCCGGGGCACGGATGGTCCCCACCGACACCCTCGTGGACGACCTGTGGGCCGAGCCGCCGGTGCGCGCCGTGGGTGCGTTGCGTACGTTCGTCGCCGCGCTGCGCCGTGCCATCGAACCCGACCGGCCGCCCCGCACCCCGCCGCGCGTCCTCGTCACGGAAGGCCCCGGCTACGCGTTGCGTCTGCCGCGCGACGCCGTGGACGTCCACCGGTTCGAGGACGCCCTGGTCCGCGCCCGGCGTGCACCCGATGCGCTGACCGACCTCGACGCGGCCCTCGCGGCCTGGCGCGGCCCTGCCTACGCCGATGTGACCGGCTCCGCGTGGGCCCAGCGCGAACGGACCCGGCTGGGGGAGCTGAGGCTGGAGGGGATGGAACTGCGCGCCCGCCTCCTCCTCGACTCCGGTTCAGGAGCCGAGCTCGTCGCCGAACTGGGCGCCCACGTCACCGAACACCCCTGGCGCGAGCCGGCCTGGGGGCTGCTGGCCCGCGCACTGCACCGGGCAGGCCGTCAGGCAGACGCACTGGCCACCCTCCGCCGCGCCCGCACGATGCTCGCGGACCAGCTCGGGCTCGACCCAGGTGACGACCTCCGGCGCCTGGAGACGGACATTCTCCGCGGAGCTGCCACGCTCCAGCCCCTGCGTACCGTCCGGACCGCAGGCGTACGACTCGGCCCGCGCACCACCGTGAAACTGGCGCGCACCCTGGCCCTGGCGGGTGGTGACGGCCTCATCCACTCGCGGCGCGACCGCCTCGCCGCCGTCCAGGCGGCGGAGCGCACCGGAGACGTCGTTCTGACCGCCCGCGTCATCGGCGCCTACGACGTGCCCGCCCTCTGGAGCCGGGCCGACGACCCCGAGCAGTCCCGCGCCGTCGTCGCGGCGGCCGAGCGTACGCTCACCGCGCTCGGCACCGACGGCCCCGCCGAACTGCGCGCCCGCCTGCTGGCCACCGTCGCGGTCGAGAGCCGCAGCGCCGATCTGTCGGCAATCGAACGGAGGCGCGCCGGGCAGGCGGCGCGCGAGGCCGAGGCCCTGGCCCGGGAGCTGGGCGACCCCGCCCTGCTGGTGTTCGCCCTCAACGGCGTGTTCCTCCAGTCCTTCACCCGGCCCGGCTTCGCGGCGGCACGGGACGTGATCGGCGCCGAGATCCTCGACCTGGCCACCCGGCACGAGCTGGCGAACTTCGCCGTGCTCGGCCGGTTCATCCGCCTGCAATCCGCCTCCGCTCTCGGCGACCTCGACGCCGCGACCGCACACGCCGAGGCAGCCGAGCAGCTCGCCGCCAGCACCGAGGCCTCTCTCGTCCCCGTACTCACCGCCTGGTTCCGGGCCCGGGTCACGGCCGCCCGCAGCGCCGAACCGGGCGGACCGGCCGCCGCCACGGCCGCGGCGCACTACCGCGCCGCCGAAAACGCCCTCGCCGAAACAGCGGGCATGCCGGGGCTGCACCGGGGCCTGTTCGCCCTCGCCCTCCTGGGCCTACGTCTCCTGCACAACCGTCCCGCGCCCACCGATCCCGCCCTCGACTGGGGCCCCTACCACCCCTGGACGCACCCCTTGGTGCTGCTCGCCCGGAACCGGGCCGAGGAGGCGCGGGCCGCACTGACCATGACGCACGAACCACCCCTTGATCACATGCAGGAGGCCCTCTGGTGCCTGACCGCCCACGCCGCCGCCCGCCTCGGCGAGCGCCGGGTCGCCGCCCGCGCGGCAACGGCCCTGCGCGCCGCCCGGACCGAACACGCGGGCGGGACGAGCGGGATGCTGACGCTGGGGCCGGTGGCGCGGTACCTGGCGGAGGCAGAGGCATGCGCCGACAAGAGATGACCCACATCGTCCGCGGACCCGCTCCCCCAGGATCGGTGGATCCCTCCGCGACGCCGCCCGCGTCCTCGCTTTTTCCTGAAGGACCCTCAGAAGTAGCTCAACTCTGCTTTGGTCCGCGAGACGGCAGGGCATCCCCCGTTCACCACAGTCACGGGGGAACGGAAGGAGGGTGGCGCCATGGTCATCGGCATCATCCTGGTGGTGGTCGCGGTCCTGGTCGTCACGGCCGTACGGAAGGGCACGCGCCGGGCGACTCGCAGGGGATCGGCTTCGTACAACAGCGGCGACAGCAGCTGGTGGGTGGCCGGGAGCTCGGGGGCGGCCTCCTCATGCAGCTCGTCCTCAGGGGGGCACGGAGGTCACGGGGGTCACGGCGGTCACTCCTGCGGGGGGCACTCGTCGTGCGGTGGGTCGTCCTGCGGGGGCGGCTCGTCCTGCGGCGGGGGCGGATGCGGCGGAGGCAGCTGACACGGGGCAGCTGAGCTCCACCGCGCCCCAGGGGCCGCACACCGAGCGCCCGCCGGAGGAAGGCAACCGGCGGGCGCTCCGTCGTGCGGGCGCGGGCGTGCGCCTCGGGCCCGAATCGCACGCCGTGGTTGAACAGTTGAGCTGTTGAGCCCTCTGAGGGATGGAAACACCACGAAGTTGGGTAAAAACGCTTTGGCGGCGTCACAGTTCATGATTCCCTCTAAACCGCCCTGGACAGGCCGGGCCGACCGGGCTGACCTGGCCGATCTCCTGGTGGCGACCCAGGTGCGCCGCACCGACGCCGCCCCTGTCGTCTCCTTCGTCTTCTCTCCCCCTCCTCATCTTTGCGTGCTAGCGGAGCCGATCCATGCTCACGACCCTGAACACCGCCTACACCGACACGCGCGCCGCCGACCTCGCCTGGGCCCTGGGACGCGAGCCGCTCCCCGCCCTCGCCACGCTCGATCTGGAACTGGCCGACGCGAAGCTCCAGTTGCGGCTCCTCGGCGCGTCCCACCAGGTGCTCCTGGAGGAGGAGCGCGGCAACTGCTCGGAGACGGTGGCGTGCCTCCCGGGATCCAGCACCCCGCTTCCGCTGGGCGTGGCCAAGCGGGTCGGGAACTGGGAGTACGAGTTCTCGGCACGCGTGGAGGTCCTCTCGCCCCGCTCCTTCGCGGGCCGCGCCCAGGAGTTGCTGGCCCTGGTCTCCGACCATCCGCACGGCCTGGCCGGGGTGTTCCCCGGCAGCCCGCACGCCTTCACCGCGCTCCTGGCCCAGCACCACGACGGCCAGGTGAACTGGCGTACCTGGCACGCCTATCCGCAGGACGGCCAACTGGTGGCCACTTGCACGAAGGTCGGCGTGCGCGCCTCGGCGCGTCACCTGACGACCGGTTGACCTCCTCGCCCGAGCGTCACGAGCGTCACCCCGGCGGCAGGGTGAGTCTGGCGGCCACGGCGTCGAGGACCCAGTCCAGGCCGGTCGCGAAGGATGTCTCGGCGTCCACGTCCGTGCCGTCGTGCACGGCCTTGGCCAGCGCGGGGAAGCGGCCCGTGGCCAGCATCCTGGTCACGTGCGGGCCGGAGGCGCGCTGCCAGTCGCGCTCGGACAGGCCCGTTGCGCGCTCGGCCCGCAGGTTCGCGATCTCGCGCCTGATCGCGCCGATGGCGTAGGCGCTGACGGTCTCCACGGCGCGCATGACGGTGTCGACGTCGGCGAGGCCGTCGAGGGCGGCCAGCTTGGCCTCGGTCACGGCGAGGCCGTTCGGGCCCAGGGTCGGGCGACCGCCGAGCAGGTCGGCCAGCCAGGGGTGGCGGAGAGCGGCCTGCCTGGTGCGGTGGGAGAGGACGCGCAGCGCCTCCCGCCAGTCACCGGGCTGCTCCGCGGGGAGGATCTCGGCCTGGACCTCGTCCACCATGAGGTCGAACAGCTCCTCCTTGGTGGAGATGAAGCCGTACAGCCGCATCGGACCGGCGTTCAGCCGGGCGGCGACCTTGCGCAACGACACCGCCTCCAGCCCGCCCTCGTCGGCCAGCGCGAGGGCGGCGGCGACGATCCGCCCCCGGTCGAGCGGCACGGGGCGAGCCGGTGGCTCCGGCAGGTCCCAGACAGTCATGGTCATCACCGTTCTGCTGCGATGCATCACATTGACGGAATACAGTGTATCGACATGAGACACCGTATAGCTGTCGTCGGGGCCGGTCCCGCCGGCCTCACCTTCGCCCGGGTACTGCACCGCCACGGCCGTCCGGTCACCGTCCTCGAACGCGATCCCGCCCCCGACGCCCGCCCCCCGGGCGGCTCGCTGGACCTCCACGAAGGGATGGGCCAGTCAGCGCTGGAGAAGGCGGGGCTGCTGACGGATTTCCAGGCGCTGTCCCGCCCCGAGGGACAGGCCATGCGCATCCTGGACACGGACGGGACGGTCCTGCGCGACTGGCCGGCGCGACCGGACGACCGGGCCAATCCCGAGATCGACCGCGGGCACCTGCGTGACCTGCTGCTCGGCCCCCTCGACGTCCAGTGGGGCCGGGACGTGACGCAGGTGCTGCCGGGGAAGGGCGACGGGGACTGCGTCCTGGTCCGCCTCGCGGACGGGCGGCAGGAGACCTTCGACCTCGTGGTCGGCGCGGACGGCGCCTGGTCCCGGACCCGCCCGGCGGTCTCACCGGTGACGCCGCACTACACCGGCGTCACCTCGGTCGAGACCTCCCTCGACGACGTCGACACCCGCCACCCCGGCCTCGCCCGGTTGATCGGCGACGGCTCCGTGGCCGTGTACGGCGTGAACCGCTCCGTCGTCGCCCAGCGCAACAGCGGCGGCCACGTCAAGGTGTACGCCAGGTTCCGCGCGCCGCTGGACTGGCACACGGACCTGGACCTGGCCGACGTCGAGGCCGTGCGGTCGAGCCTGTCGGCCCTGTTCGACGGCTGGGCCGCTCCCGTCCTCGACCTCCTCCGCCACGGCACCGCTTTCGTCCACCGCCCCTGCTACGCCCTGCCCGTGTCCCACACCTGGACCCACGTCGCCGGGGTGACGCTGCTGGGCGACGCCGCCCATCTGATGCCCCCGTTGGGGGCGGGCGCGAACCTCGCGATGCTGGAAGGCGCCGAACTCGCCGAGTCCCTCGCCGCCGGCCCCGGAGATCCGGACGAGGCCGTCCGCGCCTTCGAGGAGCGCATGTGGGCACGGGCCGGCAGGTGGGCGAAGATCACGACGGACGGACTGGAACGCCTCGTGAGCCCGGACCCCGCGGAAGCACTCGCCCACTTCGACCAGGTCCAGCCGTCCTGACGGCCAAGCGCGAGGGCCGGAGGCCGGAACCACGCGAGGTGCCGAGGCCGGAACCACGGAGGGCCCGAGGCCGGAACCACGGAAGTCCCGAGGCCGGAACCAAGGGCCCCGCACAACTCCCAGTTACACACGTGTGGGTGACGAAGCGCACCCCACCCGTGACGTAACGTCGCAGAGTGATCGAACCGCACGCGCCCGCCCCGCCCGGCACACCGCCGTCCTGGGGCGGCCCCGCGCGGCTGCCCGTCCGGCCGGCGACCGGACGTCTCCTGGTCCTCGCGGGCGTGTTCGTCTGCGCGGCCTGCGGACTCGTGTACGAACTCGAACTGGTCGCGCTCGCCTCCTATTTGATGGGCGACTCGGTCACCCAGGCCTCCGTGGTGCTGTCCGTGATGGTCTTCGCGATGGGCATCGGCTCCCTCGTCGCCAAGCGGTTGCGCCGGCTCGCCGCCGCCGGATTCGGCGCGATCGAGGCGGCCCTCGCGCTGGTCGGCGGCTGCAGCGCGATGGCGCTGTACGCGGTGTTCGCCTGGACGGGCGACTGGGGCGGCCTGTGGGCCGACGGCCCGCGCTGCCTCCTGGTCGCCTTCTCCCTCGCGATCGGCCTGCTGATCGGCGCCGAGGTCCCGCTGCTGATGGAGCTGATCCAGCGCATCCGCCGCCAGGATCCGGGCGGCGCGGTGGCCGACCTGTTCGCGGCGGACTACGTCGGCGCGCTCGCCGGCGGCCTCGCCTTCCCCTTCCTGCTGCTGCCCCGGCTGGGCCAGCTGACCGGCGCGCTGCTCACCGGCACGGTCAACGCGGTGGCCGGCGGCGCCCTGGTCCTCGGCCTGTTCCGCCGCGACCTGACCCGCCGGGCCCGCCGGCTGCTGCTGGTCGCCAACCTCGTCGTCCTCGCCGTCCTGGCCTCCTCCGCCGTGCTCGTCGACGACTTCGAACGGGCCGCCCGGCACGCCGTGTACGGCCCCGACGTACGGGTCGCCGTGCAGACCGGCGTCCAGGAGGTCGTCCTCACCGGCGGTACGCGCGGCCGCCCGCTCGACCTCTACCTGGACGGCCGGCTGCGGGTCGGCGGCCGGGACGAGCGCCGCTACCACGAGGCACTGGTCCACCCGGCGATGACCGGCCCCCACGCGCGCGTGCTGATCCTCGGCGGCGGGGACGGGCTGGCCGCCCGCGAGGTGCTGCGCCACCGGGGCGTGCGCCGCGTCGACGTCGTGGAACTCGACGCCGGCCTGCTCCACCTCGCCCGGCACGATCCCGCGCTGTCCCGGCTGAACGGGCACGTGTACGACGACAGCCGGGTCCACACCACCACGGCCGACGCCTTCCGCTGGCTGCGCGGGGCGCCCCCGGCGGCCTACGACGTGGTGATCGCGGACCTGCCCGACCCCGGCATCACGCCCAGCACCAAGCTGTACTCCCTGGAGTTCTACGGCCTGGCCCGCCGGGTGCTGGCCCCCGGCGGCCGCCTGGCGGTGCACGCCGGCCCAATCTCCGGCAGCACCCGCGCCTTCTGGACGGTGGCCTCGACGCTTCACGCGGCCGGCCTCGCCACCAGCCCCTACCGCGTCCCCGGCCAGGACCCCGGCCTCGCGGTCGGCCCGCACCGCTCCGCCGGCGCCTTCCACGCCCCGCACGACTGGGGCTTCTTCCTGGCCGCACCGGGCGCCACCCCGCCCCCGCTGCGGCTGGACCCCGGTGCCCCGCCTCCGCGCACGCTGACCGGCGCCGAGCTCGCCGGCGCCGTCCGCTCCGCGGCCCGTACCCGGGTCGAGGGGCTGCCCGCCTCGACGTTGGTGCATCCGCGCTACTGACGCGCGCCCGAGGAGGGTACGCACCGGCCGCACCTGGGTAGGCTCAGCCGACATGGAGTACGAGGTCTTCCTTCCGGTTCCGGCCGAGCGGCTGAGGGAGGCGCTCGCCGACCCCGCGCGCATCGCCCGGGCGGTTCCCGGGCTCCAGCAGGACGCCGGTGCGGAGCCCGTCGCCGGGCGGCTGAAGGTACGCGTCGGCAGCCACTCCATCACCTACCGGGGTTCGCTGCGCGTCTCGCCCGGTCAGGACGGGGCGTACGTCGTCGAGGGCGACGCCACCGAGACCCGTGGCACCGGCTCGGTCACCCTCGCCCTCACCCTCCGCCTGCGCGACACCGACGGCGGCACCACCGTGACCGTCCACGGGACCGCCACCGGGGAGGGACGTGTCACGGAACTGCCGGGGGACGCGGTGGCCTCGGCCGCGCTGCGGCTGCTGAGCCGTTCCCTGGAAGCGCTGGGAGAGCCGGAGCCGCAAGCCGAGCAGAAGCCGGAGCCGGAAACCACGCCGGAGCCACAAGCCGAGCAGAAGCCGGAGCCGGAAACCACGCCGGAGCCGCAAGCCGAGCAGAAGTCCGGGCCGCAAGCCGAACCGGAGCCCGCCGCCCCGGCCCCCGACACCGCCCCCACCGCCGAGGAAAGCCCCGTACCGCCCCGCCCGGCCTTCGACACCGACGTCGACAACACCGGCACGGAGGTTTTCCCCGCACCGGGCGAGCCGCCCGCCGAGGCGGCGCACGCCCGGCGGACGATGATCGGCCGCAGCGCGGAGGAGGTGGACCACGCGCCACCGCGCGGCCGGTACGCCCCCGTGCCGGCGCCGCAGACCGTCGCCGTGAACTCCACGCTCCGCTGGGCGGCTCCCACGGCGGCGCTGGTACTGGCCTCGGCGATCGTCGTGGGCCGCGCGCTGCGCAGAAGACGCTGACCGGGCCACGCGAGGACCGGACCGCCCCCTTGATCACCCGAGTAGGGTCGTCACGTGAGTAACAAGGACTTCGCTCTGAGTGCCGGCGACGCCGAAGTGACCCTGCGGCCCGCCCATGGTGGCCGGGTCGGCGGACTGAAGGTCGCCGGTCTGGAACTGCTCCGGCAGGGTGACCGTTTCGGGTGCTTCCCGATGGTCCCCTGGTGCGGCCGGATCCGGGAGGGCCGCTTCCTGGACGGCGCCACCGTCCACCAGATGCCGCTCAACTCGCCGCCGCACGCCATCCACGGCACCGCCCGCGACGGCGCCTGGCGCGTCGCCCGCGCGGGTGACGGCGAGGCGGTCCTCACGTACGACCTGGTCGAGCCGTGGCCGTTCTCCGGCCGGGTCACCCAGGCGGTGACACTGACCGAGGACAGTCTGACGCTCACCATGTCCGTGGAGACGTACGACTCGTCCTTCCCGGCGCAGCTCGGCTGGCACCCGTGGTTCAACCGGAACCTGGGCGGTCAGGACGTGCGCCTCGACTTCGACCCCGCCTGGCAGGAGGAGCGCGGCGACGACCACCTGCCCACCGGCAACCGCGTCGATCCGGGGCCCGGCCCGTGGGACGACTGCTTCGGAATGCCGGGCGGGGTGGACGTCACGCTCACCTGGCCCGGGCAGCTGGAGCTGAAGGTGACCAGCCGCGAGGAGTGGGTCGTCGTCTACGACGAGCAGGACGCCGCGGTGTGCGTGGAGCCGCAGACCGGCCCGCCCAACGGCCTCAACACGCTTCCACGCCTGGTCACCCCCCTGGAGCCGCTGGAGGCCACGATGACCTGGAACTGGCGGCGCATCTAAGCTGTCCGACATGACGGACGTTCGCGGCGAGCTGCTGCAGCAGATCAAGGACAAGGCCGTGGTGCACGGCAAGGTGACCCTGTCGTCGGGCAAGGAAGCCGACTACTACGTCGACCTGCGCCGGATCACCCTGGACGGCGAGGCCGCGCCGCTGGTCGGTGAGGTCATGCTCGACCTGACCGCCGACCTGGAGTTCGAGGCGGTCGGCGGGCTCACCCTCGGCGCCGACCCGGTGGCCACGGCGATGCTGCACGCCTCCCACGCGCGCGGGAAGACGCTGGACGCTTTCGTGGTGCGCAAGGCGGGCAAGGCGCACGGCCTGCAGCGCCGCATCGAGGGCGCCGAGGTCAAGGGCCGCCGGGTGCTGGCCGTGGAGGACACCTCCACCACCGGCGGCTCGGTGCTGACCGCGGTCGAGGCGCTGCGCGAGGCCGGCGCGGAGGTCGTCGCCGTGGCGACCATCGTGGACCGGGCGACGGGCGCCGCGGAGGCCATCGCCGAGCAGGCCGGTGTGCCGTACCTCTTCGCCTATTCGAAGGACGACCTGGGGCTCGACTGAGCGGTTTTCCACAGGCTGGACAGGATGTCCGAAGCATCCCGCCGAGTCTGCAAAGATGGCCCCGACGACGACGTCATCCCCTAGGTCAGGGCCGTAATCGCAGAACGCCACCCGCACATACAAGGAGCGGACAGATGCCCATCGCAACCCCCGAGGTCTACAACGAGATGCTCGACCGGGCGAAGGCAGGCAAGTTCGCCTACCCGGCCATCAACGTGACCTCGACCCAGACCCTGCACGCGGCCCTGCGCGGTTTCGCTGAGGCGGAGAGCGACGGCATCGTCCAGATCTCGACGGGTGGCGCCGAGTTCCTGGGCGGCCAGTACAGCAAGGACATGGTCACCGGCGCGGTGGCGCTGGCCGAGTTCGCGCACATCGTCGCCGAGAAGTACCCGGTCAACATCGCCCTGCACACGGACCACTGCCCGAAGGACAAGCTCGACGGGTACGTACGTCCGCTGCTCGCGCTCTCCGAGAAGCGTGTCCAGGCCGGTCTGGGCCCGCTGTTCCAGTCGCACATGTGGGACGGCTCCGCCGAGACCCTCGCCGACAACCTCGACGTCGCGCAGGAGCTGCTGGAGCAGGCCCGCCGCGCGAAGATCATCCTCGAGGTCGAGATCACCCCGACCGGCGGCGAGGAGGACGGCGTCTCCCACGAGATCAACGACTCCCTGTACACCACGGTCGAGGACGCGATCCGCACCGCCGAGGCGCTGGGCCTCGGCGAGAAGGGCCGCTACCTGCTGGCCGCGTCCTTCGGCAACGTGCACGGCGTGTACAAGCCGGGCAACGTCGTGCTCCGCCCCGACCTGCTGAAGGAGCTGAACGACGGCGTCGCCGCCAAGTACGGCCAGCCGGCCGGCAGCAAGCCGTTCGACTTCGTCTTCCACGGCGGTTCCGGCTCCACCGAGCAGGAGATCCTCACCGCGCTGGAGAACGGCGTCGTGAAGATGAACCTGGACACGGACACCCAGTACGCCTTCACCCGTCCGGTCGCCGACCACATGTTCAAGAACTACGACGGCGTCCTGAAGGTCGACGGCGAGGTCGGCTCCAAGAAGACCTACGACCCGCGCACCTGGGGCAAGCTGGCCGAGGCGGGCATGGCCAAGCGTGTCGTCGAGGCCGCGCAGAACCTGCGGTCGGCGGGCAACAAGATCAAGTAACCGGTCGCGGTACTTCCCGGCGAGCCCGGCGTCTGTCTACGGCGCCGGGCTCGCTGTATACCTGGGGGCATGCCCGACGTCCGGATGGCCTCCCCGCAGGGCAAGTGGATCCTGCTCACCACGGTCCTCGGCTCCAGCATGGCCCTGCTGGACTCGACCGTCGTCAACGTGGCGCTCCCGACCATCGGCCGGGACCTCGACGCGAGCCTCGCCGCCCTCCAGTGGACGGTCAACGCGTACATGGTCACGCTGGCCGGGCTGATCCTGCTCGGCGGTTCGCTGGGGGACCGCTACGGCCGCCGGAAGATCTTCGTGCTCGGCGTGGTCTGGTTCGCCGCCGCGTCCCTGCTGTGCGGCCTCGCCCCGACCCCGGGCGTGCTGATCGCCGCCCGCGCCCTGCAGGGCATCGGCGGGGCGCTCCTCACCCCGGGCTCCCTCGCCCTGATCCAGGCGTCCTTCCATCCCGACGACCGGGGGAGGGCGATCGGCCTGTGGTCCGGTTTCGGCGGGATCGGGGCCGCCGTCGGCCCGTTCGTCGGCGGCTGGCTGGTGGCCGGCCCCGGCTGGCGCTGGGTGTTCCTGCTGAACGTGCCGCTGGCGCTGCTGTGCGCGCCGGTCGCCCTGCGGCACGTCCCGGAGTCCTCCGACGCCCGTGTGCACGGCCGTTTCGACGCGCTCGGCGCCGCGCTGGGCGCGCTGTCCCTGGCCCTGGTGACGTACGCGCTGATCGAGGCCCGCGGTGGCTCGCCGGCCGTCGCCCTCGCCGCGGTGGCGGGACTGCTGGCCGCCGGCGCCTTCGTGTACGTCGAGAAGCGCCGCCCCGACCCGATGCTGCCGCTGGACATCTTCGCCTCGCGGCAGTTCACGGCGGTCAACCTGGTGACCCTCTGCGTGTACGCGGCGTTCGGCGGTTTCTTCTTCCTCACCGCCCTCCAGCTCCAGGTCGTGGCCGGCTACTCGCCCCTGCAGGCCGGTGTCTCCCTGCTGCCGACGACCGCCCTGATGCTGCTGTTCTCGGCCCGCTCGGGCGCCCTGGCCGACCGGATCGGCCCCCGCCTGCCGCTCACCCTCGGCCCCCTGCTGTGCGCGGCGGCGATGCTGCTGATGCTGCGGGTGGGCCCGGACGCGAACTACGCGACGGACGTCCTCCCCGCCCTGCTGGTCATGGGCACCGGCATGGTCACCCTGGTCGCCCCCCTCACCGCCTCCGTCCTCGCCTCCGTGGACACCGCCCGGGCGGGCCTGGCCAGCGGCATCAACAACGCGGCGGCACGCGCGGCGGGCCTGATCGCGGTCGCCGCGCTGCCGCTGCTGGCCGGGATGGGCCCGGAGGCCTACCGCTCGGCTGCCGCCTTCGACGCGGCCTTCCGCCGGGCGATGCCGATCTGCGCGGGGGTCCTGGTCGCCGGGGCGGTACTGGCCTTCGCCTTCGTACGCCGTCCGCGCCCGGACTGCCGCCGCCCCGAGTGCCGGACGCACGGCAACGTGACGGCTCCGCCGCTGGAGCGCGGCGACCGCCGGGCGTAGCCAGGGCCGGCCCGCAGCGCTACCTCGGGGCGTGCACGGTCACCGCTTGAGCTCGGCGTACGCCTCCGCGCTGCTGTCCTGGAGGAACTGCCAGCACCGCTCCGTCTCGTCCTTCTCGTCGATCTCGCCGGCCGCGCGGGCGAGGGCGGCGAGGCAGCGCAGGAAACCGCGGTTGGCGCGGTGGCTCCACGGGATGGGGCCGTGGCCCTTCCAGCCGGCCCGGCGCAGGGCGTCCAGGCCCCGGTGGTAGCCGGTGCGGGCGTACGCGTACGACTCGACCACTCGCCCCGCCTCGAAGGCGTCCTCGGCGAGCATGGCCCAGGCGAGCGAGAACGTGGGGTGCTTCGCCGCGACCTCGGCCGGGGACCGGGACTCCTCGCCCAGCAGGCGGTACGCCTCTTCGTTCTCCGGCAGGTACGTCGGCTCGGGGCCGCCGAGGAGGTTGTTGTGAGTCGTCATGGGGCCAGTCTGCCACTTGTGTCCACGGCCCACGGCAGCACGACGGGGCCCTGCGGGGTGGGCCCTGCGAGGTCTGAAGAGCCCAGGCCTCGTGGTCCCCTCGTGGTTCCCCCCCCCGCGGTCCCTCAGGGACCATCCTCCCCCGCGTCGCCGGTCGACGCAGCCTGAGAGGCCCCGGCCGCCTCGTCACCCAGGGCGCAGAACGGTGAGGCGCGGCTGCCGAGTTCCGGAAGCCGGCTTCGAGATGCGGTCACCGGTGCCTGCTGGATACGCTCGCTGAGTGGCCGGACGACGACGGCCCGAGGCCGTTGCGCAGCAGCCGCACCACCCCCCCCAAGACCCGGACACCCTCAGGAAAACGAGCACTTCCGCAATCCAGACCTCTGCACTGTTCACGCCTCCACGGGAGGAAGGTTGCGATGAGGTTCACCCGCATGCGTACAGCAAACGCCACCGCGGCAGTTGTGGTCGCCGTCCCGCTCGCGCTCGGAGGTCTGGCGTCGCAGAGCCGGCCACAGGCCCCGTCTCCCAGCCCGTCGGGGACGTTCGGTTCCGGCTGCTCGGCGCTCTCCCAGAAGCTCGACACGGCCAAGGACAAGGTCTCGGAGGCCGCGGCCGCGTACCCCCAGCTCAGCCAGCTGGTCTCGGCCACGGTCAGGGCGAAACTGACCGACACCCTCGACGGGAAGCCGGACATCACCCTCTTCGCTCCGAACGAGCAGGCGTTCAAGAACGTGACCGCGTCGCAGCTCGCCTCGCTGCTGAGCAATCAGGGCGAGCTGAAGAAGGTGCTGACCTACCACGTCGTGGACAAGCAGATCACCCCCAACGAACTCTCCAACGGCTCCTTCACGACGGTCGAAGGCAGCAAGCTGACCACCTCCGGCTCGGGCACCGACTTCAAGGTCAACGGCAAGGCGAACATCGTCTGCGGCAACATCAAGGCCGCGAACGCCACCATCTACGTCATCGACTCGGTCCTCCAGCCCCCGTCCTGACTCCGGAACGGGACTGGACTGCCTGGTGTGGCCCGTCTGGCAGCAGACGGGCCTTGCCGTACCCGGGGGAATTACGGAGGATGCGGAGAGGGGACCGGGGCCCCCGTGCCGGCATCGGCAGGGGCGGACCGCTACCCGGAGCAACAACAGGAGACAGCGATGTCCCAACAGGCTCGCCCGACCTCTCAGCCCCCCGAGGCCCATGAGCCCGAGACCCCGCATCTCGACTTCGCCGGCACGACGCCGTACGAGGACTACGTCAAGGCGGACGTGCTCACCCACCTCCAGCACACCCTCTCCGACGACCCCGGGGAAATGGTCTTCCTGGTCACCACCCAGGTGATGGAGCTGTGGTTCACCGTCATCGTCCACGAGTGGGAGACCGCGGCGAACGCCCTGCGCTCGGACGACGTGCCGACCGCCGTGGCCGCGCTGAAGCGTTCCGTCCGCGAACTGGAGGCCCTCAACGCCTCCTGGAAGCCGCTCGGCCAGCTGACCCCCGCACAGTTCAACTCCTACCGCTCCGCGCTCGGCGAGGGCTCCGGATTCCAGTCGGCGATGTACCGCCGCATGGAGTTCCTGCTCGGTGAGAAGTCCGCGTCGATGCTCGTCCCGCACCGGGGCGCGCCGCGTGTGCACGCGGAACTGGAGAAGGCCCTGCACGAGCCGAGCCTCTACGACGAGGTGCTGCGGCTGCTGGCCCGCCGCGGCCACGCGATCCCCGCCGACATCCTGAGCCGTGACGTATCCCAGCGCCACGAGCCCTCGGACGCCGTCGAGTCGGTCTGGACGTCGATCTACTCCGGCGACCAGGACGCCGAACTCGCCCGCCTGGGCGAGGCGTTGACCGACGTCGCCGAACTGGTCTGGCGCTGGCGCAACGACCACCTGGTCGCCACCCGCCGCGCGATGGGCGCCAAGCCCGGCACCGGCGGCTCGGCGGGCGTGGCCTGGCTGGAGAAGCGCGCCCGGAACAACGTCTTCCCCGAGCTGTGGACGGCGAGGTCCCATGTCTGAGCTCGCGGTACGCGCGCGGAAGCTGGACGGCGCGGACGAACTGGCGCCGCTGCGGGACCGGTTCGTCCTGGACACTGTGTCCGATCAGGCGGCTGACGCCGCGGGCGCGTACCTGGACGGCAACTCGCTGGGCGCCCTCCCCGCGAACGTCCCCGACCGGGTCGCCGACGTGATCCGCCGCCAGTGGGGCGAACTGCGCATCCGCTCCTGGGAGGAGAGCGGCTGGTGGACGGCGCCCGAGCGGATCGGCGACCGCATCGCGCCGCTCGTCGGTGCCGCGCCGGGCCAGATCGTGGTCGGCGACTCCACGAGCGTCAACGTCTTCAAGGCGCTCGTGGCGGCGGTACGCATGGCGGACGGGGACCGCGACGAGATCCTCGTCGACGCCACGACCTTCCCGACGGACGGCTACATCGCCGAGTCGGCGGCCCGGCTGACCGGCCGCACGCTGCGTCCGGTGACCCCGGCCGAGGTACCGGACGCGCTCGGCGGCCGTACGGCGGCGGTCCTCCTCAACCACGTCGACTACCGCACGGGCCGCCTGCACGACCTGCCCTCCCTGACGGCGGCGATCCACGCGTGCGGCGCCCTCGCGGTCTGGGACCTGTGCCACAGCGCGGGCGCGCTGGAGGTGGGCCTGGACGAGCACGGGGTGGACCTGGCGGTCGGCTGCACCTACAAGTACCTGAACGGCGGCCCGGGTTCACCCGCGTACCTGTACGTCCGTGAGGACCTCCAGCCGCGCTTCGACTCCCCCCTGCCCGGCTGGAACTCGCACGCCGAGCCGTTCGGCATGCGGCCCTCCTACGAACCGGCGCCGGGCGCCCTGCGCGGCCGCGTCGGCACCCCGGACATCCTCTCCATGCTGGCCCTGGAAGCGGCGCTGGAGGTCTGGGAGGACGTGTCGGTGCCGGCCGTACGGGCCAAGTCCCTGGCGCTGACCGACTTCTTCCTGGAGTGCGTGGAGCGGTACGTCCCGGCGGGCCGCGTCGAGTCCCTCACCCCGGTACGTCACCAGGAGCGCGGCAGCCAGATCGCGCTGCGCTGCGACGACGCGGGAAAGGTGATGCGCCGCCTGATCGAACGAGGCGTCGTGGGCGACTTCCGCCGCCCCGACGTCCTCCGCTTCGGCTTCACCCCCCTGTACGTGCGCTTCACGGACGTCGAGCGCGCGGCCCGGGTGCTGGGGGAGACGGTCAGGGGGTGAGGATTCCCGCCGGGGCGTCTCAGCGCCGGTAGGCGTCACTCAGCCCGTCCGGCGTTTGAGGACGAGGCCGTTCAGGCCGAAGGGGGGTCTGGGGGCGCAGCCCCCAGGGGCGCGGGGGCAGAGCCCCCGGCGGGGTTCAGGGGGCGCAGCCCTGGCGGGGTCGAAGGGGCGCAGCCCCTGGGGACGGGAACGGGTAGGGGCGGCGGGGGCGAAAACCTCGGGCCCCGACCACTCCGCCGCCCCCCCCACCGCCCACCGGACCCACCCCCGCCGAACCGTTTATCCTCACCGAGAGTGACATACCACGTCACCGGCCTGGTACCGTCCCGGCCAACGGCCGATTCCCACCTGGTCCCAAACCCATTACACCGCTGAGAGGTTGGAGCATGCCGGACGACGCAGCATCCCGCGCCGCCGCCGAGGAGGAGTCGGCCTTCTCGCACCCGTCCGTGGAGCCCGAAGCCACCCGTGCCTACGGTGAGCACACCGACCAGGTGATCGACTTCTACGCACCACAGGGCGAGAGCGGACCCGCCCCCCTGGTCGTCGTCCTGCACGGCGGCGCCTGGCGTGCCCCCTACGACCGCCGCCACATCACCCCGTTCGCCGGCTTCCTGGCCCGCAGGGGCTTCGCCGTCGCCAACGTCGAGTACCGCCGCGGCGGTGCGGCACCGGGGCAGGGGCAGGGCGCGGACGACCCGGTCGCGGGGCGCTGGCCGGACACCTTCGACGACGTGGCGGCGGCCATGGACGCGCTGCCGGCCCTCGTCCGCGAGGTGCTTCCCCAGGCCGACGTGCGCCGAACGGTGCTCACCGGCCACTCCGCGGGCGGCCATCTGGCGCTGTGGGCGGCGGCCCGCCATGTGCTGCCGGCCGGCTCCCCCTGGCGCACGGACGGCCCCGCCCCCCTGCGTGGGGTGGTGGCCCTCGCCCCGATCGCGGACTTCGAGGTCGCCGCGAAACTGGAGGTCTGCGGCAACGCGGCGGTCCAACTCCTCGGCGGCGAGGAGAACTTCACCGAGCGTCGCCCGTACGCCGACCCCGCGCTCCTCCTGCCCACCGGCATCGCCACCACCCTCGTCCAGGGCCGCGCGGACATCGACGTTCCGGAGGCGGTCGCCGAGTCGTACGCGGAGGCGGCGGCGAAGGCGGGCGAGATGGTGGGCCTGACGCTCCTGGAGGGCGTCGGCCACTTCCCGCTGATCGATCCGGCCGCGGACGCGTGCGCGGTGGTGGCGGAGGAGATCGCGCAACTGGCGTGGTGAGAGACCGGTGGCGAGAGCAGCGGTGGGACGGTACCGCTGGTGAGAGCACTGCTGGGACGGTACCGCCGGTGACGCCCGCTCAGGCGCCCCGGTACCGCCGGGCGATGCGCCGCGGGCGCCCGGGCCGGCCCTCGGGGGCGGCACCCGGGCATACGCCGGGGGCGGCACCCTGACGTAGCCCCGTGGTGGCACCCGGCCATACCCGTAGTACCTGAGAGCTACCTCCGAGAACAGCTCCCGAGCGTGACGCAGGCGACGGGCCCCGCTCCGTAACTTCCCCTCCAGACCAGCCCGATGGCCGGGCGGCAGGGGAGGGGAGGCCGGCATGGAGCTGGTACGGACGGCACGCGATCGCGACGGGAGACGGCGCCGCGGACCCAGGTGGCTGCGCGCCCTCCTGGCCACCTCGATCACCGCCGCCATCGTGGTCCCCCTCTCCGCCGCCGCGCACCCGGAGATCCCCGCCCCGGCACCCGCCGCTCTCGGCCACGTGACGGCAGCCACCCTGGGCGACGCCTACACCGCCAACCGCGCCAACGCCGCGCAAGCGTCCCGGATGGCCGCCGCCCACGGCGACCGGCACCGGGCGGCGGCGGACCGCGAGCTCGCCGCCCCGTCCCGTCACCTGCTCGCCTTCGACGGCCGGGGCGCGGGCCTCGCCACGGAGGTGTTCGGCGACCTCGCCCACGCGGACCGGGTGGCCGTCGTGGTCCCCGGCTCCGACACCTCCCTCGACACCTACGCCCGCTTCCACGCGGCCGGCTCCGCCCTGTACCGCGAACTCACCCGGCACGCCCCGTCCGGCACCCGTACCGCCGTCGTCGCCTGGCTCGGCTACCGCACGCCCGGCACGGTCAGCACGACCGTCCTCACCGCGGGCCGCGCCGAGCAGGCGGCCCCGCACCTCAGGGACATGGTGGGCGAGCTGCGCCGCGTCACCGGCCCGCACACCCGCCTCACCCTGGTCTGCCATTCGTACGGCTCGGTGGTCTGCGGCCGCGCCGCCGCGGGCCTGGCGGTGGCCGACATCGCCCTCATAGGCAGCCCCGGCACGGGCGCCGGCACGGTCGCCGCCCTGCGCACTCCCGCCCGGGTCTGGGCGGCCCGCGGCAGCGAGGACTGGGTGGGCGAGGTGCCGCATGTCAGGGCCGACCTGGCCGTCGCCACCGTCGGTTTCGGCACCGACCCGGTCTCCCCGGCCTTCGGCGCCCGCGTCTTCGATGCCGCCGACGCGAAGCACAGCGGCTACTTCACCCCGGGCTCCACCGCCCTCACCAACCTGGCCCGGATCGTCCTGGGCGAGACCTCGGAGGTGTCCGGTGCCTGAACCGACCACCCGCGCACCGTTCCTGCGGGGCATACGGCAGGCCGCCGGCCGCGTGGACGCCGCCACCCCCGCCTCCCGGGACCGCGCGGTCGACGCCCTGCGCGCCTTCGCGATCCTCGGCGTGGTCCTGGGCCACTGGCTGGTCACCGCCCTCGTCGTGGACGACGGCACGCTGCACACGGCGAGCCCGCTCCAGCACATGCCCTGGCTGGCCCCGGTCTCCTGGGTGTTCCAGACCCTCGCGGTCTTCTTCCTGGTGGGCGGCCACGTGGCGACCCAGGGGTATGCCTCCGCCCGCTCCCGGGGCACGTCGTACGGCGCGTGGCTGCGCGGCCGGCTGTCCCGGCTGTTCCGGCCCGTCGCCGCCGTCCTCACCCTGTGGACGGTGGTGGCGACCGCCCTGCTCGTCTCCGGCGTCCCGTACGACACGGTCCACACCCTGGTCAAGCTGGCCCTGTCACCGATGTGGTTCCTGCTGGTGTTCGCGGCGCTGACGGCGGCGACCCCGTTGGTCGGCCGGCTCAACCCCTTGTGGCCGCTGGCCGTCGTCCTCCATGTGGACATTCTCCGATTCGGCCTCGGCGTGGCCCCGTCCTGGCTCGGCTGGGTGAACCTGGCGGCGGGCTGGCTGGTGCCCTACACCCTGGGCGCGGCCTGGACCCGGGGCGAGCTGGAGGGCCGCCGGGCGGGCTGGGTGCTGCTCCTCGGCGGCGCGGCCGCCACCGCGGCACTGGTCGCCTGGGCGGGTTACCCGGCCTCGATGGTCGGCGTCCCCGGGACGGCCGTCTCCAACCTGGACCCGCCGACCCTGGCGGCCGTGACCTTCGGCCTCGCCCAGTGCGGGCTGGCCCTGCTGCTGCGCGACCGGCTGCGCGGCGCGCTGCGCCGTCCCCTGGCCTGGGCGGCGGTGGCCCTGGTGAACCTCTCCGCGATGACGATCTACCTCTGGCACCAGACGGCCATGATGGCCACCACGGCCACCGCCCTCCCGGCCGGCCGCCTGCCGGGCCTGCACACCCTGCCCGACGACCTCGGCTGGGTGGCGTCCCGTCTGACCTGGCTCCCGGTGTTCGCCTTGGCCCTCGCCGTCTGCTGGACGGCATTCCGCTGCTACGAGCAGCCCCGCGGCCGGCGTTCACACGTGGTCCGGTCGCACCGGCCGTCCCCCGGAAGAGCGGTGGTGGCGAAGCGTCATGTCTAGGGTGGGGCCCGTGACGGAACCGGGGACGCGGCGTGTGCTCACCGGCACAGTCCTGCGCTGGCTGCGGGTGCTGCGTGACGACCTGTGGACCACCAGGGCGGATCCGCTGCCCCCGTCCGTATGGATGCGTCGGCTGCCGCACGGCGTGCTGTGCCTCGCTGCGTTCGGCATCACCCTCGGCGGTGCCGCCCAGCTCGCGAACAACGGGAACCTCTACTCCGGGTACGCCTTGCTGATCGCCCTCGCACAGGGCGGCTCGGTGGTCCTCGCCCTGCGGCGGCCCATACCGGCGTGGTGGCTGTCCATGGCGGCCACCGTGGTGGGGGCCGTCGCGGTGCACGGCTGGCTGCCCGTGGAGGCCGGTACCCAAAGGTTCACCTGGCCCTGGACCGTGGCCGGGATCATCGCCCACCTGCTCGTGCTGCTGCTGCTCGCGCTGCGGGTGCGCACCAGGGTGTCCGCGGAGGCGCTGGGCCTGACCGTACTGGTCACCTACCTCCTCGAAGGGCTGTGGGGCGGGGCGAACTACCAGCCCACCGGGATGGTCGCGACCGTCCTGTCAGCGGTCGTCGTGGTGCTCGGCATGGCGTTGCGCGGCCGCCGTGAAGCACGCGCGGAACTCGGCCGGCAGACCACGCTCACCGCGGAGGAGCGGGCGCGGCGCACACTCCTGGAGGAGCGCAGCCGCATCGCCCGCGAACTGCACGACGTGGTCGCCCACCACATGTCCGTCATCTCCATCCAGGCCCAGGTCGCCCCGCACCTGGTGGAGGACCCGCCCGAGGAACTCAGGGAGAACCTCGCGGGTATCCGCGAGAACGCGCTGGAGGCACTGACGGAGCTGCGCCGGGTGCTCGGCGTGCTGCGCTCCGAACACCCCGAAACCGGCGACCTGCTCGACGGTCCGGCCACCGGCACCGCCCCGCACGCCCCGCAGCCCGGCCTGGACCGGCTGGAGGCGCTCGTGGAGAACACCCGGGCCGCGGGTCTCACCGTGGACCTCGACATCAAGGGGGAGCGGCGACCGCTGCCGCCGGGCGTCGAGCTGTCCGCGTACCGGATAGTCCAGGAGGCGCTGAGCAACGTGCTCCGGCACGCACCCGGCGCCACCGCCCGCGTCGAACTCCGTTACACCTACGGGCTGATCGTGGAGATCGTCAACTCACCGCCGACGCGGCCCGCACCACCGTCGCCGGGCGTCGGGCACGGGCTGCTCGGCATGCGGGAGCGGGTCGCGATGCTCGACGGCTCGCTGACGGCACACTCCCTGCCGGACGGAGGCTACAAGGTGATGGCGTATCTCCCTCTCTCCGCGGGCGACGTCGCCCCGGGCTTCGTCACCGACCCGAAGGACGGCACCGTATGACGAGCAGTCCCATCCGCGTCCTCATCGCCGACGACCAGCAGATGGTCCGGCAGGGCTTCACCGTGCTGCTCAACACCCGGCCGGACATCGACGTGGTCGGCCAGGCGGTGGACGGCCTGGACGCGATCGGCAAGGCCGCCGAACTGACTCCGGACGTCGTCCTGATGGACATCCGCATGCCCGAACTGGGCGGCATCGAGGCCACCCGCCGCATCACCGCCGAGTACCCGGGCATGAGGGTGCTCGTCCTCACCACCTTCGACCTGGACGAGTACGTGTACGACGCACTGCGCGCGGGCGCGTCCGGCTTCCTGCTGAAGGACGCCTCCGCGGACCAGCTCGCCGAGGCGGTCCGGGTGGTGGCCGCGGGCGACGCGCTGCTCGCCCCGGGGATCACCCGTCGGCTGATCGCCGAGTTCTCCCGCCTGGACGGCAGCCGCCGGGCACCGCTGAAGCAACGCGTCGGTGACCTCACGGAACGGGAGACGGAGGTGCTCGCCCTGATCGCCGAGGGTCTGTCGAACGCGGAGATCGCCGAACGGCTCGTCGTCGCGGAACAGACCGTGAAGACCCACGTGGGCCGCATCCTGGTGAAACTCGGCCTGCGCGACCGCACCCAGGCGGCCGTGTTCGCCTACGAGTCGGGCCTGGTCCGTCCGGGCGGCCGCTGAGGCATCCGACCGGCGACGGGGGCCCATGGCAACCCGTAGTACCTGAGGGGGACCCCGAAGGACCCCTCTCACTGGTGACGCCCCACGCCCCTCCTGCCGCCTACCTTTTGCACGTGACCGAGACGACGCACACGCAGACGACACCGCCTGGCGCGGGCGCCAGGCGGCGCAGCATGGAATATCGGCTGGCCGCGGGCGCCCTGCGGGGGCTGCGACAGGACCTGTTCCAGGACGCCTTCGCCTACCGCCCGCTGCCCACCATGAACGTCGACGGTCCGATCACCAGCCTGTTCTCACCGCGCACGCGCCAGTACGCCCTGTACGCCCGGCACGGCATGGTGGCCGCCGCTGCCGTGCTCTCGATGCTGGTCGCCTGGTCGAGCGACAGCCGTGGCGGCCTGCCGGCCCTGCTGAGCGGCCTGGTCGTCGCCGCCCCGGTCCTGCTCACGCTGATCCGCCCGGTCGGCGCCTTCTGGCTGTCCTTCGTCGCGACGACGGTCGTCACCCTGCTGAGCAGGAGCTACTCGCCGATCGACTGGCCGTGGCTGCCCGGCGCCGCCGTGTCCCACCTGGCGGTGCTCACGATCGTCGCGATACGCACCCGCCCGCGCACGGCGGCCTGGATGTGGGCGATCACCGGAGCCTACGGTCTCGTCGTCGAGTACCTCATGGACCGGGGCGACTACGGCGTCAACACCGCCCCCGTGCTGATCATCGCCGGCATGATCCTGCTGGCCGTCACCGTCTGGCACATACGCCGCGACGCCCGGCATGAGGTGACCGCCCAGCAGACCGCGACCGAGCAGGAGCGCTCCCGCCGCACCCTGCTGGAGGAGCGCACCACCATCGCCCGCGAGCTGCACGACGTGGTCGCCCACCACATGTCGGTGGTCGCCATCCAGGCGGAGGCCGCGCCCTACCGGGTGCAGAACCCGCCGCCCGAGCTGGAGCGGGCCTTCGCCACCATCCGGGAGAACGCGGTGGCGGCGCTGACCGAGCTGCGCCGCGTCCTCGGTGTCGTCCGCGCGGAGGACTACGAGGCCCCGGACGCCCCGCAGCCCACGCTCGCCGACCTCGACGCACTGCTCGCCAACGTGCGGGAGGCGGGCCTCGACGTCGAGAAGGTGGTCACCGGGGCCGTGCGCGAACTGCCGCAGGGCGTCGAGCTGTCGGCGTACCGGATCGTCCAGGAGGCCCTGAGCAACACCCTCCGGCACGCTCCCGGAGCGAGCGCCCGCGTGGAGGTCGGGTACGTTCTCGGCGGGCTCGGCCTGCGGATAGTGAACGGCCCGCCGCCCGCGCCGTCCCTGGTGAAGCCGTCCCCCGGGGCCGGCCACGGCATCACGGGGATGCGGGAACGCGTCACCATGCTGAACGGCGAGATGACGGCGGGCCGTGCGGACGACGGCGGCTACGAGGTGACGGTGTTCCTGCCCGTCACCACGACGATCGAAGGGAACGAATGAGCATCCGGGTACTGATCGCGGACGACCAGATGATGGTGCGCGAGGGCTTCTCCGTGCTCCTGGGCGCCATGCCGGACATCGAGGTCGTCGGCGAGGCGGTCAACGGCCGCGAGGCGGTGGACCGCGTGCGCGAACTGGCCCCGGACGTCGTCCTGATGGACATCCGCATGCCCGAGCTGAACGGCATAGAGGCCACCCGCGAGATAGTGGCGGCGGACGGCGCGGCGAAGGTCCTGGTGCTGACCACGTTCGACCTCGACGAGTACGTGTACCAGGCCCTGCGTGCGGGAGCCTCCGGTTTCCTCCTGAAGGACGCCTCGGCCCGCCAACTGGCGGACGGGGTAAGGGTGGTGGCGTCCGGCGAGGCCCTCCTGGCGCCCTCGGTGACCAGGCGGCTGATCACGGAGTTCTCCCGGCTGGCCGACTCCCCGCGGCTGTCCGTGACGGCGCAGGCGGCCTACGGGGACCTGACGGAACGCGAGACGGAGGTACTGGTCCTCATCGCCCAGGGCCTGTCCAACGCGGAGATCGCCGGGCACCTGGTGGTGGCCGAGTCCACGATCAAGACCCACGTGAGCCGGATCCTGGTGAAGCTGGGGCTGAGGGACCGGACCCAGGCGGCGGTGTTCGCCTACGAAGCGCGCTTGGTCACACCGGGCTGAGAGCGGGGCGGACCGCCGACACCCCTGGTCAGCGGCCCCGGTGCCGGGCTAGCGTCCGTTCATGGCAGCTGCTGACGACCTCGCGTTCGATCCCTGGGACCAGACGTTCGTGTCCGACCCGTACCCGGCCTACGCCGAGCTGCGGGAGCGGGGGCGGGTGATCCACTACGAGCCCACCGACCAGTGGCTGGTCCCGCACCACGCGGACGTCTCGGCGCTGCTGCGGGACCGCCGGCTCGGGCGGACGTACCAGCACCGGTTCACCCACGAGGACTTCGGCCGCACCGCGCCCCCGCCGGAGCACGAGCCGTTCCACGTCCTGAACGACCACGGCATGCTCGACCTGGAGCCGCCGGACCACACCCGGATCCGGCGTCTGGTGTCCAAGGCGTTCACGCCGCGCACCGTGGAGGCGCTGCGGCCGTACGTCCAGAACCTGGCGAACGACCTGGTGGCCGCCCTGGTGGAGGCGGGCGGCGGCGACCTGCTGACGGACGTGGCCGAACCGCTGCCCGTCGCGGTGATCGCCGAGATGCTGGGCATCCCGGAGTCCGACCGGGCGCAACTACGGCCCTGGTCGGCCGACATCTGCGGGATGTACGAGCTGAACCCGCCGGAGGAGACGGCGGCGAAGGCGGTGCGCGCCTCGGTCGAGTTCTCCGACTACCTCCGGGAGCTGATCGCCGAGCGCCGTGAGCGGCCGGGCGACGACCTCGTCTCCGGCCTGATCGCCGCGCACGACGAGGGCGACCGGCTGACCGAGCAGGAGATGATCTCCACGGCCGTCCTGCTCCTCAACGCCGGCCACGAGGCCACGGTCAACGCCACCGTGAACGGCTGGTGGGCCCTGTTCCGCAACCCGGACCAGCTCGCCGCCCTGCGAGCGGACCACTCCCTGATCCCGTCCGCCATCGAGGAGCTGATGCGCTACGACACCCCGCTCCAGCTCTTCGAACGCTGGGTCCTGGACGAGGTGGAGATCGACGGCACGGTGATCCCGAGGGGCGCCGAGATCGCCATGCTCTTCGGTTCCGCCAACCACGACCCGGCGGTCTTCGCCGCCCCGCAGCGGCTGGACCTGACGCGGAAGGACAACCCCCACATCTCCTTCAGCGCGGGCATCCACTACTGCATCGGCGCACCCCTGGCCCGCATCGAACTCGCCGCCTCGATGACGGCCCTGCTGGAGAAGGCCCCGACCCTGACCCTGGCGGCCGAGCCGAAGCGGAAGCCGAACTTCGTGATCCGGGGGCTGGAAGGGCTGAGCGTGAAGATCGGGTAATCAATCGGCTACGCTGTGTGCTGGCTGGCTCGTATCCGTGGGAGGGCGCATCATGACGTTGATGACAGAGCATCCGACGATAAGCGGCGGCGGACCCGACAGCTTCGAGGAACTGCTGGACATCCTCGATGAGCTGAACCTGCGCGACGGCTTCAAGGCCGAGATCTACAGGGGGAACATCCTCGTGTCGCCGTGGTCGAAGGGGTACTACCACCGGGTGATGGAGCAGGTCTGCGAGCAGCTCAGGCCCCACCTCCCCTCGGATCACAGCCTCACCACCGGCCCGTTCCTCTTCGTCTTTCCAGGCGACGAGTGCGCCTATGCGCCAGACATCCATGTGGCGCACAAGCGGGTATTCGAGACGGATAGCAACCGTTTGGACGGCGAAGGCCTGTCCTTCGTCGCTGAACTGACCTCCCCTTCCACCCGGAACGACGACCTGACGGACAAGGTCACGGTCTATGGAAGGGCTGGAGTCCCTGTCTACCTGCTCCTCGATATGCAGGAGGAGCAGGCGACCGTCTTCTGGACGCCCTCGGCCAAGGGGTATGTCTCGCACTGCACCAAGCCGTTCGGCGAGAAGCTCCACATCCCCGAGCCCTTCGACTGCACGCTCGACACAACCGGCTTTGAAGCCCCCCGCTCAAGCTGAAGGCACCGTAAGCCCCCAAGCCCCCTCCACCACCCGCCACGTCCGTCTCCGTACCGGCCCCGACACCCCCGCGTCGGCGCGGTAGCGGAAGTCGGCCCCGGTGACCGTCACCGTCCTCCCCGAGGCCAGCAGCGGTGACGCCTCCGCCCCCACGGACAGCGGGCGCACCTCCACGTCGGCCACGCCGGAGGCGCCCGGCGTGACCGAGACCGCCTCCACGGGCTGGTCGAGGCCGACGACCGTCTCCCCGTCGACCTCCACCCGCAGCCGGGACGGCCCGGGGGCCGGAGCGGCGGGGGCGGGGCGGGGTGCGAGGGCGCGTACCAGCGACCGGCACCGCGTGCGCAGCCCCGGGCGCCCGGGAGCGGACGCCGCCGGCTCCACCGCCTCGGCCTCCCGCAAGGGGACCGGTGGAATCCGCAGCGCGCCCAGCACCACCCCGTCGCTCTCGTCGACCAGCAGGTCCATGCGCCGCTCCACCCCGTCCAGCACCGCCCGCGCCCCGGCGACGGCACCCGTCGGCAGGCCCAGCGTCTCGGCCAGGGCCAGGGAGCCGCCCACCGGGACCATGGACAGCACACATCCGGCCAGCTCCCGCTGCCGGTGCAGCAGGGTCACCGCCCGGACCAGCGCCCGGTCGTCGCCCACGACCACCGGCCGCCGCGAGCCCCGCCGGGTCAGCGCCCGGGCGAATTCCTCGGGATCGTCCGGCAGGCACACCTTCGTGGCCGCACCCGCGCTGAGCACGTCCTTCGCGATCCGCACGGCCTCCCCGTCCGTCCGCCGGGCGAGGGGATCGATGATCACCAGCAGCTGATCGGACCTCGCGGAAGTCGCCACCTCGGTCCTGCCTCGCTTCCTCGGGTAGCATCTTTGTGCAAGAGCCCCTTGCGCTATTGCGCCAGGGGCTTCGTCTATTCCGGGGCATCCGGTCCGACGGTTGTGCGGCCAACGGCGGTCGCGGTGGTACGCGGCGGTGAGCCTACGCGTACGCCCCTGACCTTGGACATGCCCCGCCCGGAAGGGGTGTACGCGCGTGCCCGCACTTGTGCTGCTCGGTGCTCAGTGGGGTGACGAAGGCAAGGGAAAGGCGACCGACCTGCTCGGTGGCTCGGTGGACTATGTCGTTCGCTACCAGGGCGGCAACAACGCCGGCCACACGGTGGTCGTCGGCGACCAGAAGTACGCACTCCACCTGCTCCCTTCCGGAATCCTCTC
The DNA here is from genome assembly GCF_042891955.1 of Streptomyces sp. NPDC001843. Lineage (NCBI taxonomy): Bacteria > Bacillati > Actinomycetota > Actinomycetes > Kitasatosporales > Streptomycetaceae > Streptomyces > Streptomyces sp. NPDC001843. The sequence continues at coordinate 222,719 of NZ_JBIATQ010000003.1, read as the reverse complement.
GCCCGGTTGTACGCCGGTCATCGGTAACGGCGTCGTCGTCGACCCGTCGGTCCTGCTCTCCGAGCTGAGCGGTCTGAACGAGCGCGGCGTCGACACGTCGAAGCTCCTCATCAGCGGAAACGCGCACATCATCACGCCGTACAACGTCACCGTGGACAAGGTGACGGAGCGCTTCCTCGGAAAGCGCAAGATCGGCACGACCGGGCGCGGAATCGGACCGACGTACGCGGACAAGATCAACCGTGTCGGCATCCGGGTGCAGGACCTGTACGACGAGTCGATCCTGACCCAGAAGGTCGAGGCGGCCCTCGACGTCAAGAACCAGGTCCTCACCAAGCTCTACAACCGGCGCGCGATCGCCGTGGACCAGGTGGTCGAGGAGCTGCTGGGCTATGCCGAGAAGCTCGCGCCGTACGTCGCCGACACGGTGCTGGTCCTGAACCAGGCCCTGGAGGAGAACAAGGTCGTGCTCTTCGAGGGCGGCCAGGGCACGCTCCTCGACATCGACCACGGCACGTACCCCTTCGTCACCTCCAGCAACCCGACCGCCGGCGGCGCCTGCACCGGCGCCGGTGTCGGCCCGACGAAGATCAGCCGGGTCATCGGCATCCTGAAGGCGTACACCACCCGCGTCGGCGCCGGCCCCTTCCCGACGGAGCTGTTCGACGAGGACGGCGAGGCGCTGCGCCGCATCGGCGGTGAGCGCGGTGTCACCACGGGCCGTGACCGGCGCTGCGGCTGGTTCGACGCCGTGATCGCCCGCTACGCGACCCGGGTGAACGGCCTGACCGACTTCTTCCTCACCAAGCTGGACGTCCTGACCGGCTGGGAGCAGATCCCGGTCTGCGTGGCGTACGAGATCGACGGCAGGCGGGTGGAGGAGCTGCCGTACTCGCAGACGGACTTCCACCACGCCAAGCCGGTCTACGAGACCCTGCCGGGCTGGTCCGAGGACATCACCAAGGCGAAGTCCTTCTCCGACCTGCCGAAGAACGCCCAGAACTACGTCAAGGCGCTGGAGGAGATGTCCGGCGCCCCGATCTCCGCGATCGGCGTCGGCCCGGGCCGCGACGAGACGATCGAGATCAACTCCTTCCTGTAGGACACGGATCCCTTGGGCCGGTCATGGACATGAGCATCCTTGACCGGCCCTTGGGTTGTTCGTGGTTCCGTGCGGAAGTGGCCGAGGCAAGCATCTACGCGGGTAGTTGCCGTTTCTCTCTCATCTGCTTCCTCTCCAGTTCCAGGAGTCCCGAATGCCCGTCAGTCCCATGAACCGCCGTGAGTTCGTGCAGAAGTCGGCCGTCACCGGTGCGGCGGTCGCCGTCGCGGGTGCGGTCGGCGCCGGTACCGCCGAGGCCGCGGGGCGGGGGCCCGACCGCAAGCCCCGTACCTGGTCCTTCTCCATCCTGGGCACCACCGATCTGCACAGCCACGTCTTCGACTGGGACTACTACAAGGACGCGGCCTACAGCGACAAGGCCGGCAACTCCGTGGGCGTGGCCCGCGTGGCCACCCTCATCAAGCAGCAGCGCGCGGCCAAGGGCGAACACCGCGTCCTCCTCGTCGACGCCGGCGACATCATCCAGGGCACCTCCCTCGCCTACTACTTCGCGCGCGTGGAGCCCATCACCGACGGCGTGAAGCACCCCATGGCCGTCGCCATGAACCACATGCGCTACGACGCCGCCGCGCTCGGCAACCACGAGTTCAACTACGGCATCGACGTGCTGCGGAAGTTCGAGAGCCAGTGCCGCTTCCCGCTGCTCGGCGCGAACGCGCTGGACGCGAAGACCCTGCGCCCGGCGTTCCCCCCGTACACCGTGAAGAAGATCCGCGTGCCCGGCGCCCCCGACATCAAGGTCGGCATCCTCGGTCTGACCAACCCCGGCATCGCGCTGTGGGACAAGGACAACGTCAGCGGGAAGATGGTGTTCCCGGGGCTGGTGGAGCAGGCGAAGAAGTACGTGCCCCGGCTGCGTGCCCTCGGCTGTGACGTCGTCTTCCTCACCGACCACTCCGGGCTCGACGGCTCGTCGTCGTACGGCGACGAACTCCCGTACGTGGAGAACGCCTCGAACCTCGTCGCCGAGCAGGTGCCCGGCATCGACGCGATCCTCGTCGGCCACACCCACGTCGAGGTCCCGTCCTACACCGTGAAGAACGCGGAGACCGGCGAGGACGTCCTGCTCTCCGAGCCGTACTGCTGGGGCTACCGCCTCAGCGTCTTCGACTTCGAACTGGAGCTGCACCACGGCCGGTGGAAGGTCACCCGCAAGACCGCCCAGACCCTCAACCCGAACACCGTGGACGAGGACCCGGAGATCAAGAAGCTCCTGGAGGCCGACCACGAGCTGGTCGTGAAGTACGTCAACACGGCGGTCGGCACCTGTACCGAGGACCTGTCGGCGGCGGAGTCCTGCTGGAAGGACGTGCCCATCATGGACTTCATCCACAAGGTGCAGGCCGACACGGTGAAGGCGGGCCTGTCCACCGCGGACGCGGCGCTCCCGCTGATCTCGGTGGCGGCGCCGTTCAGCCGCACGGCGGACATCCCGCAGGGCAGTGTCACCATCAAGGACATCGCCGGCCTCTACATCTACGACAACACCCTCTACGGCAAGAAACTGACGGGCGCCCAGCTCAAGGACTACCTGGAGTACGCGGCGAAGTACTACCACCAGGTCCCGTCGGGCACGAAGGTCGACACCGCCACCCTCACGAACGCCAACAACTTCTGGGACTACATGTACGACACCGCCGCGGGCGTCGACTACGAGATCGACATCGCGCAGGCGGAGGGTTCGCGGATCAAGAACCTCACGTACCAGGGCAACCCCGTCGCCGACGACCAGGTCTTCGTCGTCGCCGTCAACAACTACCGGGCCAACGGCGGTTCGGGTTACCCGCACATCGCGTCCGCGGAGATCGCCTACAGCTCCACGAACGAGATCCGCCAGCTCATGATCGACTACGTGACGGCGAAGAAGACCCTCGACCCGAAGGACTTCGCGGCCGCCAACTGGAAGCTCACCCAGGACGGCACGCCGGTGTTCTAGACGACCGGACGGTGGGGACGGCGGCTACTTCAGACCGATCGCGGCGCAGTCCGACGCGTACTTCGGGGTGCAGAGCTGCTTGACGGTGTAGACGCCGTCCGCGATCACCGTGTCCTTGATGTTCTTCCTGGTGAGGGAGACCACCGGCACCAGCGCGGCCGGGATCTTCCTGGTGGTCGGGCTGTCCACCGTGTCCTGGGTCAGCGCGTCGAACTGGATGTCGCGGCCCTGGACCTTGTAGACCGCCATCTCCGCCGCGTTGGTGGCCTCCTCCAGGAACGACTTGTACACCGTCATGTACTGCTCTCCGGAAATGACCCGCTGCACCGCGTCCAGGTTCGCGTCCTGCCCGGTCACCGGCGGGATCCTGGTGGCGCCCGCCTCCTTGAGCGCGTCGATCACAGCGCCCGCCATACCGTCGTTGGCCGAGTAGACGGCGGCGATGTTGCTGAGGCCGAGGGCCTGGATCGCCTTCTTCATGTTCGCCTTGGCGACGTCCGGCGACCACTTGTCCGTGTCGTACGCCTTGGCGATCCGGACCTTGTCCTTGAGCTCGCCGAGGGCGCCTTCCTTGAACTTCCCGGTGTTCGGGTCCGCTGGGTCGCCGTTCATCATGACGATCTCGCTGGTCGCCGCCTTGGTGCCGAGGGCTTCGAGGATGGCGCGGCCCTGGACCTCGCCGACGAGTTCGTTGTCGTGCGAGACGTACGCGTCGATCGGGCCCTGGGCGAGCCGGTCGTAGGCGATGACGGGGATGCCGGCGTCCTTCGCCTTCTTGATGTCCGGCGCGACGGCCTTGGAGTCCAGCGCGTCCACCACGATGATGTCGACCTTCTTGGACACCATCTCCCGGAACTGCCGACTCTGTCTGTCCTGGCTCGCCTCGGCGTTGGCGTAGTCGACCTTGCCCTTGCCGTGGGTGAGGGACGCGACCTCCTTCTTGAAGATGGGGTAGTCGAAGGCCTCGAAACGGGCCGTGTCCTTGTCGGGCAGGAGCAGCCCCACCGTCATGTCGTCACCCTTCTTGGGCGTCGCGGCGCTGCCGCCCCCGTCGATGCTGTCGACGGTGCCGCACGCGGCGAGCGTGAGGGCCGAGGCGGAGGCGGTCAGGGTCATGGCGATGCCGCGTACGGGGGGCCTACGGGTGCTGCACACATCGGTGCCTTCCGTGGGGGGAGCATCATGCGTGAACCGATGATGTGCAAGGAAGGAAACTCAGGCAGACCAGGCGACGTCAACACGTAAGGACAACAAGACGTGCACGTCCTGTGCAGGTTGTCACTCACTTTCGTCACCGGATGCCGGTAGCCGCAGGTCAGGCGCGGAACGCGGGAAATCGGGCGATCGACGGACTCGCGTCACGATCGCGCCACGAGTCCGTCAACCACCGGCGAGTAGGCGGAGACTGGTTCAGCTGAAGACGATCATCGAGCCCTGCGCCAGGCTCCGTGTCGCCGCCGCGTGCAGCCCCAGCCAGACGTGCCGCTCCCGCGCGAACGGGCTGGGGTCGTACGGGGCGGCCAGGGCGGGCTCCTCCAGCCCCGTCGGTGCCCGCGGGGGTTCCGGGGCGGCCGGGGGGTTGGCCGGGTCGATGCCGATCGACTGCGCCACCAGCTCCAGTTCCCTGAGCAGCGTCTGGGCGGAGCCCAGCGGGCCGCCGCCGGCCAGCAGCTCGTCGTTGGAGAGCGGGCTCGGGAAGTCCACCGGGACGTACGCGCCCGCGTGGTCGTAGTGCCAGACCAGATGGGACTGCTGGGCCGTCGACTCGAACATCTCCAGCAACTGCTCGTAGTCCCCGCCCAGTTCGTCCACCGGGGTCACCGGCAGCCCGCACACCTGGAGGAGGTAGGCGCGGCGCAGGAAGTGCAGCGCGTCGTAGTCGAAGCCCGCCACCGGCGCGACCTCACCGGACAGGCCCGGCATGTACTGGTACACCGGCACCGGTGGGAGCCCGGCCTCGGCGAGCACCTTGTTGTATTGCGCGAGCTCCTCGGCGAACGGGTTGTCCGGGGTGTGGCACAACACATCGACGAGCGGGACCAGCCACAGGTCACAGGCCAAAGAGGGCTCCTCGCATCAGCACGCGTACAGCATGGCGGTGGACAGGGAAGCGTAGTCGGTGCCGTACCCGGTCAGCTCCCCCCGTGCACGTCCCATACCCACTCATTCGCCGGCGGGCCGGTCGATGAGGCTCAGAGAGTGCGCGTTGTACGCGGCGACGATCCCGCGGGCCGTGGTGGAGTCCCGGCGCGCGAGGGCGTCGACCAGTTCGGTGTGGCCGGACCACAGCCGGCCGCGCAGGTCGGACAGGCGGCGCAGGTGCTGCACAGTGCACACCCAGGACTGCACCCGCAGCCGGTGCAGGAAGTCCGAAAGGTAGGGGTTGCCGAACAGGGCGCTCAGCTCGCGCCAGTAACGCAGGTCGTAGCCGATCAGGACGGTGAGGTCACCGGCCGCGGCGGCACGCCCCGCCTCCTCGCCGCGGCGGCGCACCCCGGCGAGGGCGGACACCCTGCGCGGGTCGTCCGCGTCCGGGAAGCCCTCCTGGCCGGCGGCGAGGGCCTGGAACATGCCGTCGGTGACCAGGCTGCGGGCCTCGATGATGTTCCGGTGGTCGGCCGGCGTGTACTCCGGGACCCGGAAGCCGCGGTGCTGGTCGGCCTCCAGCACCCCCTGCGCGGACAGGTCGACCAGCGCCTCGCGGACCGGGGTCGCGGAGACGCCGTACTGCTCCGCGATCTCCTTCACGGTGAACGCCCGCCCCGGTTGGAGCCGCCCGGCCAGCACCTCGTCACGAAGCGCGTCCGCGATCTGCTGTCGCAGGGTACTGCGGGTCACGGCACCGTTGCCGGGCATGATCGGGCGGCTCTCCTCACGCGTGCGGGTGTGTGTTCGCTCATGTCTACGAGCACGCCACCTTACGCGTTCGAAGCGTTTCCATATCGAGCTGTGATGACGGCGACTTCGTCACCCGGTGTACTCGTCGGCCACGCTCAGCGCGGCGTCCAGCGCCGCCAGCCCCTCCTTCAGCTCCGCCTCGCTCACGTTGCACGGCGGCACCACGTGCGTCCGGTTCATGTTCACGAAGGGCCATATCCCGTGCTGCTTCGCCGCCGCGGCGAACGCCGCCATGGCCGCGTTGTCCTGCCCGGCCGCGTTGTACGGCACCAGCGGCTCCCGGGTCTCCCGGTCGCGGACCAGTTCGAGCGCCCAGAACATGCCGACGCCCCGCACCTCGCCGACGCTCGGGTGCCGCTCGGCCAGCGCCCGCAGCCCCGGCTCCAGCACCGAGGCGCCCAGCGTGGCCGCGTGTTCGACGATGCCCTCCTCGGCCATCACGTTGATCGTGGCGACGGCCGCCGCACAGGCCAGCGGATGCCCGGAGTAGGTCAGACCGCCGGGGTAGGGCCGCCTGGCGAAGGTCTCCGCGATCTTCCCGGAGATCGCGACGCCGCCGAGCGGCACATATCCGGAGTTCACGCCCTTGGCGAAGGTCATCAGATCGGGCACGACACCGAACAGGTCGGCCGCGAACCACTCGCCGGTCCGGCCGAACCCGGCCATGACCTCGTCCAGGACGAAGACGATCCCGTACCTGTCGCACAGCTCACGCACCCCGGCGAGGTAACCGGGCGGCGGGACCATGATCCCGGCCGTGCCCGGGATCGTCTCCAGGATGATCGCCGCGATCGTCCCCGGGCCCTCGAAGGCGATGGTCGTCTCCAGGTGCTCCAGCGCCCGCGCGCACTCCTGCTCCTCGGTCTCGGCGTAGAAGCGGGAGCGGTAGAGGTAGGGCGCCCAGAAGTGGACGACCCCGGCGGAGGCGCTGTCGGAGGCCCAGCGGCGCGGGTCGCCGGTGATGTTCACCGCCTGCTGGGTGCCGCCGTGGTACGACCGGTACGCGGACAGCACCTTCGGGCGGCCGGTGTGCAGCCGGGCCATGCGCACCGCGTGCTCCACCGCGTCGGCGCCGCCGTTGGTGAAGAAGATCTTGTCCAGGTCGCCGGGCGTCCGCTCGGCGATCAGCCGCGCCGCCTCCGAGCGCGCCTCGACGGCGAACGCCGGCGCGAAGGTGGTCATCGTCGCGGCCTGCTCCTGGATCGCGGCGACGACCTTCGGGTGCTGGTAGCCGATGTTGGTGAAGACGAGCCCGCTGGCGAAGTCCAGGTACCGCTTGCCGTCGTAGTCCCAGAAGTACGACCCTTCGGCGCCGGCGACGGCGAGCGGGTCGATGAGCTCCTGAGCGGACCAGGAGTGGAAGACGTGCGCACGGTCCGCGGCCTTGACGGCCGCGCCGGCCTGAGGGTTGGGCTGTGGGGTCATGCGGGCGAGCGTAGATGTCCCGGGCGGGGGACCGGAATCGGCTTCCTGTTCCGTCGGCGGGGGGTTTCCGCGACAGGTTGTCGCACGCGGACCGGCTCGGACCGCGCTCCCGGGGTCACCTGTTACGGAACCGTAGACGCCTTCCGGTGCGGTGCCGATCAGGGCCGCACTATTCTCGCTCTGTTGCACATGCGCAGATTTCGGGCCTATCGGGGGAGGCGGCGCGGCCATGGAGAAGCTGGGGCCGGGGGATCCGCAGAAGATCGGGGCGTATCGGCTGCTGGCGCGGCTGGGCGCGGGCGGCATGGGGCAGGTGTATCTCGCCCGGTCGGACCGGGGCCGTACGGTCGCCGTGAAGCTGGTGCGTGAGGAGCTCGCCGAGCAGGAGGAGTTCCGGGCCCGCTTCCGGCAGGAGGTGCAGGCGGCGCGGCGGGTCGGCGGTCACTGGACGGCGCCGGTACTGGACGCGGACACCGAGGCCGCCGTGCCCTGGGTGGCCACCGGGTACGTGGCCGGGCCCAGCCTGCAGCAGGTCGTCGGCCACGACCACGGGGCGCTGCCCGAGCGGTCGGTGCGGATCCTCGCGGCCGGGCTCGCCCACGCGCTGAAGGACATCCACGCCGCCGGGATCGTCCACCGCGATCTCAAGCCGTCCAACGTGCTGGTCACCATCGACGGTCCGCGGGTCATCGACTTCGGCATCGCGCGGGCGCTGGAGACCCTGGCCGGGGACGGACTCACCCGCACCGGCTCGCTGGTCGGCTCGCCCGGGTTCATGGCGCCCGAGCAGGTGCGCGGCGACCGGATCACGCCCGCCTGCGACGTGTTCTGCCTCGGCTCGGTGCTGGCCTACGCCGCGACCGGAGCGCTGCCCTTCGGAACGGCGGGCACCGGAGCGCACGCCGTGATGTTCCGCATCGCCCAGGAGGAACCCGGCCTCGAGGGCGTCCCCGAGGGCATCGCCGACCTCGTCCGCGACTGCCTGCGCAAGGATCCGGCCGCACGCCCGACGCTGGACGCGATCCTGGAACGCACCGGCGCGGAGGACACGGTCTCCGGGGGCCGTTCCCGGGACCCATGGCTGCCGGGGGCGCTCGTCGCCCAGCTCGGGCGGCACGCGGTGCGGCTGCTGGACACGGAGGACCCGGAGGGGGCGGCCGGGACCGGCCTCGGGGCGGGCCGGGCGCAGCCGCCGGCGCCCGCTGCCGCGCCCGCCGCACCGGACGCCTCCCCGGAACACGCCTCCGCCTCCGACGACGCCTCGGTGCCGCCCCCGCCCGGGGACCCGCGCCCGCAGGGACAGCAGGGCGGCGGCGTGCCGCTGAACCACCTCCCCACGATGGTCGCCGGGCAGACGCCCCCGCCCGGCACACCGCCGGCGCACTCCGCGTACGGCTATCCGCAGCAGCATCCGCAGCCGGTCGCCTACGGCTATCCGCAACAGCCCGGCGCCCAGGCGCCGTACCACCCGTACGCCGGCTACGGCTCGACCCCGCCGTACGGCCCGCCGCCCGTCGGCGTCGGGCCCCAGCCGCCACGGGAGAACCGGCGGTCCACCGCGGTGCTCGTGGTCGTGGCGCTGGTCGTGGCGCTCGCCGCGGGCGGCTCGGTGTACGCCCTGATGAGGGACGGCGGCGGGGACGCCGGCGGGGGCACGGTCAGCCCGTCCCCGACCGCCACGAGCGCGCCCACCACCCCGGAGTCCACCCAGGGGTCCACTCCGGCGACCACGGAGCCGGAGTCCCCGACCCCGTCGGCGGCGGACGGCGCGATCCCGTCCTCCTTCCTGGGCACGTGGTCCTCGTCGATCGACAACGACCTCGGCCACCACACCCGGGAACTCACGCTCAAGCAGGGCGGGGTGGGGGACACGGTCCTCACGCTGGTCGCCGACGGCCCCACCAAGGACGGCGGCACGTACCACTGCGTCTTCGAGGCGGACCTCGCCGAACAGCCGGGTGACGGCGGACCGTTGGAGATCGGCCCGTCCAGCGTCACGGTCGGGGGGCCGAGTCCGACGTGCGAGCCCGGCGACGCCAGTGAGGTCACGCTGCTGCCGGACGGCCGGCTGCGCCGGGACGGCAGCGGGGGCACCCTGACCTACACCAGGGAATGAGGCCGTTGAACGTTCGGCGAATTTCAGCGGGCGTGACCGGATTGTCCCCACCGGGATGCGTACCGTGACCCCACCATCCGACTCCGGGGAGTGGCGGGGGCACCCACATGGAGTGGCTGAGCGCGGAGAACGTCGTGGCCGTCGGCACCGCGGTGCTGGGCATCGTGGCGTCGGCGGGCATGGTCTGGTACGAGCGCCGGGTGCCGCGGCGCAAACGCATCGGCTACCGCGTGCAGATGGACAACCCGATCGGCGACGACGTCCGCTCCGGCCGCGCCAACCGGCGCCTCGGGCTGTTCGACGAGGCCCCGGTCATGGCCGACGCGACGCTGGTCCTGCTGCGCGTCGAGAACGACGGCTCGATCGGCATCGACCGCGACGACTACACCAGCCCCGAACCCCACGGCCTGACCGCGGTGTTCGCCGACCGCACCATCCGGGGTGTCTCGGTCACCCAGCCGACCGACAGCGACCATCTGATGGACCACTTCACGGCGGCGCGGGGATTCGGCTACGAGGGCAACACGCTGCGCATCCCGCGCGTCCCGCTGAACCGGGGTGAGCACTTCAAGCTCCTCGTGCTGCTGTCCGGCGGGGACGTGGGCAGCGAGATACGGCTCATCGGCGGGATCCGCGAGGGCGAGGTCCACCCCAACCGCAGTGCCACACCCGACGACAAGCCGCCGCTGTTCAGCCGGGCCTCCCGGCTGATCACCATCATGCTGACCGTGTGCGTCGTCACGCTGGCCGCACTCGTGGTGGTCCGGGACGACACCCCGCCGCCGATCGGCTGCGAGAAGGGCACGCTGCGGGTGATCGGCTCGACGGCGTTCGCGCCCGTGCTGCGGGAGGCGGCGCGCAAGTATGAGGGGGACTGCGGCGGGTCGGCGATCACGGTGGACCCGCACGGGTCGACGGCGGGCGTACGGGAGCTGGACGCGCTCGGCAGGGCGAAGCGGAAGGGCTCCCCGGCGGTCGTCGCCCTCTCCGACGGGCCGAAGCCGAGCGACATGCCCGAGCTGCGTGAGAACCGGGTGGCGGTGTCCGTGTTCGCGCTCGTGCTGAACGACGACGTGGGCCTGAAGAACCTCTCCACGGCCGACGTACGGCGTCTGTACCGCGGACAGGTCACCAACTGGCGGCAACTGGGCGGCCCGGACCTTCCCGTGCACCTGGTCAGCCGCGACGCCAACTCCGGGACCCGGCAGGTCTTCCAGCGGCGGGTGCTCGGCCGGGGCGAGATCGCCAACTCCTCCGTCGACTGCGTCCACAAGGACGACGTGACGGCCCCCGTGATCCGCTGCGAACTGGACTCCACCGACCAGGTGCTGGCCCAGGTCGCCGGGCTTCCCGGCGCGATCGGCTACAGCGAGCTGAACCTCGCGGCCTCCGCGAAGGGGCTGCGCGTGCTGGACCTCGACGGCGACGCCCCGTCGGTGGACGCCATCGAGCACGGCCGCAGCGCGTACCCCTACCGGGAGATCGAGTACTCGTACACCTACGGCCGGCCTCCCGCAGACTCCCTGGCCTCGAGCTTCCTGACGTACCTCGCCCGGGGCAACGGGCAGGACGTGATCCGCACCCACGGCCACATCCCCTGCTGGACGCCGGAGGGGATGCGACTCTGCGCGTGAGATCAGCGCGGCTCCGGGGGCCGCTGGCGCGGCATGTTCGGGCGGGCAGCGCCGGGCGGGACGGGGAAGCGGCCCGTGGGGGACACGGTGTCGGGCCGCGGAGCCGAGGCGGCCGCGGCCGTCTGGATCCCCAGCGGGGTCGGGCCGGTCCGGAACTCCACCATCCAGCCGGCGGTCTCCGCCCGCACCAGCTCCGTCACGTCCTCGGAGAACTTCCGCAGTACGCCGAGGCACCGCTCCGTGGCCTCCGCGGCCGTGCCCTCGGCCGGCCCGAGCACCTCCCGGACGCTCTCCGACGCCCAGTCGAACTGGAGCACCTGCAGCCGCCGCTGCACGGCCTGCGCGGTGGCCACGTCCCTTATCCACCCGGACGTGACCCCGAAGCACCGGTCCACGGCGACGCACGCCACCGCGAGCAGGAACGCGAGATATCCCCAGGGAGCGACCCCGCCGACCGCCCCGCTGACGTCCAGCAGGGGCAGCGCGGCCCCGCACACCGTCCCGGCCGCCGCTCCGCCGCGCAGCATCCGCGCGCTCCGGCGTTTCCACACCCGGTCCTCGAGGTACCAGGCAGCCGTGTCCAGCGCCCCGCGTTCCACCCACCGGTACAGCTCGTCGAGCCGCTCCGCCGGCTCCCCCCAGTCCCCGAGCGGGAACGGCCGCCCGGTCAGATCGCCCGGCCGCAGCCCGGCCGCCCCCTCACCCCGCCCGTCCTGAGGCGGACCCTCGGGCTGCATCTCCGGCTGACCCACCCGGCACTCCCTACTGATTCCGACCGACTGATCCCGACGGCCGACCCCGACCCACCGATTCCGACCCACCGACCACGTTCGTCACGCTGCGTGATACTGGTTGCCGATGCGGAACCTTTCCTACCGCCCAACGGGTGGCGGCGGTGCGGCTTCCGTCGCTTTTCCGCCCGTAAGGGGGCCTTGATCAGGTATAGGGCCGCCGCAGATGTCACTCGAAAGAGTGCTGGGGCGACGGCCGAGTTGACCACGTAGGCTCGTGCACACGGAGGAAACGACAAGACCAGGAGCTGATCGTGATACCCGGTGGTGGCCAGCCCAACATGCAGCAGCTGCTCCAGCAGGCCCAGAAGATGCAGCAGGATCTGGCGAAGGCGCAGGAGGAACTCGCGGCCACGGAGGTCGACGGGCAGGCGGGCGGCGGGCTGGTGAGGGCCACGGTGACCGGCGCCGGCGAGCTGCGCGCGCTGAAGATCGACCCCAAGGCGGTCGACCCCGAGGACACCGAGACCCTCGCCGACCTGATCGTCGCGGCCGTGCACGCGGCCAACGAGAACGCGCAGACGCTGCAGCAGCAGAAGCTGGGCCCGCTGGCCCAGGGTCTGGGCGGTGGCAGCGGCATTCCGGGTCTGCCTTTCTAAGACCGGGCACCGCCAACTACCGTACGTACCGTAAGACTCCAGGAAGGGCAGTCCGTTGTACGAAGGCGTGGTCCAGGACCTCATCGACGAGTTGGGTCGCCTGCCCGGCGTCGGTCCCAAGAGCGCGCAGCGGATCGCCTTCCACATCCTGCAGGCGGAGCCGACGGACGTACGGCGGCTGGCGCAGGCGCTCCTCGAGGTGAAGGCGAAGGTCCGCTTCTGCGCGACCTGCGGCAACGTCGCGCAGGAGGAGCTGTGCGGCATCTGCCGTGACGCGCGCCGGGACCCGGCCGTGATCTGTGTCGTGGAGGAGCCGAAGGACGTCGTCGCGATCGAGCGGACCCGTGAGTTCCGCGGCCGCTACCACGTGCTCGGCGGCGCGATCAGTCCGATCGAGGGCGTCGGCCCCGACGACCTGCGGATCAGAGAACTGCTGGCCCGCCTGGCGGACGGCACGGTCACCGAGCTGATCCTCGCCACCGACCCCAATCTCGAAGGCGAGGCGACAGCGACGTACCTTGCCCGCATGATCAAGCCCATGGGTCTGAAGGTCACCCGGCTGGCCAGCGGCCTGCCGGTGGGTGGGGACCTGGAATACGCGGACGAGGTCACCCTCGGCCGTGCCTTCGAGGGGAGACGACTCCTAGATGTCTGACGCCACGCTGCACGACTCGACGCGGAACCCGGACGACTTCGCCGTCCAGATCGCGGACCAGGTGGAGAGTTTCCTGGTGGCCGTCACGGAGGTGGCCAAGGGCGACGAACCGGACTCGGCCGTCCCCTTCCTCCTCCTGGAGGTCTCCCAGCTCATGCTGGCCGGCGGCCGGCTGGGCGCCCACGAGGACATCGTCCCCGATGAGCGCTACGAGCCGGACCTGGGCCCGGAGCCCGACGTGGACGAGCTCCGGGAGAACCTGGCCCGCCTCCTGGAGCCGATCGACGTCTACTCCGAGGTCTTCGACCCGTACGAGCCCCGCAAGGCGCGGGTCCCGGCCCGGATCTCCGACGACCTGGCCGACGTCATCACCGACCTGCGCCACGGCATGGCCCACTACCGGGCCGGCCGCACCACGGAGGCCCTGTGGTGGTGGCAGTTCTCCTACTTCTCCAACTGGGGCGGCACCGCCTCGGCGACGCTCCGGGCCCTGCAGTCCCTGGTCGCCCACGTCCGCCTGAACCAGCCCCTGGAGGAACTCGACGGCCTCGACACCGACCAGGACCTCGGCGACGACCTGGAGATCGAGGCCGGCCGGGTGATGGCGGAGGAGATCGGCGGACAGCTCGGACTGCACCCCGGGACGTGACCCGGCGCGGTGCCCCTCGGCGCGGGCGCCGCCCTCGTGCGACTGTGAGCCCTGGCACTTTCCGAGTGGGGCGGCCCGGGCTGGGCATGTGCTGTTCCGGACGGGCGCCGACATCTCACGATGCGATACCGCAGAGGCGAAATGAGGGCGCTCGTTAAACTGAGCCGACCGAGTACATACCGGAGCGAGGAGCGCACGTGGGCCTTGTCGTGCAGAAGTACGGAGGCTCCTCCGTAGCCGATGCCGAGGGCATCAAGCGCGTCGCCAAGCGGATCGTGGAAGCCAAGAAGAACGGCAACCAGGTGGTTGTCGTGGTCTCCGCGATGGGCGACACGACGGACGAGCTGATCGATCTCGCCGAGCAGGTGTCCCCGATGCCTGCCGGGCGCGAGTTCGACATGCTGCTGACCGCCGGAGAGCGGATCTCCATGGCCCTGCTGGCCATGGCGATCAAGAAGCTGGGCCACGAGGCCCAGTCGTTCACCGGCAGCCAGGCAGGTGTCATCACCGACTCGGTCCACAACAAAGCCCGGATCATCGACGTCACGCCGGGCCGGATCCGCACCGCGCTGGACGAGGGCAACATCGCCATCGTCGCCGGGTTCCAGGGCGTCAGCCAGGACAAGAAGGACATCACGACCCTGGGTCGTGGCGGCTCCGACACCACCGCGGTGGCCCTCGCGGCCGCCCTCGACGCCGAGGTCTGTGAGATCTACACCGACGTCGACGGCGTGTTCACCGCGGACCCGCGTGTGGTGAAGAAGGCGAAGAAGATCGACTGGATCTCCTTCGAGGACATGCTGGAGCTCGCGGCCTCCGGCTCCAAGGTGCTGCTCCACCGCTGTGTGGAGTACGCCCGCCGTTACAACATCCCGATCCACGTCCGCTCCTCCTTCAGCGGGCTGCAGGGCACGTGGGTCAGCAGCGAGCCGATCGAGCAAGGGGACAAGAAGGTGGAGCAGGCCATCATCTCCGGTGTCGCGCACGACACCTCCGAGGCCAAGGTCACGGTCGTCGGCGTGCCGGACAAGCCGGGCGAGGCCGCCTCGATCTTCCGCGCGATCGCCGACGCCGAGGTCAACATCGACATGGTCGTGCAGAACGTGTCCGCGGCCTCCACGGGCCTGACGGACATCTCCTTCACGCTGCCGAAGACCGAGGGCCGAAAGGCCATCGACGCGCTGGAGAAGAACAAGGGCGGCATCGGCTTCGACTCGCTGCGCTACGACGACCAGATCGGCAAGATCTCCCTGGTCGGCGCGGGCATGAAGACCAACCCGGGCGTCACCGCCACCTTCTTCGAGGCGCTGTCCGACGCGGGCGTGAACATCGAGCTGATCTCGACCTCCGAGATCCGCATCTCGGTCGTCACCCGTGCCGACGACGTGCCGGAGGCCGTGCGCGCCGTGCACACCGCCTTCGGGCTCGACTCCGACAGCGACGAGGCCGTCGTCTACGGAGGCACCGGGCGATGACCGCCGGACCGACGCTCGCGGTCGTGGGAGCGACCGGAGCCGTCGGCACGGTCATGCTCCAGATCCTCTCCCAGCGCGCCGACGTCTGGGGCGAGATCCGTCTCGTCGCCTCGCCGCGCTCGGCCGGCCGCAAGCTGGCCGTGCGCGGCGAGGTGGTCGAGGTGATCGCCCTGACGGAGGAGGCCTTCGACGGGGTCGACGTCGCCATGTTCGACGTCCCCGACGAGGTCTCCGCACGGTGGGCGCCGATCGCCGCCGCCAAGGGCGCGGTGGTGGTGGACAACTCGGGCGCGTTCCGGATGGACCCGGACGTGCCCCTGGTCGTCCCCGAGGTGAACCCGCACACGGCCCGGGTCCGCCCGCGCGGCATCCTCGCCAACCCCAACTGCACGACCCTGTCGATGATCGTCGCCCTGGGCGCGTTGCACGCCGAGTTCGGGCTGCGCGAGCTGGTGGTGTCCTCGTACCAGGCGGTGAGCGGGGCCGGACGGGCCGGCGTGGAGGCGCTGCGGACGCAGTTGTCCCTGGTCGCCGGTACGGAGCTCGGCACCAGCCCCGGTGATGTGCGGCGGGCCGTGGGCGACAACACCGGGCCGTTCCCGGAGCCGGTGGCGCTGAACGTCGTGCCGTGGGCCGGGTCGCTGCGCGAGGACGGCTGGTCGTCGGAGGAGATGAAGGTGCGGGACGAGTCCCGCAAGATCCTCGGACTGCCGAAGCTGCCGGTCGCCGTGACCTGTGTGCGCGTCCCCGTGGTCACCACGCACTCGCTCACCGTGCACGCCCGCTTCCAGGGCGAGGTCACCGTCGACGGAGCCCGCGAGATCCTCGCCACGGCGCCGGGTGTGGTGCTGTGCGACGATCCGGCCGCCGGTGAGTACCCCACCCCCGCCGACGTGGTGGGCACCGACCCGACCTGGGTCGGGCGGGTGCGGCGGGCGCTGGACGACCCCACCGCGCTCGAACTCTTCGTATGCGGGGACAATCTACGCAAAGGTGCCGCGCTCAACACCGCGCAGATCGCCGAGCTGGTGGCTGCGGAACTTGTCTGAGGTCCACGTCTCACCGAGGAAGCGCAGGGTGGGAGCGGATCCATTTGTAGGATCAATGTGACGAGTATGGCTCCGGACTGTGGTCCGGACCACTTGAACCGGGCCCCTCCGGCGTTCGAAGATTCTTCTCCCCGCCCTCCGCAACCGCGCGGAGGGCGGGGAGCGTCTTTGCGGTCACCCTTACGGGGGCGTGGGGGCGCATGGTCCTGGCGTGGGGACGCCGTGATCAGGGCGTGGGGACGCCCGTTCATATGGGATATAAGGGAAGAGCGGGACGCATGACGGCACTTGAGGCACCGTCGGATGTGCTGCCGGTCGCGGGGACGCCGTCGGCTGCGGGAACGCACGGCATCATGCCCGCGTCACCAGGCACAAAAGTGATGCGGGGCACGTACAACCCCCAGGGGGCCGCGCGTGTCCAACAGGCGTGGCAGAGGTACTCGACTTCACGGTTGCGCCTCGCGGCACGGCTCTCCGGCCCCGCGCGACGCTTCGACCCCGCATGCCCGGCACGCCCGGTGGCATGCCGGTGATCGCGCCCATGCCCGCAGCGCGGCCCACCCGCATACCGAACCAGCGCGACGGCGTTCCCGCTCAGCGTGACGGCGTTCCCGCTCAGCGCGACGGCGCCGAGGACACCGTGGCGGCCGGCACCACCGTCGACCACCTCACCGAGACCTACCGGGCGCACTACCGCTCGCTGCTGGGACTGGCGGCGCTGCTCCTGGACGACACCGCCTCCTGCGAGGACGTCGTCCAGGAGGCCTTCATCCGCGTCCACTCCGCCCGCAAGCGCGTCCGGGACCCGGAGAAGACCCTCGCCTACCTGCGCCAGACGGTGGTGAACCTCTCCCGCTCCGCGCTGCGCCGCCGCATCCTCGGCCTGAAACTGCTGTCCAAGCCGATGCCGGACATGGCGAGCGCGGAGGAGGGCGCGTACGACTCGCTGGAGCGCCGTGACCTCATCAAGGCGATGAAGGGCCTGCAGCGCCGCCAGCGCGAGGTCCTCGTGCTGCGCTACTTCGCCGACATGACCGAGGCCCAGGTCGCCGAGACGCTCGGGATATCCCTGGGGTCGGTGAAGGCGTACGGCTCGCGCGGCATAGCGGCCCTCCGGGTGTCCATGGAGGCGTCGGCATCATGAGCGACCGCGCCGAGGGAGGCGGTTCCCACGATCGCCACGAGCCCTACGCCTGGCACGAACCGACGAAGCAGCACGAGCAAGAGCACAAGCCAACGCACGCTGGGAACGGAACTGTGAACCACGGCCCCGACGACCAGGGCCCGGAGGGGCTCGGCTCGGACGAGCTGGACCTGCGCCGACTGCTCCACTCGGCCGTCGACGACATCGAGCCGCGCGACGGCACGCTGGACCATCTGCGCCGCGCGGTGCCCGCCCGGCGGGCGCGCAAGCGGCAGGCCGTGGTCGGCATGGCGGCGGCCGTCCTGTTCGTCGGCACCGCCATCCCGGCCCTGCTCCACGTCTCCAACGCCACCGGCTCCGACCCCAACACCTCCATGGCCGGCCAGGCCTCACAGGCGCAGGGCGGCGGCTCGGGCAAGAACCCGGACGGCGGCGCCAGCAGCGCGGGCGGCTCCAGCGGCAAGAGCAAGGACAAGCCCAAAGAGGGGACCAAGGAGACCGGCAGGAGCAAGGCGCCCGGCGGCGGCACCGGCTCGACCGGCGGTGCCAACCCCTCCGCCAGCGCCGCCGCCGGACCCTCGGTGTGCACGGCGGCCCAGCTCGGCTCGGCCACGGGGACCGTCAACGCGCCCGACACGACCGGTGTCGTCTACGGCACCTTCCGCGTCGTCAACGTCTCCTCCACCAGCTGTACCGTCGGCGGCCCGGGAAGCGTCAGCCCGCTCGCGCAGGGCGCCGCGGACCCGGCCAAGATCAGCGCGGTCCGGCACGTCGCCGGCGACCCGGCGGGGGGCCTGCCCGCCCCGTCGACGGAGGTCTCCGGGCTGGTCCTGGCCCCCGGCGCGGCCTACGAGGAGAAGTTCGCCTTCGTCCCCTCCGAGACCTGCCCCACGACCGGCGGCGGCACGGACACCGGCGGTACGGAAACCGGCGGGCCCAGCCCCGACCCGACCCCCACGCAGGACCCCGGCGCGACCGGCTCGACGGACACCGCAGGCGCGACGTCCTCCGGCACCACCACCCAGCTCTTCACCGCGGACGGCACGGCGGACGGGAGCATCGTGGTGTCCCACACCGCGGAGGGCGGATCCCCGACGACATCGGTGACGGTGCCCAATGCCTGCGCCGGCACGGTGTACTGGACGGGGCTGCTGTCGGGTTCGTAGCCGCCCCGGCTGCGGGCAGTCGTGCCTCCCCCAGTGCCACGAGGGCCTGGGGGCCCCGCGCGAGCGAAGCCGAGTGCGGGGGAGGCACCCCGTAGCGCCGGGTTGCGCGACGCCCCCGCCCGAGCTGGACCCCGGGCGCCGCGTCACACCGCGGCGGTCTCCCCCTCCGGCACCAAGCCCAGCGCAGCGTCCCGCGCGAACTCGACCTCCCGGCGCAGCAGGCGGAACCACATGAAGACGACGAACCCCGCGAAGACGAACCACTCACCGGTGTAGCCGAGGTTCTGGAACGCCTTCAGGTCGAGCCCCGACCCCGCGGGCGCGGTCGCCGGTACCGCCTTCATCCCCGAGTCGCCCTTGTCCAGGGTGACCCAGGCGTCGTACACCCGGTACGGCACCAGGTTGACCAGCGAGGCGGAGCTGATCGCCGCCGTCTGACCGGCCGGGAGCCCGCCCGCCGCGCTGACGCCGTTGTCCCCGGGCGTCTCGGAGGCCTGCAACGCCCCGGTGACGGTGACCTCGCCGGACGGCGGGGCGGGTGCCTTGGCCGGGTCCGCCGTGCCGGGCAGCCATCCGCGCACCACCGGCAGCGCCCTGCCGGAGCCGGTGCGCAGCAGGGTCAGCACGTAGTAGCCGCTCTTTCCGTCCAGCTCCCGGTCGGGGACGAGGAGCTGCTTGCCGTACCGGCCGGTCGCGGTGGCCTGCTTGCCCGAGGTGTTCTGGTCCACGGGCAGCAGCTCGGCCAGCGGCCGGGCCGCCTCCTTCCGGTCGGACACGGCCCGCTCGGCGGCGTCGTGGTGGTCCTGCACCCGCGCCTCGAACCGGCTCAGCTGCCAGGACCCCATGAACACGCAGAACGGGATGGCGAGCAGCACGAACACGTTGATGCCCCACCAGCGGGGTGTCAGCAGAAACCGGTACACGCCCTCAACGGTACGGCGACGCCCCCGCACCCCCGTCCCCAGGGGCCCTCGGCGCCTGCATGATCGCAAAAGTTGTCCACAGGCTACGCACACTCGCCAGCTATTCGTCGGCGGCGACGGGCAGTATGGGCGCATGACTGGGGCACAGAGTGAGAGCAACATGCCGGACTGGGTAAAGCGCTTTCGGGCGCCGCGGGTGTCACTGCCCGACTGGGCCGAGGACGCGCCCGACCGGTCCCTGTTCGTGTCGAACGCGACGGGCACGTACGAGCTGTACGCCTGGGACCGGGTGACGGGAGAGCAGCGTCAGGTGACGTCCCGGCCGAACGGCACGACGGACGGCGTGCTCTCCCCGGACGGCGCCTGGATCTGGTGGTTCGACGACAAGGACGGCGACGAGTTCGGGGTGTGGCGCCGCCAGCCGTTCACGGGCGGTGCGGACGAACCGGCCACTCCCGGCCTGGAGCCCTCCTATCCGGCGGGCCTGGCCCTGTCCCGGGACGGCCGCACGGCGGTCGTGGGCCGCTCCACGGACGACGAGGGCTCGACGATCCACGTGGCACGCGAGGGCGAGGCCCCCTTCGAGCTGTACCGGCACCGCGAGTCGGCGGGCGTCGGGGACCTCTCCCACGACGGCTCCCTCATCGCGATCGAGCACACGGAGCACGGTGACGCGATGCACTCGGCGCTGCGCGTGCTGCGCCCGGACGGCACGGCGGTCGCCGAACTGGACGACACCAAGGGCGGCGCCGAGGAGCTGGGTCTGGAGGTGCTGGGCTTCGCCCCGCGCGAGGCCGATCCGCGGCTGCTCATCGGGCACCAGCGGCGCGGCCGGTGGGAGCCCCTGGTCTGGGACGTCGTCACGGGCGAGGAGACGGACCTGGCGCTGGACCTGCCGGGCGACGTGAGCGCGGACTGGTACCCGGACGGCTCGGCGCTGCTGATCGCGCACAGCTTCGAGGCCCGAAGCGAGCTGTTCCGGTACGACCTGGGCAGCCGGGAGCTGACGAGGATCCCCACCCCGCCGGGCACGGTGTCCGGCGCGACGGCCCGCCCCGACGGCAGCGTGGAGTACCTGTGGTCGTCGGCCGCCGAGCCGTCGTCGGTGCGCTCGACGACGGGCCGGGTGGTCCTGGACCCGCCCGGTCTGAAGAGCCCGGGCTCGGTCCCCGTGGAGGACGTGTGGGTGGAGGGACCCGGCGGACGGATCCACGCCCTGGTCCAGAAGCCGGCCGGTGCGACGGGGCCCCTGCCCACGGTGTTCGATCTGCACGGCGGGCCGACCTGGCACGACAGCGACTCCTTCGCCGCGGGCCCGGCCGCCTGGGTGGACCACGGGTACGCGGTGGTCAGGGTCAACTACCGGGGTTCCACGGGCTACGGCCGGGCCTGGACCGACGCGCTGAAGCACCGGGTCGGCCTGATCGAGCTGGAGGACGTGGCCGCGGTCCGCGAGTGGGCCGTCTCCTCCGGCCTCGCCGACCCCTCCCGGCTCATCCTCACCGGCGCCTCCTGGGGCGGCTACCTCACCCTGCTCGGCATCGGCACCCAGCCGGACGACTGGACCCTGGGCATCGCCGTCGTCCCGGTCGCCGACTACGTCACCGCGTACCACGACGAGATGGAAGCCCTGAAGGCCATGGACCGCACCCTCCTGGGCGGCACCCCCGAGGAGGTCCCGGACCGCTTCGAGGCCTCCTCCCCGCTCACCTACGTCGACCGGGTCAAGGCACCCGTCTACATCTCCGCCGGCGTGAACGACCCCCGCTGCCCCATCCGTCAGATCGACAACTACGTCAAGCGTCTGGAGTCCCGCGGCGCCGTGCACGAGGTGTACCGCTACGACGCGGGGCACGGATCCCTGGTGGTGGACGAGCGGATCAAGCAGGTGCGGCTGGAGCTGGACTTCGCGGCGAGGCACCTGGAGCAGGCGCGCACGACGGCGGTGTGAGCGGGCCTTGGGGCCGTGCGCGTCCGCACGGCACGGCCCCGCGGCACGGCCCCGCACACGGTGGACCGTGTGCAATGCGACTTCGTATCCAGTCTGAATATCCGGGCGAATCTTGTATGAATCCGCGCGGTAATTCAAAGCGCTTTACCGCGCGGCCATTCACCCGATCGCCGCGCATCCAAGTGAAAAGGGCCGCCGTTAGTCGGGGCATGGCGAATGCAAGCGATCCTGGCAAGGCGCCCGGCCTCTACGGGGTGACGGTAGGGCCGTACGTCTACACCCCGGGCATCCTCAGTAAGAACGGTGTGCCTGTCGTACTGCAGGTCACCGATCCACTGTTGCAGAATTTCCTCACCGATGTCCGTCAAGCGGAATCCGATCTCGCCGGTCGATGGGCCTGCGCGCTGTCGTTCTCATGAGTGACGAACGCTACGGCCGTATGTGGCACGGCACCACCGATTACCTGGACGATTTCGACGAGGCGGCGCCGGACCCGAGCTGGGACCCGGCCGAGGAACTCGCCTATCTGCTGCAGAAGGCCGGCCAGGAGGAATACGCGAAGACGGTGCCGCCGCCCCGGGACGAGGTGCCGGTCACCGCTCCCGCGGCCGGCAGCCCGATGAGGCAGCTGCAGGACCTCACCGCCGAGCTGCCGCCGGTGCGTTCGTCCCGCCGGGGTCATCGCAGACCCGCGCCCCGCAGACGACCGGGTGGTCTGCGCATCGCCAGCTGTGTCCTCGCCGCGCTGGGCGCGGTCATCGTGTCGATGGTGAGCGTCTTCAGTGGCGTCGCCACCTACGAGCCGTTGCTCGTCATCACCTCGCACGGCCGGGACGGTGCCGACGCCTGGTGGCCCCTGCTGGTCTACGGCCCCTGGATGGCCGGGTCGCTGTCCATCCTGCGCGCGGCCCTGCACCAGCGTCGCGCCGTCCACTCGTGGTTCGTCGTTCTCCTCTTCTCCTCCGTCGCGGTGCTGCTCTGCGTGGTGCAGGCGCCGCGGACCATCGCGGCCACGGCCACGGCCGCCTTACCAGGGGTCGCGGCGCTGGCCTGTTTCCAGCAGCTGGTCCGGCAGATCACCCTGACGCGACCGCCCCGGCGGACCACCCCGCGGCACCGGTCGAAGACCCCGCAGGAGCGTTACGCGGCCGGGGCCGCGACCGACGGCGGGGAAACGCTCTGACGCCGAGGGGGTGTCTTGTGGATCAGGCCGGCTGTGGGTCACGGGGCCTTCCGGCCGACCCCGGCATGATCCACAAGACGCCCCCTGGGGCGCCCGGTGCGGGCCCGTCGTCTCACAGCCCCTCTCCGGTCGGCCCACCGGGCCGGCCGGGCGCCCCGCGCCGGCCCAGCAGCTCCGCGAGCCCCCGCCGGGTGGCGGCCAGCAGCACCCGGTCCTCCGCCCGCAGCACATGGCGCTCGTCCACGTCGGGCCGCCCCTCCAGCGCGAGCACCCGCCAGGCCCCGGCCCGGAACGCGTCCTGAACGGTCCGCCCCTCCAGCTGCGGATGCCCGCCGACGTCCACCACGGCGAACAGCAGCACCCGCCGCTCCACCGGAATCGCCCCAAGGATCTGGCGGCCGAGCATCGCCCCCGCGAAGGCCGGCGCGGCCAGATGCGTCACACTCCGGCTCCGGGTCTGCGCGTGCGGGTGCGCGGCCCGCAGGGTGCGGTACACGGCGGTCGCGAAGTCGTCGTCGTACAGCCGCAGCACCACCCGCAGATCGGGCCGCACGGACCGCGCGTACAGCACCGCCTCCAGATTGGTGGTGTCCGCGCTGGTCACCGCCATCAGGGCGTGCGCCCGGTGGATCTTGGCGGCCTCCAGCACCCCTTCCTGGGTCACGTCCCCCAGCACCACCGGGACCCGCAGCCGCCGCGCCACGGCCAGCCCGCGCGCCTCGGGGTCGGACTCCACGCACACCACCGGGATGTGCAGCTCCCGCAGCCGCGTCAGCACCCGCGTGCCGATCTTGCCGAGGCCCAGCAGCACCACGTGTCCCCCGAGTCCTCGGGGCGGCTTGCGCAGCGCGGACGCGGTCCGGAAGGTGCCCAGCGCCTCCAGGACCGCGGCCAGCAGCACCGGCAGCATCAGCAGCCCCACCAGCCCGGACAGCAGTTGCAGGATCTGCCGTCCGAGGGACTTTCCGATGGCCGGGTCGTCGATCGCGAACATGTCCAGCAGCGTCAGGTAGAAGGCGCTCAGCGGATGGATCCCGGTCACCACGGACAGGGCGACGGCCAGCGCCACCACGCAGCCGATCATCCCGGCCAGCGACCACCTGAGCCGTCGCGAGAACAGCGACGCGAACGGCGGTACACCCGCGACCCCACGCCCCGTGGCCAGCGGTGCCCCGGCGGAGTACGACACCTGCTCCAGCACCACCGTCCCGCGCCCGGTGGCGGCAGCCACCTCCGCCGGGTCGGGCAGCAGCCGCGGCCCCTGTTCCCCGCTGCCCTCCGATCCGTCCGCCCCGGCCGGGTCACTGCTGGTCGCCGACAGCAGGGCCAGTGTGCACAGCCCCGGGTCGGCGACCTGCCCCGGCGCCGGCGGGGGCCGCTCCACCGCGCGCAGCAGCAGCTCGTCGGTCTGCACGACCTTGCTCGTGCCGGCGACCGCGGTGGCGGCCAGCGCGGGCGCGGCGGTGTCGGCGTCGGACAGCACGACCGTGGACGCGTCGCCCGCGGCCGCGTCGTTCCCGGCCAACGTGGCGGCCTGGTCGAGGAGTTCCTCGATGTGCTGTCCCAACCGGCGGTTGTACAGCCTGAGGACGAGCCGCAGCCGTGGGTTGAGGCGCCGGGCGGTGAGCGCGGCACGGATGTTGGTCTCGTCGTCCTCGTACACGAGGGCCAGGGCGACGGCCTGTTCGACACCCGCCTCGGCGAGCACGGCCTCGCTGGGTTCGACCGTCTCCAACAGCCGTTCGCCGCGTGGTGGTTCGCCGTTTCCGCCACCGCTGCCGTTGCCGCCCGGAGCCCCGGGGCCGCGCCCCACCGTGGCGTTCACCACGCGGTCCAGCAGCGCCGCCGAGGCGGCCCGCGCCCGTCCGACGACCGGTGGTCGCACCGTGCGCTCGTTCGGCGGTACGACGAGCGTCACCTGCTCCCCGTACACCCCGCGCAACTCGGCCGCCAGCCGGTGCGCGAGCCCGTCGTCCCCGCACACCACCATGTGCGCGGGCGCACCACCGTGCCCACCCTGATACGGAACGCTCGCCACAAGGGAGAAGACTGCCCCAAGGGGACGGGTGGTTCCAGCGATCACCTGAACGCCCGGGGCCCGCGTGCCGTACTGATGGGGAGGGAGAACACGCACCGAGATCGCGGGCCGGCGCCCGCACGCGGAGGTACCCACCCGTGGCCGTCACCGAAGAAGCCCCGCCCGGGCGAGTCCCGCACGACGCGCCGCCCGAAGCACGGTCGGACGCGCAGTCGGACGCGCAGTCCGAAGCACGGTCCGACGCGCGGCCCGAAGCCGGCGGACGGCAGGGCCGGGACGGCTGGCACCTCAACTCGCCACTCGCCCTGACCCTGCTGCTGCTCCTGGTGGTCCTCTTCCAGGGCCGGGTCCGCGGCGCGCTGTCCACCCCGGTCATGCAGAGCTGGATGACGGTGTTCGTGGCGGTGGTCGTCCAGGCTCTGCCCTTCCTCGCCCTCGGTGTCCTGCTGTCGGCGGCGATCGCGGTGTTCGTGCCGCCGGCGTTCTTCGCCCGGGCCCTGCCCAGCCGGCCCGCTCTCGCCGTGCCGGTCGCCGGGATGGCGGGCGCGGTGCTGCCGGGCTGCGAGTGCGCGTCCGTCCCGGTGGCCGGGGCGCTGGTCCGGCGCGGGGTCACGCCCGCCGCGGCGATCGCGTTCCTGCTGTCCGCCCCGGCGATCAACCCGATCGTGCTGACCGCCACGGCCGTCGCCTTCCCGCGCGATCCCGAGATGGTGCTGGCCCGTTTCGCCGGGAGCCTGCTGGTGGCCTGCGTGATGGGCTGGCTCTGGCAGCGTGTCGGCCGCACCGACTGGATCCGCCAGCCCGCGCACGCCCCGCACGAGGGGCAGAGCAAGGGGGAGGCGTTCTGGGGGTCGGTCCGGCACGACATGGTGCACGCCGGGGGCTTCCTGGTGCTCGGCGCGATGGCCGCGGCGACGCTGAAGGCGGTGGCCCCGGCGAGCTGGCTGCGCACCGCCGCCGGCAACCCGGCGGTGGCGATCCTGGCCCTGGCGGTCCTCGCCGTACTGCTGTCGATCTGCTCGGAGGCGGACGCGTTCGTGGCGGCTTCGCTCACCCAGTTCTCGCTCACGGCCAAGCTGGCGTTCCTGCTGGTCGGCCCGATGATCGACCTGAAACTGTTCGCGATGCAGGCGGGCACCTTCGGCCGGGGCTTCGCCGTGCGCTTCGCCCCCGCCACCTTCGCCCTCGCCATCGCGGGCGCGGTGCTCACCTCGGCGGTGCTGCTGTGAACCGGCAGGCCCAGGCGGCGGTCCTGTTCCTGACCGGCGCGGCTCTGCTCCACGCGGGCCTCACCGACCTGTACCTGCGCTATGTGAAGGCGGGGCTGCAGCCGCTGCTGCTGACGGCCGGGGCGGTGCTGGTGGTGACGGCGCTGGCGACGGCCTGGTACGAGTGGAAACGCGGCCGCGGCAAGCCCTCCACCGACCCGGAGCCCGACGACCACGGCCCGGAGTCCGACGACCACGGTCACGCCCACACGCACCGCGAGCCCCGTATCTCCTGGCTCCTCGTGCTGCCCCTCCTCGCCCTGATCCTGGTCGCCCCGCCCGCCCTGGGCTCCTACAGCGCCATGCGCACCGGCACGGCCCTGCAGCACCCGTACGGCTACACGACCCTGCCCGCCGGGAACCCCGTACCGATCAGCCTGGTCGACTACGCGGGCCGCGCGGTCTACGACCACGGACGCTCCCTCGGCGGCCGTCAGGTCCGCATCACCGGGTTCGTCGCCCTCGACCGCTCCGGCACCCCCTACCTGGTCCGGATGGCCCTCAACTGCTGTGCCGCCGACGCCCAGCCGGTGAAGATCGGCCTGACGGGGAAGATCCCGCCGGTGCTGCAGCCGGACAGCTGGCTGGAAGTGACGGGCGCGTACACGCCGAAGCAGGTCAGGGACCCGGTCAACAACGGACCGATCCCGTTCGTGAAGGTGACCGCCGCCCGTCCGGTGCCGACGCCGCACGATCCGTACGACGAGAGCTGGAACACCTGACCCCGGCGGCGGCCCGGCTCACGGGCCGCCCGTACCGCCCCGGTCGGCGCCGGCCTCGGCGGCACCCCCGTTCCAGTCGTACGGCCCGCCGCCGCGCCACTCGATCAGGTCGGGATCGTCGACGGCCTGGTCCACGGCGGGCAGCCCGGCACGGTGCACGAGATCCAGCACGTCGAACAGGTCGTACGCCGTCCCCACGCGCTCACCGCGCACCGTCACCTGCCGCCCACCGTCCGCGGCCGGCGGCAGCACCACCACAGGAGGACCCGTACTCATGCCACCACCATGCGCCAGGCCCGCCCAAAGCGCAGCACGTCACAGCTGTCTGGCGGGCCAGTCCAGCAGCCGGGCCCCGATCACGGCGGTCTGCAGCATGTACCGGTGGGCGGGGTCGACCGGGTTGGCGCCGGTCAGGCGGTGGATGCGGTCCAGCCGGTAGGTCAGGGCGCGCACGCTCAGCGAGAGCCGGCGGGCGGCCTCGGCGGCCACACAGCCGCAGTCGAAATAGGCCGTAAGGGTGTCCAGGAGCGGCTGGGCGCCGCCCCGGGCGGCGGTGAGCGGACCCAGGGCGCCGCGCACGAGGTCGGCCAGGGCCTGGCGGTCGCGGGTGAGGACGGGATAGACGAGTAAGTCGGCGGCGCGCAGCACCGGCTCCGCCATCTGCAGCCGTTCGGCCAGCTCAAGGGTGTTGAGGGCCTCCTCGTACGACTGGACGACCCCGCCGGCGCCGGGCTGGGAGCGGCCGATGGCGACCCGGCCGCCCTCCGTGGCCGCGTGCGCCTGCTGGGCGAAGTGGGTGAGGATCTCGTCCTGGTCGCCCGGCGCGACGCACAGCATCCGGCCGCCCTTGGTGGTGAGCAGGATGCTGCGGTCGCCGAACCGGGCGATGAGGGAACGTTCCACCTGCCGGGGGACCGGACCGCTCTCGTCGTACGCGGTCGGGCCCTCGGCCACGGCGACCGCGTGGGTCCGGGACAGGCGCAGGCCGAAGCGTTCGGCGCGTTCCGCGAGGCGGCCGAGGTCGCTGCGGCCGTGGAGCAGGTCGTCGATGAACTCCCGGCGGGCGGCCTCCTCCTGGCGCACGGCGTGCCGCTGGGCGCGTTCGTAGCCCTCGGCGAAGGCGTCGACGGCCTGTTGCACGGCGGCCAGGGTGCTGTCGGCGGAGCCGGGGCCGCCGGGCCAGTCGGCGCGGGTGGCGGCCAGGTGGGCGCGGACCAGGGCGCGCAGCCCGTGGCCGGCCTCGGCGGCCTGTTCGCCCAGGACACGCCGGTCCTCGATCTCGTCCCGGGTCAGGCGCCGGCCGGTGGCGGAGACGTCCGCCAGGAGTTGGGCGTACCCGCGCAGATACTGGTCGGGTATCTCATGCCCCGTCACGTCTTTCCCCCGGTTCTGCAGTGCCGGTGACGCTGTCCTCATGGCCTTCCTTACGGCCCCCCGGCACGCAGACCCTAATGAACACTGCCGGAAACCGGCAATGCGCGGGCGTGCGTGGGGCGTGCACCATGGCCAGAGGGGAGCACTGCGGATGGTCCCGATGCCGGAGCCCGGCAGATCGCCGGCTCCGGCAACGGGGCCTCGGTCCGTGACACCCGTGAACCTGTGCGTCGGCGGGGGCCTGACGCGCGTGAACGGGCCGGAGCTGGTCTGATGGTGTGCGGGGGTGTCCTGTCGGATCCGCATCCGAATCGCATCCTCACCCGGGGAGACCCCCATGAGTACGCATCGAGTGGCGCAGGTGGCCGAAGCAGGTGGCCGGTTCGAGATCGTCGAGCGTGAGGTGCCGGAGCCGGGACCGCGCCAGGTACGGATCGCCGTGGAGGCCTGCGGGATCTGCCACAGCGACGTCCTGTTCGTGAACGCCATGGTGCCGGGGGTCCGGTTCCCGGTGGTCCCCGGGCACGAGATCGTCGGGCGCATCGAGGTGGTGGGCCCGGGGACGGACGACGTCTGGCGGGTGGGCGACCGGGTCGCGGTGGGCTGGTTCGGCGGCAGCTGCGGCCACTGCACCTCGTGCCGGAAGGGCGACTTCGTCACCTGCGAGACCCTGAAGGTCCCCGGCTGGGCGTACGACGGGGGCTACGCGGAGAAGGTGATCGCACCGGCCGACGCCCTGGCCCGTGTCCCCGACGCGCTGGCACCGACCGACGCGGCGCCCCTGGCCTGCGCGGGCGTGACGGTGTTCAACGGGCTGCGGCGCAGCTCGGCGCGTCCCGGCGATCTGGTGGCCGTGCTGGGCATCGGCGGCCTGGGCCACCTCGGGGTGCGGTACGCCGCCGCCATGGGCTTCGAAACCGTGGCCATCGCCCGCGGGGCCGACAAGGCCGACTTCGCCAAGCAGCTCGGCGCCCACCACTACATCGACAGCACGGGGGACACCCCCGTCGCGGACACCCTGCGGTCCCTCGGCGGCGCCGGCGCGGTCCTCGCCACCGCCGCCAACTCCGCCGCCATCACGGCGACCGTGGACGGCCTGCGCGCCCGGGGTGAGCTGGTGGTCATCGGCGCGGACGTCGAACCCCTCGGGATCAGCCCCAACCAGCTCCTCATGACCGGGAAGATCGTCCGCGGCCATCCGTCCGGGACCGCCCAGGACGTCGAGGACACCATGGCCTTCAGCGCCCTGCACGGCATCCGTCCGATGACCGAGATCATGCCCCTGGGTGAGACGGACGCGGCATACCAGCGGATGCTGTCGGGCGCCCCCCGCTTCCGGATGGTGCTCACCACGGGCTGACCCGGCCCCGCCGACGGGCGTCCGCGATCTGCACGAGCCGACGCCGTGAGGGCGGCGCCGAATCGCGCGAGGATGGAAGGAGCACATCCGCACCGACTCGACACGAGAGGAGGAGACGGGATGGCCGATTCAGCGAAGCAGTCCGCTGCCGCTCTGACCACCCTCGAGCCCGCCGAACGCGTGCGGGCCCAGAAGGGGCTGCCGAGAACGGAGCGCACGCGCATGAGCCCCGTGCGTGAGGGCCCCCAGCCTCGGCAGGAGCGGACCGGGACATCGCACACCGACGGCACGGGCACCCAGGCCCGCAGGTTCCGTCCTCCGGTTTCGATGCCCGACATGAAGAACCTGCCCGCCAACGTGAAGAACCTGCCCGCGAGCATGCAGAACCGGGACCTGGTCTTCTACGGAGGCCTGGGAGCGCTGACCGTGGCAGGCGCTCTCGAGTGGCCGGTCGCCCTGGCCATCGGTGGAGCCACCTGGCTGCTGCGCGGCAGGCGGAAGGAGTAACGCCGAAGCGGTACGGAGCCGCGCGGAGCGACACCGGTCCGACTTCCCTCAGACCCGCCCGCGCGACTCCGCGGCGCGCCGCGCCAGCGAGTCGAAGACCACCGCGGTCAGCAGCACCCCGGCAGTGACCATGAACTGGACCGGGGGCTCGACGTCCAGCAGCGCCATGCCCGAGCCGATCGACTGGATGATCAGCACCCCGAGCAGTGCGGACCAGGTCGAACCGCGTCCGCCGAACAGGCTGGTGCCGCCGATGACGGCGGCGGCGATGGCGTTGATCAGCAGCATGCCGGAGCCCGGGACCTGGCTCGCCGAGGTGAGCCGCGACGCGACGAACAGGCCGCCGACCGCCGCCAGGGCACCCGACACCACGAACACCGCGATCCGCACGCGCGCCACGTCGACGCCGGCCCGCCGGGCCGCCTCCACACCGCCGCCCAGCGCGAGGACCTGCCGGCCGTAGGGCGTGCGGCGCAGGAAGAGGTCGGAGGCGACGACGACCGCGAGGAAGATCAGCAGAGCCAGCGGCAGGCCCTCGAACCGGTCCAGCACATGGACGGTGGCGAACGCGACCAGCCCGAGGAGGGCCGTGCGCACCCAGATCTCGGCCACCGGCCGGTACGGCATCCCGGCGGCGCTGCGGCGCTTGTGGTCGCGGTAGGTGACGAGGAGGTAGGCGGCGGTGCCCGCGGCCGCCAGGCCGTAGGTGGCGACGACGGTGTCGAAGTAGCGGCTGGTCAGGTGGGCGACCAGCCCGTCGTCGCTGAAGTTGATGGTGGTGTCCGGCCCGAGCAGGTAGAGCATCAGGCCGTTCCAGCCCAGCAGGCCCGCGAGGGTGACGACGAACGCGGGCACCCCGATCCTGGCGAAGAGGAACCCCTGGGCGGACCCGGCGGCCGCACCGCAGGCCACCGCGATGATCACGGCGAGCCATTCAGGCATGCCGAGGTTCACGTCCAGCGCGGCGAACACGGCGCCCGCGAGGCCCGCGAGCGAGCCCCCCGACAGGTCGATCTCGCCGATCAGGAGCACGAACACGATGCCGACGGCGATCATCCCGGTCCCGACGATGTCCACGCTGATGACGGACAGGTTGCGCGGCGAGAGGAAGTTGTCGTTGAGGGCCTCGAAGACCGTCCAGATCACGGCGAGGGCCAGCAGGACCGGGGCGGCGCCGAGGTCGCGTTCGTGCACCCTTTCGCGCACTCTTCGGCGTACCGCGCCGCCGTACACCCTCAGGCGTCCGGCGTACCGCCCGCGCCCGTCGTGGCCCCGGTCGGCGTCGGACTCGGCGTCGGGGGCACCGGCCCGGGTCCCTCTCCCTCTCACGGCCACGTCTCCTCCGGGAGGGTCCGGCGGTGGGCGACGGCGTTGTCCGCCGCGCCGGTGATGGAGGAGATGATCTGTTCCTGGGATGTGGTGTTCACGTCGAAGACACCGTTGTTGCGGCCGAGACGCAGCACGGCGACCCGGTCGGCGACGGCCTTGATGTCTCCCATGTTGTGGCTGATGAGGAGGATGCCGAGGCCCCGGTCGCGCAGTTCCTCGATGAGGTCGAGGAGCTGGGTGCTCTGCTCGATGCCCAGGGAGGCGGTGGGCTCGTCGAGCAGGAGCAGTCTGGGTTCGCCGAGGAGGGAGCGGGTGATCGCGACGGCCTGCCGCTGGCCGCCGGACAGCGAGGCGAGCGGCGCGCGGACGTCGGGGATGCGGATGGACAGGGTGTGCAGCAGCTCGCGGGTGTGGCGCTCCATCTCCACCTCGTCGAGGATGCCGCGCCGGTGGATCTCCCGGCCGAGGAAGAGGTTGCCGACGACGTCGAGGTTGTCGCACATCGCGAGGTCCTGGTAGACGGTCGCGATCCCGAGGACCTGGGCGTCCTGGGGGCGCTTGATCTGGATGGCGGCGCCCTGCCACTCGATGACGCCCTTGTCGGCGGGGCCGACCCCCGAGATCACCTTGACCAGCGTGGACTTGCCGGCGGCGTTGTCGCCCACGAGAGCGACCACCTCACCGGCCCTGATCTCCAGCTCGACGTCCACCAGCGCGTGGACGGCGGCGAACCGCTTGGACACGCCGCGCAGCGCCAGCAGGGGCTGAACCGGCACGAGGCCACCTCCTTCCGCCTTCGGGAAGAGCTCACCGGACGAGTCCCGCCTTGGCGCAGGCGGACCGGAACTCCGGGGTGCATATCTGTGCAACCGTGTATATACCGTCCTTTATCAGGGTGTCCTTGACGTTGCGGACGGTCACCGGGACCGCCGGGAGGAGGACCGAGGGGATGTCCTTGGTGGTGGGGCTGTCGACGGTGCCGGTGGCGACGGACCCGGCAGTCCTGCCGCGTCCCAGGGCGACGGCCATCTCGACGGCGGCGTCGGCGGCGGCCTTGAAGGGCTTGTAGACGGTCATGGTCTGGTCGCCCTTGACGACGCGCTGCACACCCGCGAGGTCGGCGTCCTGGCCGGTGACCGGGGGCAGCGGTGTGACGTCGGTGGCGTTGAAAGCGGAGATCACGGCGCCGGCGAGGCTGTCGTTGGCGGCCAGGACGCCGTTGATGTGGGCCCCGCCCAGGGCGGCGATGGCGCCGGTCATGTTGACGTAGGCGTTCTCCGGCCGCCAGCCGACGGTGTCGTACGACTTGCCGATCTTCACCTTGCCCTTGAGGACGGAGAGCGCCCCCCGCTCGAACCAGCCGGCGTTGGGGTCGGTCGTGGCGCCGTTCATCATGACGATCTGGCCGCCGTCGGCCTTCCTGCCCATGGCCTTCAGGAGCCCCTCGCCCTGCAGCCTGCCGACCTGCGCGCCGTCGAAGCTGACGTACCCGTCGATCGGGCCCTGTGCGAGCCGGTCGTAGGCGACGACCGGAATGCCGGCCCGGTGCGCGTCCTCGACCGACGGAAGCAGCAGCTCCGGGTCGACGGCCGCGACGATCAGTACGTCCACCCGCCTGGTGATCATGGACTCCAGCTGCTGCCGCTGGACCGCCGGGTCGGGTGTGGCGGCGACGGTCACCGAGCAGTGCGGGCACATCTGCCTCAGCTTCTCCTCGATCAGCGGCCGGTCGAACCGCCCGAACCGGGAGGCCCCGCCGCCCGGCATCAGGACACCGACGCTGAGACCGTCCCCACCGCCCCCGCTCCCGCCGCAGGCCCCGGCCAGGACCAGGCCGGCGGCGACCGCGATCGCCATGGCCGCACGACCGGGGGACCTGCGCTTCACGGCCTGAAGGCCGGCACTGAGACCCATCTTGGATTCCCCAGCGAAATGTCTGATAGCACCCTGAATGGGCGTTTACGCCAAGCGTAACCAAGGCGGCGTGGACGGCCCGTTCGGGGCCGTGGCGCGGTGGAGATCGGGTTCGTCCGCCGAACCCGGCCGCCGGGCTGCTCCGCATGAGGTCGCCGACGCCTCCGGACGGTCTGGGCGGCGGTGCCGACAGGGTGAACGCCCGCCGTCGCTCACCCGTACCCCCTGTCGTACCGCAACCGCCTGGATACGGAGCCGCAACGTGCCCGCACAGCAACGGCGTACACGCCCCGGCCACGCCTACTCCGCCGCCCGTATGGCGCGCGGTGCCGCCGTGGCCGGCAGTCTGGCCCTCCTCCCGCTGACCGCGGCCTGCGGCGGAGGTGAGGACGACGCGGCCCCCGGGGACAGGAAGTCGAAGACCCCGGCGATATCCGCCCAGCAGGCCGAGGTGGTGGCCCCCGCCAAGGTCGAGGTCATCGCCGGGCTGACGGGCTGCAAGGCCAGGATCCGTGTCGACGCGGAGGAACTCCGCGAAGGCGTCTGCCACACCAAGGACGGCGACTACCTCATCACCACGTTCCCCGAGCAGCGGTACCAGAAGACCTGGCTCGACTCGATCGGCATGTACCAGGGCACCTACCTGGTCGGCTCCCGCTGGGTGGTGAGCGCACAGCCCAAGATGCTGAAGCGGTTCCGCACCAGCCTCGGCGGCACCATCACGCACCTCACAGGCACCGGCCCCACCCCCGTGCCGAACGCGTCCTGAGCCAGGCCCGGACGCGGGCGTGCTCCCTCTTCCGGCCCGACAGGATCCACGCCGGCCGGCACCTCCTGGTCGCCTGCCCCCTGGCCCGCACCGACCCCGGCCACGGCGCGTACGTCATCCGGGCCGGCAAGTTCGCCGACACCGCGCCCGACTGCGTCCCCGCTCTGCCGAAAGGGCTCCACCGACTGATGCGGGGACGGCCGGAGCCGGGCAGTGGTTTCAGGGCGCTGAAGCTCGATCGGGGCGGCTGAAACCGCGGTGAAGCCGCCCTGAACCGCCTCGGCCGCAAGCTCTACGGCATGACGACGACGGACCACGAACTCGCGATCGCAGCCACGGGGTTGCGCAAGTCCTACGGAGACAAGACCGTCCTCGACGGCATCGACGTCCAGGTGCCGGCGGGCACGATCTTCTCGCTGCTCGGGCCGAACGGCGCGGGCAAGACCACGATGGTCAACATCCTGTCCACCCTGATCTCCGCCGACGGCGGACAGGCGCGGATCGCCGGGCACGACCTCGCCGGCCAGGCCCAGGCGGTACGCGCCGCCATCGGGGTGACCGGGCAGTTCTCCGCCGTGGACGGGCTGATCACCGGCGAGGAGAACATGCTCCTCATGGCGGACCTGAACCACCTCTCCAAGCAGGAGGGACGGCGGGTCACCGCCGAACTGCTGGAGCGTTTCGACCTGGTCGAGGCCGCGAAGAAGCCCGCCTCCACCTACTCGGGCGGCATGAAGCGCCGTCTCGACATCGCCATGACCCTGGTCGGCAGTCCGCGGATCATCTTCCTCGACGAGCCGACCACCGGCCTCGACCCGCGCTCCCGCCACACCATGTGGCAGATCATCCGCGAACTGGTCTCCGGCGGTACGACCGTCTTCCTCACCACCCAGTACCTGGAGGAGGCCGACGAGCTCGCCGACCGCATCGCCGTGCTCAACGGAGGCAGGCTCGTCGCCGAGGGCAGTGCCGAGGAGCTCAAGCGGCTCGTGCCCGGCGGCCACGTGAGGCTGCGGTTCTCCGACCCGGCGGCGTACGAGCGGGCGGCCACCGCACTGCGCGAGGCCACGCGGGACGACGAAGCGCTCGCCCTGCAGATCCCCAGCGGCGGCAGCCAGCGCGAGCTGCGCGCCATCCTCGACTGGCTGGACGCCGCCGGCATCGAGGCCGACGAGTTGTCCGTGCACACCCCGGACCTGGACGACGTGTTCTTCGCCCTGACCGGCAACCCCGACCCCGCCAACTCCGCCCCCGCCGCGTCCGCCGACAAGGAGACCGTCCGATGAGCGCCGCCACCCACGCCCTCCGCGACAACCTCACCATGCTGCGGCGCAACCTCCTGCACGCCCGCCGCTACCCCTCCCTCACCCTGAACCTCCTGCTCACCCCGGTCATCCTGCTGCTGCTCTTCGTCTACGTGTTCGGCGACGTGATGAGCGCCGGCATCACCGGCGGTCACGCGGACCGGGCCGAGTACGTCGCCTACCTCGTCCCCGGCATCCTTCTCCTGACCGTGGCCATGACCTCGCTCGGCACCGCGGTGTCCGTGGCCACCGACATGACCGAGGGCATCATGGCCCGGTTCCGCACCATGGCGATCTCCCGGGCCTCCGTGCTGATCGGCCATGTGATCGGCAGTGTGATCCAGACGATGATGGCACTGGCGCTGGTCCTGGGCATCGGAGTGGCCATCGGCTTCCGGCCCGACGCGACGCCGGTGGAGTGGATCGCGGCGGCCGGGCTGATGGCCCTGGTCAGCCTCGCGCTGACCTGGCTCGCGGTCGGTATCGGCCTGATCAGCCCCAACGCCGAAGGGGCCAGCAACATCGGGACGCCGCTGGTCATGCTGCCGTTCCTGTCCAGCGCCTTCGTGCCGGTGGACGCCATGCCGAGCTGGTTCCGCTGGTTCGCCGAGTACCAGCCCTTCTCGCCCGCCATCGAGACCCTGCGCGGACTGCTGCTGGGCGACGCGATCGGCACGAAGAACGCGCTGCTCGCGGTCGGCTGGTGCGTGGGCCTGACCGTGCTGGGCTACCTCTGGTCCAAGGCGCGGTTCAACCGAGAGCCGCGGAGCTGAGTTCGTGCAGCGCCGCGGCCCGCAACTCCTCCCGCCCCAGGGCGGCGTACCTCGACCTCGCGTCGGCGTACGCCGCCCTGTCGGCGTTCTCGGCCGCCTGCCGGGACCGGGCCGAGGACAGGGTGGGGAAGTCCCGCATGGCCGGCATCCGCTCCGCCAGCGCCAGCAGCCGTACGGCCGCCGTCTCGCCGCGGTCCAGCCCGGCGAAGCCGAGCGCCAGCAGGACCGTGCCGTACACCTGCAGTTCCACCGGCGACCTGTCGTCGACGGGACCGGACAGCATGTCGAGGAGTCGTTCCCGCAGTTGCCCGGGCAGGTGGGCCACCGGTTCCAGCCGGCCGTGCTGCGCGTGCGCCGCCAGCGCGGCCGCCCGCATCTGCAGCAGCCACAGTTCCAGGAACGGATCGCCGACCTGCAGCAGGCTGCCCTCCCGTATCCGCTCCACCGCCTGGCGCCACAGGCCGAGCCCGATCTCGGTCAGCCCCCGGGCCAGCGCGATCTCCGCCCGGGCCGGCAGGGCCTGTGCGTAGATCTCGGCGGACTCCGGCTGCTGCTCCAGGGCCGCGAGGCCCAGCCAGTACTCGGCCTCGTCGACCTCCCCGCGCTGGAGACAGGCGACCGCCAGCCCGCCACGGACACCGATCGCGTCCGACCAGTCGCCGAACTCGCCGAGCGCTTCCGCCGCCCGCAGATGCTCGTACGCCTCCGCGCCGCGCTCGGTCTGGAGGCACAACTCGCTGATCCGCCCATGGCTGAGCAGCAGCACGGGCGGATTGCCGAGCGGCGCCAGCGCGGCGAGCATCCGTCGGGCGCACTCGAGCGCGCGTTCCGCGTCGTGCTCGGACTCCCACACGTAACTGGCGACGCCCGCCGCGATGCCCGCCAGCATGGGCTCCTCGGCGTCGCAGAGTTCCTGCAGCCGTGCGTACCGCGGCGGGTGCATGTCCGGGACGGCACCCAGCACGACGGCCAGCGCCCGCAGCACGGTGTCCGGCGGGGCGGGCGGCAGACGGCGCAGTGTGACGAGCTGGCGCACGGCGCGCGGGCCGTGGCCCATGAACAGACCGGCCGTGCACACCACCGCCGCGCTCCGCGCCGCCTCGACGTCCTCCGGCCCGGGGTGGAAGTGGGACAGCGGCCCGCCGGTCTCGGCGGCGAGGGCGGCGAGCCGGATGTAGTTGGTGCCGGCGGACCACAAGGAGGCCAGCGCGGCGGTGAGGGCGGCGGTGGTCGGTCCGTCGGCGCGGGCCAGGGCGTGCCGCAGCGCCAGAACGAGGTTGTCCTGCTCGGTACGGATACGGGCGAAGGAGGCCGCCGCGCCCTCGCCGAACAGCACGTCGTGATGGGCGCGGCCGAAGTCCCGCGCCCACGCGAGGAACCGGTCGGTGACCATCTCCTCCTCGCCGGCCTCGGCACGCTGGGCGGCACCGAACTCCCGCAGTGTCTCCAGCATGTGGAAACGCACCCCGGACGGACTGTCGCCCACCTTGACCAGGGACTGGTCGGCCAGCTGCTCCAGCAGGGGCAGCGCGTCCCCAGGGGACTCGACCCCGCCGAGGACGTATTCCGCCGCCTCCTCCGTGAAACCTCCGGGGAACACCGACAGCGCACGCAGCGCCGCCCGGCCGTCGGGCTCCAGCAGGTTCCAGCTCCACTCGACCACGGCCCGCAGCGTGCGGTGCCGCTCGGGCGCGTCGCGGGCGCCGCCGCGCAGCAGCGCGAAACGGTCCCGGAGCCGGCGCGAGATGTCGGCGACGGACAGCACCCGCACCCGGGCCGCGGCCAGCTCCACGGCGAGCGGCAGCCCGTCCAGGTGACGGCAGATCTCCGCCACCGTGCCGGCGGGGAGTTCCACACCGGGCCGGGCCGCCCGCGCCCGCTGCTCGAACAGCTCGACGGAGGTCGCCAGGGACAGTTCCGGCAGGGCGTACACGGACTCCGAGGTCAGCCCGAGCGGAGCCCGGCTGGTGGCCAGCACCCGCAGCCCCTTCGACCGGGACACCAGTGCCTGTACGAGACGTGCCGCACCGGCGACGACCTGCTCGCAGTTGTCCAGCACCAGCAGCGCGGGACCGGTGCCCAGCGCGGCGACGATCCCGCTCACCGGGTCCCCGCCGCCGGGAAACTGCCGGCCGTCCCCCGTGCCGACCGCCGAGGCCACCTCACCGGCCACGTCGTCGTCGGCGGTGACACCGGCCAGGGGCACGAAGTGCACCACGGGCTGCTCGGCGGCCCGGCTCACCGCGTGGCAGAGACGGGTCTTGCCCAGTCCGCCGGGCCCCATGACCGTGACCACCCGGGCCTCACGCAGCAGCCCGGCCACGGCGGCGACGTCCGCGTCCCGACCCAGCAGGGGGTTCGGCTCGTGCGGCACGCCCTGACGGACCCGGGGCGCGTCCGCGTTCAGCAACTCCTGGTACAGCGACCTCAGTTCGGGCCCCGGATCGGTGCCGAGCGCGTCACGCAGCCCGCGGCGGTAGGCGTCGTACCGGGTCAGCGCGGCGGCCCGGCCCGCCGTGGCGGCCTCGCAGCGCAGCAGCTCCGCCAGCACCTCCTCGTCCCGCGGCAGCTCCCGGACCAGCTCGGCCAGCGGCCCGGCCGCCTCCTCCCGCCGGCCCAGCCGGGCCAGGGCGAGCGCCCGGCACCGCACCAGTGCACGGTGGGTACGCGCCCGGTCGGCACGGAGGGACACCACCGGATCGCGCAGGTCCTCACCCGCCCCCGCGCCCACACTCCCGTCCCACAGAGCCAGGCCCGACTCGGCCCGCTCCAAGGCGCCTTCGTGATCCCCCGCCCTCGCGCGTTCGGCACTCGCCGCCTCGTGCAGCAGCAGCGCGGAACTGTCGACCTGTGTCTCGTCCAGCGCCAGCCGGTACCCCGTCGACGTGCTCACCACCAGCTCGGCACCCACCTGCGCCCTGAGCCGCGACACCAGGATCTGCACCGCCTTGCCGGGCCGCTCGGGCAGCTCGTCCGCCCACAGCCCCTCCACCAGCCGGCCGGTACTGCACCCGGTGCGCAGATCCGCCGCGAGCAACGCCAGCAGCCCGCGCAGCCGGGGCGCGGTGATCTCCTTCCCACGGCAGGCGACACGGGACAGCAGCGCCAACTCGGTAGTCACACCCGAAGATTAGGGCCTGTCCGGCGGATCACGCCCGCAGCGGCCCAGCGGGACCGGGCCGGGAACGCAGCGGGGCCGGGTACCGGGATGCTGACCGCGACACACACGTCCGCAGAAGGAGGAAGCAGTGGAGCACCCGGAGGACAGCCCGGCCGACGAGGCGGTCCTGCACCGCATCAATCAGGAACTCTCCTGCGTCGGCCGCTCGGGGCCCGGAGGAACGCAGGCACCACCGGAGGGCGGCGAGTTCCTGATCACGACGAACAGCGAGAGCGGCATGCACCATGTCGTCGCGGTGCAGGCCCGCCGGCCCGGTGGTTCGGAGCCGTCGGAGGCCACCCCGGACGAAGAGGTGGAACTCCGCTCGGTGGTCCGGGCCCTGCTGGACATGGCCGGACACACCTCGGGGCCGGTCCGCACCTCGGTGGTCATGCTCGCCGAGGGACCGCGGGTCGTGGCGTGCGCCGGGCTCTTGGCCGTCGAACCGCAGCCGGGCGGGTGAGCCGTTCCCTCGGGAGCTCCGGTCCCGGTATCGCCGGGGGAACGGTCCAGGAACGGCCGCGAGCAGCATCGGTGATGTCGAGAGCGGGACACCACAAAGGGGGAGCAAGACGATGCGTAGCAAGCTGGCCGGTCTGTTCGGGATGGTCGCGGTGGCGCTGGTTGTCGGACTGGGTGCGGCGGCACAGCAGAACGCGGTGGCCGACCGGCCCGCCGGGCACCAGGTGGTCGCCGAGAACCAGGGCCCGACCGTCATCGGCGCGACGGTCGCCGGCTGACCACCGCCTCAGCGGTTCCGGCCGATCTCGGGTACGCCCATCGTGTCGAAGAGCCCGGCCGCGGCACCGGCGTGCTGTTCGGCCGCCGCCCGGTCGCCGAGGCCCTCGCAGGCCCGGGCCAGACCGGCCAGGGCGTGGGCCTCCTCGATGCGGTAACCGATGCTCGAGGCGGTCTTCAGAGCACTGGAGTGCAGCTCCAGCGCCTTGGCGGGATCACCCAGCCGGGTGCGCAGCCGGCCGAGTATGTTCTCCGTCTTCACCTGCCGGATCGGCACCACGCTCGACCGGACGAGTTCCAGGGCGCGGTCCGCGAGGCGTGCGGCGTCGGCCGTGCTGCCCAAGCGGTGCTGGACGTCGGCCGACAGGGCGAGCAGGACGCCGACGTTGCCGGGGTCGTGGGTCTGGTCGATGATGCGCCGGGCTCGTTCCACACATTGCTGGGCCTCGGTGTACTTCTCCAGGCCCAGCAGTGCGAGGGCGAGGTCGGTCACGGACACGATCTCGTTCTCATGACTGCCGAGTCGCCGGTCGAGTTCGACGGCCCGCCGTGCCGCCTCCACCGCCTCCGGATACCGGCCCCACTGCTCGTACAGGGTGCTGAGCGTGGTGAGGCTCTCGGACTCGGAACGCGCGTTGCCCAGCTCCCGGCCGAGATCGACGGCCCGGACCAGGTGCGGCAGGGCCTGGTCGAAGCGGCCGAGCACACTGTTGAGCAGGCCGAGGGTGGATTCCGAGTGGGCTTCGGTGTCCCGGTCACCCAGTTCGGTCGCCACTTCCAGGGCCTCGCGGGCCACTTCGACGCCCTCCTCGAAGCGGCCCAGCTTCCAGCAGGCGACACCCAGGTTCGACAGGCTCACGGCGAGCAGCACCAGGTCGCCGAGCCGGCGGGCGGCGCCCACCGCGCTGCGGCTCAGGTCGCGGAACTCGCTGATGTGGCCGCGTGCGTTGAGATGGAAGACCACGTTCCGGGTCAACCACACGGCATGACGGTCGTAGCCCAGCGTCCCGGCCAGTGCCACGGCACCGCTCAGCGCGGCGTGCTCCCGCGTGAACCAGGCGAGGGCCCGGTGGGCGTCACCCAGGTCCGGCAACTGCGCCCGGGTGGCCGGCAGACCGGTCGCACGGCGTCGCCGCCCGGGGAAGAGGACGTCGCAGGCCTGCTCGGCGGCCGTCAGGTAGTAGTCCAGCAGTCGCCCGACCGCGTCCTGGTCCTCCTGTTCCGTGGCCTGTCCGCGCAGGCTGAGCGCGAAGCTGCGGACGAGGTCGTGGAAGGCGTACAGGCCCACGTCCGGCTGCTGGACCAGGTGCACGTCCAGCATGTGCTCCAGGATGTCCTCGGCGTCGCGCGTGTCCGTGCCCAGGAGGGCCGCGGCCGAGTGGACGTCGATGTCGGAGCCGGGGTGCAGCGCCAGCAGCCGGAACGCGGCGCGGGACTCCGCCGCCATCGTCTGGTACGACAGGCGCAGGGTGGCCGCCACGCTTCGTTCGCCCAGGCTCAGTTCGTCGAGCCGGCGCGTCTCGTCGCGCAGCCGGTCCACCAGGTAACCGACCGTCCAGCGTGGCCGGTTGCGCAGCCGGGCGGTGGCGAGTCTGAGGGCCAGCGGCAGGTGGCCGCAGAGCCGGGCCAGCTCGGCCGACGCCTCGGTTTCCGCCGAGACCCGCTCGGCGCCGAGCGTTGTCGAGACCAGCGCCACGCTGTCCTCGTCGGACATGACGCCGAGTGAGGTCCAGTCCGCCCCGTCGAGGTCCAGCAGCCGGCTGCGGCTCGTCACCAGGACCAGGCAGCCCGGGGACGGGGGCATGAGGAGACGCACCACGGTCGCGTCGGCCGCGTTGTCGAGCAGCAGGAGCAGTCGCCGGCCCGTCAGTGCGGCCCGCCAGGCGGCGGTCCGGCCTTCCAGGTCGTCGGGGATCTGGTCGCCGGAGACCCCGAGCGCGCGCAGCAGGGTGGCGAGCGCGGTCGCGGAGGTGACCGGCTGCTCGCCCGGTGTGTAGCCGCGCAGATTGATGTAGAGCTGGCCGTCGGGATAGGCGTCGGCCAGCCGGTGCGCGACGCGGACGGCCAGAGCCGTCTTGCCGCAGCCGCCCATGCCGTCGATGGCGACGATCCCGGGAGCGCGGCCGCCGGCAGACCGCTGCGCGCGCTCGAGAAGTTCGCGCTGCTCACGCT
This sequence comes from Streptomyces sp. NPDC001843, assembly GCF_042891955.1. Lineage (NCBI taxonomy): Bacteria > Bacillati > Actinomycetota > Actinomycetes > Kitasatosporales > Streptomycetaceae > Streptomyces > Streptomyces sp. NPDC001843. Next base: position 180,574 of record NZ_JBIATQ010000003.1, on the reverse strand, counting down.
CGCGGCCGGAGAAGTCGGCCAGGTCGTAGGGAAGGGTGCACGGGGTCTGGGCCGGCGCCGGGGCGGCCGGTGCCGGGGAGGCGGGTGGCGCCGGGGCGGCCAGGTCGGGGCTCTCCCGGAGGATGCCTTCGTAGAGCTGGGTGAGTTGCTGGCCCGGATCGATGCCCAGCTCCTCCACCAGCAGGTCCCGGACCCGGGCGTACTCCTCCAGTGCGTCGGCCTGCCGGCCGGAGCGGTACAGAGCGAGCATGAGCTGGCGTCGCAGGTTCTCCCGCATCGGGTACTTCACCGTCAGGTCGCGCAGGTCGGCGACCAGTTCGGCGGCCTGACCGAGGCTCAGGCACAGCTCGAAGAGCTGCTCCGCGGCGGCGAGACGGCGCTCGTCCAGCGCGGCGGCGGCCGCGGCGATCACCGGGCCGGCGGCATCGGGGAGGACGGGTCCGCGCCACAGCTCCAGGGCCGTGCGCAGCGCCTCGGCCGCGCGGGCCGTCTCGCCCTGTTCGGCCGCGGCCCTGGCCCGGCGGACCAGTGCGGTGAACTCGGTGAGGTCGAGCTGGTCCTCGGGGACGGCGACGCGGTAGCCGGGGCCGTCGGTGATGACGATCCGGCTTCCGTCGGGTATTCGGCGGCGCAGGTCGGCCACCGCCTTACGGACCTGGTGGGAGGCGGTGGCCGGAGGCTCCTCCTCCCACGCCGCCTCGACGAGCCGGGAGACGGGGACGAGCTTGCCCGACTCAAGCAGCAGGGTGGCGAGCACCCGCTCCTGGACCATTCCGCCGAGTTTCAGTCTGGTTCCTCCGGCCCAGACCTCGAGCGGCCCGAGCACGTTGAAGCGGAGCCGGTTCTCGGCGTGTTGTCCCAGCAAGCTTCTTCCCCCTGATGTCGTCCTCCCGGGCCGCCTCGACCGGCCGGGGCACCGGAACCAGCCGCGCAGGCTCCGGCAACGGGGCCGGAACGCGGAGCTGGAGGGCACCGCCGGGACACGGGCGGGCCGGATGCTCACGGACACCGTCCGCGCCCCGCGCCCCGGAGGGGGCCGCGAACCGGTAGGGCTCGGCCGCCGCACCGCCCACGGCGTTCGTCCCGCCGTCTCGCGTGTCCATGGCCGCCATCGGCTCCCCGCCCCCCATGCCCCCGGTCACCCGGCGTGACACAACCTCACCGGATCATAACGCTTGCCTCGGCAAATTCCCCGTGTTCCGGCGCGAGTTCCCAACCGGGGCGACCGCCGCCCGGGCACCTCCCGAGCTGGGGAAAGCGCTGCCACGGGCGCCGGGGCGCCTGCCCGTCCGCACGATTTTCGGAACGTCAGGTACCGCGTGGGGAAGAGATCGGGAACGGCTGACCGGACCCTGCGAAGGCAGACAGGAGAGGGCGACGGCGCCCGGCGAACCCGTGGCACGCCGCCCCCGACCATCGCAAGGAGCATGAGCGTGGGCAGACCGGAGAAACCGCTGGCGCAGGACGCCGGACCGGCCACCGCCTTCGCCCTGGAGCTGCGCCGGCTCCGGGCGGCGGCGGGCTCCCCCAGCTACCGGGAGCTGGCGAGACGAGCGCTGTTCTCGGCCTCGGTGCTGTCGGACGCGGCGGCCGGCTACCGGCTGCCCACCCTGCAGGTGGCCCTCGCCTTCGCCGAGGCCTGCGGCGGGGACCGGGCGGACTGGGAGCGGCGCTGGCGCGCGGCGGCGGGCCGCGCGGGCGACGAGCCGGGGCCCTCCACCAAGGCGGCGCCACAGGGACAGGAACCGCGGCTGCGGGCCGCCGCGGTACGGGAACTGCTGCCCGTACCGGCCCAGCTCCCGATGGAACCGCGCCGGCCGGCCGGCCGGGCCCGGGAACTGGCCGAGGCGCACGCGCTGACGGCGCCGGGCGGCGGGCCCGCCGCGCCGCTGGTGATCCACGGACAGACCGGAGTGGGCAAGTCGGCGCTCGCCCTGCGGCTGGCCCACGAGCTGGCCGCGGACCTGCCGGACGGGCAGTTGTACGTCAGCCTCGGCGCGGCCGCCGACGGGCGCAAGGACGCGGCGGGCATCGCGGGCGGGCTGCTGCGCTCCCTCGGCATCCCACCCGAGCGCATCCCCGACGACCACGCGCAGCGCATCGGGTTGTACCGCTCGGTGCTGCACGAGCGGCGTCTGCTGGTCGTGCTCGACGGCACGCTCCACGAACGTCAGGTGCGCGACCTGCTCGTGGCCACGCCGCACAGCAGGATCGTCGTCACCGCGCGGTCCCGGCTGCTCGGCCTGGACGGGGTGCGGCGGCTGGCGCTGCCCGTCCTCGACCGGGACGAGTCGATGGAACTGCTCGCGGGCATCCTGGGCGCGGAGCGGCTCGCCGGCGCCCCGCGGGCCGGTCTGATGCTCGCTCAGGCATGCGGCGACCTGCCGCTCGCCCTCACCCTCGCCGCCCGGCGGCTGGCCGCGCGCCCGGAGGCCCTCCTCACCGAGGCGGTCGCCCAGCTCGTCTCCGGGAGCGGGCTGTTCGGCCGGCTGCGGGTGGGCGACGAGAGCCTCGCCGAGCACTACGAAGACGCCTACCGCCGCCTCACCCCCGGGGCCCGGCTCGTGCTGCGCCGGTTCGCGCGGACGCGGGCGAGACCTTCCGTGGACGGGGTGACCCGCACCTCGGCCGCCGCACTCGCGCCCTTGCCGGAGCCGTCGGCGGAATCCGTGGAGGAACCCGTTGAGGAACCGGTGGAGGACCTCCTCGAAACCGTGGTCGACAGCGGACTGCTGGAGCGCACCGACGTACCCGGGCAGTACGGACTGCCGCCGCTGGTACGGCAGTTCGCGCTGGCCCAGCCGGCTCCCACGGCAGCCGGACCGGACCCCGAACAGCACCGTGCCCAGCGCGGTCGCCCCGCGATACCCGCGGCATGACCGTCCCCACCACGAAAGAGGAGACCGCAGCATGACCACTCCCACCCCCGTCGCCGGCCTCGCCGAGGAGGCCGTCGTCCTGATCGCCGCCGAGGACCCGCTGGACGACGCGCTCGAAGGATGCCCGGAGACGCTCGGGCGGCTCGCCGACCCCTCGCGGCAGGCGCAGTCGGACCTGGCCCGGCGGGCGGCGCGGCTTGCCGAGAGGGCCGCCTGCGCGCCGGTCGCGGACGCCGCCGAGGAAGTGACCCGGGCCGTGGTGGCTCAGCAGGCGCGGGCCGTCGCCGACCGGCTGGGCACGCACCTGGTCGAGCACACCGTCGCCGACTACCAGAACTCCCCCCTCGGCCGGCTGCTCGGCTCCCTGCCCGCGGTGCGCCCGGCGGACGAGGAACAGGAACGCGGCCATCTGGAACGGCTGGCGGCGGTGCCCGATTACCTGGCGAAGGCGGCCGAGCGGCACCGCGAGGGCCTGCGGGCGGGACGGCTGCCCGTCGCCGAGCGGGTCCGCACGGCGGTGTCCCGGCTCGACGCCTACCTCGCCGACCCCGCCGGGGACCCGCTGCGCGCGGTGCCCGTCGGTGAACGGCACCACGCCGAGCGGGACCGGCTGGTCGACGAGCGGGTGCGCCCGGCGTTCGCCGCCTATCGCGAAGCACTGCGCACGGAACTCGCCCCCCAGGGACGGCCGGCGGAGCGCCCGGGACTGTGCCACCTGCCCGACGGGGAGGAGCACTACGCCACCCTGGCCCGCGTCCACACCACCACCGACCGCTCGCCCAAGGAACTGCACGACACCGGGGTGGAACTGCTCGCGCACCTCGAGCAGGAGTACGTGCCCGTGGGAGCACAGGCCTTCGGCGGGGCGCCGACGGCGCGCGAGGTGCGGGAGCGGCTGCGCACGGACCCCCGGTTGCGGTGGAGCAGCGCGCAGGAGATGCTCGCGGCCGCCCGTACGGCGATCTCCCGGGCCGAACTGGCCGCTCCCCGGCGCTTCGGGCGGCTGCCCGCCCGGCCCTGCGCGCTGGACGGCGTCGAGGCACCGGGCGCGCCCATGGCCTGGTACATGCCGGCCGCGCCGGCCGGTTCGCGGCCGGGCACGTACCACGCCAACACCGACCGGGTGACGGAGCGTTCACGGGTGCTCGCCGAGGCCACCGCCTTCCACGAGGCCGTGCCCGGCCACCACGTCCAGCTCTCCCTCGCCCAGGAGCTGACCGGGCTGCCACGGCTGCGCCGGATCGCCTGGATCAACGCGTACATCGAGGGCTGGGGGCTGTACGCGGAGCGGCTCGCCGACGAGCTGGGGCTGTACTCGGGCCCGGCGGCCCGGTTGGGCATGCTGGCCATGGACTCGCTGAGGGCCGCCCGCCTGGTCGTCGACACCGGGCTGCACCACTTCGGCTGGACGCGTGACCAGGCGGTGGCGTACCTGCGCGAGCACACCGTGCTGTCCGAGGTGGAGATCCACAACGAGACCGACCGCTACATCGAGTGGCCGGGTCAGGCGCTGTCGTACATGACCGGCCGGCTGGAGATCCAGCGGTTGCGCACCCGCGCGGCCCGGCAGATCGGGCCGGCCTTCGACATCCGTGCCTTCCACGACCTGGTACTCGGCAACGGCGCGCTGCCGCTCGACGTGCTGGACCAGGTCGTCGCGCGCTGGACGGCGGCGGTCTGAGCGACCGCGCGGGGGAGGGACCGGTGGGGCTGCCACCGGTCCCTCCCGCCGTGCTCAGGCGCTGAAGAGGCCGTCCACCTCGGAGAAGTCCAGCGAACCGGCCAGTTCCTCGAACGTGCCGGAGCCGAGGAGTTCCAGCGTGGAGCGGCGGGCCGCCGTGTACGCGGCCTGGGCGATCGCGGTGCCGACGCTGACGCGGCGCACCCCGGCCTTGGCCAGCTCGGCCACACTGGGCCCGCCGGGGCCGGCCATGGCGTTCACCGGCAGCGGGGAGCGGGAGGCCAGCTCGCCGAGGACGGCCAGGTCGAGCAGACCGGGCACGAAGATGCCGTCCGCGCCCGCCTGCGCGTACGCGGCGGCACGGTCCAGCACGTCCGCGAGACGGCCGGACTCCTCGCCGATACCGAACAGGTACACATCCGTACGGACGTTGATCACCAGCTCGGGCAGCCCGGCCGCGTCCGCCGCGGCGCGTGCGGCGGTGATCCGCTCCGCCTGCTCCTGTGGGGTGAACAGCGGGCCGCCGGGGGCCTTGGAGTCCTCCAGGTTGATGCCCACCGCCCCCGCGGCGACCACCGCGGTGACCGTCTTCGCCACCTCCTGAGGGGCCGCGCCGTAACCGGACTCGATGTCCACGGTCACCGGGACGTCGACCGCGGCGGCGATCCGCGCGGCGGCCGCGAGCATCTCGTCGCGGCCGGCCCGCTCACCGTCGCCCCTGCCGAGGGACCAGGCGACACCACCACTGGTCGTGCCGATCGCCGGGGCGCCCGCGGCGGCCATCACGGCGGCGCTGCCCGCGTCCCAGGCGTTGGGCAGCACGAGGACCGACTCCGAGCCGAGCGCGCGCAGCCGCTGGGCCTTGTCCTTGGTGCTCTGGTCAACTGTCATGATTTTCCGGTGCCTTTCGTGGTCGGCACAGCTCTTTGCTGCGATTCGCGTGACGATCGCGACGGATCGTTGCACGGGGGTTCGGGACAGGGGTGAGATCCGGACGACCCGGACGTGCGGTCAGAGGGCCTGGCGGCGGGTGATCGTCACGTACAGGTGCTCGTCGAGGACCTTGGGAAGCGTGACGGCGGGCCGGCCGAGGTCGGCGACGAGCGCTTCGGCGGTCAGTCCGCTCTCGGTGAGGACGGCCCGTGCCCAGGCCCTGCCGGTGCGCAGATGGCGGGCGAAGGCGGCACCGTCCCGGGCGCCGTACAGCTCGGTGGCGATGGCCGCGTCCCACGGCATGACGGTGTGCGGGCGCAGCGCGTACAGCGCCTTCGCGGCGGCCGTCGGGCCGAGGGTACGAGGGCGGGGCCGGGGCCTGACCGGGAGCTGGGAGAGTTCCTCGTAGGCGACGGCCACGGCGTCGATCTCGGGGTCGGTCAGGTCCGCGAGCGGTGTGCGGGGGAGGGGGTGCCGGCCCGTCCAGGCGGCCAGCCCCTCCCCGAACGGGTACGGCCCGCCCTCCTGTGGGTAAGGGAGCCTGCATCCCCAGGAGTTGAGCCAGCGGTGCAGGGCCGTGCGGTGGGCGGGATCGGTGAGGTCGAGGGCGGGAGCGGTCAGCCGGCGCAGTTCCAGCCAGCTGCGGTCGACTCCCTGGTAGGCGGCGAACACCTCCGCCGACAGCCGCAGCCGGGCGGCCGGCGGGGCCGGGGGCGGCGGTGGCGCGGGGTCGGGCCCCAGGTGCGCGCGGGCCACCTTCGCGGGGACGCACATCCGCCACGCCTCGGTGACCAGCTCCGCCAGTTCGGGCGCGCTCAGCGCGGCGAGCGTCGCCTGGGCCCAGTTGTAGCGCAGGTCGGAGGCCCGGGGCAGCGAGAACTTCTCCGGTTCCGAGGCCACCAGGGCCGCCCGCTCCTCCTTGGGGAACGCGAAGCCCAAGGTGGTCTCGTCGCGGGACAGCGCGAGGTAGACGATCCGGCCGACGCGGAACTTCACCCGGTCCCGGATCAGGTGCTCCTCGGTGCGCGGCAACGCGACCGCCAGACGCCGCACCTCCTCGACGGTGGCCATGACTCCCCTCTCTCAGTAGTGGCAACCTACGCCGGTCGGCCCTGCGTCGGGCGGACCTTCACCTGGATGGTGTCCACGGCCCGTACGGCCGCGGCGAACGCCTCGGCGCCGGTGGCCGCCTCGGTGACGACCGAGCCGATCCGGTCCCAGGAGCTGCGCAGCTCCCGCACCTCGGCACCCGGCTCCACGGTCACCGAGCAGACCTCGACGCCGGGCAGCGCGCGCGCCTCGTCGACACCCGAGATGTCCTCCACGACGCCGGCCCCGGTGTGCAGGAAGCGGACCGCGGCGGCCCCGGGGGCCTTCCCGGGCAGCTCGGCGGCCAGCGGTTCGCCCTTCATCAGGGTCCAGAAGGCGCGCACGAGGTCGACGCGGTACGCACGGTCCATCAGATCGACGATGCCGTCCCCGGGGAAGCGTCCGGCGCACTCCACCAGGTAGGGGCGGCCGTCCTCGACGATCCACTCGCAGTGCGCGATCCCCGTGCCGAACCCGACGGCCCGCAACAGGCGCTCGGTCTCCGCGCGCAGCAGCGCGTCCAGTTCGCCGGGGATGTCGGCGGGCACCAGATGGCCCAGCTCCACCGGCCGGCCGCCGGGGTAGAGCTCCTTGCCGGTGACGTTGGCGAACACCGCACGGCCCCGCTCCACGAGCAGCTCCACGCTGTACTCACGGCCCTGGACGCACCGTTCGACGAGCATGCGGAGCTCGAAACCGCGGTCGGGGACCATCACCCCCTCGTCCATGGCGGTGGTCTCCGCCCAGGCCTCGTCGATCTCGTCGGAGGAGGCGAGGATGCGGGTGCCGAGGGCGGCCTGACGGTTGGCCGGCTTCAGGACGGCCGGCCCGGGGTGCTCCGCCATGAACGCGCGGACCCCGTCCGGGTCGGTGACCTCGACGGACTCCGGGTTGAGGATGCCGGCGGCCTTGCTGACCTTGCGCAGCACGGCCTTGTCCCGGAGGATCCGCAGCGCTCCGTAGCCGCCGGTGGGCAGGCCGTACCGCTCGGCGAGGCGGGCCGCGAAGGGGGTGGCGTACTCCTGGAGCGGGGCGACGGCGACCGGGTCGAGGTCGGGGTGCGCGTTGTAGAAGGCGTCGGCCGCGCCTTCGAGCTGGTACTCCCAGGCGATCAGCTCCCGGACGACGGGTGCCTCTTCGGCCTTCGGCGCGAGCTCCCGCTTGCGGATCACATCGGGTTCGTCGACGACGATCACGGAACCCTCGGGCTGGAACTGGGCGAGCGAGGTCACCGCCACGGGCACGAAGCCCACCATGACGACGGGGCGTTCGGTCATGTCCGTACTCCTTGGTGGATGGATCAGGCGTCCGGGTCGGTCAGGTCGGCGCGGACCTGGGCGGCGAGCTCCTCGGCGGTGGACATGGCGTCCTCGAACGACGTGCCCGTCACACCGAGGAAGCCGAGGATGCTGTTGCCCGCGGGCGGCCGGCGGACCAGGTCGCCGGGCTTGGCGGTGACCTTGAGGAAGAACAGGTCCTCCCGGTCGGCCAGCTGCTCGGGGACGTGCACGTGCTCCACCCGGCCGGAGCCCGGCGGCAGCAGGCACATGGCCGCCGTGTGGACGCCGGTCGGCCGGTAGTGGCCCACCTTCGGGCGGACACCGCGGGCCACGTCGGCGACGGCGGCTATCGGGTCGTAGCCGGCGGAGATGCGGGCCATGTGGTCCAGGCCGCCGCCGCCCGGGCGTACGGCGATCTCCACCAGGTGCGGGCGGCCCTCGTGGAAGCGGACCTCGGCGTGCATCACGCTGCGCCGCAGCCCCTGGGCGCGGGCGCCCGCCGCGACGACCTCGTGCACGGCCTCGACCTGGGCCGGGGTGAGTGCGGTCGGGGCGTGGTGGACGTCGTCGTCGAAGGTGTCGCCCTCGGCGGTGACCCGGTCGACGATGGAGCCGAGGTACACCTCCTCGTCCCAGGCGAGGGCCTCGATGAGGAACTCGTCGCCGTCGAGGAAGGACTCCACCAGCAGCCCGTGCGGACCCAGGTCCAGGCCGTCGGCCTCCATCGCGTACCAGGACAGCTCGGTCAGGCCCTGGGCGGCCTGGGCGTAGCGCTCCCGCAGTTCGGTGGCGTCGTCGGCACGGAAGACGTAGTTGGAGGCGGCTCCCAGGGTCGGCTTGACGATCACCGGGTAACCGAACTCCCCGGCGGCGGCGAGCGCCTCGGCCTCGTCGGTGACGAAGCGGAAGCCCGGGTGTGCGGCGCCCTCCCGCTCATGGGCCTGGCGCATCAGCAGCTTGTTGCGGCTGGCACGCGCGGCCTCGACGCCGATGCCGGGCAGCCCGAGGGCCTCGGCGACGGCCGCGACCGCGAGCACGCCCGACTCGGAGAAGGTGAACACACCCTCGAAGCGCTCCTCGGCGTGCCACTCCTTGGCCGCGGCGATCAGCGCCTCGACGGACCGTGAGCCGGCGACGCGGTAGCGGTCGGCGGGCCAGAAGTCCTCGGTGCCCTCGCCGTTGAGCACGTAAAGGTCCGCGCCGAGGCCGACGACCTGCTCGTAGCGGGAGATGTAGTAGGTGGCGTTCTGCCGGGCTTCGAGCGCCAGGAGTTTCATGGCGGTTCCTCTCGGGTGGAAGGGGTCAGGGCGTGGCGTCGAGGGGCGCGGCGTCCACAGCCGCCAGGCCCGTGCGGTCGGGGGTGCGGCCGAGGACCCGGTCGGCGAGGGTGCGGGCGATGAGCGGCGCGAACTTGAAGGACGAACCGCCGCACGCCGCGAACGCGTGGGCCGAGCCGCCGAGGGAGACCATGAGGGGGCCGCCCGTCTCGGCGTGCGACAGGTAGTAGCAGTCCTTGCTGCCGAGCACCCAGGCCGGTCCGAAGCCGGGCAGCAGGTCGCCGAACTCGGCCGCCAGCTCACGCTGCCACCGCTCCGGTGTGGCGTTGTCGGTGAGGTCGTCGGCCTGGCGGCAGACGGCGGCCGAGCTGAGCTTGAGCGCCGTACCGGCCACCGGTGGGATCAGCCAGGCACCGCGCCGGGTGCCCAGGGCGGGGACGGCCGGGGTGGCGGCCCACGCCTCGGCCGCTGCCCCCGGCACCCGGCAGTACAGCAACGACTGCCGGTACAGGACGAGTGACTTGGCCACCCGCTCGGGCAGCAGCCGGCGCGCCCACGGCCCCACGGCGACCACCACACCCTCACCGTCCAGCACCCGCCCGTCGGCGAGACGGACCTGTCCGCGCTCGCCGTCCACCGCGACCGCCGGCTGGTGTTCGAGCAGACTGACGCCGGGCTGCCACTTCAGCCAGCCGACGCAGGCGGAGAGCACCCGCTCGGCGAGCAGCACGCCGGCGTCGTCCTCCAGGACCGCGCCGGCGACACCGTCGAGGGAGAGATGCGGGTAGCGGTCGGCGAGCGCTGCCGCCGTGAGCGACCGCGCGCGTCCGCCGGCACCCGCCAGCAGCACCACGCCCGCGTCCGCCGCCGCGGGCGGGAGCACGGTGAGCGCGCCGACCCGCTCGTAGAAGGGGGTGGCGAACAGCTCCTCCAGTTCGAGCCAGCGACGGTGGGCGCGCAGCGCGGCCGCGGTGGTGAGCGGATCCCCCGGGTGCAGGGCCCGGATGATCCGGTGCTGGTCGAAAGAGGTGGCCCGGCTGTACGGAATGGACCCCTGGTCGACGACCGTGACCCGGTGTCCGTCGAGGGTGCATTCCACGGCGGTCAGCAGGGCGATCACGCCGCCGCCCACCACGGTGACACGCATCGGGCACCTCCCTTCCTTTTCTCTCGGTCGTCCGGCGGTCGCTCAGCTCTCGGAGACGGTGCGGCCGAGCGCCGGGACGGTGAACGGCGTGGTCGTCCGCTCCTCGGGCGCGACGGTGAACGTGCCGTCGAATCCGCCCTCCGCACGCGCGCGTTCGGCGAGGTCGATGAGGATCGGCGAGGCCGCGGCGATCAGGGTGCGCAACTCCGCGAAGAGGTCGCCCAGTTCGGCGGCGGACGCGGTGCGGTCGGCCGGGACCTGCCCGTCGAGCAGGGCCTCGGCCCGGCCCAGGAGCCGTTCGGTGTGCAGCGGGATCAGGTCGGCGGTGCGGCTGAGGCTGTAACCGGTGAGCAGGTAGCCGGCCTCGAACCGCTCGGCCATCGCCGCCCGGCGCGCGTTGGCCTCCGGCGACACCGGCAGCTCCTGCCCCTCCAGGCCCAGTTCGGCGACCGCCTTGCCGAGCAGGGCGCCCAGCTTGTTCCACGGGTCGACCAGCCGCTCGCCGGTGATCTTCTCAAGCGCGGTCCGGGAGAAGTTGGTGCGGGCGTGCTCGGGGGCGGTGAGCGCGAGGTGGAAGCGGACGAGGTCGCGGGGGACCTCGCGCACCAGGTCACGCGTCCACACCACATGGCCCTTGCTGGTGGAGAACTTCTCGTTCTCCAGCTCGTAGAACTCGTTGCTGACGATGGCGTCCGGGACCACGTAGCGGCCCTCGTGGGCGAGCAGCAGCGAGAGGTGGGTCAGACCCCAGAAGTAGGCGTTGTCGAAGCCGAGGAAGTAGACCAGCCGGATGCCGTTCTCGGCGAGCCACAACTCATCGTCGGTCGCGGGCTGTTCACCGTGGGCACGCTGGGCGACGGCCGTGCAGTACATCGAGGCCGGCATGCCCTCGGCCCAGGCGTTGAGGACCTGGCCCGGTGTCTCGGGGAACGGCGCCGGGATCCCCCAGCCCGTGGGGTAGGTGATCGGGAAGTCGGGCAGCGGGCGGGCCAGCAGCTCGCGCATCAGCGCCACGATGTGCGGGCGCCAGGTCGACTCCTTGGCCCGGTGGTAGGCGGTCAGCTCCTCCCGGTACTCCTCCAGCGGCAGGACCAGGATCTCCGTCTCGCGGTACGTCACCTCCGCCGCGGGGTCGACGGTGGAGCGCGGGTCGGTCAGCTCGGCGAAGTTGTTGGGGTGCCCGCAGCTCTCGCACAGACCGCCCCGGCTGACCGCCAGGCACACCGGGCAGCCGCCGCTGACCAGACCCTCCATCAGGAACTCGCCGGTCGCCTCGACGTACGGCAGCTTCACCGTGCGCAGCCTGAACTTGCCGGCGTCGTGTAGCCGGGTGAGGAAGTCCAGCGTCATCGCGCGGTAGCCGTCGTCGAAGGGGGCGAACCCGTCGACGGAGATGCCCATCAGGCCGAGTGTCTCCCTGATGTCCCGCCAGCTCTTCGCGGCCAGGGCGTCGGGGGTGGTACCCAGCTTGGCGGCGCTGGAGACGACGTACGTCTGGCTGTCGTCCGTGCCCGTGGTGTACAGCACCGGCTGCCCGGTGGCCCGCAGGTACCGGGCGTGCACGTCGGCCGCCATGTACGGGCCCGCGATGTGCCCGACGTGCAGGTCGCCGTTGGGAGTGGGGGGCGGGCCGATGATGACCGTGCGCCGCTGTCCTGACTGCTGGTCCATGGCTCATGCCTCCTGGGCGTGGCGGACGGTGAAGCGGTCGGCCATCTCCGCGTCCCACCAGACGCTGTACATCTCGAAGTCGGCGTCGGAGTCGTTGACGACACGGTGCTCGTGGTGCGGCGGGAAGTGGACGATGTCGCCGGCGGTGAACGGCACCCGCTCGCCGCCGGCCTCCAGGAACGCCTCGCCCCGCAGGGCGATGAAGATCTCGTACTCGTGGTGGGAGTGCGCGGTGGACGCGGTGCCGGGGCGGATGACGCACCAGGAGCCCTCGAAGGGGGCGTTGAGCTGGGGCCAGGGGAGCAGACGCTGGGCGTCGAGACCGTTCTCGTGGTTGAGGCCGGCGCGGTCGAGGTGCTTGATGAGCATGTCGTCTCTCTGCTGGGTGGGGAACGGCGGCGGTCAGGCTGCGGCGAGGGCGGGCTCACGGTCACCGGCCGGACGGCCGGCGCGGTGCGCGAGGATGTCCTCGGTGATCTCCGCGGAGCGCGCGGCGAGGACGCTGAGCAGGGAATCGGCGATGCCGTGGGTGGCCTCGTTGACGCCCTGGAGGTAGCAGGCGGCGGGACCCTGACGGCCCGTCTCGAGGCGGTAGTTGCGCGTGACGTCGATCTCGTCGAGGCCGAGCGCGTCACCGAGCGAGCGCACCATGCGGGGCATTTCGCGGACGAAGCCGGTGCCGAGGAGCAGCAGGTCGCAGCGCAGCTCGCGGGTGGCGGAGGTGCGGCGGTCGGTGAGCGTGAGGACGATGTCGTCGCCGTCGGTGGTGGCGCCGGTGATGTCGGTCATGGTGACCATGCCCAGGCGGTCCGTGCCGGTGCGCCGGTCCTGGTAGAACTGCCGGTAGAGCGAGTCGAGGGTGGCCGGGGCCAGACCGCCGTAGTTGGAGCGGTGCATCTCGGCCAGCAGCTGGCGGCGGGCCTCGGGCTCGGCCGCGTAGAACTCGTCGACGAACGACGAGTAGAACAGCTCGTTGGTGAACTTGCTGCTCTCGTAGCCGTTCAGCCCGATCGACCGCATGATCATCGTCGGACTGCAGCCGGGCAGGTCTCGCAGGGCCGCGCCGAACAGCTCGGCCGCGCTCTGCGCCCCGCCGACCACGGCGACCCGCAGCGGCCGGTCCGCCGGCACGTCGGCGATCCGGTGGGTGTACTCGGTGGAGTGGATGACCCGCTCGGCCGGAAGCCCCTCGAACACGGCCGGCACATGTGCGTCGCGTCCGGCGCCGATCACCAGGTAGCGGCAGTCGACGGTGTCGCCGTCCGACAGCTCGACCGTCCAGCCGGTGAGTTCGCCGCCGGTGCCGTGGACGGGGGTGACCGAGGCGACGGTACGGCCGTACTCCACCCGCACCCGCTCCAGCGAGTCCGCCACCCACTGGAGGTACTCGGATATCTCGCTGCGGTACGGCACGAAGCTGCCCAGGTTGACGAACGCGTCGAGTCGGCCGCGGGCGTGCAGGAAGCTGAGGAACGAGAACTCACTGCGCGGGTTGCGCATCGTGACCAGGTCCTTGAGGAAGGAGACCTGGCTCAGGGCGTCGGGGAGCAGCATGCCCCGCTGCCATACGACGTTCTCCTCGCGCTCGACGACGAGGGCGCGGTCCGCGAGCTCGGGGGCCAGCTCCTCGAGCGCGACCGCGAGGGCGAGGTTCGCCGGGCCCGCGCCGACGGCGAGCAGTTCGACTGTGCGGTGTGCCATGTGGTTCTCCTGAGAAGGGGTCGGCGGTCTGGTTCCGGGGGCGGGTGGGCCCGGTCGACGCCGGGCGGTCCTGGGCCGGTGGGCCCGGTTCACGCCGGGACGGGCACGTTCAGCGGCTCCCAGTCAAGGGCGACCAGGGCCGCCGCGGCGTCCAGGCGGGTGGCGGTCTGCTCCGGGTCCGCGCCGGCGACGATCACGTAGGAGTGGCGGGCGATGTAGCCGTTCGGGGGCAGCCGCAGCTCGCTGCCGGGGTCGGCGATCGCCTCCGCGGCGAGCAGGCCCTCGGCCTCGGTGGGCGGGGTGACGGAGCGGACCACGCAGTCCTCGGGCGGGTAGCCGAAGCGGATGCCGACCGTGCGGTGCTCGGTGTCCGTGAAGTCGGGGCGCTGTCCCAGCGCGGCGCGCACGGCGGCGCGGGCCGGGTCGATGCCGGTGGCGAGCTGTCCCAGGCGCGGGATGAGGTCGCCGCCGAGCCGCCCGTTGATCTCGACGATGACCGGACCGCGGGCGGTCAGCTTGACCTCGGTGTGGGTGATGCCGAAGCCGTAGCCGATGGCGCGGTGCGCGGCCCGCAGCATCGCCAGCAGTCCCGGGTCGCCGCGCAGCGGGTCGCCGGCGGCGACGTGGTGGCCGATCTCCTCGAAGTAGGGGAAGAGGCCGACCTGTTTGCGGGCCACGAACATCGGGTGGTACTCGCCGTCCACGACGGCCGCGTCGATACTGATCTCGGGCCCTTCGAGGTACTCCTCGACCAGCGCTCCGCCGCGGTAGGAGACCGCTCCGATCCGGCTGGACTCGTCGGCGGTGCGGAACGCCTCGGCGACCTCGCCGGCGTCCGCGGCGAGCACGACGCCGATGCTGGCGCCCATGCCGCGCGGCTTGACGACGACCGGGTAGCCGATCTCCTCCGCCGCCGCGAGCGCCTCCTCGGCGGTGTCCACCCAGGCGTACCGGGGCTGGTCGACGCCCGCCTCGGTGAGCAGCCGGCGGCTGCGGTACTTGTCCCGGCAGCCCTCCACGCCGTCCACGCCCGCGCCGGGCAGGCCCAGCGCCTCGGCCACGTGCGCGGTCGTCACGATCAGGGTCTCGTCCCAGCTCAGCACGCCGCGCACGGTGACGCGGTCCGCCAGCTCCCGGGCCGCCGCGAGCACGGCGTCCCGGTCGGTGAGGTCCACGACCGTGTGCCCGCTGAGGCAGGGGGTCTGCCAGTCGGGCTCGTCGCCCGTGAACAGCCAGACCGGGTGCGTCGCCGCCGCTCCGGTCAGCAGGTACTCGCGGTACTTGCGCAGTCCGCACCCGATGAGCAGGATCACGCCCTCCGCGCCCTCGTCGGCGCTGTTGTCGGCGCTCTTGTCGTCCACGCGCTGTTCGCCTCCTGAATCCGAGTGACAGTGCGATTCCACGGGGCGAGCGGGTTGCCCGGAAGCCGTGTCCGGAATGGACAATCAACCCGGACGCGGCCCGGGCCCACGTCCGGTTGATTGGCCGTCGGGCACGGCCCTTCCGGGCAATTCCGCCCGCCTGTTCCATGGCTGACGTGATCAATTACGACGGCAAGCGATTCCGGAAGGTCCTGGCCGACCCGGCCGACGACGCGCCCATCGCGCTCTACCGGCAGCAGGGCGATCTGGTCTGGGCCGAGTTCACCGGCGGCGACGTACGGCGCGGTTCCCTCGCCGGGACGCGCGACGCCCACGGCGTGATCAGCTTCTCGTACAGCATGGTCCTCGACGACGGCCGGGTGGTCTCCGGCCACAGCGTCAACACCCCCGAGGTCCTGGCCGACGGCCGGATACGGCTGCACGAACGCTGGGAGCGCTACGGTGCCCACGCCGCGAGCGGCATCTCGTCCATCGAGGAGGTGCGCTGACCGTGGTCGGCGTCGACTACTCCGGGCTGGCCGGCGAGGTGGAGGGGCGCGTCTTCCTGCCGGGCAGCGCCGGCTTCCGCGTCGGCTCGAAACTGTTCAACACGCGCTACAGGAACCGCGCCCCGGCCGCCGTGCTCACCGCGGCCCACACCGGAGACGTCCAGCGGGCCCTCGTCTGGGCGCGCGAGCAGGGCGTCCCGGTCGTCGCCCGCAACGGCGGCCACAGCTTCGCCGGTTACTCCGTGGGCGACGGCCTGGTCATCGACCTCAGCCGGCTCACCCAGACCCGTGCCGACGGCTCCACCGGCCTGGTCGTCGCGGGCGGCGGCGCCAAGATCAGCCATGTCTACGACGCGATGCAGCCGTACGAGATGGTCTTCTCCACCGGCACCAGCCCGACCGTCGGCGTCGCGGGCCTGGCGCTCGGCGGCGGCGCCGCGTTCGCCGCACGCCGTTACGGCCTGACCGCCGACGCCCTGGTGGAGACCACCCTGGTCCTCGCCGACGGCTCCCTCGCGGTCGCCAACGAGCGGGAGAACCCCGACCTGTTCTGGGCCTGCAAGGGCGGCGGCGGAGGCAACTTCGGCATCAACGTGTCCCTGACCTTCCAGGCCCGTCCGGTCCCGGACGTCACCACCTTCTACCTCACCTGGAAGTGGTCCGACGCGGCCGCCGTCCTGGAGGCCGGGCAGCGCATGGTGCAGCGGGCACCGGACGACTTCGCGGCGCGGCTCGGGGCGTGGACGCACGGCACCGGACTCGGCGCGATCCGGGATAACGCCGAAGTCACCCTCCAGGGGCAGTACTTCGGCCCGGCGAGCGAGTGCCTGGAGATTCTGGACCCGGTCCTCACGGCGGCCGCCCCGGTGTCCCGGGACGTCGTCGAGCGCACGTTCTGGGAGGCCAACAAGTACATGGTCCACGCCACCTCCGGGGACCAGTTCGCGCTCCGCTCCAACTACATCCGCGAGCCGCTGTCCGCCGACGGCGTCGAGACCATGCTGTCCTGGGTCGAGCGCTGGCCCGGCAGCCACAACGCCGACGGCGGCGGGGTGGGCCTGTTCTCCTGGGGCGGCGCCATCAACCGAGTGGCCCCGGACGCCACCGCGTTCGTCCACCGGGACACCCTGTTCCTGGTCTCCATGGACACCTCCTGGACGGACGACGACGGCCCCGACCGGGTCGCCGCCAACCTCGACTGGCTGGACGGCCTGCACTCCGCCATGGCCCCGCACGTCACCGGGTCCGCCTACCAGAACTTCGTCGACCCCGAACTGACGGACTGGCGCGAGGCCTACTACGGCGCCAACTACCGGCGCCTGGTCCAGGTGAAGCAGAAGTACGACCCCGAGGGGGTCTTCTCCTTCGACCAGGCCGTCGGTTCCTGAGACCCGGCCCGCTGCTCCGGCCCGCCGCTCCGGCCCGCCGCTTCCGGTCCGCCGACGGCCCGGGAAGGTTCCTCCCCCCTACGAAGGTGAAAGCCATGAGTGTGTCCAAGCCCAAGGAGGGCGCCGCGCCCGGCGTCCTCGACGCCCTGCGGGCCACGCCCCGCTCGGTCCGCTACCTCCTCGGCGGTGTGCTGCTCAACCAGCTCGGCGCCTTCGTCCAGACCTTCCTGGTGCTGTACCTGGCACACCGCGGGTACGGCGTCGACAAGGCGGGCTTCCTGCTCGGCGCCTACGGAGCGGGCGCGGTCGCGGGCACGCTCCTCGGCGGCGAGCTGACCTCGCGGCTCGGCACCCGCAACACCATCACCATGGCGATGAGCTGCTCGGCCGTACTGGTCTTCCTCATCCCCTGGCTGGCCGACCCCGGCGACTACCCGTTCCTGCTCGGCGTGGTCGTCGTCCTCGGCATGATGACCCAGTCGTACCGTCCGGCCGCCTCCGCGCTGCTGAGCGAGCTGATGCCGGACGAGTTCCGCGTCATGGGCTTCTCGATGCTGCGCATCGCCATGAACATCGGCGCCGCCGCCGGTCCGCTGCTCGCCGCGGGCCTCATCCAGATCGACTGGAACCTGCTGTTCTGGGTGGACGGCTCGACGGCCCTGTTGTACGGCCTGCTCGCCGCGACCCTGCTGCCCCGGCCGGCGTCGACCACCGCCGAGCAGGACCAGGGCACGGCGAAGCAGGAGGCCCAGCGCTCGGCGTACGCGACCATGGCGCGCGACCACCGCTTCCTGCTCTACCTGACCTCGATGCTGTTCAGCGCCCTGGTGTACGCCCAGTTCTTCGCGGTGCTGCCGGTCGACCTCGAGAAGGCGGGCCACCCCACCTCCCTCTACAGCGGTGTGCTGACCCTGTCCTCGGCCGTACTGATCAGCTTTGAACTGGCGGTGACGGCACGCGTCAGCCGCTGGCGTGCCAGCACGGCCGCGACCGTGGGTACGTTCGTCTACTGCCTCGGCATCGCCGGGTACGGCCTGCCCGGCAGCGTGCCCGCGCTGGTCCTGCTCACCACCGCCGTCAGCGTGGGCGGCCTCATGATCAGCGGGCCGACCCTGTGGGCGCACCCGGCGAAGGCCGACGAGAAGGTCCGCGGCCGCTACATCGCCGCGTCCCAGACCGTGTTCGGCCTCGGCTCGGCGGTCGGTCCGGCGCTCGGCATGCTGATGTGGACCCGCTACGGCGATGCTGTCTGGGCCACGTGCGCGGTCCTCGGCACGCTGGCGGCGGCCCTGGCCTTCGCCGGACTGCGCCCCTCGGACGAACCGCGGGACGCGGCTGAGGAGACCGCCGAAGCCGAGGAAGTCCCGGGCGAGGCCCCCGTCCCCAGCGGACGCTGAACCCACCGAGCCCTCCGGCCCTCCCGGCCCGTCCACCACACCCGAGCGAGCGGGCCGGGCGCCTCACCACCCCTGAGCCCTGCCTCCTCCTCACCACCCCTGAGACCCGTCCGTACCTCATCACCCATGAGCGAATTCAAGGAGCAACCGTGCCGGTCACCGACACCATCGCGCCCAGCGTCTCCATGTACCCGGCCGACCAGCCCGCCCGGACCGCCACCCGCCGCAGGCTGCTGATGTGCCGGCCCCGGCACTACGACGTGACGTACTCGATCAACCCCTGGATGAACCCCACCCGGGACACCGACACCACGCTCGCGGTGCGCCAGTGGGAGCAGTTGCGCGACCTCTACCTCGAACTCGGCCACAGTGTCGAGGAGATCCAGCCGGTCGAGGGGCTGCCCGACATGGTGTTCGCGGCCAACGGCGCCACCGTCGTCGACGGCAGGGTCTTCGGCGCCCGCTTCCGGCACGCCGAGCGCACTGCCGAGGGGCCCGCCTATCTGCGCTGGTTCGAGGAGCGCGGCTACCGGGACGTGCTGTGGCCGGAGCACATCAACGAGGGCGAGGGCGACCTCCTCACCGTCGGCCGGCGGATCCTGGCCGGGACCGGCTTCCGTACCGACATCCGCGCGCACACCGAGGCGCAGGAGTTCTTCGGGCTGCCGGTCACCTCGCTGACGCTGGTCAATCCGAGGCACTACCACCTGGACACCGCGCTCGCGGTCCTGTCCGACGACGAGATCATGTACTACCCCGACGCGTTCACACCGGGCAGCCAGGCCGTGCTGAGGGCCCTGTTCCCGCACGCGGTGATCGCCACGGCCGAGGACGCCGCCGTCTTCGGGCTCAACGCCTTCTCCGACGGACGCCATGTGCTGTTGCCGACCGCCGCGAAGGGCCTGCAGACCCAGTTGCGTGCCCGTGGCTTCGAGCCGATCGGGGTCGAGCTCACCGAACTGCTCAAGGCGGGCGGCAGCGTCAAGTGCTGCACGTTGGAGCTGCGCGACCGCTGAGCCACCGAGTCCTCCTCAAGGAAAGGATCGCCATGTCCTCCGCGCTCGCGACTGCGGACAGCCGTACCCGCCTGCTCGACCTGCTCGCCAGGGGCGGCGCCCGGTACCGCCTCCTGAACCACGAGCCGCAGGGACGTACCGACCTGGCCAGCGCACTGCGCGGCCACCGCCTGGACCAGGCCGCGAAGAGCCTGGTCATCAGGGTCGCGCTGAGCAGCAAGCGGCGCCGGTACGTGATCGCGGTGGTGCCCGGGGACCGCAGGGTCGACCTGTCCGCGCTCAACGCGCTGTACGAGGGCAGGGAGGCGTCCTTCGCGGCCCGGGAGGTCGCCGAGCAACTGACGGGCTGCGTCAGCGGTTCCATCATGCCGCTGAGCTTCGACCCGGACCTCGACGTGGTCGCCGACCCGGCCCTGCTCACCCACGAGGAGATCTTCTTCAACACGGGCCGCCTCGACGAGTCGGTGGCCTTGCACACGGAGTGCTACCGCACGCTGGTGTCCCCTCGTGTGGCGACGATCACGAGCGAACCCTGACCGACGGCCCGCCGCGGGCCGGCCGTCCCGGCAACGTCAGAAGCCAGGCAGTGAATGCACTGCCTGGCTTCTGGGCCGCAGTCACTGGCCGCATGCACATCCGGCGGCTGCCGGGGTCTCCTCGGTGGCCTGGCTGGTGCAGCAGCCGTCGCCGGTGGCGTCGGGTTCGGCGCTCTTGCCGAGGGTGTCGGCGTCGGCCTTCACGACGTACACCTCCCAGGGCTCCTTGCCGGGGCCGTGGACCCACACCTTGTCCTGGAGGGCGTAGCAGCAGGAGGTGTCGTTCTCCTCGAAGGTGGCCAGGCCGGCGTCCTTGAGCCGGGTGGTGGCCGCGTTGACCTGTTCGGTGGACTCGACCTCTACGCCGAGGTGGTCAAGGCCGGTTTCCTGGCCGGGCTCGCCCTCGATCAGGACGAGCTTGAGCGGTGGCTCGGTGATGGCGAAGTTGGCGTAGCCCTCGCGCCGCTTGGCCGGTTCGGTTCCGAACAGCTTCGAGTAGAAGGTGATCGAGGCTTCGAGGTCGCTGACACGCAGGGCGAGCTGAGCACGGGACATGGCAGGGCTCCCATCGGCTTGGATTGATGTTTGTCGATGCAAGCTTGCGCCTTGGATCGAGGGACGTCAACATAGACGCATGTCGAAACAAGAGCTTGTGGTGCTCGGACAGAGCAACGAGAACGGCGCGTGCTGCCCGGGGCTGGTGACCGCACCGCTGGGCGAGGACCAGGCGGCTGAGCTGGCGAAGCTCTTCAAGGCGATGGGCGACCCGGTACGCCTGCGCCTGCTGTCGCTGATCGCCTCGCGGGCGGGCGGTGAGGTCTGCGTCTGTGACCTCACCCCGGCCTTCGACCTGTCTCAACCGACGATCTCGCATCACCTCAAGCTGCTCCGGCAGGCCGGTCTGATCGACTGCGAGCGGCGCGGCACGTGGGTCTACTACTGGGCACTGCCCGCCACTCTCGACCGGCTCGCCGCCTTCCTGAAGACGTCGCGGACTGCCGAGGCAACCGCATGAGCGCTCCGCTGGGCCGCCGGGCCGTCGCCGAGGCTGTGGGGTCGGCGGCTCTGGTCGCGGTGGTTGTCGGCTCCGGTGTCCAGGCCACCGAACTGACCAGGGATGTCGGCGTGCAGCTGCTGGCCAACTCGCTGGCCACGGTCTTCGGTCTGGCCGTGCTCATCGCGCTCCTGGGGCCGGTCTCCGGCGCGCACTTCAATCCCGTCGTCACGCTTGCGGCCTGGTTCACCGGGCGCCGCGATGTGGACGGACTGACCGCGCGGGATGTCGCCGCGTACATCCCGGCCCAGATCGCCGGAGCCATCGCCGGTGCCCTCGTGGCCGACGCCATGTTCGGCAAGCCGCTCGTGCAGTGGTCCACCCATGAGCGCTCAGCCGGTCACCTGTGGCTGGGCGAGGTGGTCGCGACCGCCGGACTCATCCTGCTGATCTTCGGACTGGCCCGCACAGACCGCGCCCACTTCGGGCCCGTGGCCGTGGCCTCCTACATCGGCGCGGCGTACTGGTTCACGTCCTCCACCTCGTTCGCCAACCCGGCGGTCACCATCGGCCGGGCCTTCACCGACACCTTCGCCGGCATCGCCCCCGGCTCGCTCGGCCCGTTCATCGCGGCCCAACTGGTCGGCGCCGCGCTGGGGCTCGGGCTGGTGGTCGCTGTGTTCGGACGCCCGGCGCCCGCACGGACCGCCCCCGCCTTCGTTCAGGGCGACTCCGAGCTCGCGGCCCCCACACTCCCCTGACCGGCTTCCGCCCAGAAAGACGCATCCGCCATGAACAACCCTGCCGAACGTCCGTCCGTGCTCTTCGTCTGCGTCCACAACGCCGGGCGCTCCCAGATGGCCGCCGCGTTCCTCACACACCTGGCGGGCGGCCGCGTACAGGTCCGCTCGGCCGGGTCCGCGCCCGCCGACACGGTCAATGCGGCCGTCGTCGAAGCGATGGCGGAAGCGGGCATCGACATCTCCGCCGAGGTGCCCAAGGTGCTCACCGTGGAGGCCGTCCAGGCCTCCGACGTGGTCATCACGATGGGCTGCGGCGACACCTGCCCCGTCTTTCCCGGGAAGCGCTACCTCGACTGGGAACTCCCCGACCCGGCCGGGCAGGGCGTCGACGCCGTACGACCCATCCGCGACGAGATCGAAAAGCGCATCCGCGGACTGCTCGACGAGATCGCCCCGGCGAGCCGATCCTGAGTGCCGCGACCGCCGTTCGCATCGTGGACATGGGCTCTGAGCACGCCGACGAGGTACTGAAGATCTACGACGCGGATGGGATCGATGAAAGTCCCGTCGGCGAGATTCCGCATCGCCCATGGGGCTTCGAGGCGTGGTTCACCCACCCGAGCCGTCTGCTCGGTGCCGCCACAGCGGTGACGAGCGATGGCCATTGCGCGGTACCGTCAGATGCTCCGTCCTTTGTCATACGGGAAGTTCTCATGGCTCGCCGTTCCCCGGGCGAGATCAGGGCCGAACAGCCTCGACGCGTGCCGGCCGGCAGGCGCGTGGCTATTGACGGGCTGTGCGCCGCGACGCATCACGAGATCGCTCGGTTCGAGACCCGTCATCAGCTGCCGACAGGGCATGTTGCCTGTGCCTTCCGGTCCTGGGCTCTGGCTCTGCACGAGTGGCCGGACCAGGGAGCGAACCACGGCTACGGGACAACGGGCTGGAGGGACATGCACGCGCGAACGCTGTTGCAGGATGTGGCGACTTCGATGCGGCGCAGGAGCCGGCGTGAGTTTCTGACGGTGGTTGCTTCCTTGGATGATCGTTATGTCTCACGAACACTCCCTGATCCCCACGCGGCGAGTTGGGATCCGTGGTGGAAGCGTCGCCTCAAGGATTGATCGGCACTGCGCCGCTCCAGCCGGCAAGAAGCAGCCCATCCTGCCCAACCGCCACCCCTGGGCGAACCCGTATCGTCACGAGGCCACGCAGATAGACACGCACACGAAAACAGGTGGGCGCACCTAGGAACGTTCCTAGGTGCGCCCACCTGGTGTTACGGCTGTCGGGGTGGCGGGATTTGAACCCACGGCCTCTTCGTCCCGAACGAAGCGCGCTGCCAAGCTGCGCTACACCCCGATGTCGCTGCTTGTCGCGGCGACGACGTTTACTCTAGCCCACTGGGAGCCGGAGACGAAATCGGGTTTCGTGGCGGTGGGCGAGGGCCGAGTGTGTGGCCTCTAGTCCCGCGCCACCAGCGTCAGCAGCGTGGCCTCCGGTGGGCAGGCGAACCGTACCGGGGTGTAGCGGCTGGTGCCGCATCCCGCCGACACGTGCAGGTAGGAGGTGTGGCCGTCCGCCGTGTGGGTGGAGAGGCCCTTCACGCGGTCCGTGTCGAGGTCGCAGTTGGTGACGAGGGCGCCGTAGAAGGGGATGCACAGCTGGCCGCCGTGGGTGTGGCCGGCCAGGATCAGGGGGTAGCCGTCGGCCGCGTACGCGTCGAGTACGCGCAGGTACGGAGCGTGCACCACGCCCATCGAGAAGTCGGCCGACGCGGACGGGCCGCCGGCGACGCGGGCGTAGCGGTCGCGTTTGATGTGCGGGTCGTCCAGGCCGGTGAGCTCCACGGAGACGCCCTCGATCTTGAGCTCGCCCCGGGTGTTGGTGAGGTTCAGCCAGCCTGCAGCGTCGAAGCCGTCGCGGAGGTCTTCCCAGGGGTTGTGGATCGCGCCCACGACGGGCGGGTTGCCGTTCAGGCCGTGCCGGCCGCTGGTCCTCTCCAGGAGGTAGCGGGCGGGGTTGCGGAGCCTCGGGCCGTAGTAGTCGTTGGAGCCGAAGACGTACGCGCCGGGGAACTCCATCAGGGGGCCCAGGGCGTCCAGTACCTCCGGCACGCCCTCGGGGTCGGAGAGGTTGTCGCCCGTGTTGATCACGAAGTCGGGGCGCAGGCCCGCCAGGGAGCGCAGCCAGCGCTGCTTCTTGCGCTGGCCGCCGACCATGTGGATGTCGGAGACCTGGAGCACGCGCAGCGGGCGCATCCCCGGGGGCAGGACGGGCACCGTCACCCGGCGGAGGCGGAAGGAGCGGACCTCGACACCCGCCGCATAGACCAGACCGGCGGCGCCGGCCGCCAGAACTCCCAGGGGTACTCCGTATCGCGCGCGCATGCCTCCATCGTGTCAGACCGTGACGAGGCATCGAGAACGGCCGCCCCGTAAATCGGCGGGCGTTCGCGTCACCGGACCTGCGACAATCGAGCCATGACCACCACGCTCAAGTCGAAGCTGCAGGACGACCTCAACGCCGCGATCAAGGGGCGCGACGAGCTCCGCTCCTCGACGCTCCGGCTGACGCTCGCCGCGATCACCAAGGAGGAGGTCGCGGGCAAGGAGAAGCGCGAGCTCTCCGACGACGAGGTGCAGAAGGTGATCACCCGTGAGGCGAAGAAGCGGCGCGAGGCCGCCGAGGCCTTCGCGCAGGGTGGTCGTGCCGAGCAGGCCGAGCGGGAGAAGGCGGAGGGCGAGGTGCTGGCCGCGTACCTGCCCAAGCAGCTGTCCGACGAGGAGCTGGACGCGATCGTGGCCCAGGCCGTCGAGGAGGCCAGGGCGGCCGGTGCCGAGGGGCCGCGGGCCATGGGCGCCGTGATGAAGATCGTGAACCCGAAGGTGGCCGGCCAGGCCGAGGGCGGCCGGGTCGCCGCCGCGGTCAAGAAGTTGCTGGCGGGCTGATCCCGCCGGGGCCCGTCCCCGGCCGGCCGCGGCGCGTCGACAACGAGTACGACGAAACCGAATACGACGAAGGGGCCGCACCCCGGGCAACCCCCGGGTGCGGCCCCCGCCGTCGGGCGCGGTGCGGTCAGCCCCTCGGGCCTCCGTGGCCGTTCCCGTTGTTCCCTCCGTTGCCCTGCCCCTGGATGAAGTTCTCGGGGAAGGAGAAGGTGGGGTTCGGGAAGCCGGTGTTGTCGCCGGTGGTTCCGCCGTCGTTCGCTCCGCCGATGAGCCCGCCGATGAGGCCACCTCCGTTGCCGTTGCCGCCGCCGTTTCCGCCGTTGCCCTTGCCCTTGCCCTTCCCCTTCCCGTCGTCCCTTCCCTTGTCCGGGTCCGGGATGTTGACGAGGTTGAAGTCCGGGGCGTCCTTGCCGGCCAAGGCGCCGTCCATGGCGTCCTTCCAGATGGGGCCGGGGACCTGACCACCGTAGACGAGGCTGTGGTAGACCCCGCCGATGGTGATGTTGGTCATCTTCACGTTCTGCTTGGCGCTGCCGACCCACACCGCACCGGCCAGGTTGGGCGTGTAGCCGACGAACCAGGCGTTCTTCCGCTCGTCCGTCGTACCCGTCTTGCCGGCGCTCTCACGGTCGCTGAGGCCGGCCTGCTGGCCCGTGCCGGAGTCGACCACGCCGCGCAGCAGGGTGTTGACCGTGTCGGCGGTCTTCTCGCTCATCGCGCGCGAGCACGTCGACTTCGGCACCGCGAGCGACTTCTGCTCGTCACCGACCTTCTGGCTGATCGACTCGATGGCGATCGGGGTGCAGTACATGCCCCGGTCGGCGAAGGTGGCGTACGCGCTGGCCATCGTCAGCGGGGAGAGGCCGATCGCGCCGAGGGCGATGGAGGGGTTCTCGGGGAGCTTGTCGCCGTTGCCCTGCACCACGTGCAGCGCGTCGGTCATCTTCTCCACCGGGCACAGGCCGATGTCGGAGATGAGCTGCACGAAGTAGGTGTTGACGGACTTCGCCATCGCCTCCTTCATACGGAACGGGCCTACCTCGGACTGGCTCTCGTTCTCCACCGTGTACGAGTGGTCGTTGACCCACGGCTTGCTGCTGCAGGTCTGCACGGGGCTCGGGTACGGCATCTTGTAGGGCGACGAGTACTCCTGCGTCGCGGGCTTGCCGCCCTCGATGGCGGCCGCGGCCACGAACGGCTTGAAGGTCGAACCGGTCGGGAAGCCGAAGTTCGAGCCGCCCATGTCGCGGTTGACGGAGTAGTTGTACTCGGTCTCGTCCTTGCCGTAGCCGTACGGCTTCGACTGGCCCATCGCCAGGATCTTGCCGGTGCCGGGCTCCACCAGGGTGGCGGCCGCGGCGACCCGGTCGGACTTGTAGACGTGGTCCTTGAGGGAGGCCTGCACCGACTTCTGGGACTGCGGGTCGAGCGTCGTGCGGATGGTCAGGCCGCCCTTGTTCCAGAGCTTGGCGCGCGCCTCGCGGGTCTTGCCGAAGGTCGGGTCGGTGAGGAAGACGTTCTCGACGTACTTGCAGAAGAAGGCGGCCCCCTTGGTGGAGGTGATGCAGCCGTTCTTCGGTTGGCTGACGTGCAGGCCGAGCGGGGCCTTCTTGGCCTTGTCGGCCTCCGCCGTCGAGATGTCGCCGACCTGGGCCATGCGGGTGAGCACGACGTTGCGCCGCTTGGTGGCCTCGGCCTCGTCGTTGACGGGGTCGTACCGGCTCGGGGACTGCACGATGCCGGCCAGCAGGGCCGACTCCTGCAGGTTCAGGTCCTTGGCGTGCTTGGAGAAGTAGCGCTGCGCGGCCGCCTCGACGCCGTAGGCCTGCTCGCCGAAGAAGGTGATGTTCAGGTAGTTCTCGAGGATCTTCTTCTTGCCGAGCTTGTCCTCGAGCTGGATGGCGAACTTCAGCTCGCGGATCTTGCGGCCCAGCGTCTGCTGGGTGGCCTGCGCGACCTTCGTCGGGTCGTCGCCGGCCTCCTCGATGAAGTAGTTCTTCACGAGTTGCTGAGTGAGCGTGGAGGCGCCCTGGGCGACCCCGCCTTCCTGCGCGTTCTTGTTCAGGGCGCGCAGGATGCCCTTCAGGTCGACCGCGCCGTGCTGGTAGAAGCGGGAGTCCTCGATGGCGACGATCGCCTTCTGCATGTACGGCGACATGTCCTTGAGGTCCACCACCGTACGGTCCCGGGAGTACACCGAGGCGATCTTGTGGCCCGTGCTGTCCAGGATGGCGGTGCGCTGGCTGAGCTGCGGGCTCTTGAGGTTGGCCGGGATCTCGTCGAAGCCCTGGACCGTGCCCTTGGCCGCGAGTCCGAGCGCGCCGGCCGCGGGCAGCGCGATGCCGGCCATCACCGCTCCCGCGAGCACACTGACACCGAGGAACTTGGCGGCCTGCTGCGTGGCCGTCAGGCCACCGCCCGAGCGCTTCTTTGGCATGAGGGCAGCCTAATCCGTAGTCGTGAGTTCCGACGGAGCGGCTGCTTCTCGGGATGTTCCAGTGCCGGATCGTGACCTCGGCGGGCGGGTGGCACCGTGAAGAGAAGGGCGGCACGGCAAAGAGCCGACGGCACCGCGACAAGACGGCGACACCGCGAAGAGAGGTGCCTACCTTCTCATTCGCCGGACACGCGCGACAGCCTTGGCCTAAGCTGCTCTCAACTGTCACAGCAGTACGGCCACGTATCAATACGTCCCGCGACCCCGAATCGTTCCGGATGTAGCCCAATTTTTTTGCGGGCGGCGTGTCCGAATCCGCCTCTTGTGTCACCCGGCGCCCGTTGTGACGCACCATAGCTGTACCGGTTTGCCGGAATGATCACGCATGTCACCAGCTCACTCCCGCGGGTGATCTGCCGCTTACCCATAGTCCGTTCGGGCCATTCAAGATTGGGCCCGAAGGGGGTGTTGCGCTGTGCCCACCTTCCGTAACGTCCTCAACTGGCGGCGGTGAATATGCCGCTGCCGCCGTGGGGGAGCCTCGATTCGGGAGAGGACGGCGCCGGTATGGGCTGGGTAATCGACTGGAGTGCGCAGGCTGCCTGCCGCACTACCGATCCGGATGAACTGTTCGTTCAAGGAGCAGCGCAGAACAGGGCCAAGGCGGTGTGCACCGGATGCCCGGTACGCACCGAATGTCTGGCCGACGCGCTGGACAACCGCGTCGAGTTCGGCGTGTGGGGAGGCATGACGGAGCGTGAGCGCCGTGCACTGCTGCGCAGGCGGCCCACCGTGACCTCCTGGCGCAGGCTCCTGGAGACCGCGCGCTCGGAGTACGAGCGGGGGACCGGAATCGTGCCCCTCGACGACGACGAGGTGTACGAGAACTACGCGGCCGTGAGCTGACCGCCCGGGGTCTAGGACCTGTCCTGGGAAAGCTCCGGCCGGCCGGCCGCCAGCCGGTCGCCGATGCCCCGCAGTCCCGCCAGGTCGTGCACGTCGCCGGGCAGCGCGGGCACTTCCACCACCGCCACCTCGGGGTGGAGCGCGGTGAAGCGGTCACGCGTGCGCTGCTCGCGGGAGAGCAGTTGCATGCGCTCGGCGTGCAGCCTCAACAGGCCCTCGGCGAGCCGGTCGACGGACGGGTCCGCCGTGGGGGATTCCGCCGCGCGCTGCTGCTGCGGTTCCGCAGCGTCCGGCGCGGCAGAGGGTTCTGAACTGCCGTGCGTGTCGGGAGAGTTACGAAGTCCAGCTTTCCCGCCCCCCTGATCCACAATGCGGGGCTCTTCAAGATTTTCCGCGGCGGCCAGCGCACGCTCGGCCGACAGACCGTCGGCCCCGCTGCCGTGGACCCGGTTGAGCACCAGCCCGACCAGCGGCATGTCCTCCGCGGCCAGCCGCTCGACGAAATACGCGGCCTCGCGCAGCGCGTCCCGCTCCGGGGCCGCCACCACCAGGAACGCCGTGCCGGGTGCCTGCAGCAGCTTGTACGTGGCGTCCGCGCGCGTACGGAAGCCGCCGAAGGTGGTGTCCATGGCGGCCACGAACGTCTGGACGTCCTTCAGCAGCTGACCACCCAGCAGCTTGCCCAGTGTGCCGGTCATCATCGACATGCCGACGTTGAGGAAGGCCATTCCCGCGCGCCCGCCCAGCTTCGCGGGAGCGGTCAGCAGCCGGATCAGCCGGCCGTCCAGGAAGGATCCGAGCCGTTTCGGCGCGTCCAGGAAGTCCAGCGCGGAGCGCGACGGCGGCGTGTCGACGACGATGAGGTCCCACTCGTCCTTCGCCCGCAGCTGCCCCAGCTTCTCCATCGCCATGTACTCCTGCGTGCCCGCGAAGCCCGCCGAGAGCGACTGGTAGAACGGGTTGGACAGGATCGCGGCCGCCCGCTGCGGATCGGCGTGCGCCTCGACGACCTCGTCGAAGGTGCGCTTCATGTCGAGCATCATGGCGTGCAGTTCGCCGCCGCCCTCCGTGCCCTTCACCCGGCGCGGCACGTTGTCCAGCGAGTCGATCCCCATGGACTGGGCCAGCCTGCGCGCCGGGTCGATGGTGAGGACGACCACCTTGCGGCCCCGCTCGGCGGCCCTGAGCCCGAGCGCCGCCGCGGTGGTGGTCTTACCGACCCCGCCCGAGCCGCAGCACACCACGATCCGGGTCTTCGGGTCGTCGAGCAGCGGATCGACGTCGAGCACGCGCGCGGGGGAGAGGCGGTGGCGTGCGGTGTCCTGCGCCTGGGTCGGGTCCGGACTCATGACATCCCCTGATTCCGCAGTTCGTGGGCGAGTTCGTACAGGCCCGCCAGGTCCATGCCCTCGGCGAGCAGCGGCAGCTCGTGCAGCGGCAGGCCCAGCTCGCCGAGGACCGCACGCTGCTCCTGCTCCAGCGCATACCGTTCGGCGTACTCCGCGGCCTGCTCCAGCAGTGGATCCACCAGCCGTTCGGCACTTCCGCCGCGCCGCGCCCCGCCCAGCCCGGCGGCGGACAGCGACCTGGCCACGGCGGTGTGCTCCACGGTCCGCACGAGTTCCAGATCGGCCTCGTCCAACACCTCGGGCCGGACCATGTTCACCACGACCCGGCCCACCGGCAGCCGCGCCGCACGCAGCTCGGCGATCCCGTCCGCGGTCTCCTGGACCGGCATCTCCTCGAGCAGCGTCACCAGGTGAACGGCCGTCTCGGGCGACTTGAGCACCCGCATCACGGCCTGTGCCTGATTGTGTATCGGGCCGATCTTGGCGAGGCCGGCGACCTCGTCGTTGACGTTGAGGAAGCGGGTGATGCGACCGGTCGGCGGCGCGTCCATGACCACGTAGTCGTACGCGAACCGACCGCTGCGGTCCTTGCGCCGCACCGCCTCGCACGCCTTGCCGGTGAGCAGGACGTCCCGCACGCCCGGCGCGATGGTGGTGGCGAAGTCGATGGCGCCGAGCTTCTTCAGGGCCCTGCCCGCGCCACCCAGCTTGTAGAACATCTGGAGATAGTCCAGAAGGGCCAGTTCGGGGTCTATGGCGAGCGCGTACACCTCCCCGCCCCCGGGAGCCACCGCGATCTTCCGTTCCTCGTAGGGCAGCGCCTCCGTTTCGAAGAGCTGTGCGATGCCCTGCCGGCCCTCGACCTCGACGAGAAGCGTCCGCTTCCCCTCCGTGGCCAAGGCCAGCGCGAGTGCGGCGGCGACCGTCGTCTTTCCGGTCCCGCCCTTGCCGCTGACGACCTGGAGCCTGCTCACGTCTTCGAGCCTAACCAGTCAGCCCGCGGGCTACGCGGGAGGCTGTGGATAACAGGGGCTACAGTCGGCCACATGACCAAGTGGGAATACGCAACCGTGCCGCTGCTCGTCCATGCCACGAAGCAGATTCTGGACACCTGGGGCGAGGACGGCTGGGAGCTCGTCCAGGTCGTGCCCGGGCCGAACAACCCCGAACAGCTCGTGGCCTACCTGAAGCGGGAGAAGCAGTAATGGGGGCCGTCGAGGAGCGGCTCGCCGAACTCGGGCTGACCCTGCCGGAGGTCGTGCCGCCGCTGGCCGCCTACCAGCCCGCAGTGCAGTCCGGCCCCTACGTCTACACCTCCGGCCAGCTGCCGATGGTGGAGGGCAAGCTGCCGGTCACCGGCAAGGTGGGCCTGGAGGTCACCGCGGAGGAGGCCAAGGAGCTGGCCCGCACCTGCGCGCTGAACGCCCTGGCCGCCGTGAAGTCCGTCGCCGGCGACCTTGACCGCATCGCGCGCGTGGTGAAGGTCGTGGGCTTCGTCGCCTCGGCCGCCGACTTCACCGGCCAGCCGGGTGTCGTCAACGGCGCCAGCGAGCTGCTCGGCGAGGTGCTCGGGGACAAGGGCGTGCACGCGCGCAGCGCGGTGGGCGTCGCGGTGCTGCCGCTGGACGCGCCGGTGGAGGTCGAGGTCCAGGTGGAGCTCGTCCCGTAACTCTCCGGGATGTGCCCTGGTCCCGGGCGCCTCTCGAACATTCGCGCACCACGGGATAGCCTCCGGCCATGGCGAATGGGCAGTGGTATCCACCGGAGTGGCCGGAACGCATCCGCGCGTTCGCGGCCGGCACCCTCACGCCGGTGCCTCCCCGGCGCGCGGCCACGGTGATGCTCCTGAAGAACGCCGGCACCGGCCCGATCGTCCACATGCTGCGCAGACGCGCCTCCATGGCCTTCGCCGGAGGCGCGTACGCGTATCCGGGCGGCGGTGTCGACCCGCGGGACGACGACCGCGACATCCGCTGGGCGGGCCCCACGCGCGCGTGGTGGGCCGACCGGCTCGGCGTCGAGGAGGCCGGTGCCCAGGCGATCGTCTGCGCGGCCGTCCGGGAGACCTTCGAGGAGGCGGGCGTCCTGCTCGCCGGTCCCACCCCCGACACGGTCGTCGGTGACACCACCGGCGACGACTGGGAGACGGGCCGCGCCGCCCTGGTCGCCCGGGAGCTGTCCTTCGCGGAGTTCCTCGACCGCCGCGGCCTGGTGCTGCGCTCCGACCTGCTGGGCGCCTGGGCCCGCTGGATCACCCCCGAGTTCGAGGCCCGCCGCTACGACACGTGGTTCTTCGTGGCCGCCCTCCCCGAGGGCCAGCGCACCCGGAACGCCTCCACGGAGGCCGACCGCACGGTGTGGATCCGGCCACGGGACGCGGCCGCCCGGTACGACAAGGGCGAGCTGCTGATGATGCCGCCCACCATCGCCACCCTGCGCGAGCTGTCCCCGTACGGCACCTCCGCCGAGGCGCTCGCCGCCGCGCCCGCGCGCGACCTGACCCCGGTCCTGGCCCGGGCCCGCCTGGCCGACGGCGAGATCGTCCTGTCCTGGCCCGGCCACGACGAGTTCACCAAGCACGTCCCGACACCACCGACACCCCCGATGCCCGGAGGAGGCCCCGCATGACCGACGCAGCAGCCCTGCCCGGGCAGCCCCGGGGCGGCGTCCTGTCGGGGCCGGCCACCGAGCGGGCCGTCAACGTGCTGGCGCCCAACGCGTCCGCGATGACCCTGGACGGCACGAACACCTGGATCGTCTCCGAGCCGGGCTCCGACCTGGCCGTGGTCGTCGACCCGGGCCCCCTGGACGACGGCCACCTGAGCGCGGTCCGCGACGCCGCCGAGGAGGCCGGCAAGCGTGTCGCCCTCACCCTGCTCACCCACGGCCATCCCGACCACGCCGAAGGCGCGGCCCGGTTCGCCGAGCTGACCGGCACCAAGGTGCGCGCGCTCGACCCCGCGCTGCGGCTCGGCGACGAGGGACTGGCCGCCGGCGACGTGATCACGGTCGGTGGTCTGGAGATGAGAGTGGTGCCGACCCCCGGCCACACCGCGGACTCCCTGTGCTTCCACCTCCCGGCGGACCAGGCGGTCCTGACCGGCGACACCATCCTCGGACGCGGTACGACGGTCGTGGCGCACCCCGACGGCCGCCTGGGGGACTATCTCGACTCGCTGCGGCGCCTGAGGTCCCTGACGGTCGACGACGGTGTCCACACGGTGCTCCCTGGCCACGGCCCGGTCCTGGAGGACGCCCAGGGCGTCGTGGAGTTCTACCTCGCCCACCGTGCCCACCGCCTCGCCCAGGTGGAGACGGCCGTCGAGGACGGCTACCGCACCCCCGGCCAGGTGGTGGCCCACGTCTACGCCGACGTGGACCCCTCCCTGTGGCCCGCCGCGGAACTGTCGGTCCGGGCCCAGATGGACTACCTGAGCGAGCACGGGCTGATCTGAACGAACCCCTAGTCCGGCCTCGGGGCTTTGACCCCGTGCACGCGCGCGTACTCCGCCGCGAGCCAGGGCCCCAGGTCGTCGACGTAGGACCGCAGGACCTCCGGGTCGCCGACGGGCTCGTAGCCGTACTCCGCGGCCGTCCGCATCTGCGGGGAGCGCTCCGGGTAGTACGCGCCGAACACCTCGGCCATCTCCCGCAGATCGCTGGTCCAGCCCTGCCAGCGGGGCATCACGAGGGTGAACCCGGTGCGCACGAGATGCCGTGACATGAACCGCACGAGCGGCCGCCGGGCCTCTTCACGGTCCTCGGCGTCCGCGATGCGCCGTCGCCAGCGGGGCAGGAAGAGCGCGAGGTCGCCGTTGGTCTCGCGGGCCAGGAGCGAGTCGGGCCGGTAGCGGGGCAGGAACGCGGCGAGGTCCTCCCCCAGCAACGGGACGCACAGGCAGGCCACGAACCACCCCAGGTCGTACCGCTCCAGGTCGCTGAGCAGCCGCTCCCGGCCGAACAGCAGCGTCCCGACCCCGTCGATCTGCGGGAACTCCGCGTCGAGCCCCTCACCGAGGACACGGGCCGCCTCCCGGTCCGTGTCCGCCGGCTCCTCCCGCAGGGCGACCAGCAGATCGAGATCGCTGCGCCCCACGCGCGCGGTGCCACGCGGGATCGACCCGTAGAGGTACGCGCTGTGCATCCGGGCCCCGAAGGCGTCCGCGAGACGGTCCCGGGCGGCGGCTACGACGGGGCGGAAGGCGTGCGGGATCCGTGTGAGAGAGCCCTCGCGTTCGAGGTGGCCCCGGGCGTCGATGCCCTTCGGAGGGAGCGTTTCTGCCATGTGGTCACTCTGCCGCGCCGGGGGTGATGGAGCAGGTGTTTTACAGCCGGGTCCGGCGCTCGTCACCGCCAGCGGAAGACCCGCAGACGGCGGGAGTCGCCCCGGGAACGGCAGGCCACGGCGATGACGTCCCCGTGCGCGGCCACGAGAGGGTCGTAAGCGTGGCCGCGCGCCCTGCGCCAGGCCACGATCCGCCCGTCCGACGGGTCGAGAACGCTCAGCCGGTTGCCGTACCCGTGCAGGGCCAGCAGCCAGCCGCGGTGGGCGAGCGGGACGATCGTGGAGGCGTCGGACCTCGTCCGCCACTCCCACAGCGGCTCGCCCGAGGTCACCGAGAAGGCGCCGAGCCGTACGTAGTACTCCTTCTCCACCTCGTCCACGGGCACCACCTGCACGGCGACGACATCGCCTGTCACCGCGACCTGCTCGCCGAACTTCGCGCAGTCGGGAGGCAGTCGCAGGGGAACGCCGTCGACGGACAGTCGGGGCCGGCCGCGGCTGCCGCGTGCCTCCAGTCGGGCCACGAAGGGCGCGGCGCAGATCACCGCCTCGGGCTCGGAACGCCCGTCGGTCAGCTTGTGCGACCACCGGGTCCGGCCCGTGCGCACGTCGTCCACCCGCAGCTTCGGCGCGTCGCGCCACTTGTCGACCACCGTCGCGAGCCGGCCCGCGCCCAGGGCCACCTCGCAGTTGTACTCGCCGAGGTCCCCCAGCCGCTCCGCATCCTCCCTGCGGGTCCAGGCGACCGTGCCGGAGGCCGTGTCCAGGGCGGTCAGGTCGACGTGTCGCACGTCGCGCGCGCCGTCGTCGTAATGCAGCACCACGCCCACGCCGTCCTCGACGTCCGGCGACACCACCCGGACGACGTCCTCACCCGGCGGCCGCCAGGTCCACAGGAACGCCCCCGTGGCCACGCTGTAGGCGTCCAGCCGGTCGAACCGGGCGAGGACGACACAGGCATCCGTCACCCACAGCCCCACGGGCCTGTCCAGCTCACCCTTCTCGTACGGCGTTTTCCACAGCCGCCGCGCCGAACGCCACCAATCGGACCGCGTCCACACCGATTCCGGCGCCTTGTCCTCGACCATCCCCCACCCCCGCGAGTCCGTCGCAGGGTACGCGAAAGGCCCCGCCGCACGGCAGGGCCTCACGCGCGTGTGCAGGTGATCAGCGCGAGCGCTTCGCCAGTCGCTCCACGTCCAGCAGGATCACCGCGCGCGCCTCCAGGCGCAGCCACCCGCGCTGGGCGAAGTCCGCCAGCGCCTTGTTCACGGTCTCGCGGGAAGCGCCGACGAGCTGGGCCAGCTCTTCCTGCGTGAGGTCGTGGACGACGTGGATGCCCTCCTCCGACTGCACGCCGAAGCGGCGCGAGAGGTCCAGCAGGGCGCGGGCGACGCGTCCCGGGACGTCGGAGAAGACCAGGTCGGACATGGCGTCGTTGGTCTTGCGCAGACGGCGCGCGACGGCGCGCAGCAGGGCGCCGGCCACCTCGGGGCGCACGTTCAGCCAGGGCTGGAGGTCGCCGTGGCCGAGGCCGAGCAGCTTGACCTCGGTCAGCGCGGTCGCGGTCGCCGTGCGCGGGCCCGGGTCGAACAGCGACAGCTCGCCGATGAGCTCGCCGGGGCCCACGACGGCCAGCATGTTCTCGCGGCCGTCGGGGGAGGTCCGGTGCAGCTTGACCTTGCCCTCGGTGACGACGTACAGCCGGTCACCGGGGTCGCCTTCGTGGAACAGTGAGTCACCGCGCGCGAGGGTCACCTCACTCATGGAGGCGCGGAGCTCCGCGGCCTGCTCGTCGTCGAGCGCCGCGAAGAGCGGGTTGCGCCGCAGAACGTCGTCCACGAGTTCTCTCCCTTGTCGACCTGCTCAGGGGATCTTGCTCCCCCGTGTGCCAGGGGACCGTGTTCCCCATTTTGCCGGACGATCCAAACAGTGTGATCTGTCACAAGGATGCCGCACGGATGTCCCGGGGTAAGCGGCAGGGGTCCAATCGGGGGCCGATCTTCCGGGTCCGGCGCGGATGTCGGTGCCGGGCTTTAGGCTGGCCGGGTGTCCAAATCGCCGGTGAGAGCACAGGCCAAGGGGGCTGCGCGGGTGGTTGTACGTCGGGATTCCGCTGTGGGCGAACAGGACCCCGGTGGCAATAAGAAAACAGTCAAAGCAGCTAAAAAGGTCCCGGCGGACGAGTCGCGCACCGCTCTGGTCCGCAGGGCCCGGCGCCTCAACCGCGAGCTCGCCGAGGTCTACCCGTACGCGCATCCGGAACTGGACTTCGAGAACCCCTTCCAGCTCCTGGTCGCGACGGTCCTGTCCGCCCAGACCACGGACCTGAGGGTCAACCAGACCACGCCCGCCCTCTTCGCCAAGTACCCCACCCCCGAGGACCTGGCCGCCGCGAACCCGGAGGAGGTCGAGGAGATCCTCCGCCCCTGCGGGTTCTTCCGGGCCAAGACCAAGTCGGTCATAGGGCTGTCCAAGGCCCTGGCCGAGCGGTTCGGCGGCGAGGTCCCCGGCAGGCTGGAGGACCTCGTCAAACTGCCCGGCGTCGGCCGCAAGACGGCCTTCGTCGTCCTCGGCAACGCCTTCGGGCGGCCCGGTATCACCGTGGACACGCACTTCCAGCGGCTGGTGCGGCGCTGGAAGTGGACCGAGGCGACGGAACCGGACAAGATCGAGGCCGAGGTCGGCGCGTTGTTCCCGAAGAGCGACTGGACGATGCTCTCGCACCACGTGATCTTCCACGGCCGCCGCATCTGCCACGCCCGCAAGCCCGCCTGCGGCGCCTGCCCCATCGCCGCGCTCTGCCCGGCGTACGGCGAGGGCGAGACGGACCCCGAGAAGGCCGAGAAACTCCTGAAGTACGAGAAGGGCGGCTTCCCCGGCCAGCGCCTGAAGCCCCCGCAGGCCTACCTCGACGCGGGAGGCAGGCCTGCGCCACCGCTGGGGGCCGCATGACGGCACGATCGAGTGCGGCCCGGGCGTTGGACACAGCAGATGGGGGGTGGGTATGAAGCACGCCGGCGACACGCAGGGCGGCTCGGTGACGCTCAGCAAGGAGGGCCTGCCGGACTGGCTCGACCCGGTGGTGCGGGCCGCGGAGACGGTCGAGCCGCTGCAGCTCAGCCGCTTCCTGCCGCCCGAGGACGGCCGAGGCCGCCAGTCCGCCGTGCTGATCCTGTTCGGGGAAGGCGACCGCGGTCCCGAGCTGCTGCTGATGGAACGGGCGGGCTCGCTGCGCTCCCACGCCGGGCAGCCCTCGTTCCCCGGCGGCGCCCTCGACCCCGAGGACGGCGACCCGGCAGGCGACGGGCCGCTGCGCGCCGCCCTGCGCGAGGCCGAGGAGGAGACCGGACTCGACCCGTCGGGCGTCCAGCTCTTCGGCGTACTGCCCAGGCTCTACATCCCCGTCAGCGGCTTCGTCGTCACCCCGGTGCTCGGCTGGTGGCGCGAGCCCAGCCCGGTGGGCGTCGTCGACCCGAACGAGACCGCCCGCGTCTTCACCGTGCCCGTGGCGGATCTCACGGACCCCGCCAACCGCGCCACCGCCTTGCACCCCAGCGGACACCGAGGTCCGGCATTCCTGGTCGAATCGGCCCTCGTCTGGGGCTTCACCGCCGGGGTCATCGACCGTCTGCTGCACTACGCGGGCTGGGAGCGCGACTGGGACCGGGAGCAGCAGGTCCCGCTCGACTGGCGGTCATGACAGGGTGAACCCCGTGCTGTGTCTACCCGGGGGACAACCCCCGGACCCCCGGCCGTGCTCGTGGGGCCGGAGTTTGAAGAGTCGAGGCCTGAAACGGTGAACGTGCTGGACATCCTGTTGCTGGTCGCCGCCGTGTGGTTCGCGATCGTCGGCTACCGCCAGGGCTTCGTGGTCGGCATCCTGTCGGTCACGGGCTTCCTCGCCGGCGGACTCGTCGCCGTCTACGCGCTACCCGTCATCTGGGACGCCCTGACCGACAACTCGGAGGTCAGCACCACCGCCGCCGTCGTCGCCGTGGTGGTCGTCATCGTCTGCGCCTCCGTCGGGCAGGCCCTGACCACCCACCTCGGCAACAAACTGCGCCGCTACATCACCTGGTCCCCGGCCCGCGCCCTGGACGCCACCGGCGGGGCGCTGGTCAACGTGGTCGCGATGCTCCTCGTGGCATGGCTGATCGGCTCGGCCCTCGCGGGCACCACCCTGCCGACACTGGGCAAGGAGGTCCGGGGCTCCAAGGTCCTCCACAGCGTCTCCCAGGCGCTGCCCACCCAGGCCGACACCTGGTTCGCGGACTTCTCCTCCGTCCTCGCCCAGAACGGCTTCCCGCAGGTCTTCAGCCCCTTCGCCAACGAGCCGATCACCGACGTCCGCCCCCCCGACCCGGCCCTCGCCGGCAGCGCGGTCGCCACACACGCCAAGCAGTCCGTCGTCAAGGTCGTGGGCACCGCCCAGAGCTGCGGCAAGGTACTGGAGGGCACCGGCTTCGTCTTCGCCGACCGCCGCGTGATGACCAACGCGCACGTCGTCGGAGGCGTCGACGAGCCGACCGTGCAGATAGGCGGTGAGGGCCGCAAGTACGACGCGAAGGTCGTCCTCTACGACTGGCACCGCGACATCGCCGTGCTCGACGTGCCGGACCTCAGGGCGCACGCCCTGCAGTTCTCCGCGAAGGACGCGACGAGCGGCGAGGGCGCGATCGTCGCGGGCTTCCCGCAGAACGGCTCGTACGACGTCCGCGCGGCGCGTGTACGCGGGCGCATCACGGCCAACGGCCCGGACATCTACCACCGCGGCACCGTCCGCCGGGACGTCTACTCGCTCTACGCCACCGTCCGCCAGGGCAACTCCGGCGGCCCGCTGCTCACGCCCGAGGGCAAGGTGTACGGCGTGGTCTTCGCGAAGTCCCTCGACGACGCCGAAACCGGCTACGCGCTCACCGCGGACGAGATCCGGCAGGACATCGACCAAGGGCGTAG
Organism: Streptomyces sp. NPDC001843; assembly: GCF_042891955.1. Taxonomy (NCBI): domain Bacteria; kingdom Bacillati; phylum Actinomycetota; class Actinomycetes; order Kitasatosporales; family Streptomycetaceae; genus Streptomyces; species Streptomyces sp. NPDC001843. The sequence continues at coordinate 142,085 of NZ_JBIATQ010000003.1, read as the reverse complement.
CGCGAACCAGCAGGTCGGCACCGACAGCTGCGCGCTGTAGCGGGGGTCAGCTGGCGGGGCTCAGCCGCGGGGGTGACGCAGACGTACCGAGACCCAGCGGGCCCGGCGGCGCAGGATGCGCGGGATTCCGACCCGGAGATCCGTGCTCTGCATCTGCGAAGCGCCTTCCCCGTGCGAGCTCAGGCCTGCGGCCGAGCGGCGGTTCCGGGGTGCGTCACTGTAGTCGTGCGTCCAGCCCATACCCGGACGTGTGCCCGGGCCCCAAGGTCGATAACCGCCTCGGGGGCCCTGAATTGGCCTATGCGCTGGGCATGTGGCCGTTCGTGGAACAGGTGTTCAGGTCCGGATACCGGGCGCATTGGCGCGGTCACCGATCCGGCTCGAGCTGTTCCGGCCACCCGGACCCGGAGCGCCGCGGGCACGCGTCGGCGGCCGGGCACGGCGCACGCACGGTTCAGCGGCCGGGCTCGCTGCGCAGGCGTCAACGGCCGGGCTCGGGCGCACGCGCGCGTCAGCGGTCGGGCTCCGGGTCCTTGAGCCAGTTGATGAGTTCCGTGGAGAACGCCACCGGGTCCTCCTCGTGCGGGAAGTGCCCCAGCCCGTCGAACAACCGCCAGCGGTACGGCGCTTCGACGTACTCACCCGAACCCGCCGCGCTCCGCGTGCGCATGACGGGATCGAGGGAGCCGTGCAGATGCAGCGTGGGCACGCGCACCGGCCGCTTCATCCGGCGGTTGAACTGGATGCCGTCCGGACGCGCCAGTGACCGCACCATCCAGCGGTACGGCTCGATCGAGCAGTGCGCGGTCGACGGGATGCACATGGCACGGCGGTACGTCTCCACCGCGTCGTCGTCCGGCAGCCGCGGCCCGGACCAGTCCCGGATCAGCTCGCCCACCAGCGCCCCGTCGTCGGCGGTCAGCTGCCGCTCCGGGATCCACGGCCGCTGGAATCCCCAGATGTAGGAGCCGGCGACCGTCTGGCGGGCGTCCCGCAGCATCGCCGCGCGCCAGCGCCGCGGATGCGGCATCGACACCACCGCGAGCCGCCGCACCAGCTTGGGCCGCATCGCCGCCGCGGTCCAGGCCAGATAGCCGCCCAGGTCATGGCCGACCAGCGCGGCGTCCGGCTCGCCGAGGGAGCGCACCACCCCGGTGATGTCGAGGGCGAGGTTCGCCGGGTCGTACCCGCGCGGCGTGCGGTCACTGCCGCCCACGCCCCGCAGGTCCATCGCCACGGCCCGGAAGCCCGCGTCGGCGAGCGCGCCGAGCTGGTGCCGCCACGTCCACCAGAACTGCGGGAAGCCGTGCAGCAGCAGCACCAGCGGACCGTCGCCCACCTCGGCGATGTGGAAGCGGGCGCCGTTGGCGGCGACGTCCCGGTGCGTCACCTCACGGCCACCGGGAACGTCCAGCCGTGCGACCGAGAAGGGGTGCGCCGAAGCGGCGGGGTCCGTCATGACGACGAGCGTGCCACAGCCTCGATGGCTGCGGGGGACCGGTCCTCCAGGGCCGGCTCCTGACGGGGGTGCGGCTTGGCTTTCTGCAGGACGCCCGCCGTCTCCTTCATGGACGCGGCGACCTTCTGCGGGCCCTTGCCCTTCTGCGCTTTCTTCGCGAAGACGACCCCGATCAGGGCGAGTCCACCGGCCACGAGGACGTTCGCCGCGAAGGACAGCAGGAAGCAGACCGCCAGGTTCCAGCCGCTCCACGTCCGGATGCCGTACGCGAGGGCGAAGTTGAGCATCGGCAGGGAGAACAGCAGCACCGCACCAGCCACCGTGAAGGCGCCGCCGCTGGTCGCGCCGCGCTTGACGTCCTGCTTCAGCTGGGCCTTGGCCAGCGCGATCTCGTCATGCACCAGCGCCGACAATTCGGTCGTCGCCGAGGCGAACAGCTGGCCGATGCTGCGTTCGGCGCCGACCGGGCTGCCGTCGGGTGCGCTCATCGCGGTCTCCCTCTTCGTCTTTTCTGCCGTCTCGTTTGTACCGTCTCGTCAGATCATGCCGGACGGTCGCCTTCCTCGCCTGCCCTGCCCGGCACTTCGGCACGCGCGTGCCGCCCGGAGACCGTGCCCGCGAGATCCGCGGCGAGCCGCCGGTGCTCGGCGGCCCTGCGTTCGAGGAGCTCGGCCATGCGCAGGTGGTAGGCCGGGTCGTCCTGCTCGTAGACGTCCGGGATGCCGTCGAGATCCTCGTCCCGTTCCTCCTCCTCGCACAGCCTGCGGTACTTGGCGTTGCGGACCTTCAGCAGGACCGTCGCGCACACCGCCGCGACCAGCGACCCGGTCAGCACGGCGGCCTTCACCTCGCCGGCCAGGGCCGCCTCACCCGCGAAGGCGAGCTCACCGATGAGCAGCGAGACGGTGAACCCGATGCCGGCGAGGGTCGCCACGGCGAAGACGTCCGCCCACTCGAGGTCGTCGCTGAGCGAGGCCCGGGTGAAGCGGGCGGTCAGCCAGGTGCCGCCGAAGATGCCGATCGTCTTGCCGACGACCAGTCCCAGCACCACACCCAGTGTCTGCGGCTTGGTGAACACGTCCGCGAGCGCCCCGCCGGAGACCGGCACCCCGGCGCTGAACAGCGCGAACAACGGCACGGCGAGCCCCGCCGAGAGGGGGCGCACGAGATGCTCGATGCGCTCGGCGGGCGAGTGCTCCTCACCCTCGCGGGTGGTGCAGCGCAGCATCATCCCCATGGCGACGCCCGCGATGGTGGCGTGGACGCCGCTGTTGTACATCAGCGCCCAGACGACCAGCGCGAGCGGCACGTACACGTACCAGCCGCGTACGCCCGCACGCAGCAGCAGCCAGAAGACGACGAGGCCCGCGACCGCGCCGCCGAGTGCGGCGAGGTGGATGCGCTCGGTGAAGAAGACCGCGATGATCAGGATCGCGAACAGGTCGTCGACGACGGCGAGCGTGAGCAGGAAGGCGCGCAGGGCACTGGGCAGCGCGGTGCCGATGACCGCGAGTACGGCGAGCGCGAAGGCGATGTCGGTCGCGGTGGGCACCGCCCAGCCGGCGAGCGAGCCGCCACCCGCGGCGTTGGTGAGGGTGTAGACGAGCGCCGGTACGGCCATGCCGCACAGCGCGGCGATCACGGGCAGCGCGGCGGCCTTCGGGTCCCTGAGCTCACCAGCGACTAGTTCGCGCTTGAGCTCGATTCCGGCGACGAAGAAGAAGACCGCGAGCAGTCCGTCGGCGGCCCAGTGCGTGACGGAAAGGTTCAGGCCGAGGACGCCGGGGCCCAGGTGGTACTGGCTGACGGTCTCATAGCTGTGGTGCAGTGCGGGGATGTTCGCCCAGACCAGGGCCGCGACAGCGGCGGCCAGCAGCAGCACGCCGCCGACCGTCTCGGCGCGCAGGGCGTCCGCGACGTACGTCCGCTCGGGCAGCGAGAGCCGCCCGAAGACCTTGCGGGCGGTGGTGGTGCGGGGCGCGGGCACGAGGGAGACCTCCGGTCGGTGGGCAGGACGGAGCACATGCCGACCAGACTTCCCGGCGCACCTCGGATTGACCTTGTTTTGCTTAGTTTACCTAATATGCGGCCCGGGTGCGCCGTGATGGATCCAGCGATCCCCACGGTAGATGCCAAAAGGGCACCCGGCGCGCTGGTCGCCGGGTGCCCGCACAGGCCGCGCTCAGTCCTCGCTGGGCGCCGCAGGAAGCTTCGACTGGATGAGGTTCATGACCGTGGCGTCGGTCAGGGTGGTGACGTCACCGAGCTCGCGGTTCTCCGCGACGTCCCGCAGCAGGCGTCGCATGATCTTGCCGGAGCGGGTCTTCGGCAGTTCCGCCACCGGCAGGATCCGCTTGGGCTTGGCGATCGGGCCGAGCGTGGCGCCCACGTGGTCGCGCAGCGCGCCGACGAGCTTGTCGTCCTCGGACGCCGTACCCCGCAGGATGACGAAGGCGACGATCGCCTGCCCGGTCGTCTCGTCCGCCGCGCCGACCACGGCCGCCTCGGCCACGGACGGGTGCGAGACCAGCGCCGATTCCACCTCCGTGGTGGAGATGTTGTGCCCGGACACCAGCATCACGTCGTCGACGCGCCCGAGGAGCCAGATGTCCCCGTCGTCGTCCTTCTTCGCCCCGTCACCGGCGAAGTACCTGCCCTCGAACCGGGACCAGTACGTGTCGATGAACCGCTGGTCGTCACCCCAGATGGTGCGCAGCATCGACGGCCACGGCTCGGTCAGCACCAGGTAGCCACCGCCTCCGTTCGGCACCTCGTTCGCCTCGTCGTCGACGACGGTCGCGCAGATGCCGGGCAGCGGGGTCTGGGCGGAGCCGGGCTTGGCGGCGGTGACGCCCGGCAGCGGCGAGATCATCATCGCGCCGGTCTCGGTCTGCCACCAGGTGTCGACGACCGGCGTCCGGTCCCCGCCGATGTTCTTGCGGTACCAGATCCATGCCTCGGGGTTGATCGGCTCGCCGACGGAGCCGAGTACGCGGAGGGAGGAGAGGTCGAACTTCGCGGGGATGTCGTCGCCCCACTTCATGAACGTACGGATCGCGGTCGGCGCCGTGTACAGGATCGTCACCCCGTACTTCTGCACGACCTCCCAGAACCGGCCCTGGTGCGGGGTGTCCGGCGTGCCCTCGTACATCACCTGCGTCGCGCCGTTGGCCAGCGGTCCGTAGACGATGTAGGAGTGTCCGGTGACCCAGCCGACGTCGGCCGTGCACCAGTACACGTCGGTCTCCGGCTTGAGGTCGAACACCGCCCAGTGCGTGTACGCCGTCTGCGTCAGATAGCCGCCGGAGGTGTGCAGGATGCCCTTCGGCTTACCCGTCGTGCCCGAGGTGTAGAGAATGAACAGCGGGTGCTCGGCCTCGAACGCCTCCGGTGCGTGCTCGGCGGACTGCCGCTCGACCAGGTCGTGCCACCACACGTCCCGCTCGTCGTTCCAGGCGACCTCCTGGCCGGTGCGGCGTACGACGAGCACGTGGTCCACGTTGTCGACCTTGGCGACCGCCTCGTCGACGGCCGGCTTGAGCGCGGACGGCTTGCCGCGCCGCCAGCCGCCGTCGGAGGTGATCACGACCTTGGCGTCGGCGTCCTGGATACGGGTCGCGAGCGCGTCGGCAGAGAAGCCGCCGAAGACGACCGAGTGCGCGGCGCCGATACGGGCCGAGGCCAGCATCGCGATCGCGGTCTCCGGGATCATCGGCATGTAGATGGCGACCCGGTCGCCCTTGCGGACGCCCAGCTCCAGCAGGGCGTTCGCCGCCTTGGACACCTCGTCCTTCAGCTCGGCGTAGGTGATGGCGCGGCTGTCGCCGGGCTCGCCCTCGAAGTGGATGGCGACCCGGTCGCCGTGCCCTGCCTCGACGTGCCGGTCCACACAGTTGTAGGCGACGTTCAGCCTGCCGTCCTGGAACCACTTGGCGAACGGCGGGTTCGACCAGTCCAGTGTCTCGGTCGGCTCGGTGGCCCACGTCAGCCGGCGTGCCTGCTCGGCCCAGAAGCCGAGCCTGTCAGCCTTGGCCTGTTCATACGCCTCCGCCGTGACGTTGGCGTTCTCGGCCAGCTCGGCGGGCGGCACGAACCTGCGCTCTTCCTTGAGCAGGTTGGCCAGGCTTTCGTTGCTCACGACATCTCCCTCTCGCAGGGTGTCCGTTGTGTCCCAGACCACAGCTCATCAGACCCGGGGGCCCGCTGACAAGGGCCGCCCGAAAATTGGTTTAGACCTTATGGGACGGTGTTCTTGTCACGCCTTTCACCCTCCGGCCCAAGCACAGATGAAGCGCCATCGACAAGGAGGGGGAGACGAGTGGAAGGGACCCGGGGCGGGCCGGCTGCTGCGGCCCGCGACCCTCAGCTCTTCGAAGATTTCTACCGGCGCCATGTGGACGCGGTGACATCTTTCGCGGCCCGGCGTGTCGCCGACGTGCACACGGTGGCCGACCTGACGGCCGAGGTCCTCCTCACGGTCGAGGACAAGATCGCACCCTGCCCGCCGGAGTCCGTCCGCTGGACGGGCTCCGGGTACGCCTCGGGCGGCCGGCGCGGTGCCGGCGGGGGTGGTGAGGGGCCGGTCACCCGGAGAGGGAGCCGGGGCTCACTGCTCAAGAAGGGTGCCGGTGGCCGGGGCGTCCCCCCGGCGGCCGGTCAGTTCGGCGGATCCGCCCTGCGCGGTGTGCGCGAGCTGCCAGTCCTGCAGTGACTCGTACGCCGCGTGGTCCATGAACGAGCCGTGCAACTCCACGACCGCGTGGGAACCTTGGGGCACGTGATGCAGGACGCGGCTGAGCCGCGGCACCGCGAGGAACGTCAACTGGCCTCTCACACGGACGTAGTGGACTCCTCCGTTCTCTTCGTGTGTGACGCGGGTGCGGGCGAGGCGGTTCAGGGTGACGGCGACGGCCACGGCGACCCCGGACAGCACGCCCTGCAGTACACCGAGGAACACCACGCCCAGGGTGGTGGCGGCGTACACCAGCACCTCGCGGTGGCGGGTCACCGTGCGGATGTGGTGCAGGGACACCATCTGGATGCCGACGGCCATCACCAGGGCGGCGAGCGATGCGAGCGGGATGAGCTCCAGGAACGGGACCATCAGCAGCGCGGCGACCATTACGAGAACGCCGTGCAGCATCGTGGAGTTCCGGCTGACGGCACCGCCCCGCACATTCGCCGAACTCCGCACGGCCACCCCCGCGACCGGCAGTCCGCCCAGCGCCCCGGACACGATGTTGGCGGCGCCCTGGCCGAGCAGTTCCCGGTCCAGGTCCGAGCGGCCGACGCGGGCCTGCGGAGCGGGGCGCCCGGCGACCAGCTTGTCCACGGCGACCGCCCCGAGCAGCGACTGCACGCTGCACACCAGCGTGGTGGTCAGCACGGCGGTGACGAGGCCGGGCACGGGCCCCTCGGGCAGCCCGGCCAGGGCATGGCTGCGCCAGGACGGGAGGTCGACCCTGGGCAGCGTCAGCCCGGTGAGCCAGGCGGTCGCGGTGGCCCCGGCGACCGCGACGAGCGCGGCCGGGATCCTGCGCAGCAGCCGGCCGGGGCGACCGGGCAGCCGCGGCCAGGCGAGCAGCAGGGTCAGCGTCAGCGCGCTCGTCGTCACGGCCGCGGGATGCAGGTGGGCCAACTGGTACGGCAGGCCGCGGAGGTTGTCGAGGACGGAGCTGTGCGGGCTGCCGCCGAGCACGATGTGCAGCTGGGCGACGGCGATGGTCACACCGATGCCGGCGAGCATGCCGTGCACCACGGCCGGGCTCACGGCGAGCGCGGAGCGTGCCACGCGCAGGCAGCCCAGACCGAGTTGGGCCAGGCCGGCGAGGACGGTGATGGCGCAGGTCGTCCGCCATCCGTAGCGGTCGATCAAGTCGGCGGTGACGACGGTCAGTCCGGCTGCCGGACCGCTGACCTGCAGCGGACAACCGCCCAGCCGGCCGGCGACGATCCCCCCGACGGCGGCTGCCACCAGCCCGGCCTGGAGCGGGGCGCCCGTGGCGAGAGCGATGCCGAGGGACAGGGGCAGAGCGATCAGGAAGACGGCGATCGACGCGGACAGATCGGCGCCGGCGACGCGGAAGCGGCGGGGCGGGCTGTGCGGTTGGTGGGGGCGCTCGGTCGGCGCCGGGGGCTGGGGCTGGGCGGGTGCGCAGGCTGACATGTTTCCCGTCTCCTCCACGCAAAGATCAACGCTCGGTAAATGAATCGTAATGCAGAGTAAAGGTCGGGCATGGATTTTTGCCGCAAATGGTGCATTAGTTCACTCGCCCGAGTGGTGCGAGCTGTTTATCGGCTTGTCGTATTAATTCCTTCTCGGCCCCCGTGCGACCTTGGCGGCGCTGTCGGCAGAAAACGGCAGACAACCACAAAACGCCCTCGTCAGCGTTTGTCTGAGAGAAGGAAGAAGGTGGGCGGAACATGGCCGCCACCCAGAGGATCGCCGCGGGAGCCATGGTCGCCGCGGCCTGCGCCGCGTCGCTGGCCGGTTGCGCCGGCGGCTCCAGCGGCTCCAAGGAAGGGGCTCCCGGCCCGCAGAAGGGGGCGCCGCCGCCCGGCAGCGTGCTCCGGCTGATCGGCGACGGCTCCACCGCGTACACCGGATCGCAGCCGCATCTGCCCGGACCCGAGCGGCTCGAACCCGGTCAGAAGCCTCCCCAGTTCGTGGTCTTCTCCTGGGACGGGGCGGGCGAGGACAGCCAGAAGCTGTTCTCCCACTTCCGCAAGGTCGCCAAGGCCAACAACGCGACCATGACCTACTTCCTCAGCGGTGTGTACCTGCTCCCCAAGGAGAAACGCGACCTCTACAAGCCACCGCAGCACGCGCCGGGCAGCTCCGAGATCGGCTTCAACGACGAGCAGGGCATCGCCGACACCGTCAGGCAACTGCGCCTCGCCTGGCTCGAGGGCAACGAGATCGGCACCCACTTCAACGGCCACTTCTGCGGCAACGACGGCGGGGTGGGCACGTGGTCGGTGGATGAGTGGAAGAGCGAGATCGCCCAGGCCAAGGAGTTCGTGAAGACCTGGAAGACCAACACCGGCATGAAGGACGCGCCACCGCTGCCGTTCGACTACGACAAGGAGCTCGTCGGCGCCCGCACCCCCTGCCTGGAAGGCCAGAAGAACTTCATGCGAGCGGCCCGCGACCTGGGCTTCCGCTATGACACCAGCGGGGTCGACGACCAGGTCTGGCCGAAGAAGAAGGACGGCCTGTGGGACCTGTCGATGCAGCTCGTGCCCTTCCCCGGGCACTCCTACGAGCAGTTGACCATGGACTACAACTTCATGGTCAACCAATCGGGAACCTCGACCCAGGGAGACCCCGACAAGTACGACTACTGGGGTGACCAGATGCGGGACGGCCTGCTGAAGGGCTTCTACCGCGCCTACGACGGCAACCGCGCGCCCCTGGTCATCGGCAACCACTTCGAGTCCTGGAACGGCGGCACCTACATGCGCGCGATCGACGACGTCGTCGAGCAGGTGTGCAACAAGCCGGAGGTGCGCTGCGTCTCCTTCCGGCAGCTCGCCGACTGGCTGGACGCCCAGGACCCGCAGGTGCTGGCCAGGCTGCGCACCCTGAACGTGGGTGAGGCCCCCCGGCAGGGCTGGGCGTCCTTCCTGTCGGGCCGCACCGCTCCGGCCCCGAAGGGGGTGCCGGGGGCGCCCGCGGTCCGGCAGTAGGCGAGGGGCGGTGGCCGTCAGGCGGGGGCGGCGACCGCCTCGCTGAGCACGAAGGCGGGGTCGATCTGCGCCGCCAGGTCGGCCCCGGTGCGCTCGTTGCCCCACGACTGCGCGTTCCTCAGGTGGAAGTGCACCATCTGGCGGGTGTAGCGCTCCCAGTCCCGCAGTTCGTACGTCGCGTCGGCGGTGACCCGAAGGGTGCGCAGGGCGTGGCCGTTGGTGTCCTCCAGGAGGTCGAACCGGGGCGGCCTGCCCTTCTCCATCGCGCGTACCCACTCCGAGTGCCCGACGGTCACCAGCAGGTCGTCCCCGACCTCCGAGCGCAGGAAGTCGACGTCGTCCTGGCCCTGCACCTTGTTGCCGACGACCTTCAGGTTGACGCCGAAGTCGCGGGCGTACTCCTTGTACTGGCGGTAGACGGAGACCCCCTTCCGGGTCGGCTCGGCGACGAGGAACGTGATGTCGAAGCGAGTGAACATGCCGGAGGCGAAGGAGTCCGAGCCCGCCGTCATGTCGACCACGACGTACTCGTCCCGCCCGTCGACCAGGTGGTTCAGGAACAGCTCCACCGCTCCCGTCTTGGAGTGGTAGCAGGAGACCCCCAGGTCGGCGTCCGTGAAGGAGCCCGTGACCATCAGACGGACGGCGCCGCCGTCGAGTTCCACCGGCCGTGCGCAGGCGTCGTACACCGGGTTGGGCTCCCGTACCCGCAGCAGCCGCGAGCCCTCGCCGGGCGGGGTCGTCTTGATCATCGTCGCGGCGGAGGTGATGCGCGGGTTGCTGCCGCGCAGATACTCCTTGATCAGTGACAGCCGCTCGCCCATCGCGGGCAGCGCCGCCGTCTCCGTGTCGTCGAGGCCGAGCGCGGCGCCGAGGTGCTGGTTGATGTCGGCGTCGATGGCGACCACCGGCGCTCCGGCCGCCACCAGGTGGCGGATGAAGAGGGAGGACAGCGTGGTCTTGCCGCTGCCGCCCTTCCCGACGAAAGCAATTTTCATGTTCACCAAGAGTAGTCAGTCGATGGCCGAGAGTGGTGGCGAGAGTGAAGAAGACCACTCCTTCGTGGGGTGGAACGCCGGGGTGCGTAGGGTCGTACTCATGAGTACGACAGGCGCCTCCGCCGATCCGCTCGCGGCCCTGGGCTCGCTGCCCGGTGTGGCCGAGTCCGTGGAGTCCGTGCGCAAGGCCGTGGACCGGGTCTACGGGCACCGCGTCATGCGGCGCCGGAGCAATGAGGTCACCTCTGAAGCGGCGCTGCGCGGCGCCCGGGGCTCCGCGGCGCTGTCCGGCGCCGACTGGGCCCTGGAGGAGGTGCGCCGGCGCACCGACTTCAGCGGCGACGACGAGGCGCGCGTGGTGGGCGCGGCCCTGCGGCTGACCGCTGAGGCCGGCCAGTTGCTGTCCATCTGGCGGCAGTCACCCCTGCGGGTCCTGGCCCGGCTGCACCTGGTCGCCGCGGCGGGCAGGGACGACGAGGTCGGGCGGCCGCGCCAGGCGGGGGAGCCGGTCGACGAGCCGCTGATCGAGCTGACGCCGCCGGACGCGGCCGAGGTGTCCGGCCGGCTGGAGGGTCTCGCGCAGCTGGTCATCGCGGGCAGTTCGGCGCCCGCGCTGGTGACGGCCGCGGTGGTGCACGGCGAGCTGCTCGCGCTGCGACCCTTCGTGTCCCATAACGGGCTGGTCGCGCGCGCGGCCGAGCGGATCGTCCTGATCGGCAGCGGCCTGGACCCGAAGGCGGTCTGTCCGGCCGAGGTGGGCCACGCGGAGCTCGGCCGTGCCGCGTACCTGGCGGCCCTGGACGGCTACGTCTCGGGGACGCCGGAGGGTATGGCGGCCTGGATCGCCCACTGCGGTAGGGCGGTCGAACTGGGCGTGCGCGAGTCGACGGCGGTGTGCGAGGCGCTGCAGCGCGGGGCGGCCTGACGGGCGAAGGCGGGCCCCTTGCGGAGTGGGCCTGAACAGGGTTGGGCCTGAACAGGGTTGCGGCGGTACGAGAGTTCGTACCGCCGCTGGCATGATCACCGAGTTACCAAGCGTCCTCGATATGTCGCCCATCAGGTCGGGATCTTTGCCCGTCACCTGGTGCGGCTGGCCCGTAATCGACGGGTCGACGTCGCGTGGGTGCCCGGTTCTCATGCTCGGTCCGTGGGGCCAAATGCGTTTTAAAGGTGATCCTCTCGGATGTCCTTCGGTCTCGCGGGCCGTTAAGTCCTTTGTACTGCAGGCCCCGAGCAAGCGGAACCCCTACCCACGGTTCTTTACTTTTAGCCCCAAAACGGTCACAAACAGTTCAGGCCACCGAGCTGCGCCGCCGGCTGGCGTACCAGACGAGTCCCGCGGTGGCGGCCGCCGCTCCTATCGCCGCCGCCGCGACCAGGGTCGGCCGGGGCGGTACGGAGAGGGTGGGCAGCCGCTTCTTGAGGCGCACCGGGCGGTGGAAGTCCAGGATCGGCCAGCCGCGGGCCAGTGCCTCGCGGCGCAGGGACCGGTCCGGGTTCACGGCGTGCGGATACCCGACCGTCTCGAGCATCGGCAGGTCGGTCGCCGAGTCGCTGTAGGCGTAGCAGCGGGCGAGGTCGTACCCCTCCGACTCGGCCAGCTCCCTGATCGCCTCGGCCTTCGTGGGGCCGTAGGCGTAGTACTCCACCTCGCCGGTGAAACAGCCGTCGTCGCCCACGATCATGCGGGTGGCCACCACCCGGTCCGCCCCGAGGAGCTCACCGATCGGCTCGACCACCTCGGCGCCCGACGTGGAGACGATCACCACGTCACGGCCGGCCGTGTGGTGCTGTTCGATGAGGGAGGCGGCCTCGTCGTAGATGATCGGGTCGATCAGGTCGTGCAGCGTCTCGGCGACGATCTCCTTCACCTGCTGCACGTTCCACCCGCGGCACAGCGCCGACAGATACTCGCGCATGCGCTCCATCTGATCGTGGTCGAGACCTCCGACCAGGAAGACGAACTGGGCATATGCGGTACGCAAGGCGGCCCTGCGGTTGATCAGCCCGCCTTGGTAGAACGACTTGCTGAAGGTGAGCGTGCTCGACTTCGCAATGACCGTCTTGTCCAGGTCAAAGAAGGCCGCTGTGCGGGGCAAGGAGTGGTTTTCCACGCCCCTGAGCATAGGCGCCCACCATTCGGCGTAAGGTGGGGCGCGTGGGTTTGCCTGAGAGGGCTCTCGGGTACACCATGGAAGTCACGGATCGTTCGCGACCGTGCTAACCCGGTCCGACTCCTCCCCCCCCGAGTCGGCCGTGGGGACGACCCCCGCTCTCCCCCCCGGCGGGGGTCGTCGCATGTCCGGGTGGGTTTTTCCTTCATGCAGGCGGTTGCCGGGCCCTTGAGTGGGCGACGGTGGCCGCCGTTTCGGCATGCCTGCGGTTCGTCACTCGCAGTAGTCGTCGGGCGGCGCTCCGGAAGCCGGACGGGGAGCGGCTCAGGGGTCACCGGTATGGGTGATGACGATATTCACAACCACTGAGTTGTCCACAGTTTTCCACCAAGATCCACACGATTTCCGGGATCGCTGCACCGTGTTTCCAGCGCGCTCCCACCGGGCGAGTTCATGGCCGGTTCTGTTTGCCGGAGCGTCAATGGCCGGTTCCTATCGGCCGCTCATATGGAGGCCGCTTGCCGGTTCTTCACACGTTCGGGATTCGCGTGGCCGCAGGGGACTGCGCGCACGACGCGGCGAAGGGGGAACACGACATGGCCAAAACCGTCACCCACGATCCACCACCCGCGACCGCAGGACGGCCGCTGATCGTCACGGAGGACGCCCTACTCCTCGACGACCTGCTGCGACTGTGCGCGGCGGCAGGCGCCAAGCCCGAGGTCCACCCCCGCGTACCGGAATGCGGCGGCGGCTGGGAGTCGGCCCCCCTCGTCCTGGTCGGGGACGACGCCGCGCGCCGCGTCCGCAGGGCCACGCGCAGACAGGGAGTGGTGCTCGTCGGCCGCGACCAGGACGACGCCGGCGTCTGGAAACGGGCCGTCCAGATCGGCGCCGACAACGTCCTGATCCTCCCCGAGGGGGAGCAGTGGCTGGTCGACCGCATCGCCGACGTCGCCGAGGGCGTGGGCCGTCCGGCGCTCACCGTCGGCGTCATCGGCGGCCGAGGCGGGGCCGGCGCGTCCACGCTTGCCTGCGCGCTGGCCGTCACCTCCGCGCGTGAGGGACTGCGCACCCTGCTCGTCGACGCCGATCCGCTCGGCGGCGGACTCGACGTACTCCTCGGCGGCGAGAGCGCCGACGGGCTGCGCTGGCCCGCGTTCGCCGCCTCACGCGGCCGGGTCGGCGGCGGCGCCCTGGAGGAGTCGCTGCCCCGGCTGCACTCCCTGCGCGTGCTCAGCTGGGACCGCGGCGACTGCGTCGCCGTCCCGCCCCAGGCCGTACGGGCGGTGCTCGCCGCCGCCCGGCGCCGCGGGGGCACCGTCGTCGTCGACCTGCCGCGCCGCATCGACGACGGGGTGGCCGAGACACTCGCCCAGCTCGACCTCGCGCTCCTCGTCGTCCCCGCCGAGCTGCGCGCCGTCGCGGCGGCCGGCCGGGTGGCATCCGCCGTGGGCATGGTGCTGCGCGACCTCAGAGTGGCGGTACGCGGGCCGTACGCACCCGGCTTGGACGATCGCGAGGTGGCCCGGCTGCTCGGCCTGCCCCTGGTCGGCGAGGTGCCCGTCGAACCGGGACTGCTGCGCCCCCACGGCGGCGGCAGACCACCCGGAGCGGCCGGCCGTGGTCCGCTGGCGCGCTTCTGCACCCAGTTCTGGGAGCGGGCCCTGGTGGAGGCGGGTGGCGTATGAGCGCGTTTCCCCGACTCGGGCGCGCGGACTCCCCGGCGCTGCTCGACGGCGTACGGCGATGGCTGGCCGAGAGCGGAGCCGAGCCGACACCCGCGCGCGTGGCACAGGCGCTGCGCGAACAGGGACGGGTGCTCGGCGACGCCGAGGTCCTGGGAGCCGCCGAGCGGCTGCGGTCCGAGCTGGTGGGCAGCGGCCCGCTGGAGCCGCTCCTCGCCGACCCGTGCGTCACCGACGTCCTGGTGTCGGCCCCGGACCAGGTGTGGGTGGACCGGGGTGGCGGACTGGAGCTGACCGGGGTGACCTTCCCCGACGCTGCTGCCGTACGACGACTCGCGCAGCGCCTGGCCGCGGTGGCCGGACGACGCCTCGACGACGCCCGGCCCTGGGCCGACGCACGGCTGCCCGACGGGACCCGTCTGCACGCGGTGCTGCCCCCGGTGGCCGTCGGCTGCACCTGCCTGTCCCTGCGGGTGGTACGCCCCCGGGCGTTCACGCTCGACGAACTGGTCGCCGCGGGCACGGTGCCGCCGGGGGGTGACCTGATCCTGCGGGCGCTGGTGCGGGCGCGGCTGTCCTTCCTCGTCAGCGGTGGCACGGGCAGCGGCAAGACGACGCTGCTGAGCGCGCTGCTCGGACTGGCCGGACCGGACGAGCGGATCGTGCTCGCCGAGGACTCCGCGGAACTGCGCCCCGACCACCCGCACGTCGTACGGCTGGAGACCCGACCCGCCAACCAGGAGGGTGCGGGCCTGGTCACCCTCGAGGACCTGGTGCGGCAGGCGCTGCGGATGCGCCCCGACCGGCTGGTCGTCGGCGAGGTGCGCGGCCCCGAGGTGGTGCATCTGCTGGCCGCGCTCAACACGGGCCATGAAGGCGGCTCCTGCACGGTGCACGCCAACGCCGCGGCGGACGTGCCGGCCCGCCTGGAGGCGCTGGGCACGGCCGCCGGGCTCGACCGGGCCGCGCTGCACAGCCAGTTGGCGGCCGCGCTGTCGGTGGTCCTGCACCTGGTGCGCGACCGGGCAGGGCGGCGCCGCATCTCCGAGGTGCACGTGCTGGAGCGGGATTCCTCGGCTCTGGTGCGAACGGTCCCGGCGCTGCGCTGGGGCCCGGAAGCCTTCGCGCGGGACCGCGGGTGGGAGCGGCTGCGCGGGCTGTTGCGCGACGAGTTCGACGGCGGACCGGGCCACAAGGGAGGCGAGTCGGATGGGTGAGATCTCGGCGGGCGATCCGGCCATGGGCGCCGCTCTGGTCTGTGTCGCCGCGGCGGCTTGGCTGACGGGCGGACCGCGCTGCGGGGCCCGGCGGGCGCGGCTGCTGCTCGCGGGCGGCGGGACGGCGGGGACCGGACCGCCCGCGGGCCGACGGATCGTCGGTGAACTGCGGCGACTGGGCTGCCGGTTGCGGGGCGAGTGGTGGTCGTTGGCCGCCGGACTGGTGCTGGCGCTGCTGGGCGCTTCGGTCGTTCCGGTCGTCGCGGGGGCGGCCGGGGTGCCGGTGCTGCGGCGGCTGCGGCTGGCGCGGGAGGCGCGGCGGGCGCGGGAACGGCGCGGGGACGCGGTGATCGCCTTGTGCGGGGCGCTGGCGGGGGAGGTGCGTGCCGGACGGCAGCCTGGTGAGGCGCTGTTGTGGGCCGCGCGGGACTCCGGCGGGCTCGGCGAGGCGCAGGCGACCGTGCTCGCCGCGGCGAGGTTCGGCGGAGACGTGCCGGGCGCGCTCGCGGGGGCGGCCCGGCAGCCGGGGGCCGAGGGGCTGTTGGGGCTCGCGGCCTGCTGGCGGGTGGCCGTGGACCAGGGCGCCGGGCTGGCAACGGGCCTCGACCGGCTGGGCGCCGCCCTGCGTGCCGAACGGGACCAGCACGCGGACATGCGTGCCCAGTTGGCAGGCGCACGGGCCACGGCGGTGATGCTTGCCGCCCTGCCCGCCCTGGGGCTCCTGCTGGGCACGGCCATGGGCGCCGACCCGTTGCACGTGCTGCTGCACAGCGGGGCGGGGCTGGGCTGCCTGCTGGTCGGCGGACTGCTGGAGACCGCCGGGCTGTGGTGGTCGGCGCGGATCGTGCGCGCGGCGGAGGCGGCATGAGCGCCGGATTCGTCCACAGGCTGGGGATGGCCGTCGCGTTGGCCCTGGCCCTCGGGTGGCTTGTGCGGCGGATCGGCGTGGCCCGCCGCAGGCGCTGGGCGCGGCACCGGCTGGCCGGACTGCTGCCCTCCGGCCCCGCCACGGCTCCCCAACCGTCCGTCGAGGTGCTGGGTGCCGTGCGGCGGTGGTCGCCCGTCGTCGCGGTGGTGGCCGCCGGGTGGGGACTGGTGGGGGGAGTCGCCGGCGCCGTGGTGGGCCTGGGGACGGCCGTGGCGCTGTGGCGGTGGCGGCGTCGGCAGGAGGACGGCCCGGGGCGGGCGGCGGATTCCGCTGCCGCGGTGGCCGCCCGGCAACTCCCGTTGGCCGCCGAGCTGCTGGCCGCCTGCATCGCGGCCGGTGCGGACCCGGTGGTCGCCGCCCGCGCCGTCGGCGAGGCCCTCGGGGGGCCTGTCGGGGAGGCACTGGCGCAGGGCGCCGCGGAGGTGCGGCTGGGCGGCGAACCGGCGGACGGTTGGCGCCGGTTGGCGGCGATGCCGGGCGCCGGGGCCCTGGCTCGGCTGCTGGAGCGTGCCGGCGAGTCGGGGCTCCCGGCGGCCACTCCGGTCGCGCGGCTCGCGGCGGACGCGCGTGCGGACCGGTGCCGGGCCGCGACAGCACGGGCCAGGCGGGCGGCCGTTCTGGTCAGCGCACCGGTGGGGCTGTGCTTCCTGCCCGCCTTCATCGCGATCGGCGTGCTGCCCGTGGTCATCGGGTTGGCGAGTGGAGTGGTGCGAGGGGGTGGCGGTTGACGGAGACGGCGAGCGGATCAAACCGGTGAAGTGATCACAAAACAGATCAGAAAGGGTTCAGAAGTGGTGGATGTGAAGAAGCTCCAGGGGTTCGGCATGAGCAGGAAGACGAAGGCCTCAGGGCGACAGCTGCGGGCGAGGTGGCGGCGGGACGGCGGCATGGTCACCTCGGAGTACGCCATGGGCATCGTCGCGGCCGTGGGATTCGCCCTGCTGCTCTACGAGGTCGTGACGAGCGGACAGGTCCGGGCGGAACTGCAGGCCATCGTGAAACGGGCCCTCAGTGCGCGGATGTGAGCGCCGACGCGGCCGCGGCGGCGAACGCGCATGGGGACGCCGACGGGGGCGGCTGACGGACCGTGGGTTCGTGACCGCGGAGGCGGCTGTGGTGCTGCCGGTGCTGGTGGCGTTCACCATGGCCCTGATCTGGGGCCTGTTCATGGTCGCCGCGCAGTTGCAGTGCGTGGACGCCGCGCGTACCGGCGCCCGGGCGGCGGCCCGCCAGGACGCCCCCGACGCGGTGATGGCGGTGACCCGTGAGGCGGCGCCGGACGGTGCGAAGGTGACCGTCGCTCGTGAGGGAGACCAGGTGCGCGTGACGGTCGTGGCGAAGCCGCCGGTGCTGACGGGCCTGCCCTTCGAGGTGCGGGAGGAGGCCGTGGCCGCGGCGGAGGAGACGGTCGGCGCCGGAGCGACGGCTCCGCCCGCGGCTGCGGGGGCACGACCATGAGAAGCCGTTTCTCGGACCGTTTCTCGGGCCGTTTCTCGGGCCGCGGCTCCGACCGCGGATCCGCCACCGTCTGGAGCGTCGCCGCCGTCGCCGTGCTGTGCGTGGTCTTCGGCGCCGCCCTCGCCCTCGGGCAGGCCGTCGTCGCCCGGCACCGCGCGGCCGGCGGTGCCGACCTCGCGGCGCTCGCGGCGGCGGACCACTGGGCCGACGGCACGGCGACCGCGTGCGCCCGGGCCGACCGGGTGGCGCGGGCCCAGGGGGCTCGGCTGGTGCGGTGCGCGATCGTGGGCGAGACCTCGGACGTGACGGCGGCGTCCGGCCGGGGTCCGTTCACGGCGCGGGTCAGATCACGGGCGGGCCCTGCGGGGCCGGCCGCTCCCCGGCCCGCTCCGTCACCGGTTTCTCCTCAGGTGCACCCCGCAGCAGCACCGTGAGCAGCCGCACCGCACCCCGCTTGTGCAGCGGATCGTTGCCGTTGCCGCACTTGGGGGACTGGATGCAGGACGGGCAGCCGGCGTCGCACTCGCAGGAGGCGATGGCCTGGCGGGTGGCGGTCAGCCACTCGCGGGCGGTGTGGAAGGCGCGCTCGGCGAAGCCCGCGCCGCCGGGGTGACCGTCGTACACGAAGACCGTGGGCAGGAGCGTGTCGGGGTGCAGCGGGATCGACACGCCGCCGATGTCCCAGCGGTCGCAGGTCGCGAAGAGCGGCAGCATGCCGATCGACGCGTGTTCGGCGGCGTGCAGGGCGCCGCCGAGGATCTCCGGGTTGATCCGGGCCTCGTCCAGTTGGTCCTCGGTGACCGTCCACCACACCGCGCGGGTGCGCAGCGTACGAGGAGGGAGGTCGAGCTTCGTCTCGCCCAGCACTTCCCCGGTGATGACACGCCGGCGCAGATAGGAGACCACTTGGTTGGTGACCTCCACCGAGCCGTAGCACAGCCGTCCCGCGCCCCAGGGGACCTCGATGTCCGTCTCCAGGACGGAGATCGCCGTCGTGTCGCGGGCGACCGTCGAGTACGGCGGGTCCGCCTGTTCGACCAGGGCGACCGAGTCCTCCAGGTCGAAGGAGCGCACCAGATACGTACGGCCCTGGTGCAGATGGACGGCGCCCTCGTGCACCGTCGAGTGCGCGGCCGAGGCGTCCACCGTGCCGAGGAGGCGTCCGGTGGCCTCCTCGACGACCTGTACCGGCCGGCCGCCCTCGCCGCGGATGTCGGTCAGGTCGGCGGCCCGCTCCCGGCGGGTCCAGTGCCAGGCCTTCGTACGGCGGCGCAGCAGCTTCGCGGCCTCCAGCTGCGGCAGCAGCTCCGCCGAGGCGTGCCCGAAGAGCTCCAGGTCCTCCTCGGTCAGCGGGACCTCCGCGGCGGCCGCGCACAGGTGCGGAGCGAGCACGTAGGGGTTGTCGGGGTCGAGGACGGTGGATTCCACCGGCTGGTCGAACAGAGCCTCGGGATGGTGGACCAGGAAGGTGTCCAGCGGGTCGTCCCGGGCGACCAGCACCGCCAGCGCGCCCTGGCCGGAGCGGCCCGCCCGCCCCGCCTGCTGCCACAGGGAGGCGCGCGTGCCCGGATACCCGGCGATCACCACGGCGTCCAGGCCGGAGACGTCCACGCCCAGCTCCAGGGCCGTGGTGGCGGCCAGGCCGAGGAGCTCACCGGAGTGCAGGGCCCGCTCCAGAGCGCGGCGCTCCTCCGGGAGGTAGCCGCCCCGGTAGGCGGCGACACGCCGGGCGAGCGAGCGGTCGACCTCGGCCAGGCGTTCCTGCGCGATCACCGAGATCAGCTCGGCGCCGCGCCGGGAGCGTACGAAGGCGACCGAGCGGACGCCCTGCACGGTGAGGTCGGTGAGCAGGTCGGCGGTCTCGGCGGTGGCGGTACGGCGGACGGGGGCGCCCTTCTCGCCGTGCAGCTCGGTCAGCGGCGGCTCCCAGAGGGCGAAGACGAGTTCCCCGCGCGGGGAGGCGTCGTCGGCGACCTCGACCACCGGCAGGCCGGTCAGCCGGCCGGCGGCCACGGAGGGCTCGGCGGCGGTCGCGGAGGCCAGCAGGAACACGGGCGAGGAGCCGTAGCGCGCGCACAGCCGCCGCAGCCGGCGCAGGACCTGGGCGACGTGGGAGCCGAACACGCCCCGATAGGTGTGGCACTCGTCGATGACCACGTATCTGAGCGCCTTCAGGAAGGACGCCCAGCGGGGGTGGGAGGGCAGGATGCCGCGGTGCAGCATGTCCGGGTTGGTCAGGACGTAGTTGGCGTACTGGCGGATCCACTCGCGTTCCTCGAACGGGGTGTCGCCGTCGTACACGGCCGGTCGAACCGCTGTTCCCAGTGGTTGTGCGAGTTCCTTCACCGCACGGCACTGGTCGGCCGCGAGAGCCTTGGTGGGGGCCAGATACAGGGCGGTGGCGCCGCGCCCGTTGGCCGCCAGCGACCCCTCCAGCAGCGTGGACAGGACCGGGACGAGGTACGCCAGGGACTTGCCGGACGCCGTGCCCGTGGCGACGACCACCGAGTCGCCGTCCAGGGCGTGCTCGGCGGCGAGCGCCTGGTGGGCCCAGGGGTGCTCGATCCCGCACGCCTGCACGGCCGCGATCACTTCCGGGCGAATTCGATCAGGCCAAACGGCATGGCGACCCGCACGTGGGGGCAAGTGCTCCGTATGAGTGATGCGCGAGGCCCGGCTCGGCCCCGAGGCGAGCCGGTCCAGGACCGTGCCCGGGGAGAACCGGGGCGCGGGCTCCGTCGGAGGTCGATCGGTTCGGTGATTCTTGGCCATCGGCACCGAGTGTGTCACCGGCGTGACGGACAATGGAGCCAAGGCGTCGTGCACGCCTGCCGGTAAGTGATTGAATGCCATCGCGGCTGGCGATACGTCCCGGGGGCCGCAAGCCGAAGGTGTCCCGAGGGACGAACGCTCGATAGCAAGGTGCTGGAGGATCCGTGGACCTGTCCCTGTCGACCCGTACCGTCGGCGATCGTACGGTCGTCGAGGTCGGTGGCGAAATCGACGTATATACCGCGCCCAAGCTGCGCGAGCAGCTGGTCGAGCTGGTGAACGACGGGAATTTCCACCTCGTCGTCGACATGGAGGGCGTGGACTTCCTCGACTCCACCGGTCTCGGCGTGCTGGTCGGCGGCCTGAAGCGGGTGCGTGCCCATGAGGGCTCGCTGCGCCTGGTCTGCAACCAGGAGCGCATTCTGAAGATCTTCCGCATCACCGGTCTCACCAAGGTGTTCCCGATTCACACCTCGGTCGAGGAAGCGGTGGCGGCCACCGACTGACTCGGGGCGCCCGACCGACTTCGGTCATCGGCCGGCCCCGGGGCCGTCGACGCACTGCGGACCCGCTAGGCGGTCCGGAGGACGGGCGAAGGCGGCCATCGGCCGGGCCGGGCAGTCGGGGCGCCAGGTCGTCGGCCGGCGATCCGGTCGTCCGGTCGGCCCGTCTCCCGGGTGCGAAACGCCCGGGCGGAAGAAGTTCATCAGGGGGCCAGGGCTCTCGGCGTCCCGGCCCCCGACCGCAGCCCGTAGTTCCGAGGGGGATGCATGGCCACCGTCGAACTCCGTTTCAGCGCGCTGCCCGAGCACGTCAGAACCGCCCGACTGGTGGCGGCAGCGGTGGCGCGCAGGGCCGGAGTGGACGAGGCCGTACTCGACGAGGTCCGGCTCGCCGTCGGCGAGGCCTGCTCCCGTGCCGTCGGACTGCACCAGAGCGTCGGCATCACGGCGCCGGTGAAGGTGGCGCTGATCGAAGAGGAGAAACAGTTCTCCATCGAGGTCGGCGACGAGGTACCGCAGGCGCACGCGGGCGGTCCGGCCGACGGCGCCGCCCCTGACGCGGACGTGGAGGCCGAGGAGGACGAGATGGGCCTCGCGGTCATCAGCGGCCTCGTCGACGACGTGGAGGTCAGCACGGGCGAGCGCGGCGGGCTGATCCGTATGACCTGGCCGACCACGCCGCCGGCCGCCGCGATCGCCTGAACCACCCGCTTCACCCGGAACGCTTCACCCGAACGCTTCACCAGAAGGGCCCCACCCAGTGGGGCCCTTCTGCATGTCGGGGGGCCGGTGACCGGGCATAGACTGGTTTTCGTGAATTCGTTCACGATCAATTACGTGATAATGGATCAAGCGTCAATGCGTTCAGGGCATTACCGCTTTCGGGTTCTGTCTCTGCCCGGCGATCATTTGCTGTAGAGCACAGGTGGGCCAATTCCGTTTACCGCGCTCTGTTTAGATCAGGTTCCGGTACCTAGAATCCGTCCACATCTTGAGCTCAGCCCAAGCGTCAAGGAGGACGAATGGCGGGGCTTTCTACCCCTCATCAGCTGGACCACCCCACAACCTTCGCAGCCGCGGTCCTGACCGACGACAACCGGATCATCGTGGCGGTCATCGCGGCCGTGGCGGTGGCCGCGCTCGTGGTCGCAGGCGTCCTGGTACGCCAGGTTCTGGCGGCGGGCGAGGGCACCGACAGCATGAAGCGGATCGCGGAGGCGGTCCAGGAAGGCGCCAAGGCCTATCTGGGCCGGCAACTGCGCACGCTCGGCGTATTCGCCGTCCTCGTGTTCTTCCTTCTCATGCTGCTGCCCGCGGACGACTGGAATCAGCGTGCCGGACGGTCGGTGTTCTTCCTGATCGGTGCCGCGTTCTCGGCGGCCACCGGCTATATCGGCATGTGGCTCGCCGTGCGCAGCAATGTCCGAGTGGCCGCGGCGGCCCGGGAAGCGACCCCGGCGGAAGGTGAGCCGGAAAAGGATCTCACCACCGTCTCGCACAAAGCCATGAAGATCGCTTTTCGCACGGGCGGCGTCGTCGGCA
The DNA here is from genome assembly GCF_042891955.1 of Streptomyces sp. NPDC001843. Lineage (NCBI taxonomy): Bacteria > Bacillati > Actinomycetota > Actinomycetes > Kitasatosporales > Streptomycetaceae > Streptomyces > Streptomyces sp. NPDC001843. The sequence goes on along the minus strand of NZ_JBIATQ010000003.1, from coordinate 119,717 downwards.
TGTTCACGGTGGGGCTCGGCCTGCTGGGCGCCTCCTGTGTGGTGCTGGTGTACGCGGCCGACGCGCCGAAGGTGCTCGAGGGCTTCGGCCTCGGGGCCGCCCTCATCGCCATGTTCATGCGTGTCGGCGGCGGCATCTTCACCAAGGCCGCCGACGTCGGCGCCGACCTGGTCGGCAAGGTCGAGCAGGGCATTCCGGAGGACGATCCGCGCAATGCCGCGACCATCGCCGACAACGTGGGCGACAACGTCGGCGACTGCGCGGGCATGGCGGCCGACCTCTTCGAGTCGTACGCCGTGACCCTGGTCGCCGCGCTGATCCTCGGCAAGGCGGCCTTCGGCGACTCGGGTCTCGCCTTCCCGCTGCTGGTGCCCGCGATCGGCGTGATCACCGCGATGATCGGCATCTTCGCGGTCGCTCCGCGCCGCGCCGACCGCAGCGGCATGTCCGCGATCAACCGCGGCTTCTTCATCTCCGCGGTGATCTCCCTCGCCCTGGTGGCGGCGGCTGTCTTCGTCTACCTGCCCGCGAAGTACGCGGACCTCGACGGCGTCACCGACGCGGCGATCAGGGGCAAGAGCGGGGACCCCCGCATCCTCGCCCTGGTCGCGGTGGCCATCGGCATCCTGCTCGCCGCCGTGATCCAGCAGCTCACCGGCTACTTCACCGAGACCAGCCGCCGTCCGGTTCGGGACATCGGCAAGACCTCCCTCACGGGTCCGGCCACCGTCGTCCTCTCCGGTATCTCGGTCGGCCTCGAATCGGCCGTCTACACCGCTCTGCTGATCGGCCTCGGCGTGTACGGGGCGTTCCTGCTCGGCGGTACGTCGATCATGCTGGCGCTGTTCGCGGTGGCCCTGGCCGGCACCGGACTGCTCACCACCGTCGGCGTGATCGTCGCCATGGACACCTTCGGGCCGGTCTCCGACAACGCGCAGGGCATCGCCGAGATGTCCGGCGACGTCGAGGGCGCCGGCGCGCAGGTGCTCACCAACCTGGACGCCGTCGGCAACACCACCAAGGCCATCACCAAGGGCATCGCCATCGCCACCGCGGTCCTGGCCGCGTCGGCGCTGTTCGGGTCGTACCGCGACGCCATCACCACCGGTGCGCGTGACGTGGGCGAGAAGCTGTCGGGACCGGGCGCACCGATGAGCCTGATCATGGACATCTCGCAGCCCAACAACCTCGTCGGTCTGATCGCCGGCGCGGCGGTCGTCTTCCTCTTCTCTGGGCTGGCGATCAACGCCGTGTCCCGGTCGGCGGGTTCGGTGGTCTTCGAGGTGCGTCGGCAGTTCCGCGAGCACCCCGGGATCATGGACTTCAGCGAGAAGCCGGAGTACGGCAAGGTCGTCGACATCTGCACCAAGGACGCCCTGCGCGAGCTGGCCACGCCCGGTCTGCTCGCGGTCATGGCGCCGATCTTCATCGGGTTCACGCTCGGCGTCGGCGCGCTCGGCTCGTACCTCGCGGGCGCGATCGGCGCGGGCACGCTGATGGCGGTGTTCCTCGCCAACTCCGGCGGTGCCTGGGACAACGCCAAGAAGCTCGTGGAGGACGGCCACCACGGCGGCAAGGGCAGCGAGGCCCACGCGGCGACGGTGATCGGCGACACGGTCGGCGACCCCTTCAAGGACACCGCCGGTCCGGCGATCAACCCCCTGCTGAAGGTCATGAACCTGGTGTCGCTGCTGATCGCGCCCGCGGTCATCCGGTTCTCCTACGGCGACGACAAGAACATCGCGGTGCGGATCGTGGTCGCGGTGCTCTCCCTCGTCGTGATCGTCGGCGCGGTGTACGTCTCCAAGCGGCGCGGCATCGCCGTGGGGGACGAGGAGCAGGACGCGGACCGGGTGTCCAAGCCGGCCGATCCCGCGGTGGTTTCGTAGAGCGTCCTGACGAAGCCCTGCTCAAGCGGCGGGCGGGTGGCACGCGTTGACGTGCCGCCCGCCCGCTTCGTCTGTGTGGGCCACCTCACCGTGACCCTTCTCTCGCATGGTGTAAACAGTGTCATTACGGTCTTAGCGGATGTTATGTCTGGGGCGTCCGCCGTCCGGCGTGTAGATTCCGGGGGCCGAGAGCCATGGAAGGGACCAATCCGGTGAACAAGAAGCTCACGGCCGCGCTGTCCGGCGGTGCGGTACTGGCAGTGGCGCTGGTCGGCTGCAGTAGCGGCGGCGACAAGGGCAACCCCAAGCTGGACGCCTGGGCCAAGCAGGTCTGCGACGCGGTGCCGGCGCAGGACGCCAAGATCAAGTCCGCCAACGCCGCCATCACCAAGACCGCCTCGGACACCTCCAACCCGCCGGCGGCCATCCAGAAGACCGACTCCCAGGCCTTCCAGGACATGTCCGACGGTTACAAGTCGCTCGCCGCGGCCATCAGCAACGCCGGGGCACCTCCCGGCGTCGACGGCGGCGCCAAGCGGCAGCAGGACGCGGTGAAGAACCTCAACGACCTCTCCGCGGCCTACGCCGGCCTGAAGAAGAAGGTCGACGCGCTCGACACGAAGAACCAGGCGAAGTTCGCCACCGGACTGCACGACATCGCCACCCAGATGACGGACCTGCAGAAGCAGAGCCAGAGCGGCACCACCGCCCTGAAGAACCTGGAGCAGGGCGACGTCAAGGACGCCATCGCCAAGCAGGCGAGCTGCAAGAAGGTGTCCGCATCGACGTCGTCGTCGACGACCGCCGGCTGATCCCGGCCCGCGGGTCACAATGGGGGGCGTGAGTAACGCCACCCTGCCCTCCCTGCCGTCCGCCGACCGCCCCGACGTCGCCGCCCGGTTGCGCGACGCCCTGCTCGGCGCCTCCTTCACCGCCGACGGGCTGCTCGAACTGCTCGGCGCGCCCGCTTACGCGGCGCTGGCCCGCAGCGAGACCGTGCCCGCGCTCCGCGCGACCCGTGGCGACACGCCGCTGGAAACGCTCGTACGGCTGTTCCTGCTCCAGCAGCCCGTGCCGCACGCGCGCGTGGCGGACGTCCTGCCCGTCGAGGAGTGCCTGGCGAGCGGCTGGCTGGTGCGCCCGGGCGGCGCCGCCGGAAGCGACCTCGCCGCGACCGTGGACGTACGGCCGTACGGCGGACCGGGCGGCGAGGACTGGTTCATCGTGTCCGACCTCGGGTGCGCGGTCGGCGGCGCGGGCGGCATCGGCAACCGCGAGGAAGGGGTCGTCCTGGGCGTGGGCGGCGCGTCCACGACCCTCGCGGGCATCACCGTGCGCACACCCGTCGCCGCCGCGCTCGACCTCGGAACCGGCTCCGGGATCCAGGCGCTGCACGCCACCCGGCACGCCACGCGCGTGACGGCGACCGACCTCAACCCGCGCGCCCTGCACTTCACCGCGCTGACCCTCGCCCTGTCCGGCGTCCCGGCCGCCGATCTGCGCCAGGGCTCGCTGTTCGAGCCCGTCAAGGAGGGGGAGAGGTACGACCTGATCGTCTCCAACCCGCCCTTCGTGATCTCGCCGGCTGCCCGGCTGACGTACCGGGACGGCGGGATGGGCGGGGACGATCTGTGCCGCTCGCTCGTTCAGGGCGCGGGGGAACGGCTCAGCGAGGGCGGGTTCGCGCAGTTCCTCGCCAACTGGCAGCACGTCGAGGGGGAGGACTGGCAGGACAGGCTCAGGTCGTGGGTGCCGCGCGGGTGCGATGCCTGGATCGTGCAGCGTGAGGTGCAGGACGTCACGCAGTACGCCGAGCTGTGGCTGAGGGACGCCGGTGACCACCGGACCGACCCGGCCGAGTACCAGGCGCGGTACGACGCCTGGCTGGAGGAGTTCGAGGCGCGGAAGGTCAAGGGGGTGGGCTTCGGCTGGATCACGCTGCGCAGGTCCGGGGCCGCCGAGCCCTCGGTCACCGTGGAGGAGTGGCCGCACTCGGTCGAACAGCCGCTCGGCGACACGATCCGCGCCCACTTCGCACGCCTGGACTACCTGCGGGAGCACGACGACGCGGCCCTGCTCGCCGCGCACTTCAAGCTCGCCGCGGAAGTGGTCCAGGAGCAGGTCGGGCTGCCCGGCGCCGAGGACCCGGAGCACGTGGTGCTGCGCCAGCACCGAGGGATGCGCCGGGCCACCAAGGTGGACACGGTCGGCGCCGGCTTCGCGGGCGTCTGCGACGGCACCCTCAGCGCGGGCCGCATCCTCGACGCGATCGCGCAGCTGATGGGCGAGGACCCGGTGGTGCTGCGCGACCGCACACCGGCACAGATCCGGCTGCTCGTGGAACAGGGGTTCCTGGAGCCGGCGGGCTGAGGACCCGGGTCGGGCACCGGAGCTGAGGCCGGAGCGGCCGCCATGCCGTCCGGATGCCACCGGTCGCGCCCTCGGAGCGACCGGTCGGCCGGTGCGGGCCGGCCGGGACCGGTCGATCGGTGCGGTCCGACGGAGGTCGGCCCCGCTGCCCGCCTGTCCTGGCACGCAGCCATCGGAAACCGGCCAAGAAGCGCGCGGACCCGGTCCGCGCGCCCCCGCGACGCAGCCACGACAGGAAAAAGACCGGAAAAATAAGGACCGCCGATCGATCACCCCGAGGCGCTCGAAAGAGCGCGCGGGGAATGGTCGACCCGGTGTTCACCCAGGGTTCGCCCGCCCGACGCACCGACCTGTCACTCTCCCCGCGCTGGGCACTCGCCGACGGCAGAAAAGGGGCGCACGGGGTCATGGAGAGCGGGCCGGCGATCTTCGCGGGAGTGGTGTTCGCCCTGTTCGGAGCCGCACTGCTGGTGTGGACCGCCACCCGGGTCCGGCGCGGCGAGCCGGTCGCCCTCGGTGTGAACCAGGTCGCATCGGTGACCCTCGCGGGCCTCGCCTCGGTGATCGCGCTGGCCCTCGCCACGTACTGTCTGACCCGCCTCTGAAGGCGGCGCGCACCATGTCGTCCGCGTAAGGGGAGCGTCACGCTCCGGACAGGAACGGACCGGCGACTGGTGACTCCGGGCGGCAGGAAGGGCGGTAGTCGGGTTACCGTTCGAGTGGCCGTTGTGGGCTTTTCCCGTTTGACACGGGGGCGGGATGTACCGTCACACTCCGCAGCGTCACCACCAGCGAGCCACACAGCACGCGCCCCGGGACCAAGGCCTGGGGAGGCCCCAGCGTCGACCGGAGAGAAGAGCGAAGTTGTCCCCGACCAGCGAGACCGCACAGGGCGGCCGCCGACTCGTCATCGTCGAGTCGCCTGCCAAGGCGAAGACGATCAAGGGCTACCTGGGCCCCGGCTACGTAGTCGAAGCGAGCGTCGGGCACATCCGCGACCTCCCCAACGGCGCCGCGGAGGTGCCGGAGAAGTACACCGGCGAGGTCCGTCGCCTCGGCGTGGACGTCGACCACGACTTCGAGCCGATCTATGTCGTCAACGCCGACAAGAAGGCCCAGGTCAAGAAGCTCAAGGACCTGCTGAAGGACTCCGACGAGCTCTTCCTCGCCACCGATGAGGACCGCGAGGGCGAGGCCATCGCGTGGCACCTCATGGAGGTCCTGAAGCCCAAGGTCCCGGTCAAGCGGATGGTCTTCCACGAGATCACCAAGGACGCGATCCGCCAGGCCGTCGCCAACCCGCGCGACCTGAACCAGCGCATGGTCGACGCCCAGGAGACCCGCCGCATCCTCGACCGCCTCTACGGCTACGAGGTCTCGCCGGTCCTGTGGAAGAAGGTCATGCCGCGCCTTTCGGCGGGCCGTGTCCAGTCGGTCGCCACCCGGCTCGTCGTGGAACGGGAGCGCGAGCGCATCGCGTTCCGTTCCGCCGAGTACTGGGACCTGACGGGCACCTTCGCGACCGGCCGCGCGGGGGACCCGTCGGACCCGTCGACGCTGGTCGCCCGTCTGCAGACCGTCGACGGCAGGCGGATCGCGCAGGGCCGCGACTTCGACTCCCTGGGACAGCTCAAGAGCGCGAACATCCTCCAGCTGGACGAGGCGAACGCCCGCGCCCTGGCCGCCGCCCTGGAGAACACCCGCTTCTCCGTGCGGTCCGTCGAGTCCAAGCCGTACCGCCGCTCGCCGTACGCGCCGTTCCGTACGACGACGCTGCAGCAGGAGGCCAGCCGCAAGCTCGGCTTCGGCGCGAAGGCGACCATGCAGGTCGCCCAGAAGCTGTACGAGAACGGCTACATCACGTACATGCGTACGGACTCCACGACCCTGAGCGACACGGCGGTCGCCGCCGCCCGCGCCCAGGTCACGCAGCTGTACGGCGCCGAGTACCTGCCGAGCACACCCCGCACGTACGCCGGCAAGGTCAAGAACGCCCAGGAGGCGCACGAGGCGATCCGGCCCTCGGGTGATCGTTTCCGCACCCCGGCCGAGACGGGACTGACCGGCGACCAGTTCAAGCTCTACGAGCTGATCTGGAAGCGGACGGTCGCCTCCCAGATGAAGGACGCGACCGGTAACAGCGTGACCGTGAAGATCGGTGGAGCCGCCGCCGACGGCCGGGACGTCGAGTTCAGCGCGTCCGGCAAGACGATCACCTTCCACGGCTTCCTGAAGGCCTACGTCGAGGGCGCCGACGACCCGAACGCCGAGCTCGACGACCGCGAGCGCCGTCTGCCGCAGGTCGCCGAGGGCGACGCGCTGAGCGCCGAGGAGATCACGGCCGACGGGCACGCCACCAAGCCCCCGGCCCGCTACACCGAGGCCTCGCTGGTCAAGGAGCTGGAAGAGCGCGAGATCGGCCGCCCGTCGACGTACGCGTCGATCATCGGCACGATCCTCGACCGCGGCTACGTCTTCAAGAAGGGCACGGCCCTGGTGCCGTCCTTCCTGTCCTTCGCCGTGGTCAACCTCCTGGAGAAGCATTTCGGCCGGCTCGTCGACTACGACTTCACCGCCAAGATGGAGGACGACCTCGACCGCATCGCGCGTGGCGAGGCGCAGGCCGTGCCGTGGCTGAAGCGGTTCTACTTCGGTGAAACAGTGCCTGACAGCGGCTTCGCCGCGGGCGTCACGGGCGCCGCGGCCGACGCCGGCAACGGCGACGGCGACCACCTCGGCGGCCTCAAGGAGCTGGTGACCGACCTTGGCGCGATCGACGCGCGCGAGGTGTCGTCCTTCCCCGTGGGCAACGGCATCGTGCTGCGGGTCGGCCGGTACGGCCCGTACATCGAGCGCGGTGAGAAGGACGCCGAGAACCACCAGCGCGCGGACATCCCGGAGGACCTCGCTCCGGATGAGCTGTCCGTCGAGCTGGCGGAGGAGCTGCTGGCCAAGCCGAGCGGCGACTTCGAGCTGGGCGCCGACCCGCAGACCGGCCACCAGATCATCGCCAAGGACGGCCGCTACGGCCCGTACGTCACCGAGGTGCTCCCCGAGGGCACCCCGAAGACCGGCAAGAACGCCGTCAAGCCGCGCACGGCCTCGCTGTTCAAGTCGATGTCCCTGGACACGGTCACGCTCGAGGACGCGCTCAGGCTGATGTCGCTGCCGCGCATCGTCGGCACCGACGCGGACGGCGTGGAGATCACCGCGCAGAACGGCCGCTACGGCCCGTACCTGAAGAAGGGCACGGACTCGCGCTCCCTGCAGGCCGAGGACCAGATCTTCACGATCACGCTGGAGGAGGCGCAGGCGATCTACGCCCAGCCGAAGCAGCGCGGTCGGGCCGCCGCCAAGCCGCCGCTGAAGGAGCTGGGCGAGGACCCGGTGAGCGGCAAGCCGGTCGTGGTGAAGGACGGCCGGTTCGGGCCGTACGTCACCGACGGGGAGACCAACGCGACCCTGCGCTCCGGCGACAGCGTCGAGACGATCACCCCCGAGCGCGGCTTCGAGCTGCTCGCCGAGAAGCGGGCCAAGGGGCCCGCGAAGAAGGCGACCGCGAAGAAGGCCGCCCCGGCGAAGAAGACCGCGGCCAAGAAGACGGCCGCCAAGAAGACGACCACGGCCGCGAAGAAGACCACCGCGAAGAAGACCACCGCCAAGACCACCGCGAAGAAGGCGACGGCCTCCAGGACGACGGAGGACTGAGGGCCGGCACCCCGCCTGCCTCCACACTCCTTCACGGCGGCTTCGCGAAACGAACGCCCCGGCATCACTTTGGTGTCGGGGTGTGCGTACGTTCGGACGGTCGCGGTGTGGTGTCAGCCGCTCCGGATAGGCTGAACGCATGACGCGAGCCGAGCAGCCCACGGCCCACAACCCGGCCCCCGACGACGACCTGGTGGCGGACTCCCGTGAGCGTGCGGTCCGTGCGCTGCTGCGCCGGCCGCAGCTCAAGCAGCTGTGGAGCGCCCAACTGGTGAGCGGTGTCGGCGACACCCTGGCGCTCCTCGTACTCGTGCTCCTGGCCCTCCAGGCGGCGATCGCCGAAGGGTCGTTCGGCGGTGGCTACCGGGGCGTGGCGTTCGCAGTGGCGACCGTCTTCGCGGTGCGCATCCTGGCGACCCTGATCTTCGGCGCCGTCCTCCTCGGACCGCTCACGTCGCTCACCTCCCAGGAGGGGCCGCTCGACCGCCGCTGGACCATGGTCGGCGCCGACGGGGTGCGTGCCGCCCTGCTGATCGTCGCCCCGCTGTGGATCGACTGGACCCCGGACAACGCGCTGGCCGCCCTGCTGGTCACCGCGTTCGTCGTCGGTGTCGCCGAGCGACTGTGGACCGTGTGCCGGGAGAGCGCGGCCCCCGCGCTGCTGCCCGCCCCGCCCCCGGAGGGCGCCACGGTGCGGCCGCTGCCCGACCACATGGACGCCCTGCGCCGGCTGTCGCTGCGCACCACCTTCCTCGCGATTCCCCTCGCGGCCGCCACCCTCGTCGTCGCGTCCCTGCTCAACAACGCCCTGGGCACCGGGATCGCCTGGTTCGACCAGCACCAGGCGGCCCTCGGGGCGTACGTGGCGGCCGGGATGTTCGCCGGTTCCCTGTCCCTGCTGACCGCCCTGGAACTGCCCGCCACGCGCACTCCCCGCGCGCGGTCCCCGCTCGAGGGACTGCGCCGCCCCAGGACCGCGACCGGCGTCGACAAGGGCCGTACGGGCGCGTTGCCGCTGCTCGTCCTGGCCTGTGCCGCCGTCGCCGCGGCGATTGCGGCCGCCGTGGCCGTGGCCGTGCTGCACGCCAAGGACCTGGGCGGTGGCCCGGTGCTGTACGGGCTGCTGGTGCTCGCGCTGACCGGCGGGGTCGTCGTCGGCATCCGTACGGCGCGGTCCGTGCTGCCCTCGCTGTCCCGCCGCCGGCTGTTGGCGCTGGCGATCGCCGTCACCGGCATCGCGCTGCTCGCCGCCGGTCTCGTCCCCGACGTCACCAGCGTGCTGCTGATCTCCGCGCTGGCGGGCGTCAGCGCGGGCGTCGCCGCCAACACCGGGCACGCGCTCCTCGACCAGGAGGCCGAGGAGTCCCGCCGACCGCGCACGACCGAGCACCTGCACACGGTCGTACGGGTGTTCGTGGCGCTCGCCGTGCTGATCGCCCCCGTGGTGGCGGCGCTCATCGGCCCGCACCGCCTGGAGAACGGCAGGTTCGTGTTCGCGCACGGCGGCGCCGCCTTCACGCTGATGCTGGTCGGCGCGCTGCTGCTGCCGGTGGCCGCACTGGTGCTGGCCAAGGCCGACGACCGCTCCGGGGTGCCGCTGCGGCACGACCTGCGGGACGCGCTGCTCGGTGGCGACGACCCGGCGACGGTTCCCGCGGACAACGGATTCTTCATCGCCCTGGAGGGCGGCGACGGCGCCGGCAAGTCCACCCAGGCCGAGGCGCTCGCCGAGTGGATCCGGGCCAAGGGCCACGAGGTCGTGCTCACCCGCGAGCCCGGGGCGACGCCAGTGGGCAAGCGGCTGCGTTCCATCCTGCTGGACGTGTCGTCGGCGGGCCTGTCCCACCGCGCCGAGGCGCTGCTGTACGCCGCGGACCGGGCGGAGCACGTCGACACCGTCGTACGGCCCGCCCTGGAGCGCGGGGCCGTCGTCATCTCCGACCGGTACATCGACTCCTCGGTCGCCTACCAGGGGGCGGGCCGCGATCTGTCCCCGACCGAGATCGCCCGTATCAACCGCTGGGCGACCAACGGCCTGGTCCCGCACCTGACCGTGCTGCTGGACGTCTCACCGGAGACCGCGCGCGAGCGGTTCACGGAGGCACCGGACCGGCTGGAGTCGGAGCCCGCCGAGTTCCACGCGCGCGTGCGGGCCGGTTTCCTCACCCTCGCCGCCTCCGACCCCGGCCGCTACCTGGTCGTGGACGCCGGTCAGGAGCCCGAGGCCGTCACCAGCGTGATCCGCCACCGGCTCGACACCGTGCTGCCGCTGTCCGAGGCGGAGATCAAGGCGAGGGAGGAAGCCCGGAAGAAGGCCGAGGAGGAAGCCCGCCGCAAGGCCGAGGAGGAGGCCGCCCGCAAGGCCGAGGAGGAGCGGCTGGAGCGCGAGCGCCAGGAACAGCTCGCCCGGCTGCGCGCCGAGGAGGAGGAGCGCAAGCGGCGCGAGCTGGAGGAGGCGCAGCGGCGGGAGGCCGAGCGGCAGGCGGAGGAGGCCCGGCAGCGGGCCGAGGAGGCCCGCAGGCGCGCCGAGGAGGAACGGGCCCGGCTGCTCGCCGAGGAGAAGGCCCGCGCCGAGGAGGAGGCCCGCCGCAAGGCCGAGGAGGAACGGCGGCGCAAGCAGGCCGAGGAGGAGGCCCGGCTGCGCGCCGAGGCCGAGGCCCAGCGCATGGAGAAGCAGCGGAAGGCCGAGCAGGCGTTGCTGCGCGCCGAGGAGGCCCGCAGGGCGGCCGAGCGGGCCGCCGCCGAGGCGCAGGCCGGCCCGCGTCCGGTGGTGCCCCACGTCGACGACGTCCCGCCGGAGGCGGTGACCGTGCCGACGCCGGTGGTGACGCCGAAGAACGCGTCCGGCGGACCGGCGGAGGAGACGGCCGTGCTGCGGCCGGTCCGGGACCGGGAGTCCGACTCGGAGGTGACGACGGAACTGCCGCAGCCGCCGGCGCCCTCCGGGGCGGCGGACGAGACCGCGGTGCTGCCGCCCGTGGCGCCCGGATCGGCCGACGACACCGCCGTACTGCCACCAGTGGCGCCGGGGCCGGCGGACGAGACGGCCGTGCTGCCCCCGGTGCGGGACGGCGACCCCGCGGACCGGGTACCGCGGGACTTCTTCCGCGAGGAGCGGGCGGCGGGCCCCGACGGTTCCGACGACCGGACGCGCGAGCTGCCGCAGGTCGACGGGAACGGCTCACCGCGGCGGCGGGAGCGGCCCGACTGGGCCGAGGAGACGCCGCTGGACGACCTGCCGAGCCTCGCGGACGAACTGCTCGGACCGCACGGGGACGACGAGGAGCCCGGCGGGGGGCGCGGACGCCGGCGGGGCCGGGGGCGTTGAGCCCCCGCACCCGGCCGGCCGGGCCGTTGTCAGTGCCGCCCCGCACAATGGACTGCGCAAGACGAACGTGACGGAAGGGCGGCGTGACCCATGACCGTGTGGGACGACCTCGTCGGTCAGGAGAAGGTGAGCGCGGTACTCGAGGCCGCCGCTCGGGACGCCGACGCCCTCGTCACCGCGGCCGCCGCCGACGCGCCCCCGCCGGAGGCGTCGAGGATGACGCACGCCTGGCTGTTCACGGGCCCGCCGGGCGCGGGCCGCAACCAGACGGCCCGGGCCTTCGCCGCCGCGCTGCAGTGCGTCAGCCCCGACCGGGCCCTCGGCGGAGCCCCCGGCTGCGGCTTCTGCGACGGCTGCCACACGGCACTGGTCGGCACCCACGCCGACGTCAGCACGGTCGCCGCGGTCGGCGCCGAGATCCTGGTGAAGGACATGCGGGACACCGTCCGCAAGTCGTTCACCGCCCCGGCGAACGGCCGCTGGCAGATCATCCTCGTCGAGGACGCCGAGCGGCTGAACGAGAAGTCCGCCAACGCCGTCCTCAAGGCCGTGGAGGAGCCCGCCCCCCGCACGGTGTGGCTGCTGTGCGCGCCCTCGATCGAGGACGTCCTGCCCACCATCCGCTCCCGCTGCCGCCACCTCACCCTGCGCACCCCCTCGGTCGCCGCCGTCGCCGACATGCTCGTACGACGCGAGGGCGTCGAGCCGGACGTGGCCGCCGCGGCGGCCCGCGCCACACAGGGCCATGTCGACCGGGCCCGCCGCCTGGCCACCGACCCGGCCGCCCGCGAGCGCCGCGCCGCCGTGCTGAAGCTGCCGCTGCGCCTCGACGAGGTCGGCGCCTGCCTCAAGGCCGCCCAGGAACTGGTCGACGCGGCGGCGGAGGACGCCAAACAGCTCGCCGAGGAGATGGACGGCAAGGAGACCGAGGAGCTGAAGGCGGCCCTCGGCGCGGCCCAGGGCGGCCGGCTGCCGCGCGGTACGGCGGGCGTGATGAAGGACCTGGAGGACATGCAGAAGCGGCGCAGGACCCGCACCCAGCGCGACAGCCTGGACGTCGCGCTGGGCGACCTCACCGCGTTCTACCGCGACGTCCTCGCCCTCCAGCTCGGCTCCCGCGTGGCGATCGCCAACACGGACGCCGAGGACGCCCTGGAGCGGCTCGCCCGGGGCAGCACCCCGGAAGCCACGCTCCGCCGCATCGAGGCGATCGCCGGCTGCCGTGAGGCCCTCGACCGCAACGTGGCGCCGCTGCTGGCGGTGGAGGCGATGACAATGGCCCTGAGAGCGGGGTGACCGGCACGCGCAGGTTGACGGCATCACCCGTAAGAGGCACGGCGCACACGTAGGGCATCCGAACCATGGCACAGCGTTACGCTCGCCTGATGCACCTCAGGCGAATCCTCCGCCCGACAGCCCAGACCTTCCGTTTGACCAAGCCCCCGAGAACCCCGGCGGCATCCCTCCTGGTGGCCGCCGCGCTGCTCGTCTCCGCCTGCAGCTCCGGCACGGCGACGAGTGCGACGAGCGCCGCCCCGGCCGAAGCCGCGCTGGCCGCGCTGCCCCGCGCCACCCCGGCCGCCCTCACCTCGTACTACACACAGAAGCTGACGTGGCGCGACTGCGGTGCCCCCGGCTTCCAGTGCGCCACCATGAAAGCCCCCCTGGACTACTCCGACCCCGGCGCGGGCGACATCCGGCTCGCCGTCGCCCGCAAGAAGGCCACCGGCAAGGGCAAGCCCCTGGGCTCGCTCATGGTCAATCCCGGCGGCCCGGGCGGCTCGGCGGTCGCCTACCTGCAGAGTTACGCCGGCGTCGGCTACCCGGCCCCGGTCCGCGCCCGCTACGACATGGTCGCGATGGATCCGCGCGGCGTCGCCCGCAGCGAGCCCGTCGAATGCCTCAGCGCGCGGCAGATGGACGCGTACACCCAGACGGACGTCACACCCGACGACCAGAAGGAGACGAACGCGCTGGTCAAGGCGTACAAGAAGTTCGCCGAGGGCTGCGCCGCGCACGAGGCCCGGCTGCTCCGCCACGTCTCCACGGTGGAGGCGGCCCGTGACATGGACATCCTGCGGGCCGTGCTCGGCGACCCGAAGCTGAACTACGTAGGGGCGTCCTACGGCACGTTCCTCGGGGCCACGTACGCGGGTCTGTTCCCGGGGCGCGTGGGCCGACTCGTCCTGGACGGCGCGATGGACCCCTCCCTCTCCGCACGCCGGCTGAACCTGGACCAGACCGCGGGCTTCGAGACGGCCTTCCAGGCCTTCGCGAAGGACTGTGTACGGCACAGCGACTGCTCGCTCGGCCGGAAGGGCACGACGCCCGCCCAGGTGGGCGACCACCTCAAGGCCTTCTTCCGCAAGCTGGACGCCCAACCCGTCCCGGCCGGCGACCCGGGCGGACGCAAGCTCGGCGAGGCCCTCGCCACAACCGGGGTGATCGCAGCGATGTACGACCAGGAGGCCTGGCCGCAGCTGCGCGCGGCGCTGACCTCGGCGATGCGGAAGAACGACGGCGCCGGGCTGCTGGCCCTCTCCGACAGCTACTACGAGCGCGACCCCGAGGGCCACTACACCAACCTGATGTACGCCAACGCCGCCGTGAACTGCCTGGACCTGCCGTCCGCGTTCACCGGCCCCGGCCAGGTCGAGCAGGCCCTGCCCGCCTTCGAGAAGGCGTCCCCCGTCTTCGGCGAAGGCCTCGCCTGGTCCTCCCTGAACTGCGCGTACTGGCCGGTGAGGCCCACCGGCGAACCCCACCGCATCTCGGCCGAGGGCGCCGCCCCGATCGTCGTGGTCGGCACCACCCGCGACCCGGCCACCCCCTACCCCTGGGCCCGCTCCCTCGCCCACCAGCTCTCCTCCGGCCGGCTCCTCACCTACGTCGGCGACGGCCACACCGCCTACGGCCGCGGCAGCGCCTGCATCGACTCCGCGATCAACACCTACCTCCTCCACGGCACCCCGCCCGCCCGGGGCAAGCGCTGCACCTAGCCCTGCCCCCAGCCCCGCCACACGTCCCGGAGCCCCCACTCCGGGGCGTGTGCAGAGCACCCCCGGAAACTGTGTAGACTTACCGACGTTGCTGATCGCACCATGGTGCGGACAGCGCGCCGCCTTAGCTCAGATGGCCAGAGCAACGCACTCGTAATGCGTAGGTCTCGGGTTCGAATCCCGAAGGCGGCTCCACTGAAGCCCCAGGTCAGACGCCGTCTGGTCTGGGGTTTCTTATGTCCTTGATCGAACTGTGGTCTATGGCATTGTCCTGCGAGGCCGTACGAGGGCTGGATGGGTCCAAGGTGGGGCCGGGAGAGCCTTACTGCTCGGTGGGGTACAAGAGGAAAGGCGGCGGCCCCGAGAGTTCCCGGGGCCACCGCCTGCGTGTACGTCCCTCTCAGGGCTCGTGTCCTGCCCTCCTCATGCCGTCTGCCGCTTGAGCGTCCTCGCCGTGACCGCCATCCCCGCGAGCACCGCCGCCGTCAGCGTGCCGATGACGGAGGTGACGACGGTGCCGGCGTTCAGGTGCAGGCTGACGTCCGAGGAGGTGGCTTCGGACAGGCCCGCCGCCATACCTGCCAGCGGGGGCAGCGGGACCAGGACACCGAGGGCGGCGCCGATGACGACGACCAGGGTGGTCTCGCCGGCCGAGGTGAACAGGAGCTGGCGGACGGTGCCGCCGGCCGACTTCATCACTCCGAAGTCGCGGCGCCGGCCGTGGGCCGCCATGGCCATGCTGTTGGCGACGGCGATGACGCTGTAGCCGACGGCGATGACGATCAGCATCATGGCGAGGGAGTCGGTGAGCTTGGCGTCGGTGTTGTAGTCGGCCAGGGCGTACTCGGCGGCGTCGTGCAGCGCCACTCCGGGCACCGCGGCCGAGGCCTTGGCGCCGGCGGGGACGAAGATGTCGTCGGTGAGCGCGGCCGGGTCGTGGGCGCGGACCAGGTCACGGGCGACCACGAAGTCACCGCGGGCCGGGTCGTCGGGCAGCACCTTGGCGACGGTGAGCGTGACGGTGGCGCCGTCCGCGAACCGCACCGGGACGTCCTGGCCCTGCTTCAGGCCCAGCTCGCGGGCCGTCTTCTCGCCCAGGACGGCCTGTCCCTGCCTGTTCCACTTCGGGTCCCGGCTGCCCAGGACGTCCAGGACGGTGGCCGCGCAGGCGTCCCCCGCCTTCTTCGGCTCGACGAACGCGCGGGTCGGCAGGGCGGCCTTGCCGACCGGGTTGGCGGCGACGACCTCGTCGGTGTTGCCCGGGGTGCCGTCCGGCGTGACGATCGTCTGGCCCGCGACCTTCAGTGCCTCGCCGGCCGGGTATGCGACCCGCATCGTCTCGACCATGCCGCTGAGCAGGACCGCGAAGCCGACAGCGGCGATCACCGGGGCCACCAGGGAGGCGGCGCGGCCCGGGTTGGCGACCAGTTCGGCCCGGATCAGGACCGGGGCGGCCTTGCCGCCGCGCTGGAACGGGGCGGTCAGGATCCGGCCGACGGGTGCGACGAACACGGGAGCCAGCAGGGCCGCCGCGACGATCAGCGTCATCGTGGCGAAGATCGCCATGTTGATGCGGTTGTCGGCGGTGGAGGTGGCGGTGCCGATGGCGAGCACGACACCGAGAGCCAGGACGGACAGGCCGGCGATCCAGCGACCACGTCCCATGCCCTTGTTGGCCGAGCGGCTGTCGAGCAGCGCCTCGAGAGGGGCGACCTTGGCGGCCTTGCGGCCCGCGCTCCAGGCGCCGATCACGCTGACGCCGATACCGATCACGGAGGCCACCAGCAGCGGCCAGGCGGCGATGGTGATCCGCATGCCGGGCGGGGTGACGTCCAGGCCCCGGAGGATCGAGAGCAGCAGCGGCGTCGCGGCCACACCGGCCACGCAGCCCGCGATCGAGCCGGCCAGGCCGACCACGGCGGCCTCACCGAGGATCATGCGGCGGATCTGCTTCGGCGAGGCGCCGATGGTGCGCAGGAGGCCGATCTCGCGGCGGCGCATCCCGGTCGACAGGACGAGTATCGAGGCCACCACGAACACCGTGGTGAACAGGCCCAGGATGGCCATGGCGCTGATCAGTTGGACGCCGAGGAAGCGCTTGTGCTCGATGTACTCGGGCTGCGGCTCGGACCGCCCGTCGCCGGAGACCACGCTGCCGTGCTCGCCGACGACCTTCTTCGCCGCGGCGACGATCGCACCGGTGCCGGCGCCCTTGTCGGGAATCAGGGCGATGGTGGCGACACCGGGCTGCTGCCTAGCGGCGAACTCCTCGCTGAAGTAGTAGCCGGGACCGTTCACGGTGCCGACGACCTTGAACTGCTCGCGTCCTTGCGTGACGTTGACGGTCAGCTCGCTGCCGACGGCCGCACCGAGGGCGCGGTCGACGACGACCTCGTCCGCTGCGGCGGGGGCCCGGCCGGAGACCAGCTCGTACGGCGCCATCCGCACGCTGGAGAAGCCGTGCCCGGACTCCAGGGCGCCCTCGTCGTTGACGGGCCTGCCGTCCTTGATCGCCTGGGCGTAGAAGGAGCGGTCCACCACCGCGGCGGCGACGCCCGGGACCTTCTTCAGGCCGGAGACCAGCGGCTCGGCCTCGGACTTGCTCCAGGGCATCCGGTCCTTGGGGCTGCCGTCGGCGTCGACGGCATGCGGCGGCAGGGCGAGGGCCGCGGTGCCTTCGTAGCGCGGCTGGACCTTGGCTTTGGCGGAGTCGTAGATGACCAGGGTGGTGGTGATCAGTCCCACGCCGACCAGGACGGCGACGAAGGCGCCGAGGAAGCCGGACCAGCGTTCACGGACGTTCGCGAGGATCAGCATGTCTCTCAGGCCTCCAGCCGGGCCATGTGGGTGGCGATCGCCGCGGCGTTGTTCACACCGGCCTGGCGGTCGAGCGAGATGCGGTCGGCGATGCGACCGTCCTTGAGGAAGACGACGACGTCGGCGTGGGCGGCGGCCACCGGGTCGTGGGTGACCATCAGGGTGGTCTGGCCCTCCTGGTCCACCAGCATCCGCATCATCCGCAGCACCTCGCGCGAGGTGACGGTGTCCAGGGCGCCGGTCGGCTCGTCCGCGAAGAGGACGTCGGGGCGGGTGACTAGGGCACGGGCGAGGGCGACGCGCTGCTGCTGACCGCCGGAGAGCTCACTGGGACGGTGTCCGGCGCGCTCGGCGAGTCCGACGGAGGCGAGCGCCTGCTCGACCTGCTCACGGCTGACCTTGCGGCCGGCGAACCGGGACGGCAGCTCCACGTTCTGCGCGGCCGTCAAAGACTCGACCAGGTTGAAGGCCTGGAACACGAAGCCGACGTGCTTACGGCGCAGTTCGGTGCGCTCCTTCTCGTTCTGCCGGCCGATGTCCGCACCCGCGAGGACGATCTTTCCCTCGGAGGGCTGCTCCAGGCCGGCCGCGCACTGCAACAGGGTCGACTTGCCGGAACCGGAGGGGCCCATGATCGCGGTGAAGGTGCCGCGGGGGAAGCCGAGGGAGACGCCGTCCAGAGCGGTCACCTGGCGTCCGCCGGTGCCGTGCACTTTGCGGAGGCCGTGGAGTTCGACCGCGTTGTCTGTGGGGGTGAGGCGGCTCGTCGTCGTCATGCGTCGATTTCACCGTGCGGGGGTGGTCGGGGCACTGATCCGCTCTCTACTCCTGAGGTAGAGCCAGTACTACCTCCACGCGCTCGGACGGTCCGGTGCGCCCGCTCAACGGGGGCCTGCTGGGCGGGCGGAGATGGCTCAGAGGTCTCCCGGGTACGTTGAGCGCATGCGACCCACGACGGCCTGGCAGGCCATGGCTCAGCGTCCGCTGAGCTTTCTGACCTCCAGCTGGCCCTGGCGGTCCCTCGCGTATCTGAGCGGCGGCGTCCTGGTCGGTGCCGCGGCGGTCCTCGTCTTCGCGCTCGGCCTGGCCGCGGGCCTGACCCTCCTCGTCGTGCTGATCGGCGTGGCACCGCTGGTCGGCCTGATCCTCGCCTCCACGGTGGTGGCCACGGTGGAGCGCCGGCGGCTGCGGCTGGTGGACCTCGACCGGCTGACCGACCCGCACCGCCGCCCGGACGCTACGGGCCTGCGCGGCTGGGTGGCCACCCGGCTCAAGGAGCAGGCCACCTGGCGGGAGCTGGTCTTCACGCTGGTGTCGGCCGCGGCCCTGTGGTGGCTCGACCTGCTGGTGCTCGGCTTCTCGTTCGGGGTGCCGGCCACGCTGATCGCCGCGACCTCCCGGGAGACCTGGCCGTGGACGGTGTTCGCCGGGATCGTGCTGCTGTCCTCGCCCTACACGGTGACGTCGTGGGCCGGAGCGCGCGCCGCCATGGCCCGCACGTTCCTCGCCCCGCGGGACAGGGAGCTGGGCGAGGAGCTGCGCGAGGTGCGCGCTTCCCAGTCGCGCCTGCTGGACTCCTTCGACGCCGAGCGCGTGCGGATCGAGCGTGACCTGCACGATGGGGCCCAGCAGCACCTCGTGTCCCTGGGAATGACGCTGGGCCTCATGCGCCTGGACGTCGAGGAGGGCGCCGCGCAGGACGAACTGCTCACCCGGGCTGAGACCCAACTCTCCACCGCACAACAGGAGTTGCGTGCCCTGATTCGGGGCCTCAACCCGCCGGTCCTCGCCGACCACGGACTCGTCGCGGCGATCGAGGACTACGCGGGCCGCTTCCCGATCCCGGTGACCGTGGACCTGAAACTGCCCCAGCGGCTGCCCAGAAAGCTCGAGACGACGATGTACTACGTGATCAACGAGGCCATGACGAACATCGCCAAACACAGCGGCGCCACGATCGCGCACGTCCACGGTCGCTACCATTCCGACCTGTTCATCCTCGACATCACGGACGACGGCCGGGGCGGACTCGACCCCGCGGGCAGCGGCGTGACCGGTCTCGCGGACCGGGTCGCCGCTCTCGACGGCCGGATGCGGGTGTCGAGTCCGGTCGGTGGTCCCACCCTGGTGCACGTGGAGGTCCCGTGTCACTTCGCCTGATTGTGGCCGAGGACGCCGTGCTGCTGCGCGAAGGCCTGGTCGGACTGCTGGAACGGGTCGGCCATGACGTGGTGGCGGCCGTCGGCGACGCCGACGCCCTGGTCGATGCGGTCCGTGCCGAACGACCCGACCTGATCGTGACGGACGTCCGGATGCCGCCCTCGCTCGGCGACGACGGACTGCGCGCGTCGGTCGAGTTGCGCACGGAGTTCCCCGGACTGCCCGTGCTGGTGCTCAGCCAGTACGTGGAACGGTCGTACGCCCTGCGCCTGCTGGACTCGGACGGCGGTGCCGGGGTGGGCTACCTGCTCAAGGAGCGGGTGAGCGCGGTGGCGGACTTCACCTCCGCGATCGAACGGGTCGCCGCCGGCGGGACCGTGGTGGACCCCGAGGTCATCCAGCAACTGGTCCGGCTGCGCCAGGACCCGCTGGAGCGGCTCAGCGCCCGCGAGCGCGAGGTGCTCGCGCTGATCGCGGAGGGCCGCAGCAACGCGAGCCTGGCCAAGCACCTGTTCATCACCGAGGCGGCCGTGAACAAGCACATCGGCAACATCTTCAGCAAGCTGGACCTCCCGGTGGACACGGAGGGGCATCGCCGGGTGCTCGCGGTGCTGGCGTATCTGCGGGCGTGAGGGCCCGCGCTGTTGCGGGCGCCCGGCCGCTGAAGCGGGAAACCCCGCCCGCCCCTGGCGAGGGGCGGGCGGGGTTTCGTGTGCGGGCTCAGTCGCACATGGCGACCAGGACGCGGCGCGTGCCCCCGAAGGGGCGGCGGCCGTGGGCCGTCAAGACCGGATGACCTCAGGTCGTCCTCACCGGAGCACTGCTGCTCCCGTGATCTCGGCCGCTGAGCTCGGCGTCGAGTGTCTCCTGGGCCACGCGCATGGTCTCGGCGTACACCGGGTCCTGCAGCCGATGCCACATCTCGTCCGCAGAGACGTCGGTGACACGGCTGACCACCCACCAGATGTTGCCGAAGGGGTCCTTGACGCGCCCTCCGCGTTGTCCGAACGCGTCGTCCGCCACAGCGGTGACGATCCGGCCGCCGGCTGCGACGGCTCGTGAGAACGCCGTGTCCGCGTCGGCGACGAACACGCGCAGCAGGCTCGGCACGGCGGGCCAGTCCGCGTGTCGGTCGAAGGCCAGTACGACGGTGTCACCGACCCGGATCTCACCGTGGCCGATCAAGCCGTCCTCGGTTCGTACCCGCGCCAGCTCCTCACCCCCGAACGCCTGGGACACGAAGTCGAGGAAAGCCCCTGTGTCGTCGGTGACGACCCAGGGAGCGACGGTGGTGTAGCCCGCCGGGGCGGCGTTGCTCTGTCCGGACATCACGGTCCTTCCGCGGATGACGGTTGCCGGCAGCGACGGTAGGTGCGAAGTAGGCCAGATCCTGTCCTGCACGCCGGCGAGCCCGCGGGTCATCACGGGCGGCTACGGCAGGGCGTTTCGCCCTGCCCCGGCAGGACCAGCCCCGTCTCATAGGCCACCACCACCGCCTGGGCCCGGTCGCGGAGGCGGAGTTTGGCGAGGATGCGGGCGACGTGGGTTTTCACCGTGGACTCGCTGAGGTGGAAGCGGGTGGCGAGTTCGGTGTTGCTCAGGCCGGTGCCCAGGGCGCGGAGGACTTCCAGTTCGCGGGGGGTGAGGGGGGCGAGGTCGCGGTGCAGGGCGGGGGAGTGGGTGTCGCCGCGGGCGACGAAGCGTTCCACCAGGCGCCTTGTGATGGCGGGGGCCAGGAGGGCGTCGCCGCTGCGGGCGAGGCGGACGGCGGCGACCAGGTGTTCCGGGGTGACGTCCTTGAGGAGGAAGCCGCTGGCGCCGGCGGTGAGGGCGGCGTAGACGTAGCGGTCGAGGTCGAAGGTGGTCAGCATGACGACGCGGGGCGGCTCGGACGCGGCGCCGGACAGGATGCGCCGCGTGGCCTCCAGGCCGTCGGTGCCGGGCATCCGGATGTCCATCAGGACCAGGTCGGGGTGGGTGCGCTGGACCGCGTCGATCGCCTCGTCCCCGTCGGCGGCCTCTGCGACGACGTCGATGCCGTCCGCTGCCAGGATCATGCCGAAGCCCGTGCGGACCAGCGCCTGGTCGTCGGCGATCACCACGCGTGGTGGCCGGGTCATGGGAGTTCCTCGGCCGGGGGCGCGGCGGGGATGTCCGCTCGGAGCCGGAAGCCGCCGGTGGGGGGTTCGTCCGTCCGCAGCGTGCCTCCATAGAGGGCGAGGCGTTCGCGCAGTCCGGTCAGGCCACGGCCGCCGCCGGGGCCGGCCGGTGCCGCGGGGGTGCCGCCGGTGTCGGACACCTCGATGCGGACGGCGTCCGGGGTGTGGTCGACGGCGACCCGGACGCGGGCGCCGGCGGCGTGCTTGACCGTGTTGGTCAGCGCCTCCTGCACCACGCGGTACCCGGCCAGGTCGGCCCCGGCGGGCAGCGGCACCGGGGTGCCGGTGACCGTCAGTTCGACGGGTACGCCGGTCGCCCGCATGCGTGCGGTGAGGGCGTCCACCTGCGCCAGGCCCGGTTGCGGCGACAGTTCCTCGTCGGGCGGGTCTTCACCCGGCTCCGCGGCCGCCATGGTGAGCAGGCCCATGACATGGCGCAGTTCGGCCATCGCGGTGCGGCCGCCGGCCTCGACGGCGAGAAGCGCCTCGCGTGCCCGGTCGGGCGCGGCGTCCATCACCTTGCGGGCCGCGCCCGCCTGGATGACCATCACGCTCACATTGTGGGTGACGACGTCGTGCAACTCGCGTGCGATGCGGGAGCGTTCGCGTTCCACGGCCAGCCGGGTGGCTGTCTGCTGCTCCTGCCGCAGGAGGTGTACGCGCTGTTTCCAGGCGTGCACCGCGCCGGCACCCAGACCCACGCCGAGCAGTGCGAGGAACGGCAGCAGACCAGGCGTGAGCTGCGGGAACGTCTGGTCGTGGTACACGGCCAGCAGGCCGGCACCGGCCACCACACTGGCCAGGGCCCACACCCGGTGCGGGCTGTACACGGCGGCGCTGTATGCGGCGACCACACAGGAGAGGAAGGTGTAGACGGTCGCGTCGCCCGCCCCCTGTCGTGTCCCGAAGGCCAGGCTCACGCCGGTCACCGCCCAGAACGCGGTCAGCGGATACCGCCTGCGCGCCACCAGGAGCAGGGCCGTCAGGGCCGCGAGGAGCAGGACGTCGGACGGGACGGCCGCCGGATAGAGGCCCCGCGCACCACCGTGCGCCGGCAGCGACTCCGGCGGAACAGGTGGGTCCGGTGGAACAAGTGGATCCGGTGGAACAAATGGTTCCGCTGGAAGGGGTGGTTCCGGTGGAACGGGCGGGCCACCCACGGCCGAGGGAGCCGGAAAACCGGCGTGGTCCTGCCGCAGCGTACTGACCACCGTGCACGCGGCCAGTACGACGGCGAGGCCCCCGTCGGCCGCCCAGGCCCACCGGGACGGCCGCGGCACCGGGCCCCGGCCCAGCACCGGCCCCCGGACCGGCAGCGGCACGCGGGCCCGCAACGAGGCGACGCCGGACCGCCACCACCGCGCGATCCCCGCCCCCAAAGCCCCCACTACCCCCGCAGCCCCGGTCATGCGCCCAGTGTGGCAAGCCCCCCTCCCGGCCACATCCCTCCCGGCGCGGACGGCACGGCGGGGCGCTACACCCCCCGGCTACATCGCGAGGATGACGCCCCCGCCGGGTCATCCGGGAACGGCAGCCGGTTTCGCCGTCGCGACCGACGCCCCGGTCGCCCTCCGGCGCCTACCTTCGGCCCGTCCCGCAACCATCCGCCGCTGGAGGCCCCATGGCACCGAACGTGCCCGTCATCGACATCCGCGAGGTCACCAGAACGTACGGCGAAGACCCCCCGGCCCTCGCCGACGTGACGCTGAGCGTGCGTGCCGGAGAGGCGGTCGCCGTCCTCGGTCCGTCCGGCAGCGGCAAGTCGACGCTGCTCAACCTGATCGCCGGGCTCGACCGGCCGAGCACGGGCAGCGTCACGGTCGACGGGCTGCGCGTGGACGCGCTGAGCGAGGCCGGGTCGGCGCGGTACCGGCGGACGAGGATCGGCATGGTCTTCCAGTTCTTCAACCTCCTCGACGACCTGACCGTCACCGACAACGTGCTGCTCCCCGCCCAACTGGCGGGCCTGTCCCGCGGGGAGGCGCGCACCCGTGCCGCCGGGCTGCTGGAGTCCCTGCGCATCGACCGCCACGCCGACGCCTACCCCGGCCGGTTGTCCGGCGGCGAACGGCAACGCGTCGCGGTTGCCCGGGCTCTGATGAACCGTCCGGCCCTGCTGCTGGCCGACGAGCCGACGGGCGCGCTGGACACCGCGTCCGGCGACGACGTCCGGGCACTGCTGGCCGACCTCAACGCGGCAGGGCAGACGATCGTCCTGGTCACCCACGACCTGGCGCTGGCCCGCTCCTGTGCCACCCGCACCGTCGAACTGGTCGACGGCCGGATCGTCCGCGACAGCGGGCACGTGGCACCGGCGGCGACCCGATGAGCGCCCTCGGCCGGGTGGTACGCGCCGGAGTCGGGCGGCGCCGCGTGCAGACCGCCGTGCTGATCCTGACCACGTTCATGTCGGTGACCGCCGCCGTCCTCGCCGCCGGACTGCTCGTCGCGTCCCGGGCGCCCTTCGACCACGCCTTCGCGCAGCGCCACGGCGCCCATCTCACCGTGCGGTTCGACGGGACGAAGGCGACGGCGGCGCGGCTCGCGGCCACCGCCCGCACGTCCGGAGTGTCCGCCGCGGCGGGCCCCTTCCGGACCCTCTCGGTACGCCCGCGCACGGCCTCCGCCTCGGACTTCCTCCCGTCCGGTGCCGACCTGCCCCCGATGACCGTCGCCGGCCGGGCGTCCGCCGGTGGCCCGGTGGACCGGGTCCGGCTCGCGGAGGGGACCTGGGCGACCCGCCCCGGCCAGATCGTGCTGGCCCTGGGCACGGTCCCCGTGGACCGGGGCGCCCGGCTGACGTTCCCCGGTGCGCCGGGGAGCCCGACGCTCACCGTGGTCGGCATCGCCCGTTCGGTGACCGGCACCGCGGACGCCTGGGTGACTCCCGCGCAGGCCGAGGCCCTGAACGGGACGGGTGGCGCACCCTCGTACGAGATGCTCTACCGCTTCCGCCACGCCGGTACGGACGCCCAAGTGGCCGCCGACCGTGCGGCGGTCGGTGCGGCGGTGCCGAAGGGGGCGATGACCGGGGCGGAGTCGTATCTGACCGTCAGGCAGCAGGAGACCGCCAACGCGATGGCGTTCGTGCCCTTCCTGGCCGCCTTCGGTGTCCTCGGACTGCTGCTGTCGGTACTGGTCATCGGCATCGTGGTGAGCGGTGCGGTGGGCAGCGCCACCCGTCGCATCGGCATCCTCAAGTCCCTCGGCTTCACTCCGGCACAGGTGGTGCGGGCCTACCTCGGGCAGGCGCTGATCCCGGCGGCGGTCGGCTGCGCACCGGGGCTGGTCCTGGGCAACCTGCTGGCCGTACCGGTGCTCGGTGACGTCGGCGAGGCCTTCGACGGGCCGACGGCCTCGATACCGGTGTGGATCGACCTCGCGGTGCCCGCCGCCGTCCTCGTCCTGGTGGCGCTCGCCGCTCTGCCGCCCGCGCTGCGCGCCGGGCGCCTGCGCACCGTCGAGGCCATCCGAGTGGGGCGCACGCCCCGCGCGGGACGGGGGCGCGTGGCGCGGCGGCTGACAGGGCGGCTGCCCGTGCCGCGTGCGGTGGGGCTCGGGCTGGCGCACCCCTTCGCGCATCCGGCGCGTACCGCCACGACGGCCGCCGCGGTCGCCTTCGGCGCCGCCACCGTCACCTTCGGGGTCGGGCTCGCCCTGACCCTCGGGGACGTGCAGTCGGACCGCATGCTCGACTCGGCCGGTTCGGTGGTCGTGGCGGCGGGCGGCCCGCAGGCCCCACCCGGCGCCCGGGCGGTGCCCGCGGACGGCGGGCAGGACGAGCCGAAGGCCGACCCGGCCCGGATCGCGGCCGCACTCCGCGTCCAGCCGGGCACCGCCCGCTTCTACGGCACCGCCCAGGCGGAGGTGGGCGCGTCCGGGATCACCGGCGCCACCACCGTGGTCGCGTACCAGGGCGATTCCTCCTGGGGCGCCCCGCGGCTGGTCTTCGGGCACTGGCTGGACGGCCCGGGACAAGCGGTCGTCACCCGCCGCTTCCTCCAGGCCGCCGACATCCACGTCGGCGACACGGTGACCCTGACCGAGCAGGGACGCCGCACCTCGGTACGGATCGTCGGCGAGGCGTTCTTCACCGAGGGCCAGGGCATGGGGCTCCTCACCCGCACCTCCACCCTCGCGGACCTGGGGCTCGACGCGACACCGGGCCGGTACCAGGTGCGGACGAAACCGGGTACGGACCTCGGGCACTACCTCGCCTCGCTGAGTACCGCCCTCCGGCCGGCCGGCGCGGTCGCCATGGCGAACAGCGAGAACACGTCCGGCGTGATCGCCGCCATGGACGCGCTGATCGGCACGCTCACCCTGATGCTGGCCGGGGTGGCGGGCCTGGGCGTCCTCAACACGGTCGTCCTCGACACCCGCGACCGCGTCCACGACCTCGGCGTCCTCAAGGCACTGGGGATGAGCCCCCGGCAGACCGTGACCATGATCGTCACCTCGGTCGCCGGAATCGGCCTGCTCGCCGGCCTCGCCGCGGTGCCGGCCGGGGTCGCCCTGCACCGCTACGTCACCCCGCTGATGGGCGACGCGGTCGGCCTGACCCTGCCCCGGTCGTACATCGCCGTCTACCACGCACCCCAACTCGCCCTGCTCGCCCTCGGCGGGCTGGCCGTCGCGGTCACGGGCGCACTGCTGCCGGCCGGATGGGCGGCCCGGGGAGACACCGTCGGGGCACTGCGCACCGAATGAGCGGGCGCGCGCCGGGGCGTGTGTTCGTGGAGGGGTTGCGCGAACCGGCGGGGGAGCGGGACAAGGACCCCGGTCGTTCACCTCCGACGACCGGGGTCCTCTTGCGTCCCCGGACCCGGCCTGCGGCGACACTCCCCCGAGTTACGCGTCCTACGCGCGCGTCGTCGGGCCGGATCCGATGACACGATCACATCAGGACGCACCAACGGATCGCTAACATGTGGTCAGCGGTTCTTCCGGAGGCTGCCGGCCGGTTGGCGTGAATTCGCCGGACGAGAGTGGCAGTAGCCAGGAACCGTAGCGGATTCCGGCGGTAACCGGCAGAGGAGGAGTGGCGGGAAACCGCCGGAGACAGGGCGGGATTCCGCCACGGACGGCGGGGCGCCCGCCGCGGAGCACGGTCGGCCACGACCGCGTGGGAAGGCAGTGAACGGCGTGATGCGGCGGTGCGAGCTGCGGTTCGGACTGCTGGGACCGCCCGTTCTGTACGACCGTGCGCCGTACGGGATTTCGTACAACGGCACGGACGACGTCACGGCTGGCCCATGCGACGCCTCGAACGACGCCCAGGACGACGTCGACGACCCGCTGGTCCACGACGCCCGCGCCCACGACACCGGTGACCGCAGCGGCTCGGCCCCCTCGGTCCGGCCGATCGGCAGCCCCAAGGTGCGCGCCCTGCTCGCGGCGCTGCTGCTGGAGGCCGGCCGGGTGGTGCCGGTCGACTCGCTCAAGGACGCCCTGTGGGGCGGCGCGCCGCCCGCGTCCGCGCAGGCCTCGCTGCACAACCACGTCACGCGGTTGCGCCGGCTCCTCGACGACCCGGAGCGGCTGCGCGCCGTGCCCCCGGGGTATCGGCTCCGCGTCGACGACGGCGAGTTGGACGTGCACGTCTTCGACGCGCGCCTCGGCGAGGCGCGGGCCGCGCACGGCCGCCGGGACTGGGCCGGCGTGCTGCGGGCCTGCACGGCGGCGCTCGCGCTGTGGCGAGGGGCGCCGCTGAGCGGGCTGCCCGCCGAACTCGGCGGATACGCCCTCGCCCAGCGCCTGGAGGAGGCACGGCTGCTGCTGCTGGAGTGGCGGTACGACGCCGAGCTGGGCCTCGGCGGCCCCCGGCTGACCGCGCTGGTGCCGGAGCTGGCCGCCCTGGTGGCCGAGCATCCGCTGCGCGAGACCTTCCACCGTCAGCTCATGCTCGCGCTGCACCGCACCGGCCGCCAGGCCGAGGCCCTCGCCGTCCACCGCGACCTGCGCACCCGCCTGGTCGAGGAACTCGGCATCGAGCCCGGCCCGGCGGTGCGCAGCGCCCATATCGAGGTGCTGCGGGAGACCGGGGACCCGGCCGCCGCCGGGAGCGGCCCGGGGAAGGGCCCGTACGACGATCCGCACGGGGGCTCGCGCAAGGGCTCCCACGCGGGTCCGCACGAAGGTCCGCAGGAGGGCTCCCACGCGAGTCCCCACGCGGGCTCCCCCGGGGGGCCGCGCGAGGGTCACCCGCCCGCGGGTGAAGGGCCGTTCGAGGACGGGGGCGGAGGCGTAGGCCCGCGCCGGCCGCGCCCCGGCGGCGAGCGGACGGATCCCGAGGTGAGCGCCGCGCACACGGGCCGGGAGGACGGCTCGCCGTCCGGGAGGGGCACCGCGGGCCCGTCGCTCGCCCCCGCATCTACGCGCGAGGACGCCGTCCCGGTCGCCCGGACGCCCCGGCCCGCGCAGCTTCCGCCGCCGCCCGCCCACTTCACCGGCCGCAGGGACGTCGTCCACGACCTGCGCCGGGCCCTCACCGCACCCGGTGCGGACGGGGGCGACGCCCGGACCCCCGTCGTCGCCGTCATCAGCGGCATGGCAGGCGTCGGCAAGAGCGCCATGGCCCTGCATGTGGCACATGAGCTGCGGAAACGTTTCCCTGACGGGCAGCTCTACGTCAGCCTGCACGGCGCGACCCCCGGCATGTCCCCGCTGCCCGCCGCCCAGGCCCTCGGCACCCTGCTGCGCGACCTCGGTGCCGACCCCCGGAGCATCCCCGAACACCCCGACGCGGCCGCCGCGTTGCTGCGCTCGCTGCTCGCGCCGACCCGCACCCTGCTGGTGCTGGACGACGCGGCGAACGCCGCGCAGGTACGGCCGCTGCTGCCGGCCGGCCCCGGATGCGCGGTGATCGTCACCAGCCGCTCCCCGCTGACCGCCCTCGACGGCGCCCGCCGCTTCCCGCTCGGGCCGCTGACCGGCGAGGACAGCGCGGAGCTGCTGCGCACGGTCTCCGGCCGCGACGGACTCGACGCCGGTCACCCCCTCGTCGAGCTCACCGGCCGCCTGCCGCTCGCCCTGCGTGTGGTCGCCGCCCGGCTGGCCGCCCGCCGCGCCCTCACCCCGGACGTCCTGGCGGACCAACTGGCCGCCACCGAAAGCCGCCTGCACCAACTGGAGTACGACGACCTGAGCGTCCGCCGCTCCTTGGCCGTCGCGCACGACGCGCTCGCCGCCTCCGTGCGCGAGGCCGACCGGGACGCGGCCCGCGCCCTGCGCCGCATCGGCGCCCTGGACCTGCCCAGCTACGGCGCTGCCCTGATCGCCCGCCTCACCGGCACCGACGAACGCCGGGCCGAGGCCGCACTGGACCGCCTGGTCGACGTCGCGCTCCTGGAGGAGACCGCGTACGGCCGTTACGCACCCCACGACCTGGTCCGCGACTTCGCCCGCGAACTCACCGGCGACGGCGAGGACACCGCCGTCGCCGGCACCGCCCTGCGCTGGTACGCCGCCGTCGCCGAGCGCACCCTCACCGCGATCGTGGAACCCGGCCTCGACCAGGACGACCGCCGCCGTCCGACCGCCGCCCAGCCACCCGCCCATACGGCGGACGTGCGGGCCGTGCCCGCCTTCGGCTCCGCCGAGGAGGCCTTCGCCTGGGGCGACCGGGAGCTGGCGAACGTGGTCGCCCTGGCCGAGCGGTACGCCGAGACGCCCGACGACCGGCAGGCCGCGCACCTGTCCACCCTGGTCCGGCTGTTCTTCCCGTACGTCCAGCGCAGCGGCCGGGTCGCCGAGATGGAGGTGCTCGGCCGGGCCGCCCTCGGTGCCGCGCGGCGGCTCGGCGACGAGGCGGCCGAGGCCTACGCGCTCGGCGACCTCGCGGGCCTGCACTTCCTGACCGGCAGGCAGGGCGACGCCCTCGCCCTCACCGACCGGGCCCTGACGATCTGGCGCCGGCTCGGCCGGGTCTCCTGGATCCGGCGCTGTCTCAACAACCGGGGACTGCTGCTCGAGGGCCTCGGCCGGTACGCGGAGTCGGGGGACGCGCTGCGGCAGAGCCTGGAGTACTCGCGGCAGCTCGACGACCCCTACGGCGAGGCCATCACCTACAGCCACCTCGGCAATCTGTACGAGCACACCGACCCGCGCGCCGCCATAGAGCAGCACCGGCGCTCGCTGGCGATCGGGGACGCGATCGGCGCCGTCATCGTGCAGCACTCCGCGCACTGCAACATCGGCTACGCCCATCTCGCACTCGGCGAACCGGCCGCCGCCGCCGTCCACTTCGAGGAGAGCCTGCGCATCCTCGGCGGCCACGGCGACTGGCACGGGGAGTCCCAGACCCGGCTCGGCCTGGTCCGCGCGCTGCGGCAGCTGGGCCGCACCGGTCGGGCGGGACGCGAGTGCGCCGAACTGCTGCGCCGCGCTGACGCCCGCGCCGACCGCTACGTGGGCGGCCTCGCCCGCCACCAGCACGGGTTCCTGCTGCGGGAGACGGGCCTGGTGCGCGAGGCGTACCGTGCCTGGCGCGAGGCGCTCGCCGCTCTGGACGGCACCGACGAGAACGCGGTGGTCGCGGAGCTGCGGGAACTGCTCGGCGGGAACAACTGATCACTTCGCGTCGGCATAGCACTCCACCACCGCCGTCGTGAACGGGAACCTGACCGGCGTCTGTCCGAAGGTCAGTAGGCCCGCCAGGTCCGCCGCCTCCCGGATCGCCGCCACCACCGCCTCGGCCTCCGCCTCGGGACAGTGCACGATCACCTCGTCGTGCTGGAAGAAGACCAGCTCGGCGGCCATGCCCGCGCAGGCCCGGCGCAGCGCGGCGAGCATCAGCAGGGCCCAGTCGGCGGCGCTGCCCTGGACGACGAAGTTACGGGCGAAGCGGCCACGCGCGCGGGCGTCGGTGGAGGAGTGGCCGGGCGCCCAGGGGCGGTCGTCGGACTCGTCGTCCGGCGCGGTGACGGGGATGCCCGCCTCCTCGGCACCGTCGTCGGCGGCCCCCGCCACGGGCGGGCAGGTCCGCCCCAGCCAGGTCCGCACCAGCCGGCCCTCCTCACCGGCCCGCGCCGCGTCGTCCACGTACGCCACCGCCCTGGGGAAACGGCGTCTGAGCGCGGCGAGGTTCTTCAGGCCGTCGCCGGAGGTCTGGCCGTAGACCGCGCCGAGCACGGCGAGCTTGGCCTGCGCGCGGTCGCCGGAGAAAGCCCGGTCGGACACGGACTGGTAGAGGTCGCTCTCCCGGCCGGCCACCTCCATCAGCCCGGGGTCGCGGGAGATCGCCGCCAGCACCCGCGGCTCCATCTGGTCGGCGTCGGCGACCACCAGCCGCCAGCCGGGGTCGGCGACCACGGCCCGCCGGATCACCTTGGGGATCTGCAGTGCGCCCCCGCCGTTGGTGACCCAGCGTCCGCTGACCGTCCCGCCCGCGAGGAACTCAGGCCGGAACCGCCCGTCGCGCACCCAGTCCTGCAGCCAGGACCAGCCGTGCGCCACCCAGATGCGGTACAGCCTCTTGTACTCCAGCAGCGGCTTGACGGCCGGGTGATCGAGGGCGGCGATCTCCCAGCGGCGTGTGGACTTCACCTTGATGCCGGCCTGCGCGAAGGCCTTGACCACGTCGGCGGGCAGATCGGGCCGCACCCGGCGGCCGAACGCCGCGGACACCTCGTCGGCCAGCTCCGCCAGGCGGCGCGGCTCGCCCCCGCCCGCGTACCGCTCGCCGAGCAGGTCGCGCAGCAGCTCGCGGTGCACCTCGGCGCTCCACGGCAGCCCCGCCCGGTTCATCTCGGCGGCCACCAGCATCCCCGCCGACTCGGCCGCCGTCAGCAGCCGCATCCGGTCGGGGTGCGCGGCCCGGTCGTGCCGCCGCTGCTGCTCGGCGTAGACCGCGAGGAGGTCCGCCATCGGCAGGCGGGCGCCCTGCGGCTCGAACAGCGGGGACTGCGCACCGGGTTCGGCGGAGCGCTGCGGGGGATCGGGCGGTACGGGGCCGCCCCGGAGGCGGGCCAGGGCGGCGGCGGCCGAACGCGGCTCGCCGTACCGCCCCTCGTGACCCAGCAGGAGTGTCTCGGCGTCCTCGATGTCGTAACAGCGCTCCACTCGCACCCCCGTGGCGAGCAGACGCGGATAGACCTCGGCGGTCGACCGCCACACCCAGCGCGTCACCTCCGGGCGGCTCCGCACCGCCCCGGCGGGATCCGGCTCCCGCCGCACCGGCCCGCAGGGCAGCCCGTCCGGACCGAGGGGGGCGAGCTCCACGCCACCGTCCTCGGCCGGGGCGAGCGCCCAGCGGTCGGTCATGACTGCGAGTGTGGCAGGGGGGTCTGACAACGGCCGTGACCTGCGGTTCTCAGCTCTCCTGGTCGCTTTGCCCCGGCCCGCTCGCCAGCAGCGACAGCGCCTTGGCGAGGTAGGTCTCGGTCGCCGCCTTGGTGATGCCGAGCCCGCTGAGCACGCCCTCCCCGTTCTCGTGCTCCAGCAGGGCCAGCAGGATGTGCTCGGTGCCGATGTAGTTGTGGCCGAGCCGGAGGGCCTCGCGGAAGGTGAGCTCCAGGACCTTCTTGGCCTCCGGACCGTAGGGGACGAGGTCCGGGGCGTTCTCCGCGGCCGGCGGGAGCGCGGCGGACGCGGCCTGGCGTACGGCGTCCAGCAGGACGCCCTGCGCGGTGATCGCCTTGGCGGCCAGGCCCTCCGGCTCGGCCAGCAGCCCGAGGACCAGGTGCTCGGGGCGACCCTCGGGGTTGCGGGCCGCCACCGCCTCGTTGTGCGCGGCCATGACCACGTTCCGCGCGCGCGGGGTGTAGCGGCTGAAGCCCTGGCTGGGGTCCAGGTCGGCCGACTCCTTCGGTACGAAGCGCTTCTGCGCCGCCTGCCGGGTGACGCCCATGCTCTTGCCGATGTCGGTCCAGGAGGCGCCGGAGCGCCGCGCCTGGTCCACGAAGTGACCGATCAGGTGGTCGGCGACGTCGCCCAGGTGGTCGGCGGCGATCACCGCGTCCTGGAGCTGCTCCAGGGGTTCGGTGTGGGCCGTCTTGATGGCCTGGATGAGGTCGTCGAGACGCACGGAAGCCGTGCCGGGTGAGTTCGTCGTCATGTGTCAACCATAGGTTGACACCCTGAGGTCGTCAACCCGAAGTTGACACTTCGCTCCGGCGTCTACTTCGGCGACGCCGCCAGCCGCACCGCCAGCCCCGCGAACACGGTCCCGCTGAACAGATCCAGCCACCGCGCCACCCGCCGACTGCGCCGCAGCAGCGTGGCGAGCCTGCCGGAGAGCAGCCCGATCGAGCCGTCCACCAGCAGTCCCATCACCGTGATCGTGGCGCCGAGGACGAGGAACTGCTCCCGCACACGGCCCAGTTCCGGGTTCACGAACTGCGGCAGGAAGGAGACGTTGAAGAGGATCACCTTCGGGTTCAGCAGATTGGTGACGGCCCCGCGCCAGAAAGCCCGCCGCCGCCCCGCGTCCGTGGACGCGTCCGCCTCGACCGGCGTGGAACCCCCGCGGAACGCCTTGACCGCGAGGTACAGCAGATAGGCGGCGCCCGCCCAGCGCAGCACGTGGTAGAGCGTCGGCAGCGTCAGGAACAGAGCCGACAGCCCGAGTGCCGCGGCGACCGTGTGCACGAACATCGCGCACGCCACCCCGACGGCGGCCGTCACCCCCGCCGAGGGTCCGCCCCGGCCGCCCGTCGCGACGATGAACATCATGTCGGGGCCGGGCGTGACGCACAGCGCGAAGGCGGCGACGAGGAACGCCGCGTAGAGAGACATATCCATCATTCCAAGCATGCTCGTCGCGGCATCCGAGGGCGGCGACAGGATTTCGAGACGTGAGATGCCGGGGTGCCCGGCAACGGCCGACCGGACCCTTCCCGGCGCGGTCCCGGCGCGACCGAAGGTTGTCCACAGGCTGTGGACGACCCCCGCCCACTGTCGGCGGCCCATGGCACGATCGACGGGTGAGCAGCGAAACCAGCACCGTCGAGCGCGCCTTCCGGGCCGCCCTGTACGACGATTCCGAGGCCGGGCTGGACACGGGCGCCTCCCTCCTCGCCGCCGATCCCGGGGCGGACGCCGGACTGGCCCGACGCGGGGAGGAGTTCGTCGAGGCGGCCTGGCGGCGCGGCTGGCAGCCCGGCGACGTCGTACGGCTGGTGCGGCGCGAACTGGACGACGTACACGTCTCCTTGGCGGCGGAGCTGATCCGCGCACAGGCGCCGAGAGACCGGCCACGCGGCCGGCGCTGGACCGCGCAGCTCGACGCCCTCCCGGCCGGACCGGCGCGCGGGGCCGACCGTTTCTCGCACGCCACCGCCGTCCTCGAGCTCTACCGCCTGCTGCTGCGCCTGCCCGCCCTGGAACCCCTGGAGGAATCCCGGCAGGAGCCGCAGCGGCCGGCGTCCCGCATGCTGACCCGGATCCGCGCGCTGCTCGCCAAGGCGGAGGCGACCGAGTTCCCGGAGGAGGCGGAGGCGCTGAGCGCCAAGGCGCAGGAGCTGATGGCCCGGCACAGCATCGACGAGGCGCTGCTCGCGGCCGGGGCCCCCTCGGCGGACGCGCCAGGTGCCTGCCGGATCGGAGTCGAGCCGCCGTACGAACAGGCCAAGGCGGTCCTGCTCGACGCGGTCGCCACCGCCAACCACTGCCGGGCGGTGTGGAACGAACCGCTCGGATTCTCCACGGTCGTCGGCTTCGAGCCCGACCTGGAGGCGGTCGAACTGCTCTACACCTCGCTGCTCGTGCAGGCCACGCACGCGATGGCGAAGGCCGAAGCGGCCCAGCGAGCCGGCGGCCGGAAGCGGACGAAGACGTTCCGGCAGTCCTTCCTCGCTTCCTACGCCCACCGCGTCGGCGAGCGCCTCGCGGCCGCCGCCGAGACCCAGGTCACCCAGGACCTGCTCCCGGTCCTCGCCACCCGCGAGACAGCCGTGACCGGCCGTCTGGAGGCCCTGTTCCCGCAGACCACCACGACCCGTCTGCGCGGGGTGAGCGACGAGGCGGGCTGGACGGAGGGCGCACGGGCGGCGGACCGGGCTCAGGTCAGGGCCCGGCCGCGCCTCGATTAGGCCCCGCCCGGGCAGGCAGGACTCCCGCGGCGGAGGCCCTGCCCGCCCGCCCCCGGTCGCCCGGTCTCAGTCGCCCACCTGCTGGAAGGCGCTCACGAAGGCCTGGTCGCCCGGCTTGGTCTTCCCGGCGACGGGACCGTACTTCCAGGGGAAGCTCTGGCTGTCGGTGCCACCGGGCAGGGTGATCTTGAGGGTCTTGGCCGCGAGGCTGTTCTTGCCGCCCGCCGCGCCCCGCACATAGCTGATGGTGAAGGACGCGGAGTCACCCTTCACGAGCTTCAGCTTCTGCGCCTTCGCGCCCTGCTGTGCGGAGAGGGCCGCCGTGGTGGCGCCCCCTTCGAGGGTGGCGCCGGGGAAGTGCTCCAGCGTGCAGGGCGCGCTCTGGTTGGTGATGCTGACGGGGATCTCACCCGTGTCACCGGCGGCCGGTGCCAGGCTCGCGGATCCCACCTGTACGGAGACACCGCCGATCTTGCAGGCGGAGCTGGACTTGCCCTTGTCGCCGCTGTCGCCGCCGCTGTTGCAGGCGGTCAGGACGAGTGCGGCGGCGAGTGCGGTGACGGTGAGCGGAATGGCGCGCATGAGTGGAGTCCCTGTCGAGGTCGTGACGGTCCCCAGCATCATGGTGCCTGCGCGCGCGGACCCGCCGCGCGCCCCTCCGCTAGGGCGTGCCGATGCTCGCGGTGGCGAGCCCCGAGGGCAGCTTGCCGCCCTCGGCCTTGGTGTAGGTCTCCTTGCCGAGCTTGCCCGACCAGGTGATCGTCAGGGAGCTCTTGCCGACCGAGTCGACCATTCCGGTCGTCCGGTCCTTGCCGCCGTCGGCGCAGGAAAGGTGGAGCATCTGCATTCCGGCCTCCTCGCCGGCGGTCCCGCTGCACACGGTGCCGCCGGTCACGAAGAGCGCCGCCTTCTTGCCGGTGACCACCAGGGCCACGGCCTTGCCGTCGTGCGTGGCGAGCCAGCTGCCCTGCAGGCCGCCGGACGCGCCGGTGACCCCGCCCGTACCGGCGCCGGTGTCCGCGGTGGAGGCCCCGGCCGAGGACCCGGCCGGGCTCGGGCTCGTCGAGGCGTCGTCGGAACCGCCCCCTCCGCCGCAGGCGGTGAGCGCGAGCGCGCCCGCCAGCCCCACGGTCACGGCCGCGACCCGCACCCTCGTGCGCGCCGCCGGGGCCACCCTCGTAGTCGGCGAAGTCACTGCAAGCTCCCGAGCTGTAGGCGGAAACGGCCGCCGGTTGGCCGCTGGGACCGCAGCAAGCTACCAGCCCGACCCTGGCGGTCCGCCGGGCGCCCGGTAGGTGTTCCCTGTGCGGGCGCCGATCCGGCCGGTCACGCAAACCGGGCCGTTAGGTGAAGACTGGAACAGTAAGGGCCCGCCACGCGTCTGTTCTTAGTGCGAGAAGGAATTCGATCCCGACGACCCGGCGCGGCCGACGGCGAGGAAGATCATGAACGGGGGTTGGCATTCGCATGTCCTGGGAGTACCGGGGCACATGCCGCGACAGCTTCGGTGACTGGTCGGTAAAGCACTCGTCAAGGCTGTAACCGGAGGAACACCCCACGTGCACGTGCATCTGCTCATGCATCTGCACGTGAAGGGGGTTATGATCCGGACCAGTTGACCACCGCATCTATGGCCACAACAGCCAAAGTGCACCACCGGGGAGCGACCTGTGGACCGCGACGTTGACGGCGTGTACGGGGGGTACGACGTGTACAACGGCATGGCTGCCACGCAGCTGGACGGCGTGGCCTGGCAGAAGAGCAGGCACAGCAATTCGCAGGGTTCTTGTGTGGAGTTCGCCCGGCTGCCGGGCGGGGATGTGGCGGTGCGCAACTCGCGCTTCCCGGACGGTCCCGCGCTCGTCTACACGCGCGCGGAGATCGAGGCGATGCTGCTGGGCGTCAAGGACGGCGAGTTCGACCACCTGGTAGCCGGCTGATCCGGCTGATCCGGCTGATCCGGCTGGGCCACATGCCCGGCGCGGACAGGCAGAAGGGGTGGGTCGAGGGGGGCAGAGCGGGGCGAAGGTGACAACGCGTCCGTGGACGCGCGTAGAAACGCGGCGTCAGAGGGCGCCGCGTCGCGTCATTCGTCCGGCTGCAGCCGGAACAGCGCCCAGACGACCTTGCCGCCCAGGGTGCCCGCCAGCGGGTGCCAGCCCCAGCTGTCGCTGAAGGAGTCGACCAGGAACAGGCCGCGGCCCGACTCGGCCGAGCAGTCGTCCGAGTCGCGCGCGACCGGGGTGTCATGGCTGGGGTCGCGCACCGCGCACACCAGCCGCCCGGTGCACCGCATCAGATGGAGCCGCACCGACGAGGCCTCGTCCGGGCATCTGCCGGCGTCCTCCGGCAGCGCGTGCCGCAGGGCGTTGGTGACGAGTTCGGAGACGACCAGGCATATGTCGTCGAAGCGATTGCCCAGGGTCCACTGGTCGAGGGTCAGGCGGGTGAACCGGCGGGCCTCGCGGACCGCGTCGTAGCGGGCGGGCAGAGCACAGGAGGCGGCGTTGGACACGGCGTCCGGATCCAGCGGCGGAAGGCCCTGCCGTAACGGCTCGAGCATGGTCGATCCATTCGTCCCCATGCGAGGCACTCCCGGGAATTCGCGGTCGTTGCGATGCAGCGGTGGCGCGAGACCATGGTTTCGGATGCGCACAACAGATGCAAGGGCAGATGCACGTGCACGAGACCGAATTGGGTGCACCCGTACCACTTGTTGGCCATTTTTTCCGCCAACCTGATGTACGTCGGACACCTCTTCCTTGCAGGTCGCTGTGTGAAATCATGGGCGTCTTTCCGTTTCCGTAACCGGGCGAGTACTGCTCGAAGTGTTTTAGTGGCAGACTGCGGCCCCTGAAGACGGTTGGGGAGGCTGGCGAACGTGAGCGCGGGAGAGCCGGGATCGGTGGTGCGGCGCATGCTGCTCGGATCACAACTCAGGCGACTGCGTGAATCGCGGGGGATCACGCGCGAGGCGGCGGGTTACTCGATCCGCGCCTCCGAGTCGAAGATCAGCCGGATGGAGCTGGGCCGGGTGAGCTTCAAGACGAGGGACGTGGAAGACCTGCTGACGCTGTACGGCATCACTGACGAGGCCGAACGCGACTCCCTGCTTTCCCTCGCCAAGGAGGCCAACGTGGCAGGGTGGTGGCACAGCTACTCCGACGTGCTGCCGAGCTGGTTCCCCACCTATGTGGGTCTGGAGGGCGCGGCCTCGCTGATCCGGGCGTACGAGGTGCAGTTCGTGCACGGCCTGCTGCAGACGGAGGAGTACGCCCGCGCGGTCGTGCGGCGCGGTATGAAGGGCGCGAGCACGGCCGACGTCGAGCGGCGTGTGGCGCTGCGCCTGGAGCGGCAGAAGTGCCTGGTCGCCGAGAACGCCCCCGACCTCCACATCGTCCTCGACGAGGCCGCCCTGCGCCGCCCGTACGGCGACCGTGAGGTGATGCGCGGGCAGCTCCAGCACCTCATCGAGATCTCCGAGCGGCCCAATGTCCGGCTGCAGGTCATGCCCTTCAGCTTCGGCGGCCACTCCGGCGAGAGCGGTGCCTTCACCATCCTCAGCTTCCCCGAGTCCGACCTGTCGGACGTGGTCTACCTGGAGCAGCTGACCAGCGCGCTCTACCTGGACAAGCGCGAGGACGTCGCCCAGTACGAGCAGGTCCTCAAGGAGCTCCAGCAGGACAGCCCCGGACCGGACGAGAGCCGGGACCTGCTGCGGGGACTGCTGCAGCTTTCCTGACGCACGGTGAACCCGGTCTCGCAGACCGTCGTATCCCCAGGTGGCGCCCAACTCACCGCAATCACAAGTACGATGACGTGTGATCAGTCTCATCGGACCGTGAAGTTGATCGGGTGTCTGTCTCGACCGCTTCGGCAGCAAGGGATCGAGGGATCACATGTCGTCCTGCTTCACCGACCTGGCCCAGCAGTACATAGACGGTGAGTGGCGCCCGGGCACCGGATCCTGGGACATCATCGACTTCAACCCGTACGACGGCGAGAAGCTGGCCTCGATCACCATCGCCACCGCTGACGAGGTCGACGAGGCCTACCGGGCGGCCGCCAGGGCGCAGCGGGAATGGGCCGAGACCAATCCGTACACCCGCCGCGTCTTCTTCGAGAAGGTCCTGCGCCTCGTCGAGGAGCGGGAGCACCAGATCACCGAGATGATCATCGCTGAGCTCGGTGGCACGCGTATGAAGGCCCAGCTGGAACTGCACCTGGCCAAGGAGTTCCTGCGTGAGGCGGCCGGGCTGGCGCTGCGCTGCGAGGGCCGGATCCTGCCCTCGCCGATCGACGGCAAGGAGAACCGCCTCTACCGCGTCCCGGTCGGCGTGGTGGGCGTCATCAGCCCCTTCAACTTCCCGTTCCTGCTGTCGGTCAAGCCTGTCGCATCCGCCCTCGCGCTCGGCAACGCCGTCGTCCTCAAACCGCACCAGGACACCCCGATCTGCGGTGGCACACTGCTCGCCAAGCTCTTCGAGGACGCGGGTCTGCCGCCCGGCCTGCTGAACGTGGTGCTCACCGACATAGCCGAGATAGGCGACGCCTTCATCGAGCACCCGGTCCCCAAGCTGATCTCCTTCACCGGCTCCGACAAGGTCGGCCGGCACATCGCCACCGTGTGCGCCGCGCAGCTCAAGCGCACGGTCCTCGAACTGGGCGGCAACAGCGCGCTGGTGGTGCTGGACGACGCCGACATCGACTACGCGGTGGACGCGGCCGTCTTCAGCCGGTACGCCGACCAGGGACAGGTCTGCATGGCCGCGAACCGCGTCCTGGTGGACCGCTCGGTGGCGGACGAGTTCACCGAGAAGTTCGTCGCCAAGGTGAGAACGCTCAAGACCGGAGACCCGAGCGACCCGCAGACGGTCATCGGACCGGTCATCAACTCCCTGCAGGCCAACGCCCTCTCCGCCGCGATCGAGCAGGCCGTCACCGAGGGCGCCACACTCCTGGTGGGGGGCGCGACCACCGACAACCTGGTGGAGCCCTCCGTCCTGACGGACGTGCCCACCGACTCCTCACTGCTGCACAAGGAGATCTTCGGCCCCGTCGCCCTGCTCGTCCCCTTCGACGCCGAGGAGGAGGCGGTCCGCATCGTCAACGACACCCCGTACGGCCTCAGCGGCGCCGTCCACACCGCGGACGTCGAGCGGGGCGTCTCCTTCGCGAAGCGGATCGACACCGGAATGTTCCACGTGAACGACGGCACGATCCACGACGAGCCCCTCGTCCCCTTCGGCGGCGAGAAGCACTCCGGGATCGGCCGGCTGAACGGCGAGACCACGCTGGACGCCTTCACCACGCTGAAGTGGATCTCGGTGCAGTACGGGCGGAGCACCTTCCCCTTCTGAGGAAGCTCTCCTCCCACGGAGGCTTGCGGACAGCACCTGACCGCAAGGGTCCGTAACGTCGTCGGTGTCAGGCAGCAGGAGCCAACCGACGAAAGGCGGCCGGTCATGGTCACTCACGTACGAGCCGAGGCGCGGGGCGACG
The DNA here is from genome assembly GCF_042891955.1 of Streptomyces sp. NPDC001843. Taxonomy (NCBI): domain Bacteria; kingdom Bacillati; phylum Actinomycetota; class Actinomycetes; order Kitasatosporales; family Streptomycetaceae; genus Streptomyces; species Streptomyces sp. NPDC001843. Next base: position 79,754 of record NZ_JBIATQ010000003.1, on the reverse strand, counting down.
AGCGGGGAGCGCTGCTCTCCTTCCTCGCGGAGCAGCGCGGCGGCATCCGGCGGGCCGTGCTGGGGCTCACCGAGGAACAGGCCGCGAGCCGGCCCAGCGCTAGTGAGCTGTCCTTGGCCGGGTTGGTCAAGCACGTCGCCGAGGTCGAGCAGGGCTGGGTGGCCCGGGCCAAGGGCGAGCCGCCGGCGGTCAAGCGCGACGAGTCGAACTGGCACGAGTGCTTCCGGCTGGCCGAGGGCGAGACCCTCGCCTCCCAGCTCGCGTACTGGGAGCAGGTCGCCGCCGAGACCGAGGAGTTCATCCGCTCCGCCTCCAGCCTCGACGACACCTTCCCGCTGCCGAACGACCCCTGGTTCCCGCCGGACGAGGCCGTCTCGCTGCGCTGGCTCTGCCTGCACCTGATCCGGGAGACCGCCCGGCACGCCGGCCACGCCGACATCATCCGGGAGTCACTGGACGGCAGGACGGCGTTCGAGCTGGTCGCCCAGGAACAGGCCCGGACCGTCGATGGGGGAGACCCGGACCGTCAGTGATGGAACCCGGTGGCCGCCTCCCGGTCCTTCGTCGCCGGGTGCGACTGCCGGCGCAGTTCGGGCAGCAGACGGCGCAGGTCCTCCGTGAACATCTCGGCGAGGTCGGCGGAGAAACCGTTGCGGCACACCACCCGCAGGACGGCCAGGTCCTCCCGGTTGGGCGGGAAGGTGTAGGCGGGGACCAGCCAGCCGTTCTCCCGCAGGCGCCGGGAGACGTCGAAGACGTCGTACGCCGTGACGTCCTCGGCGGTGGTGAAGGCGAAGACCGGCAGCTCGTCGCCCCGGGTCAGCAGCCGGAAGTCGCCCAGCGCCTCGATCCGGTCGGCCAGGCCGCGCGCCACGTCGCGCGTGGCCTGCTGCACCGCCCGGAAGCCCTCCCGGCCCAGCCGCAGGAACGTGTAGTACTGGGCGACGACCTGGGCGCCCGGCCGGGAGAAGTTGAGGGCGAACGTCGGCATGTCGCCGCCGAGGTAGTTGACGCGGAAGACGAGCTCCTCCGGGAGGGCCTCCTTGTCCCGCCACAGCGCCCAGCCGACCCCGGGGTAGACCAGCCCGTACTTGTGCCCGGAGGTGTTGATGGAGGCCACGCGCGGGAGACGGAAGTCCCACACCAGGTCCTCGTCCAGGAAGGGCGCGACCATGGCGCCGGACGCGCCGTCCACGTGCACCGGGACGTCGAGGCCGGTCCGCGCCTGGAGGTCGTCCAGGGTCGCGCACAGGTCGGCGATCGGCTCGTACGACCCGTCGAAGGTGGAGCCGAGGATGCCGACGACCCCGATCGTGTTCTCGTCGCACAGCTCGGCCGCCGCCTGCGGGTCGAGGTGGTACCGGTCGCCCTCCATGGGCACCAGGCGGGCCTCCACCTCCCAGAAGTTGCAGAACTTCTCCCAGCACACCTGCACGTTGACGCCCATGACCAGGTTCGGGCGGGCGTCCGCCGACGGGTAGCGGTCGGCGTTGCGCCGCATCCAGCGCCGTTTGAGCGCCATTCCGGCGAGCATGCACGCCTCGCTGGAGCCGGTCGTCGAGCACCCCACGGCGGCCGACGGGTCCGGCGCGTGCCACAGGTCGGCGAGCATCGCCACACAGCGCCGCTCCAGCTCGGCGGTGCGCGGGTACTCGTCCTTGTCGATCATGTTCTTGTCCCGGCACTCGGCCATCAGCACCCCGGCCTGCGGCTCCATCCAGGTGGTGACGAAGGTGGCCAGGTTCAGGCGGGCGTTGCCGTCCAGCATCAGCTCGTCGTGCACGATCTGCGCCGCCGTGGTGGGCGGCATCGGCTCGTAGGGGAGCCGGTTCTTGGGCGGCGCCTCGGTCATCTCGACGACCGGGTTCGCCTCCCCGAAGAACGGGTTGACGGACATGGGCCGCTCGTCGGGCTTCCCGGGGCCTTTGTGCAGTGCCATGGAGATGTCTCCCTGGAGAGGGTCGAGAGGATCAGCGGACGGAGGTCCCGTCGGCGCGCAACTGCATCTGGGGCCGCCCCGTCACCAGCAGCCAGGCCGGCAGCGAGGCGATGCACAGCAGGGCGAAGATCGTCGGCGAGGCCACGAGGACCCCGGCCGTGAACAGACTGATCCAGCCCTGCCGGGTGACGGCCAGCAGGACGCCCAGCACACCCGCCGCCACACCCACCGCCGGTTGTACACCAGGGACGAGGGCGTGGGCGGCGAGTCCGAAGGCGGCGCCGATGAAGACGGACGGGAAGATCCGTCCCCCGCGGAACCCGCAGGACGCGGCGACGAGCAGCGCGGCCAGCTTCACCACCGCCATCACCGCGAACTGCCCCGCCGACCAGCCGTCCGGGTTCCGGGCCAGCGTCGCCACCTCCGACAGCCCCTTGAAGAGCGTCAGATGACCGCCCAGCGCCCCCAGCAGGCCGAGGACCAGCCCGCCGACGGGCAGCGCCAGCATCGGGTGCCGCAGCCGCCGGAACGCGTCGTGGACGTGCGGGAAGCCGTACACCGCGCACATGCCGAACACCGCGGCCAGACAGGCGACGACCAGCGCGGCCACCAGATCGCCCCAGCCGGGGTGGTGGCCGACCGGGGGCAGGCCGAGGTCGAAGGTGGGATGGGCCAGCAGGGTGGTCGTCATGGCGCCCACGGCCCCCGCGGCCAGCGGCCCGAAGAGGTTGTCCCACAGCGCGCCCTTCAACGGCCGGCCGGCCAGCGCCTCGGAGAGCACCAGCGCCGCCGCCACCGGCGTGCCGAACAGGGCGCCGATCGTCGCCGCCTCCGCCAGCACCGGCCACATCGCCCCCGGCATCCGGGGAATCAGCCTGCTGCCCAGCCAGAAGGCGAGCGCCACGTTCGTCGCGATGATCGGGTTCTCCGGCCCGAGGCTCGGACCGCCCGCCAGCATCAGCGCGGTCGCCAGCAGCAGGCCGGGCAGCACCACGAGGGGCAGCACCGGGGCACTGAGCCCCACGGTGGCCGGATCGGGGCCCGCGTGACCGGGGACCTTCCACACGACCAGCCCCACGGCGAGCCCGGTCGCGGTGAGCATGACCAGCATCCACAGCACGGAGTACCGGCCGATGCCCAGCGCGTCGGGAAGCGTCCCCCACAGCACCCCCTGCAACCGCTCGGCCAGACCGCTCACCAGCAGATAGAGGAGACTGGCGCCCACGCCGACCAGTACCGCGGGCAGGATCAGGGGCAGCAGGGCGCGCGCCGGTGCCGCCGGTGCGGCGGGCGCCTGCTGCGCGGTGTCCTGGGCCACGCGCCCACCATAAGTGGGTGAAGCGGACGGAACATCTCGAACGGGCCGGGGCTTGCACCTCACGTCGCGTGAGGGCTCAGCGTAGGGGCGTACCGAGAAGGGAGCGGACGAAGTGAGCTACTCCGTGGGACAGGTCGCCGGCTTCGCCGGAGTCACGGTGCGCACCCTGCACCACTACGACGACATCGGCCTGCTCACCCCGAGCGAGCGCAGCCACGCGGGCCACCGGCGCTACAGCGACGCCGACCTCGACCGGCTGCAGCAGATCCTGTTCTACCGGGAGCTCGGCTTCCCGCTCGACGAGGTCGCGGCCCTGCTCGACGATCCCGACGCGGACCCGCGCGCGCACCTGCGCCGGCAGCACGAACTGCTGACCGCCCGGATCGAGAAGCTGCGCGAGATGGCCGAGGCCGTGGAGCACGCCATGGAGGCACGCACGATGGGCATCAATCTCACGCCGGAGGAGAAGTTCGAGGTGTTCGGGGACAAGGACCCCGAGGACTACGCCGAGGAGGCCGAGCGGCGCTGGGGCGGAACGCACAGCTACGAGGAGTCACAGCGCCGCGTGGCCCGCTACACCAAGGACGACTGGAAGCAGATCCAGTCCGAGGTCGCCGAGTGGGGGAAGGCGTACGCGGCGCTCGTCGGCGCGGGGGAGCCGCCGACATCCGAGCGGTCGATGGACCTCGCCGAGGCGCACCGGCAGCACATCAGCAAATGGTTCTTCGACTGCCACGTGAAAACCCACCAGGGCCTGGCGGAGATGTACGTCTCCGACGAGCGCTTCCGCGCGTTCTACGAGGCGATGCATCCGGGTCTGCCCGAACACCTCAGGGCGGCGATCACGGCGAACGCCGCCCGCCGCACAGCGTGACACCCCGGCCCGGGCGCACCCCCGGGCCGGGACCACCGCCTTCCGGCTCACAGGTTCGTGCCGGGCGGCGCACAGCGCATCCCGGAGGCACCGGTGGAACCTGGGGCGGACGCGGCGCGTTGATAGTTTTGTGCGGCCGCACAGGTAAGCGGCGATCGCCTCATCCCCACAGGAGCCCGGACCCGTGATGACACTCGCCCTCGGCCCGAGCTGGCTGGACCCCAACTATCTGCTCGACACGTACAGCATCTGGGGCCTGCTCCTCATCGTCTTCGCCGAGTCGGGCCTGCTCATCGGCTTCTTCCTGCCGGGTGACTCGCTGCTGTTCACCTGCGGGCTGCTGATCACCTCCGGTGACCTGGACTTCCCGCTGTGGGGGGCGATCGCCCTGATCTGCCTCGCCGCGATCCTCGGCGACCAGGCGGGCTACATGTTCGGCAAGAAGGTCGGCCCGTCCCTCTTCAACCGGCCCGACTCACGCCTGTTCAAGCAGGAGAACGTCACCAAGGCGCACGAGTTCTTCGAGAAGTACGGCCCGAAGTCGCTGGTCCTGGCCCGTTTCGTGCCCATCGTGCGGACGTTCACGCCGATCATCGCCGGGGTCAGCGGCATGCGGTACCGCTCGTTCCTGGCCTTCAACGTCATCGGCGGCGTCCTGTGGGGCGCGGGCGTGACCCTGCTCGGCTCCTGGCTGGGCAACGTCGACTTCGTCAACAAGCACATCGAGCTGATCCTCATCCTGATCGTGCTCGTCTCGGTGATCCCGATCGCCATCGAGTTCCTCCGGGCCCGCTCCAAGGCCAATAACGCCCCGCCCGCCGAACCGGCCCAGCAGCAGCCCCCCGTCATGGACGACGCGACGACCCGGCTGCGCCGCATCGAGCCGGACCAGCAGTACGAGCCCTACCGGCAGGAACAGCAGCAGGGCTGGAACCAGGGCTACGACGACCAGGGCTACGACGACCAGGGCTACGACAGCCAGGGCTACGGCAACCAGTCCTACGACCAGCAGCAGTACCCGCAGCAGTACGGCCAGCAGCAGTACCCGCAGCAGTACGACCAGCAGCAGTACCCGCAGGACAACGGCCGCCAGCAGTACCCGCAGGACTACAACCAGGGCAACTACCGCCAGTAGGCCTCAGAAGCCCCGCGTCCGCTTGGCCGCCCGCCGCCCCTCCGCGGAGCCGAACCGCAGGAACAGGCGGGAGATCTCCGATCCCAGGTTCACCCCGATCGCGATGGCCATGGCGAGCGACGCCGCCTTGGCCAGCGACACCAGGCCCTTGTCCACGTCGTTCTGCGCCATCGCCAACAGCCCGAAGTAGGTGGCCGAACCCGGCAGCAGCGGACCGATCGCCGCTGTCGTGTAAGGCAGGGCCGAGGCGAAGCGGTAGCGGGACAGCAGCTGCCCGAACAGGCCGACCAGCCCGGCCGCCACGGCCGTGGAGGCCACCGGTGAGATGTCGCCGGCGTAGCGCATCGCCCCGTACACCGACCAGGCGACACCGCCGTTGAGGGTCACGGCCAGCACGGTGGATCGTTCCTGCTGGAGCAGTACGGCGAAGGTCAGTGACAGCAGCATCGACGCGGCGATCTCCAGCACCGGGCGTTGGGCGAGGTTCAGCGACGCGTCCGGATTGAGCTTGGCGCCGAACTTGACGCCGAAGTACAGCACCACCAGCACGCCGGTGACGATGCCGACGAAGAAGTACATGACCTCCAGCAGCCGAGCGGAGGCGGTGATGTAGAACCCGGTCAGCCCGTCCTGCACGCCCGCCACCAGCGCCCGCCCCGGCAGCAGCGCGAACAGCCCACCGGTGATGACCGCGGAGGCCACCACGTCGACGTGGGTCGCCGTGAGGGTCACACCGATCGCCGCGGGCGGCATCGCGGCCACCGTGAACTGGTAGAACTCCGGCAGTCCGCGTCCCGCGCACAGCCACGCCAGCCGGTCGCCGAGCATCGCGCCCAACGCGGCCAGCACGAACACGATCACGTCGCCGCCGACCAGCAGGGAGGCCGCGCCCGCCAGCCCCCCCGCGGCCAGGGTGAGCGCCCAGCCGGGGTACGGGTGCCGGTTCCGGCGGATCTCGGCGAGACGGCGGTAGGCCTCCTCCAGCGAGATGCTGGTCTCGGGGTCGGTCAGGTCGTCCACGAGCCGGAAGACCGCCGAGAGCCGCGTGTAGTCGGTGCCCCGGCGCCGCACCGTCCGGGACGCGGTGACCGGGTCGTCCACCAGGGACGGCTGGTGCGAGATGGACAGCAGGGTGAAGGTGACGTTCGGCTCGCACCGGTCCAGCCCGTAACTGCGGCACACCGCGAACATCGCGGCCTCCACGTCCTCGGCGTTCTCACCGCCCGCGAGCAGCAGTTCACCGATACGCAGGGTCAGGTCGAGCACGCGCGGGACGGCCGGCCCGCCCTCGTCCACCTTCTGCACGAGCTCCGGCGCGGGCCGTTCCGCCACCGGCATGCGCAGCATCGTGCGCATCCGGTCCTGCCAGGGCGCGTCCTTGATCAGACTGACCGTCGGTATCCCGTTCGGCGGGGTGAACGCGGGCGGTGTCTGGGCACTGTAGGTGCTAGGCAGGCTGAAAGCCGACCCCTCCGGCTCGGGCCCCGGCGGCTGCGGCGTGCCCAGCCCCCGCGGCACGGCGAACTCGGAGGTGGTCTCGGACTCGTCACCCGCCCTGGACAGCGCGAGCCCGGCCGGGATGGCGAACTCCGACGTCATCTCCGGGTCGTACGAGCTTCTCGCCTCGTCCGACCGAGGCTTGCGCTCCTCCGCCTCCGTCACTCCTGAAATCTCCCTGGACGACCGTCTGCGTAAGCCAGTATGCGCATGACCACGCGAGCGGGCCGCGGCATCCCCTCGGGTTGCCGCGGCCCGCGATCATCAAACCGTCGGGTCGGTCAGTGGCCGCCCTGCTCCTTGAAGCGCTTGTACGACCGCTCGATCTCCACCTCGGCGTCCGTACGGCCCACCCAGTTGGCGCCCTCGACCGACTTGCCGGGCTCCAGGTCCTTGTAGACCTCGAAGAAGTGCTGGATCTCCAGGCGGTCGAACTCGGACACGTGGTGGATGTCACGCAGGTGCTCCACACGCGGGTCGGTGGCCGGCACGCACAGCAGCTTGTCGTCGCCGCCAGCCTCGTCCGTCATCCGGAACATGCCGATGGCACGGCACCGGATCAGGCAGCCCGGGAAGGTCGGCTCGTCGAGGATGACCAGCGCGTCCAGCGGGTCGCCGTCCTCGCCGAGGGTGTTCTCGACGAAGCCGTAGTCGGTCGGGTAGGCGGTCGAGGTGAAGAGACGACGGTCCAGGCGGATCCGACCGGTCTCGTGGTCCACCTCGTACTTGTTCCGCGAACCCTTCGGAATCTCGATCGTGACGTCGAACTCCACCGGTGGCTCCTCCATGATCAGCACATAGTTCTGGTGGTTAAGTGTCCCTCACGCAGGTGTGTGATCGCGAAAGGGGCTGGTGGTAGTGCCAGAGCTGAGGCCTTGGCGAGCCGCGAGACCGCATGTGGAGCGGTTCGCGAACGCCGTACGACCGCTGCTGGCACGGGCCGCGACAGCCACGAAACCGCGGGTCGCGCGGGTGACGCGGGCCGTCGGACCACGGCTCGCGGCGCTCGTACGACCCCCTCGTCCGCGGCCCGTCACGACCTGGCAGTACATCGTGTGCGCCGCCGTCGCCGGACTGGCACTGGCTTGCGGCGCGGTGACCGCGGCCGGCCCCTGGGACGCCGACGGTCAGCGTACGGCCGAGCGGCACCGGGCCGCCGCCCTGGAGCGGTCAGGTGGCACAGATCACGGCGCCGGCTCCGGCAGGACCGCCGCCGGCCCGCGCCCCGCGCCGAGCGCCGCGTCCGTCCTGACGGCCCTCGGCGGCACCACGACCACCGTGAAGTCGGCGCCGGGGGAGAAGGCCCTCGCGGACGTCCTGAAGCCCCTGCTGGACTCCTCGGCGCTCGGCCGGGACCACACCGCGGCCGTCGTCGACGTGGCCACCGGCCGGCGTCTGTACGGCGCCGGCGCGGGCAAGGCCATGACCCCCGCCTCCACCACCAAGATCGCCACCGCCGTCGCCGCCCTGTCCGCCCTCGGCGCCGACCACCGCCTCACCACCCGCGCCGCCTTCGAACCGGACACCGGGGAACTCGTCCTGGTGGGCGGCGGCGACCCGACCCTCACCGCCCACGACAAGGCCGACGGAGGCTGGGCCAGTCTGGGCACCCTGGCCCGGGACACCGCCGCCGCGCTGAAGAAGCGTGGAGTCCACAAGGTCACCCTGTCCTACGACACCACCCTCTACGCGGGCCCCGAACTGCACCCCATCGGCGTGAACGACAACCTCGCCCCCGTCAGCGCCCTGATGGCCGACGAGGGCCGCACCGACGGCTCCGCCCACGGCCCGGTGGCCCGGGTGACCGACCCGGCGGCCGACGCGGCCCGCAAGTTCGCGGCGTTCCTGGCGGACGACGGGATCAGGACGACCTCCCCCGGCCCGTCGAAGGCGACCGGCCGCGCGAACACCCTGGCGACCGCCTCCTCGCCGCCGCTGTCCGCGCTGGTCGAACGCATGCTGACCAACAGCGACAACGACATCGCCGAGGCCCTGGCCCGCCAGACCGCCCTCGCGACCGGCGGACGCCCGAGCTTCGACGGCGGTGCGGCGGCGATCGCCGCCCGGCTGCGGAAGCTCGGCCTTCCGGTGACCGGCGCGGTCTTCCACGACGGCAGCGGACTGAACCGCGACGACAGGCTGACCGCGGACCTGCTCACGGCCCTGCTCGTCGAGGCCGGGTCCCCCTCGCACCCCGAACTCCGTCCCGTCCTCACCGGCCTCCCCGTAGCGGGCTTCACCGGCACCCTGACCAGCCGCTACACCGACGGCGCCGCCGGCCTGGTCCGCGCCAAGACGGGCACGCTGACCGGCGTCAACACCCTGGCGGGCACGGTGGTCGACCACGACGGCCGCCTCCTGGCCTTCGCCTTCCTGACCTCCGACACGACAGACCCGGCCCAGGCCCAGAAAACCCTGGACCGAACGGCGTCGACACTGGCGAACTGCGGCTGCGACTAGTCCGACGGCCACCCGCTGCGCGACCGTGGGCGCCCCCACCCCGTGACCACCGTGGGCAGTCGTTCCGCAGGGCGATGGGGGAGAAGCCGAGCGTGGGGGAGGGTGGGCACGGCCGACAGCGCCGGGTGCCTTGCAGTCAGGCCCCGGCCCTTGCCGACGCAAGCACCCCGGGCGCTCCCGACAGCTCCCCGCGCCCCTGCCGACCCCCGACGCCCTGCCCCCAGCGGCAGCGCTAACGTACGGTTGACACATGACGAGCATCGGTGCCTCTTCAGGGATGGTCGACTGGAACCTCGCGGTGGCGACCGCGACCCGGCTCGTACGGCCGGGCCCCGACGTCAGCCGCGACGAGGCACGGGCCGTCGTCGCGGAGTTGCGCCGCCACGCCAAAGCCTCGGAGGAACACGTCCGGGGCTTCACTCGTATGGAGACCGACGAGGGCCATGACACGCCCGTCCTGGTCGTCGACCGCCCGGGCTGGGTCCGGGCCAACGTCGCCGGTTTCCGGGAGATCCTCAAGCCGCTGCTGGAGAAGATGCAGGAGCGGCGCGGCAACACCCCGGGCGGCGCGGTCCTCGGCACCGTCGGCGGCAAGGTGACCGGCGTGGAACTGGGCATGCTGCTGTCCTTCCTGGCCTCCCGGGTCCTCGGCCAGTACGAGACCTTCGCCCCCGCCACCCGTGAACTCCCGGCGGGCCAGAACGGCGGCGGCCGGCTGCTGCTCGTCGCGCCGAACATCGTCCACGTGGAGCGTGAACTCGACGTGGACCCCCATGACTTCCGCCTGTGGGTGTGCCTGCACGAGGAGACGCACCGCACGCAGTTCACCGCCGTGCCCTGGCTGCGCGACCACCTCGAGGGCGAGATCCAGTCTTTCCTGGCGGAGACCGACGTCGACCCGATGACCGTCCTGGAACGCGTCCGGGAGGCCGCGCAGTCGCTCGCCGGGGGCCGCCCCGAGGGCGAGGAGGACGACGGCGGCCGGTCCTTCGTGGAGTTGGTGCAGACCCCGGCCCAGCGTGAGATCCTCGGCCGGCTCACCGCCGTGATGTCGCTCCTGGAGGGCCACGCCGACTTCGTGATGGACGGGGTCGGCCCGCAGGTCGTACCGAGCGTCGCGGAGATCCGCGAGAAGTTCCAGCAGCGCCGCGCCAAGGGCGCCTCCCGCCTCGACATGGCCCTGCGCAAGCTGCTGGGCCTGGACGCCAAGCTCCGGCAGTACCGGGACGGCGAACGCTTCGTGCGGGCCGCCGTCGACCAGGTCGGCATGGACGGCTTCAACCGGGTGTGGACCTCTCCGAACACCCTCCCCACCAAGGCGGAGATCGCCAAACCGGCGGACTGGGTCGCGCGGGTGCATCGCAAAGCAGAGTCGTGAAACCGGCGGGGAAGTCGTGAAGCAAATCCGGCCGACGGCAGGCGAACGCCCCTGTTATCACCCGTCCGAGGGACCGTGAGCCATGCGTAGGCGTGCAATGCTCGGGGAACGGCCCGCTTCTGTCACCATCTACACACTCTGAGTGACCGAACCTCGGGCTCACCCCCCGACAACTTCATGAAGGGAACCGGACATGGGTCCCCATCCTGCGGTCGCGGCGATACGCCTGGCGGTCCGCCGCGTCCTCCACGACATCCTCAACGACCACCAGACCTCCCCCCGGACTCCGGAGGGACCGGCCGAGCGCGCCCCCTCCCCGGCCGCCCCGCTCGTGCTCGTCGCCTGCTCCGGCGGCGCCGACTCCATGGCACTCGCCTCCGCCCTCGCCTTCGAGGCCCCCAAGCTCGGCATCCGCGCCGGCGGCGTCACCGTCGACCACGGCCTGCAGGCCGGCTCCGACCTGCGCGCCCGGGAAGTCGTCCTCAGGCTGCGCGAACTCGGCCTCGACCCGGTGGAGTCCGCCGCCGTGACCGTCGGCCGCGAGGGCGGCCCCGAAGCCGCAGCCCGCGACGCCCGCTACGCCGCCCTCGACGCCGCGGCCGTCCGCCACGGCGCCACCGCGATCCTCCTCGGGCACACCCGCGACGACCAGGCCGAAACCGTCCTGCTCGGCCTCGCCCGCGGCTCCGGTATCCGCTCCCTGTCCGGGATGGCCGCGGTCTCGGGGGCCGGCGGCCGTTACCGCCGCCCCTTCCTCCACCTCGACCGGCAGACCGCCCGCAAGGCCTGCATGGTCCAGTCGCTCCCCGTCTGGGACGATCCTCACAACGCGGATCCCGCCTACACCCGCTCCCGGCTCCGCCAGGAGGGCCTGCCCGCCCTGGAGAAGGCGCTCGGCAAGGGCGTCGTCGAGGCCCTCGCCCGCACCGCCCAGCTCTCCCGCGACGACGCCGACGCCCTCGACACCTGGGCCCGCCAGGCCGAGGCCGCCGTCCGTGACGCCGCAGGTCTGCTGGAGTGCGCCAAGCTGTACGCCCTCCCGCCCGCCGTGCGCCGCCGCATCCTGCGCCGCGCCGCGATCGAGGCCGGCGCCCCGGCGGGTTCGCTGTTCGCCCGGCACATCGAGGAGGTCGACCGGCTGATCACCGGCTGGCGCGGCCAGGGAGCCATCAATCTCCCGGGCAGGGTCGTCGCCCAGCGGCAGGGTGGCAGACTGGTGATTCGGCAAGGCTGAGTCCGCGCCTCCCGGAGGGACGGCCGGTGGGCTCGGGCAGCCGCAGGCCGTAATTGCGGGACGACCGAAAGTGATGCGGGTGGACGCGAAAGACATGGGTGCCGACCTCAAAGAGGTACTCATCACCAAGGAAGAGATCGACGCGAAGCTGGCCGAGCTGGCCGCGAAGATCGACGCTGAGTACGAGGGCAAGGACCTGCTGATCGTCGGTGTGCTCAAGGGCGCGGTGATGGTCATGGCGGACCTCGCCCGGGCGCTGTCCACCCCCCTCACGATGGACTGGATGGCCGTGTCGTCGTACGGCGCGGGCACCCAGTCCTCCGGAGTCGTGCGGATCCTCAAGGACCTCGACACCGACATCAAGGGCAGGCACGTCCTGATCGTCGAGGACATCATCGACTCCGGCCTGACCCTGTCCTGGCTGATCTCCAACCTCGGCTCGCGCGAGCCCGCCTCCCTGAAGGTGTGCACGCTGCTGCGCAAGCCCGACGCCGCGAAGGTCGCCATCGACGTGGAGTGGGTCGGCTTCGACATCCCCAACGAGTTCGTGGTGGGCTACGGCCTGGACTACGCCGAGAAGTACCGCAATCTCCCGTTCGTCGGTACGCTCGCGCCCCACGTCTACGGCGGCTGAGCTCCAGAGGGCTCAAGCACGTAAGACGATCGGGAACCCCAGCGGGTTGCTCGCCGTTGGAGCTTGCAGAGACGGGATTGCCGGCCGTCCGAACAGCTTCATGCGGCTTCGGACAACAATGCTGGGGTACCGTCAGAAGAACTGTCTTATCAAACTCACTATGGCAGGAGGGACGGGGCGGCACCGCTCCGTATGGATGGACGTGAAGCGATACTTCCGTGGGCCGGTCATGTGGATCGTGCTGGCCGTCCTTGCCGTGGTCGTGTTGATGCAGGTCGTCGGCTCGTCCGGCGGCTACAAGACGGTGGACACCGGCCAGGTCGTGGCAGCGATCAATGACAACAAGGTCGAGTCGGCGAAACTCACCACCGGCGACGAGCAGACCGTCAAGGTCACGCTCAAGGACGGTGTGAAGGTCGAAGGCAGCTCGAAGATCCAGGCGAGCTACATCGGCGACCAGGGCGTGGCCATCGCCAGCACGCTGCAGACCAAGTACCAGGACAAGCAGATCCCGGACGGCTACACGGTGTCGCCGTCCAAGCAGAACCCGTTCCTCGGTGTCCTGCTCTCCCTGCTCCCCTTCGTCCTCATCGTGGTCGTCTTCCTGTTCCTGATGAATCAGATGCAGGGCGGCGGCTCCCGGGTCATGAACTTCGGCAAGTCCAAGGCGAAGCTCATCACCAAGGACACCCCGAAGACGACGTTCACCGACGTCGCGGGCGCCGACGAGGCCGTCGAGGAGCTCCACGAGATCAAGGAGTTCCTGCAGGAACCGGCCAAGTTCCAGGCCGTCGGCGCCAAGATCCCCAAGGGCGTGCTGCTGTACGGCCCGCCCGGCACCGGCAAGACCCTGCTCGCGCGCGCCGTCGCGGGCGAGGCGGGTGTGCCCTTCTACTCGATCTCCGGTTCCGACTTCGTCGAGATGTTCGTCGGTGTCGGTGCCTCCCGGGTCCGTGACCTGTTCGAGCAGGCCAAGGCGAACGCCCCGGCGATCGTCTTCGTCGACGAGATCGACGCGGTCGGCCGCCACCGCGGCGCCGGCCTCGGCGGCGGTCACGACGAGCGCGAGCAGACGCTGAACCAGCTGCTCGTCGAGATGGACGGCTTCGACGTCAAGGGCGGTGTGATCCTCATCGCCGCGACGAACCGACCCGACATCCTCGACCCGGCTCTGCTGCGGCCCGGCCGCTTCGACCGCCAGATCGCGGTCGACCGCCCGGACATGCAGGGCCGTCTGGAGATCCTCAAGGTCCACCAGAAGGGCAAGCCGGTCGCCCCGGACGTCGACCTGGCCGCCGTCGCCCGTCGCACGCCGGGCTTCACCGGCGCCGACCTGTCGAACGTGCTGAACGAGGCGGCTCTGCTCACGGCCCGCAGCGACCAGAAGCTCATCGACAACAAGATGCTGGACGAGGCGATCGACCGCGTGGTCGCGGGCCCGCAGAAGCGGACCCGGATCATGTCGGACAAGGAGAAGAAGATCACCGCGTACCACGAGGGCGGTCACGCCCTGGTCGCGGCGGCCTCTCCGAACTCCGACCCGGTCCACAAGATCACGATCCTGTCGAGAGGCCGTGCCCTCGGCTACACGATGGTGCTCCCGGACGAGGACAAGTACTCGACCACGCGCAACGAGATGCTGGACCAGCTGGCCTACATGCTGGGCGGCCGCGCGGCCGAGGAGCTCGTCTTCCACGACCCGACCACGGGCGCGGCGAACGACATCGAGAAGGCCACCGCCACCGCCCGCGCGATGGTCACCCAGTACGGCATGACCGAGCGCCTGGGTGCCATCAAGTTCGGCGGCGACAACACCGAGCCGTTCCTCGGCCGTGAGATGGCTCACCAGCGCGACTACTCGGAAGAGGTCGCCGCGCTGGTGGACGAGGAAGTCAAGAAGCTCATCGAGAACGCGCACAACGAGGCCTGGGAGATCCTGGTCGAGAACCGCGACGTCCTCGACAACCTGGTGCTCCAGCTGCTGGAGAAGGAGACCCTGGGCAAGGAGGAGATCGCCGAGATCTTCGCCCCGATCGTCAAGCGCCCGCCGCGGCCCGCCTGGACCGGCTCCTCCCGCCGCACGCCGTCCACCCGCCCGCCGGTGCTCTCCCCGAAGGAGCTCGCACTGACGAACGGCGCGAACGGCGCGACCCCGTCGATCAGCACGGCGAAGTCCACGACGACGGACTCCGCCCCGGCGACCGAGTCGGCCCCGGAGGAACGCCCGGAGCACTGAGGCATTCCTCGCAGCTCACCGGCCCGGGATGTAAGCCGCGCCCCCCAGGTTCTAGCCTGGGGGGCGCGGCGTTTCACATGCCCGCCGCTGAGTGACGAAGGAACGAGGCTTCACCATGACCGACCCCGTGACGCTGGACGGCGAGGGCAGAATCGGCGAGTTCGACGAGAAGCGCGCCGAGAACGCGGTCCGCGAACTCCTGATCGCGGTCGGCGAGGACCCGGACCGCGAGGGCCTGAGGGAGACTCCGGCGCGGGTGGCGCGGGCGTACAAGGAGATCTTCGCGGGGCTGTGGCAGAAGCCCGAGGACGTGCTGACCACGACGTTCGACCTCGGACACGACGAGATGGTGCTCGTGAAGGACATCGAGGTCCTCAGCAGCTGTGAACACCATCTCGTGCCGTTCGTCGGCGTCGCCCACGTCGGGTACATCCCGTCCGCCGACGGCAAGATCACGGGCCTGTCGAAGCTTGCCCGGCTCGTGGACGTCTACGCCCGCCGCCCGCAGGTGCAGGAACGACTCACCACGCAGATCGCCGACTCCCTGATGGAGATCCTGGAGCCCCGGGGCGTGATCGTGGTCGTCGAGTGCGAGCACATGTGCATGTCGATGCGGGGCGTCCGCAAGCCCGGGGCGAAGACCATAACCTCGGCGGTGCGCGGTCAGCTTCGTGACTCGGCGACGCGCAACGAGGCCATGAGCCTGATCATGGCGCGATAGTCCGTTCGCTCACGCCACCGGTTCGGCACCCGGATGGTTCTCGTCGTCGTCCTCGGGGAGTTTGCACACCCGCTCCAGGAACAGGGCGGCCGCTATGACGGCGATGCCCGCCAGGACCGAGAAGGCCGCGTAGATGGCCTGGTCGCGGCGGGCGGGGATGTCGAGGAGTTCCAGGAGGAACACGCCCGTGCCGCCGTACATGCCAGCCACGAGGGCGGCGACCAGCGCGCTGGACTGGCCGAAAACAACCGCACGGGCGGCCATCAGGGGGTCGACGCCCTTGGCCTCGGGACGGCGTTCGCGCTGGGCCTTGAGGCGGGCACGCAGCGAGAACGCAGTGGACAACAGGACCACGGCGATCACGGCCAGGACGATGGGCGCGGCCACGGGAACACTGGGCAGGGTCCCGACCGAGTTCCACAGGCGGGCACCGGCCCAGGACAGGACGCCGGCCACGACGAACACACCGACCAGCACCCTGATGCGCAGCTCTTTCACGATGTCCCTTCAGCTCCCCCGGACCGCTGTGGTCGTGGCGGCCCACCTCAGTGTGCCCGTGTGCCGGTCTTCTTGACCTTAACGACTACTCGGGCAGCCGGAGTTCCAGGTCCCCCCGGGCCTCGACGCCCTCGCGGGTGACGGTGCCGAGAAGATCCGCGACCGTGCCCCGGCCGGGTAGCTGGGCCTCGGGGTCCACGTCGTGCCAGGGCGCCAGCACGAAGGCGCGTTCGTGGGCGCGGGGGTGGGGCAGGGTGAGGTTCGGGTCGTCGGAGGTGACGTCGGCGTAGGCGACGATGTCGACGTCGAGGGTGCGCGGACCCCAGCGCTCGTCCCGTACGCGGTTGAAGGCCTCCTCGACGGCGTGCGCGCGCTCCAGCAGGGAGGACGGCGGCAGGGTGGTCCTCAGGACCACGACCGCGTTGTAGTACGACGGCTGGCTGCCGGGCTCCACGCCCCACGGCTCCGTCTCGTACACGGGGGAGACCGCCTTGACGCGAACGCCGGGGGTGTCCTCGAGGGCGTCGATGGCGCCCTGCAGGATCTCCAGGCGGTTGCCGAGGTTGGAGCCCAGGGAGAGCACGGCCCGTTTCGGGTTCTGCAGGGTGGTGTCCGCGGCGTCTACCTGTGCCACGACGGAGGCGGGCACCGGCTGTACGGTCGGGTCGATCGGACCCTGCGTGAAGGATGCGGTCATACTCGGCTCCGGGTGATGGTGACGGTGACGTCGTCGAAGGGGACCGTGATCGGGGCGTCCGGCTTGTGGACGCTGACCTCGACCTCCTGTACCCCTTCGTGCTTCAGGCAGGTGTCCGCGATGCGCGCGGCGAGTGTTTCGATGAGGTTCACCGGCTCGCCCTCGACCACGGCCACGACCTCCTCGGCCACGATGCCGTAGTGCACGGTCTTCGTCAGGTCGTCGTCGGCGGCGGCCGCCCGGGTGTCCAGTCCCAGGACGATGTCCACGAGGAAGGTCTGGCCCTCCTCGCGCTCCTTGGGGAACACGCCGTGGTGCCCGCGGGCCTTCAGGCCGCGCAGCGCGACACGATCCACGCGAATCACTCCTGCAGTCGTCGTTAACGGCGGTCCGTGCCGTGTGCGTACGGCGCACCGGCCTCGGACGAATCTACCCGCGGCCCTGGACGGAACCGGGCCGCAGGGGTGTGGGGCCAGGAGCGTTCATGGTGCGTTTCCCCAGCGGAATCCGGTGGCTTACGGGCCGGTAGCCGCATCTACCCGTCAGTTCGTGATTCCAACCACTTCTTGGTCCCTGCGTGCCGCCTACCCACTCAGGTGGGTGTGTCGTCGTCCGCGTTCTCGTCGTTTTCGGCCAGAACGGGGGAGGCGTGGTGGGACCAGAGCTTCCAGCCGAGGGGCGTGCGGCGGAAGACGTTGGTGGCCACGACCAGCTGGCCGACGAGGGGCCCGAGTTCCTCGCCGCCCTCCGGGGCCGGACCCCCGCTGAGGATGTTCTCCGTGCAGGTCACGAGGGCGGTGTCACCGGTGACGGAGACGTGCACGTCGGTGAGGAAGAACTGGATGTAGTCGGTGTTCGCCATGATCAGCGCGTACGACCTGAGGACCTCGCCGCGGCCGGTGAGCACCGGCCAGCCCGGGTGCACGCAGGAGATCACGCCGACGTCCGCCGGGTCGTGGTACGTCTCGTCGACGCCCAGGTCGGACGGGGTGAGCCAGAGGGCGGACAGCTCTTCGAAGTCGCCACGCTCCATGGCCTCGTAGAAGGCCGTGTTGGCGAGCTCGACCTGTTCGACGTCGGTGTGCGGGGCGCTCACCGAGCCCCCTCCACCGCCCGCGCCACCCGGACCGCGTCGGCCGTGGCGCGTACCTCGTGGACGCGGACCGCCCAGGCGCCGGCGTGGGCCGCGAGGGCGGAGACGGCGGCGGTGGCGGCGTCGCGTTCCCGGGCGGGGGGCGGGGCGCCCTCGGGACCGGCGAGGACACGGCCGAGGAAGCGCTTGCGGGACGCGGCGACCAGCAGGGGGCGGCCCAGGCCGCGCAGACGGTCCAGGTTCGCCAGCAGGGTGAGGTCGTGTCCGGCCTCCTTGGAGAAGCCGAGCCCGGGGTCTATGACTATCCGGCCGGGCGCGATGCCGCCCGCCAGGACGGCCTCCACGCGCGCGTGGAGCTCGTCGACGACCTCGGTGACGACGTCCTCGTACACGCCCTTGACGTTGCCACCCTGCAGGAAGCCCCGCCAGTGCATGACGACGAACGGGGCGCCTGCCTCAGCCACCACCGGGATCATCGCCGGGTCGGCGAGGCCGCCGCTGACGTCGTTGACGAGGGCGGCACCCGCCGCGAGGGCCTGGGCGGCGACCGGGGCGCGCATGGTGTCGACGGACACGACGACTCCCTCGGAGGCGAGGCCGCGGACCACGGGGACGACGCGCCGCAGCTCCTCGTCCTCGTCGACGCGGGAGGCACCGGGGCGGGTGGACTCGCCGCCGACGTCCACCAGGTCGGCGCCCTCGGCGACCAGCTCGAGCCCGTGCTTGACGGCGGCGGTGGTGTCGAAGAAACGGCCGCCGTCGGAGAAGGAGTCGGGGGTCACGTTCACGACCCCCATGACCGCGCACCGGTCCCATGCCGGAAGCCCCGCCACCGTGCCGCGCCCGCTCTCGTTGCTCATACGTTCAGCCTAGGCCCAGCCCCACAACCGCCACGCGCGGCCCGAACGACAAGTCCGGGCGGGAGGGGGATTCGGCCCGGGCTTTTCGTCCGGGCCGGTCCCGTCACGCCGGTCGTACGTCCCGGACTTCGTGTTCCGCGAGTGCGTGGGAGCACGGGCGGGCGGGGGCGACGGTGCGGCGCAGGAAGCGGGGCAGGGGAAGGGCGAGGTTGACGAAGCCCTCCGCCTGCATGGCGGCGAAGCCGATGCGGGGCAGGTCGCCGGAAGCCCGGTAGACCACGAAGCGCGGCTCCCAGCGCGGCTGGAACTTGGCGTTGAACTTGTACAGCGACTCGATCTGGAACCAGCGGGAGAGGAACACCAGCAGCCCCCGCCAGGCGCGCAGCACCGGACCCGCGCCGATCTTCTCCCCGCGCGCCAGCGCCGAGCGGAACATCGCGAAGTTCAGCGAGACCCGGGTGATGCCGAACTTCGGGGCCGCCTGGAGCGCGGCGACGATGAGCAGCTCGTTCATACCGGGGTCGGCCGAGCGGTCACGGCGCATCAAATCGAGCGAGGCTCCATCGGTACCCCAGGGCACGAAGTGCAGAATGGCCTTCAGGTCGCCGTAGGGGCCCGGCTCGTCGTCGGCCTTGTGCGCGGTGGCGATCAGGCAGTCCCCGTCCGCCGCGTCGCCGATGCGGCCGAGCGCCATGGAGAAGCCGCGCTCGGTGTCGGTGCCGCGCCAGTCCTCCGCCGCGCGCCGGATACGGTCCAGTTCGGCCTCGCCGAGGTCACGGATACGCCGTACCCGGGTTTCGTAGCCGGCCCGCTCGATGCGCTTGACCATCTGTCGCACGTTGCGCATCGCGCGTCCGGCGAGCGAGAAATCCGCGACGTCCACCACCGCCTCGTCGCCCAGTTCGAGGGCGTCCAGGCCGGTCTCGCGCGTCCACACCTCACCGCCGGTCTCCGAGCAGCCCATGACGGCGGGGGTCCAGGAGTGGGCCTTGGCCTCGTCCATGAAGCGCTCGATGGCGCCCGGCCAGGCCTCGACGTCGCCGATCGGGTCACCGCTGGCGAGCATCACGCCGGACACGACCCGGTAGGTCACCGCGGCCTTGCCGCTGGGCGAGAAGACGACCGCCTTGTCGCGGCGCAGCGCGAAGTGGCCGAGGGAGTCACGGCCGCCGTGCTTGGCCAGCAGCGCCCGCAGCCGGTCCTCGTCGTCCTCGGTCAGCCGGGCGGCCGGGTGTTCGGGGCGGAAGGCCAGGTAGATGGTGGTGGCGGCGGTGATCCAGCCGAGGGCGCCGAGGGAGAAGGCGACCGTCCAGGAGGTGTTGCCCTGGTAGTCCACCGGGCCCTCGAAGCCGAACAGGCCGTACAGGACGTGGGTCAGCCGGTCGGCGAGGCTCGGGTCGCCGACCATGCGGTCCGGGTGGACGCTGACGATGACCAGTCCGAGCACGAGGGAACCGGCGCCCATGAGGACGAAGTTGGCGAGCGCGCGCCACCGGCTGCGCGGATCGGGCAGCGCGGCGAACTCGTCGCGGTGGCGCAGCAGCGGCACGAGCAGCGCGAGGGAGATCAGCACCCCGATGACGGAGTGCCGGTACACGAACTCCGCGGCCGCGCCGGCCGGCAGCAGCGCCACCGCGGCCCGCCAGGCCCGGCGCTTGCGCCGTTTGAGCCCGTGCGCGAGGAGCAGCAGCAGCACGCCCGCGCTGAGCGAGAGCGCCGCGGCGAACGGGCCGAAGGAGCCCGGCAGCACCTCCGCGATGGCGTGCATACGGCTGTGACGGAAGCGCGGGAACACGCCCGCGGCAATGTCCAGGAGCCCGACGACCGCGCAGGCCCTGCCGACCAGTGCGGGGACGGCCTCGGGGCGCGGACCACTGACCATGCGCCGCGCCCGGCTTGATCGGCTCGGAACCCCGCCCGACATTTCCCCATCTATCCTGATAGACATCGCATCCCATAGTTCTGCGAGAGACCTTGAGTCCGGTGACCGTTTCGGGCATCCGGCGACATTGCGCCCTCTAGGACGGTGTCTTGGGGAAGGAGGTTCCTTCCTCGTCGGAAAGCCGGTTCAAAGCCCGAGGAAAGCCCAGGGCAAGCGCTCGCGACGTTTGCGTCGGCGTGCCGTGGGCGGAAAGCGCAGTCAGGAAGAGCCCATGGGTCTCACGAGCAACAAAGTGCTGGTGGTGGCGATCGCGTTCGCCGTCTTACTGTTCGTCGGCACGGTCTGGCTGTGGCCGAGGCTGGCCGGGCGGGGCTGGCGGTCCGTCAGCGGGCGCGTCGGGCTGCTCCTCGCCACCCAGGTGACGCTCTTCGCCTGCGTGGGCGTCGCCGCCAACCAGGCCTTCGGGTTCTACGCCAGCTGGGCGGACCTCTTCGGCCGGGAGACCGCGCAGGGCGTCGTCGTCGACCACACGGCGAGCGGCGGCGTGGCGGGGCCCCTGCAGGTGCTCACCACGGCGGGGCTGAACGGAGCCGCCGGGAGGCCGCCGCAGATGGCCGGGCAGGTCCAGAAGGTCGACATCGTGGGCCGTACGACCCACATCCCCACACCGGCGTACGTGTATCTGCCGCCGGAGTACTTCCAGCCGCAGTACCGCACGCGCACGTTCCCCGCGGCCGTCGTCCTCACCGGATATCCGGGCACCGCGCAGGCCCTGGTGGACAAACTGCATTACCCGAGCACGGCGCGGCAACTGGCCAAGGACGGGCGGATGCAGCCGATGATCCTGATCATGTTGCGGCCGACGGTCGCCCCGCCGCGCGACACGGAATGCGTGGACATTCCCGGCGGACCGCAGACCGAGACGTTCTTCGCCAAAGATCTTCCCGACGCGGTTCTGGCCCATTACAGGGTGGGCAGAAAGCCGGGCAGCTGGGGGATCATCGGTGATTCCACGGGCGGTTACTGCGCACTGAAGCTCGCCATGCACCACCCGGACGTGTACGCGGCGGGCGCGGGCCTGTCGCCCTACTACAAGGCGCCGATCGACCCCACGACCGGTGACCTCTTCCACGGCGACAGCAGTCTGCGGAATCGTTCCGACCTGTGGTGGTTCCTCAAGCACGAGGCCGCTCCCGACACCTCACTGCTCGTCACCAGCAGCAAGATCGGCGAATCGAACTACAAGGACACCCTGAAATTCATCGACCGGGTGCGGGCGACGAACCTGACCAGGATCTCGTCGATCATCCTGGAGAGCGGCGGCCACAACTTCAACACCTGGCGACGGGAGATCCCGGCGACACTGCAGTGGATGAGCGGGAGGCTCAGTGACCGATGACGGTGAAGACTTCGTCAAGGCCGTGTTTTTACGGGGCGGGGCGCCAAGATTCGCCTACTCGCGGTAAGTTTCTGGCCATGCCACGTGGACGTCACCGCCATTCACCTCCTCTGCACAGGCTGTTGCCTCCGTCGGCGATCGCAGGCGTCTCCGTCGTCTGCGCGATCGGCCCCTGGGTGTTCTCGGAGCAGACGGTGCTCCGCACCCTCGCCGCGGCCGCCGCGGCGACGGCCGTCATCGGCGCGGTCGTCATGCGCCGCTGGGACATACATGCGGGTAAGCAGGTAGCCGACCTCGCACGCGCGCGTGCGAGTGACGAATGGCGGTTCGAGGAGCGGGTCGCCGAACTGGAGGGCGAACTCGAGGAGTCCCGCGAACTGCGCGGCAAGCTGGAGCAGCGGCTGCGGGCCAAGCGGACGGAGTTGGCGGGTCTGCGCAACGAGCACGCCGCGCTGCTGCGGCGGTACGCCACGGCGGAGACCGAGCGGGCCACCGCGCTGGAAGGGCGGCGACTGCTCGAGATCGAGGCCGGGGCTCCCGCGCCTCAGACGCCGGCACTGCCGGCGGCGCGCGCGGCGGAGACCGACGTCGCCGGGGCCGAGGCCGAGGACGGGCCGGCGGTGACCGGGGTGTTCTCCCCGGAGGGCTCACAGCTTTTCCTGCGGGCCATGACGGCACTGGCCCGGTTCGGCACCGGGGACGAGACGGCGGAGGCCGAGGCGGATACCGATGCCGATGTCGTTGCCAAAGGGGATGAAGCCGCCAAAGGGGATGCAGCGGCCAAAGGGGGTAAAGCGGCCGGGTCGGCCGAAGCCGCCAAAGGAGAAGGCGCCGACGAGGAAGTGACGGAGGGGGCCGTCCGGGAGCCCGCCGAGCCCGCGTCCCACTCCACGGGCCACTTCACGGTGCCGACCGCGGTGGCCGTCGTACCGGCCCCGCCCGTGCGGCGACCGGCGGTCGAGGGCGGCTTCGACTTCTTCGGCACGCAGAAGGACTCGCCGTCCGACGCGCTGGACGCCGTGCAGAACGAGGACCTCGCCGACGTGGTCGGCCAGGAGGCCCTCGCCCTCCACAAGGCCGAGACGGAGGCCGACTTCAAGCCCGCCGACGAGGAGTCCCGCGCCGTCGGCCAGGTCATCGACCTGACGGCCCATGACGAAACCGAACACATCGACGTACACGGCCTGCGCAGCGCGGCGTCCTGAGCGTCGCCGAACGGCGGCGGGAGAGCGTTCTTCGCGCAGGGAGGCTGCGCCTTCTGGACCCCCGATCGGCCTGAACGGCCTCGTCCTCAAACGCCGGACAGACTGAGACGGGGACTGTGCCGTCCGGTCGGCCCGCACGGGTGGTGGGTGGGCACAGGCCGGGGGTCTGGGGGGCGAAGCCCCCAGCGGCCCGGGTGGCGTCGGGCCCGAACGTCGGACCGGCGGAGAGGGATGCCGCGCCGCCCAGCCGACCCGCAGGGTGGAACCCAGTGGCCCGGGCCGGCGTTCCGGTCAGCTCATCCAGCGCTCCGGGCCCGCGTCCCGGCGCCCCGTGCGGGAGCGTTCCGCCTGGGCGTGGAGAAGGGCCGCCGCCTCCCGGGCGTCCCGCAGCCGGGCCGTCACGGTCTTGCCCGCTCCCGTGTCCACATGGACGTCGGCGACGCGCCACAGCCGCGCCCAGGGCCCCTGGGTGAGCCGCACGCTCTGGACCTTGGCGTGCGGGACGAGGGAGAGCCGGCGGCGCAGCAGCCCGTGCCGGACGGCGAAGACGGTGTCCGTGACGGCGATGCCGTGACCCCGCCACCACACCGGCAGACACCACCCGGCCCGGCGCGGCGGCCGGGCCAGGACCGACGGCACGGTCACCCCGGGCAGCACGCGCGCGACGACGGACTCCGCGACCGCGCGCGGCGCGACCGGCACCAGCAGCGAGTTGGACGACCCGGCCACGTCCAGCTCCACCCTCACCCAGCCCCTGCCCCGCCACAGCAGCGGCTCGACGACGCGTACGGTCTGCACCCGCCCCGGCGGCACCGTCTCGTGCGTGCGGTCCAGCAGTCCGTGGTCGATCCGCAGCCCGTCCGGGGACTCGGCCACCGTCCAGTCGTACTCCGCGACGAACCGCCCCGCGCTCCGCGCGCCCGCCCCGCCGAGCAGCGGCACCCCGGTGGCGAGGACCGTCCACACGCTGTGCGTGGCCAGCCACAGCACCGGCGGTACGACGAGGGCGGCCGCCAGGGACACCCAGCTCGCGCCGGTCAGCACCAGCGCGAGCGCGAGCCCCCGCGGAGGCACCCGCATCAGCTCCCGCGCCGGCGCCTCACCCACCTCGTGCGCCGTCTCCGGCGCGAAGCCGGCGGCGCGCGCGAGCAGCTCGGCCCGCAGCGCGCGTGCCTCGTCCTCGCCCAGGAAGGCCAGCTCGTCCTTCTTGTCGGCCCCGACGACGTCGATCCGCAGCTTGGCGACTCCCGCCACGCGCGCGAGCAGCGGCTGGGTGACGTCGACGGCCTGGATCCGCTCGATCCGGATGTGCGCGGTGCGCCGGAACACCAGCCCCGTGCGTATGCGCAGCTCGGTGTCGGTCACCGCGAAATGCGTGAACCACCAGGACAGGAAGCCGTAGAGGGAGGCCGCCGGGACCAGCACGGCGAGCCCGGCCAGCAGCATGGTCGTGGTCAGCCTGGTCAGCTGCTCCTGCGCCTGGTTCGGGTCGTGCGCGGCCCACCCGACGAGCACGGCGACCGGCGCCCACGCCCGCCGGAACGGCGTCACGGGGTGCAGCCGCCGCTCGGTCACGGACCGCGCCCCGGGTATGCCGCCGGCGGCTTCCGGCGCTGTCACAGCCCCGCCGATCGGGCCTCGCCCAGCTCGGTCAGCCGGTCGCGCAGCCGCTCCGCCTCGGCCGGTTCGAGACCCGGGATGGCCGCGTCGGTCGCGGCCGCCGCCGTGTGCAGCTGCACGCTCGCCAGCCCGAAGTACCGCTCCACGGGCCCGGAGGTCACCTCGACCAGCTGCATCCGCCCGTACGGTACGACGGTCTCCTCACGCCACAGCACACCACGGCTGATCAGCAGGTCGTCGGCCCGCTCGGCATAGCGCCAGGAGCGCCAGTTGCGGCCGAGCAGCACCCAGCCCCACGCCGTCGCCGCCAGCGGCAGCAGCGCGAAGGCGGCCCACACGGGCCCGGCCAGCAGTCCCAGCAGCAGGCCCACGGCCAGTGCCGCCACTCCCAGCCACACGACCAGCAGCAGCCGCCGCATCCGCAGCAGCCCCGGAGGCAGCCCCCGCCACACCGGCTCGGCCGCCGCCGGGCCGCCCTCCCCGCTCCCCGTCTCCATGCGGCCAGCCTACGTAGGGGAGACTGTGTGCATGACGTCCACCACTCCCACGACGCGCACCACGGTCGGGATCGGCGGTGCCGCCGAGAGCACCGACATGGTGCTGAACATCGGCCCCCAGCACCCGTCCACCCACGGTGTGCTGCGGCTCAGGCTCGTGCTGGACGGCGAACGCATCGTGCACGCGGAACCGGTGATCGGCTATATGCACCGGGGCGCGGAGAAACTCTTCGAGGCGCGCGACTACCGCCAGATCATCATGCTCGCCAACCGCCACGACTGGCTGTCGGCCTTCTCCAACGAGCTGGGCGTGGTGCTCGCCGTGGAGCGGATGCTCGGCATGGAGGTCCCCGAGCGCGCGGTGTGGACGCGCACGCTGCTGGCCGAGCTGAACCGGGTGCTGAACCACCTGATGTTCCTGGGCTCCTATCCGCTGGAGCTGGGCGGCATCACCCCGGTCTTCTACGCGTTCCGGGAGCGCGAGGTGCTGCAGAACGTCATGGAGGAGGTCTCGGGCGGGCGCATGCACTACATGTTCAACCGCGTCGGCGGCCTGAAGGAGGATCTGCCGGCCGGCTGGGCCGCACGCGCGCGTGCCGCCGTCGCCGCCGTCCGCTCGCGCATGGACGTCTTCGACGACCTGGTCCTCGGCAACGAGATCTTCCGCGGACGCACCCGGGGCGTGGGCGCGCTCACGCCGGAGACCGTGCACGCGTACGGGGTGAGCGGGCCCCTCGCGCGCGCCTCGGGCGTCGACTTCGACCTGCGCCGCGACGAGCCGTACCTGGCGTACGGGGAGCTGCGGGACGTCCTGGAGGTCGTCACCCGGGAGGAAGGCGACTGCCTCGCCCGTTTCGAGTGCCTCCTGGCCCAGACGCACAACGCGCTGGACCTGGCCGACGCCTGCCTCGACCGGCTCGCCGAGCTGCCGCCCGGCCCGGTCAACCAGCGTCTGCCGAAGGTACTGAAGGCGCCCGAGGGCCACACCTACGCGTGGACCGAGAACCCGCTCGGCATCAACGGCTACTACCTGGTCAGCAAGGGCGAGAAGACCCCGTACCGGCTGAAGCTGCGCTCGGCCTCGTACAACAACATCCAGGCGCTGACCGAGCTGCTGCCCGGGACGCTGGTGGCGGACATGGTGGCGATCCTGGGCTCAATGTTCTTCGTGGTCGGGGACATCGACAAATAGGTCCGACGCGTCCGCGAGTCCGACCGGCTGCAGCAGCCACCCGAAGTCCCCGAGCCCGCCCGGCGCGGTGAGCTCGGCGGCCTCACCGGCGCTCGCGAGCGCGCGTACGTACTCCGACGGGTTCGTGGAGGCCAGGGTGAGAGGGGGGCGTGCGCCCGTGACGCCGAGGGCGCGCAGGGCGTCGCGCTGCGTGAGCAGGCGTGCGCCGGGTAGGGCGCGCGCCGTGGGATGCGCCGCGCACGCGTCCAGCGCGACATGCGCCGTGATGTCGCACGTCCCGTCCGGCACGGGCGTCGTCTCGCGCCCTTCCCGGAAGCCGGTGAGGGTCCCGAAGAGCGGCCGTGTGTCCACCGTGTGCGCGTAGTCGACGGCGACCGCCAGCCCCCGCTCGACGCGGGCGACGGCGGACGCCCACGCGTCGTCCCTGGGCAGCCCGATCTCCGCCCGCAGCCCCTCCTCCGGCGGCAGCGGCCACCACCTCGCGAGCCACTCGGCGTCCGCCCCCGACACCGGCTCCCCGAGCCGCTCCCGCCCGTCGCGGCGCACGAGCACCCGCCGGGGCACGCCCTCCGGGTCCGCCTCCACGACCTCCACCGGCACGTTGTCCAGCCACTCGTTGGCGAACAGCACCCCGCGGATCCCCTCCGGCGGTTCACCCGACCAGGTGATCCGGTCGTCGAGCCCCGCGGGCGGGTCGGCCAGCTCTACGGCGTACGGGTGGACGCGGGAGGCCATGCCCGCCGGCAGCTCGGCCAGCACACCCGTGACCAACTCGCCCCGCCCGGCCCCCATGTCGACGAAGTCCAGGCTCGCGGGCCGCCCCAGCGCCTCGTCCACCCGGCACAGCAGCCGGGCCACGGCACGCGCGTACAGCGGCGACGCGTGCACGGAGGTACGGAAGTGTCCCGCCGGTCCCTCCGGCCGACGGTAGAAGCCGCCCGGTCCGTACAGGGCCGCCTCGGTGGCCGCCCGCCAGCCCCGCCACTCGCCGCAGTCCTCATCCCTCACCGGAACAGACTAGGCACACAGGTGATCACGTCCTCCACCTTGCGGAGTACGCGGGCCGCGGACGGATCGGCCCTCCGGTTGACCCCGGCACACATCACGCTTCCCTACTCTGGGTTACGTGCAGCGCCTCTATGACTTCCTCCGCAGGCACCCGATGTGGGTCGACACCTTCTGGGCCGTCGCCCTGTTCGGGCTCTCGTGCGTGAGCGTGACCAACGTCAGCGGGGCGCCGGACCACCACATGCCCCTCGTCGCCGGGCTGGCCGTCTCCGCCGTCCTGTGCGTGGTCGTCGCGCTGCGCCGTCGCTTCCCGGAGCCGATGCTGCTGCTGGCCGCCGCGTGCGGCCTCGCCCAGCTCGTCCTGGACGTCGAGATGACCGCCGCCGACTTCGCCATGCTGGTGATCACCTACACGGTCGCCACTGTCGGTGCCCGCTGGGCCTCCCGGTTCGCCCTGGCGATCAGCCTGAGCGCGGCTACCCTGGCGCAGATCCGCTGGCCGGCCGAGGAGTCGGGCGCCCTCGGCCGTATCGCGGTCGTGGTGTTCCAGACGGTGCCGTTCGCCCTCGCCTGGGTGCTCGGTGACTCCATGCGCACCCGCCGCGCCTACTTCGCGCAGCTCGAGGAGCGCGCCACGCGCCTGGAGAAGGAACGCGAGGCGCAGGCCAAGGTCGCGGTCGCCGCCGAGCGCGCCCGGATCGCGCGCGAGCTGCACGACGTGGTCGCGCACAACGTGTCGGTGATGGTGGTGCAGGCCGACGGCGCCGCCTACGTCCTCGACGCCGCGCCCGACCAGGCGAAGAAGGCCCTGGAGACGATCTCCTCCACCGGCCGTCAGGCCCTCGCCGAGATGCGCCGCCTGCTGGGCGTGCTGCGCACCGGCGAGCACAAGGAGAGCGGCGAGTACGTCCCGCAGCCCGACGTCGAGCAGATCGACGACCTCGTCGAACAGTGCCGCAGCTCCGGTCTGCCCGTCGACTTCAAGGTGGAGGGAACCCCGCGTCCGCTGCCCAGCGGCGTCGAGCTCACCGCGTACCGCATCGTGCAGGAGGCGCTCACCAACACCCGCAAGCACGGCGGCCCCAACGCGGGCGCGAGCGTGCGGCTGGTCTACTTCGACGACGGGCTCGGCCTGCTCGTCGAGGACGACGGCAAGGGCGCCCCGCACGAGCTGTACGAGGAGGGCGGCGCCGACGGCCAGGGCCACGGTCTGATCGGCATGCGGGAGCGGGTCGGTATGGTCGGCGGCACCCTGGACGCGGGCCCGCGTCCCGGTGGAGGCTTCCGCATCAGTGCCCTGCTGCCCCTCAAACCGGCGCACTGACGCCGCCGCACGCCCCTCGTTGACACCTGTCACATCCCCGCACGCCCCTGCTGACTCACGGAAGAGGCCCCGATGACGATCCGCGTGATGCTCGTCGACGACCAGGTGCTGCTGCGCACCGGGTTCCGGATGGTGCTCGCCGCCCAGCCGGACATGGAGGTCGTCGCGGAGGCGGGTGACGGCGTCGAGGCCCTGCAGGTGCTGCGCTCCACCGCGGTGGACGTGATCCTCATGGACGTACGCATGCCGAAGCTGGACGGTGTGGAGACCACGCGCCGGATCTGCTCCGAGCCCGACCCGCCGAAGGTGCTGATACTGACCACCTTCGACCTCGACGAGTACGCCTTCTCCGGGCTGAAGGCGGGCGCCTCCGGCTTCATGCTCAAGGACGTGCCGCCCGGTGACCTGCTGGCCGCCATCCGCTCCGTGCACAGCGGCGACGCCGTCGTGGCGCCGTCGACCACCCGCCGGCTGCTGGACCGCTTCGCGCCCATGCTGCCCTCCGCCGGCAAGGAGCCGCAGCACCGGGAGCTGGAGCGGCTCACCGACCGTGAGCGGGAGGTCATGGTGCTGGTCGCCCAGGGCCTGTCCAACGGCGAGATCGCCGCCCGTCTGGTGCTGTCCGAGGCGACCGTGAAGACCCACGTGGGCCGCATCCTGACCAAACTGGGCCTCAGGGACCGGGTGCAGGTCGTGGTCCTGGCCTACGAGACGGGGCTCGTACGGGCCGGCGGGCACGGCTGACCGCCCGCGCGGACGGCGGCCGCGTCGGTAGGGTCCCGGCATGCTCCTGTGGATCAACGGGCCCTTCGGCGGCGGCAAGACGCAAACCGCGCACGAGATACGGCGCCGCCTTCCCGGCAGCGTCGTCTGCGACCCCGAGCACGTCGGCTTCGGCCTGCACCGCATGCTGCCGCCGGACCTGCGTGGAGACTTCCAGGACCTGACCTCCTGGCGGCGGGGCGTCGTCGAGGTCCTCCATCTCGCCCTCACCGGGCACGACGGCGTGGTCATCGCCCCCATGACGGTCACCGACTCCGGCCACTTCGCCGAGACCGTCGGCCGCCTGCGTGAACTAGGCCACGACGTCCGGCACTTCACGCTGCTCGCCGAACGCGAGACCGTGCTCGAACGGCTGCGGGAGCGCGGTTTCGGCCATCTCCTGCGGCTCGCCGGCGGGAAGAACGCCGGGCTGGGCAGGGAGACCTGGGCGGTGAGCCGACTCGACGACTGCCTGGAGCGGCTGCGCGAGCCGGAGTTCGCCGAGCACCTGTGGACGGACCACACCACCGTGCCGAGGACGGCGGACCGCATCGCCGTCCTGGCCGGGCTCCGGCTGCGCCCCAACCACGAGGGCCCGCTGCGCACCCGGATGAGGCAGGTGGGCGTGGGCCTGCGGCACATCCGGTTCGACTGATTCGACTGAGCGGCCGCCCTCCGCCCCGCTGCCCCTGGCTACCTCCCCTCCGGCAGTCGGGCCACGAAGTCCGCGACCGCCGCCTTCACATCGGCCGCCGTCCACTCCAGGCCCTCGGAGCCCACGGTGACCTCGGTGAAGCCCAGCCCCGGCCCGCCGCGCATCCAGCCGATGGGGAACAGCAGCGTCCCCGTCTCCTCGGCCTGCCGCACCGCCGCCTCCGCCGGCCCGTCCGGGTCGTACGGCAGCCACACCTGGAACTGGTGCGTGTGCGGCTCCTCGGGATGCACCCGGACCCAGGGCACCCCGGCCGCGGCGAACCCCTCGCGCATCGCGGCGGCCACCACGCGCGCGTGCCGCACGTACTCCGGCAGCCGGGGCAACTCCCGCTCCAGCCCGACCAGTGCCGCCAGCGCCGTGGGGAACTGCTCGAAGACCATGCCGCCGTACCGGTGCCGCCAGCTCTTCGCCTCCTCCACCAGCGTCTTCGGCCCGGCCAGCGCGGCGCCGCCGAACCCGTCGAGCGACTTGTAGAACGACACGTAGACGCTGTCCGCCAGGCCCGCGATCTCGTCCAGGGGACGCCCGAAGTGGACGGTGGTCTCCCACAGGCGCGCGCCGTCGAAGTGCACCACCGCGTCACGCTCCCGGGCCGCCGCCACGACCTCGGTGAGCTCCTCCCAGGTGGGCAGCACGAAACCGGCGTCCCTGAGGGGCAGCTCCAGCATCAGGGCGCCGAAGGGCTCCTCGAAGTCGCGAATCTCCGCGGCCGTGGGAAGCCGGGGCTCGTCGGTCACCCGGACCGTGCGCAACCCGCTGACCTCGCTGAAGGCGTTCCGCTCGTGCACCTCGGGGTGGGCCAGCGGGTGCAGGGCGACGGTGGGGTTGCCGGTACGGCCCGCCCAGCAGCGCAAGGCCACCTGCTGGGCCATCGTCCCGGTGGGGAAGAACGCGGCGGCCTCGGTGCCCAGGAGCGCGGCGACCCGGTCCTCCAGGGCGGACACGACCCCGTCGCCGTACATGTCGGGCCACTCGTCCAGGTCGTACACCTCGGGCGCGGCCTCCCGCAGCCGCGCCAGACGCTCCCCGATCGTGGTCCGGAAGCCCCCGCGCGCCAGCACGCGCGGGTCCTGCCGGAACACGGCGGAGCGCCGCTCCCGCAACCGCTCCTGCGCCGACTCGGCGCCGTCCTGCTCCGTCTCCGTGCCTTGCTGCGCGCCCTGCTCCGCCGTATCGCTCATGTCCCGGATCATGGCGTGCCCCGAACCGCCCGGGCACCCGATTTACCGGTCCCGGGGAACGTGCGGAAGCCCACAGCCTGTGGACAACGGACCGGCCCCAGACCCGATAGCGTTAACATGACGAGAAATCGTCCGGTACCCAGAGCGGACTGGAACGGGAAGGCCGCCGTCGCGTGAGTACAGTCCACCAGCAAGACTCCAAGGACCGCCCCGCGCGGCTCACCGTCGGTGTCGTCGGCGCCGGCCGCGTGGGTCCCGCGCTCGCCGCGTCCCTCCAACTCGCCGGGCACCGCCCGGTCGCCGTCTCCGCCGTCTCCGACACCTCCAGGCGGCGGGCCGCGCAACTGCTGCCCGACGTGCCCGTGGTGCCGCCGGCCGAGGTGCTCCAGCGCGCCGACCTGGTCCTGCTGACCGTCCCGGACGACACCCTGCCGGGCCTCGTCACGGGTCTCGCCGAGACCGGCGCCGTACGCCCGGGACAACTGCTCGTGCACACCTCCGGGCGGTACGGCGCCAAGGTGCTGGACCCCGCCCTGCGCGCGGGCGCCCTGCCGCTGGCCCTGCACCCCGCGATGACGTTCACCGGCACCTCCGTCGACGTCCAGCGGCTCGCCGGCTGCTCCTTCGGCGTCACCGCCCCCGAGGAGCTGCGCCTCGCCGCCGAGGCCCTCGTCATCGAGATGGGCGGCGAACCCGAGTGGATCGCCGAGGAGAACCGGGCGCTCTACCACACCGCCCTCGCCCTGGGCGCCAACCACCTGGTCACCCTGGTCGCCCAGTCCATGGAGCTGCTGCGCACGGCCGGTGTCGAGGCCCCCGACCGGATGCTGGGCCCGCTGCTCGGCGCCGCCCTGGACAACGCCCTGCGCTCCGGTGACGCGGCGCTGACCGGGCCGGTCGCGCGCGGCGACGCGGGCACAGTCGCCGCGCATGTCGCGGAACTGCGCGCGCACGCCCCGCAGACCGTCGCCGGCTACCTGGCGATGGCCCGCGCCACCGCCGACCGCGCGCTCGCCCACGGCCTGCTGAAGCCGGAACTCGCCGAGGACCTCCTCGGGGTACTCGCGGACGGAGCCGCCGGGGCCGCGGGGTCCGGCGGAGCCGACGGCAGCGAGGGAGACGCCCGATGACCCGGTCCGGGACCGACACCGCGAAGCAGGGCCGCCCGGCGACGTGCGCGCCCGGGAACGGAGAGCCGCGATGACCACCGCCCTGCTGAGCACCGCCGACGAGCTGCACGCGCGTGTGCGCCGGGGCCGCCGTGCCGTCGTGATGACCATGGGCGCCCTGCACGAGGGTCACGCGACGCTGATCCGCACCGCGCGGGACATCGCCGGGCCGGACGGCGAGGTCGTCGTCACCGTCTTCGTCAACCCGCTGCAGTTCGGCGCCGGCGAGGACCTCGACCGCTACCCGCGCACCCTCGACGCCGACCTGAAACTCGCCGAGCAGTCCGGCGCGGACGCCGTGTTCGCCCCCTCCGTGGACGAGGTCTACCCGGGCGGCGAACCCCAGGTGCGTATCAGCGCGGGCCCCATGGGCGAGCGCCTGGAGGGCGGCTCCCGCCCCGGGCACTTCGACGGCATGCTCACCGTCGTCGCCAAGCTGCTGCACCTCACCCGCCCCGACGTCGCCCTGTACGGCCAGAAGGACGCCCAGCAGCTCGCCCTGATCCGCCGCATGGTGCGGGACCTCGACTTCGGTGTGGAGATCGTCGGCGTACCGACGGTGCGGGAGGAGGACGGCCTGGCCCTGTCCAGCCGCAACCGCTACCTCTCGCCCCAGGAACGGCGCACGGCCCTCGCCCTGTCCCAGGCCCTGTTCGCGGGCCGGGACCGGCACGCCGCACAGGAGGCGCTGCGCGCGCGTGCCATAGAGGTGCCCGCCACGCACGCCCGCGCGGAGGCGCTCAGCGCCATAGGGGAGTCCCGCGCGGCGGCCGACGCGCACGCCGTCGCCAAGGCGGCCCCCGGCGGTCCGGCGGCCGTCCGCGCGGCGGCCCGGCTGGTCCTCGACGAGGCCGCCCGCCTCGACCCGCCGCTCGAACTGGACTACCTCGCGCTGGTCGACCCGTCCGACTTCACCGAGGTGGGCGACGACTTCACCGGCGAGGCCGTCCTCGCGGTCGCCGCCCGGGTCGGGACGACCCGGCTGATCGACAACATCCCGCTCACCTTCGGAACCCTCGGAGCCGCCTCGTGACCAGCACAGGCACCAGCACAGGCATACGACTGCACGCGCCCGCCCCCGGGTGGTCCATCTCCGCGGACGTCGTGGTCGTCGGCTCCGGAGTGGCCGGCCTCACGGCGGCCCTGCGTTGCGAGGCGGCGGGCCTGACGACGGTCGTTGTCACCAAGGCCCGCCTCGACGACGGCTCCACCCGCTGGGCCCAGGGCGGCATCGCCGCGGCCCTCGGCGAGGGCGACACCCCGGAACAGCACCTGGACGACACCCTGGTGGCGGGCGCGGGCCTGTGCGACGAGGAGGCCGTACGGATCCTCGTCACCGAGGGCCCGGACGCGGTACGGCGGCTGATCTCCACCGGCGCCCACTTCGACACCGACGACGAGGGCGACATCCACCTCACCCGCGAGGGCGGCCACCACCGGCGCCGGATCGCGCACGCGGGCGGCGACGCCACCGGCGCGGAGGTCTCCCGGGCGCTCGTGGAGGCCGTGCACGCGCGCGGGGTGCGCACGATCGAGAACGCGCTCGTGCTGGACCTGCTGACCGACGCCGAGGGCCGTACGGCCGGTGTCACCCTGCACGTGATGGGCGAGGGCCAGCACGACGGCGTGGGCGCCGTGCACGCCCCCGCCGTGGTCCTGGCGACCGGTGGCATGGGCCAGGTGTTCTCGGCGACCACCAACCCGTCGGTGTCCACCGGCGACGGCGTGGCGCTGGCGCTGCGCGCCGGTGCGGAGGTCTCCGACCTGGAGTTCGTGCAGTTCCACCCGACCGTGCTGTTCCTCGGCGCGGAGGCGGAGGGGCAGCAGCCGCTGGTCTCCGAGGCGGTGCGCGGCGAGGGCGCCCACCTGGTCGACGGCGACGGGGTGCGCTTCATGGTCGGGCAGCACGAGCTGGCCGAGCTGGCGCCCCGGGACATCGTCGCCAAGGGCATCCTGCGGCGGATGATCGAGCTGGGTGCCGAGCACATGTACCTCGACGCCCGGCACTTCGGTGCCGACATGTGGGAGCACCGCTTCCCGACGATCCTGGCCGCCTGCCGCGCGAACGGCATCGACCCGGTCACCGAGCCCATCCCGATCGCCCCGGCCGCCCACTACGCCTCCGGGGGCGTGCGCACCGACTCCCACGGCCGGACCACCGTGCCCGGCCTGTACGCGTGCGGCGAGGTCGCCTGCACCGGTGTGCACGGCGCCAACCGGCTCGCCTCCAACTCCCTCCTGGAGGGCCTGGTCTACGCCGAGCGCATCGCCGCCGACATCGCGGCCGGGCACGGCGCGGAGGGCCTCCACACGCGCGTGCCCGAGCCCGTTCCGGAGCCCGGGAAGCCGGCTCACCCGCTGCTCGCCGCCGAGGCCCGCTTCGCCATCCAGCGGATCATGACCGAGGGCGCGGGCGTACTGCGCTCCGAGGAGTCCCTCGCCAGGGCCGCCGACCAGCTGCAGCGGCTGCACTCCGAGGCCCGGGAGGCCCTCGACGAGAACGGCAAGACCGCCGAGCCCGGCGTCGACACCTGGGAGGCCACCAACCTCCTGTGCGTGGCCCGTGTCCTGGTCGCCGCCGCGCTGCTGCGCGAGGAGACCCGCGGCTGCCACTGGCGCGAGGACCGGGCCGACCGCGACGACGCGAACTGGCGCCGCCACATCGTCGTACGGCTGAATCCCGACCGGACGCTGGCCGTGGGCACCACGGACACCGCAGACTTCCCCCCGACCCGGCAGCACCCTTCCCAGGAGCAGTGACAGCAGTGAGTACCGACGACCTTCCCCTCGCCCCGTCCGGAGGCTGCGGCGACGGCTGCGCCTGCGGCGCGGACACGGACGAGGGATACGACGAATACGCGGAGTGCGGGCTCGACCCCGCGCTCGCACAGCTCCTGGCCGACGCGGGACTCGACCCCGTGGAGGTCGAGGACATCGCCAACGTGGCCATCCAGGAGGACCTCGCGCACGGCGTCGACGTGACGACGGTCGCGACCATCCCCGAGGACGCGGTGGCAACCGCCGACTTCACCGCCCGAGAGGCGGGTGTGGTGGCGGGCCTCAGAGTCGCCGAGGCCGTGGTCTCCGTGGTCTGCACGGACGAGTTCGAGGTCGAGCGGCACGTCGAGGACGGCGACCGGGTCGAGGCCGGGCAGAAGCTGCTGTCGGTCACCACGCGCACGCGTGACCTGCTGACCGCCGAGCGCAGCGCGCTGAACATCCTGTGCCGCCTGTCGGGCATCGCGACCGCCACGCGCGCGTGGGCCGACGTGCTGGAGGGCACCAAGGCGAAGGTGCGGGACACCCGCAAGACCACGCCGGGCCTCAGGGCGCTGGAGAAGTTCGCGGTGCGGTGCGGCGGGGGCGTCAACCACCGCATGTCGCTGTCGGACGCGGCGCTGGTGAAGGACAACCACGTCGTCGCCGCGGGCGGCATCGCGCAGGCCTTCAAGGCCGTACGGGAGGCGTTCCCCGACCTGGCGATCGAGGTCGAGGTCGACACCCTGCACCAGCTCCGGGAGGTCGTCGACGCGGGCGCCGACCTCATCCTCCTGGACAACTTCACGCCGATGGAGTGCGCGGAGGCCGTGGGGATCGTCGAGGGGCGGGCACTGCTGGAGGCGTCGGGCCGGCTCACCCTGGACAACGCGCGGGCGTACGCGGCCACCGGTGTCGACTTCCTCGCCGTGGGGGCCCTGACCCACTCCTCGCCGATCCTGGACATCGGCCTGGACCTGCGCGAGGCGGAGTAGGGCGATGCTCCTCACGATCGACGTCGGCAACACGCACACGGTTCTCGGTCTGTTCGACGGCGAGGACATCGTCGAGCACTGGCGGATCTCCACGGACGCGCGGCGCACCGCGGACGAGCTGGCGGTGCTGCTGCAGGGCCTGATGGGCATGCACCCGCTGCTCGGCGACGAGCTGGGTGACGGCATCGACGGGATCGCGATCTGCGCGACCGTGCCCTCGGTCCTGCACGAGCTGCGCGAGGTGACGCGGCGCTACTACGGCGACGTGCCCGCGGTGCTGGTGGAACCCGGGGTGAAGACGGGGGTGCCGATCCTCACCGACAACCCCAAGGAGGTCGGCGCCGACCGCATCATCAACGCGGTGGCCGCCGTCGAGCTGTACGGCGGGCCGGCGATCGTCGTGGACTTCGGTACGGCGACGACGTTCGACGCGGTGTCCGCGCGCGGGGAGTACGTCGGCGGGGTCATCGCCCCCGGCATCGAGATCTCGGTCGAGGCGCTCGGCGTCAAGGGCGCCCAGCTCCGCAAGATCGAGGTGGCCCGGCCGCGCAGCGTCATCGGCAAGAACACCGTCGAGGCGATGCAGGCGGGGATCGTGTACGGGTTCGCCGGCCAGGTCGACGGGGTCGTCAGCCGGATGGCCCGGGAACTGGCCGACGACCCGGACGAGGTGACCGTGATCGCGACGGGTGGGCTGGCGCCCATGGTCCTCGGTGAGTCCTCGGTCATCGATGAACACGAGCCGTGGCTGACGCTGGTGGGCCTGCGACTGGTGTACGAACGCAACGTGTCCCGCCTCTGACCCGGCCCGGCGGGGCCTACTTCCCCGCCCCCGCCGCCCGTAGCTTTCCCACCCCCCGGGGCTGCGCCCCCGAAGGCCTCCCCGGGGGCTGCGTCCCCCAGAGCTCCTGGGGCTTGGAGTCCGTCCCAGCCCTCTGCGGGGCTGCGCCCCGAGGCTCCGCGTGGGCTGCGCTCCCAGGGCTCCTGGGGGCTTGGAGTCCGTCCCAGGCCCCAGCGGGGCTGCGCCCCGAGGCTCCGCGTGGGCTGCGCTCCCAGGGCTCCTGGGGGCTTGGAGTCCGTCCCAGCTCCCTGCGGGGGCTGCGCCGACAGGTTTCGCGTGGGCTGCGTCCTACGCCCCCATCGGGGGCTCTGCCCCGGGTCCCCGCGGGCTGTGCCCCGGTCCCCTTCGGGGCGCGCCTGCAGGCTTCGTGTGGTCTGCGCGCCAGGCCTCATCTGGGGCTTCGCTCGGGCCCCCGCGGGCTGTATCCCCAGACCGCCATCCTGGGGGCTGCGCCCCGGGTCCCCGCGGGCTGTGCCCGCGTCCCCCAGTGGGCTGCGTCTCACCGGGCTCGGGACGGGCGCCCCGGCGTCGTGGTCGGAGGAGGCCGCGCCCCGGGCCCGGACGGGGCTGGCCCCTGAACCCCGGCCGGGTGGGCCCGGCGCTGAAGCCCGGTCAGGGCCCCCGCGTGGGTGGCTCGGTCGCGCCACACCAGCCTCTTCTGCCGGGTTTGTCTGATTAGCGCGTATCGTCGGCGTATGCCCACGCCATACGGATCCCGCGGCGGCATGGCGTTCGGTGTGGAGGAGCTGCGTGTGCTCCGCCGCGCTCTCGCCCTTGCCCTCCACCCCGGCCCCGCCTCGGCCGAGGACGTCCAGGACTGCCTCGGCCTTGCCGAGCAGTTCGACGAGGCGATGCGCGAGGGCGCCCGGCTGCGCGCCTTCCTCGTGGCCGACCTGGCCCGGTACCGCGCCGCGCTGCCCGGCACGGCCGCCGGCTACCTCGCGCTCCTGCGGGAGGCGCTGGACGCCGGACACCGCCCGCTGCCCGACGACCTGGCCGCGCTGGGGGCGCTGCGCGGGAACCCGGTGGCGGCCGCTCTGCTGGAGCGGATCTCGACGGTCGTCCCGGCCTGCCGTACGCCACTGCAGGCGCTCCCCGGCGGCCGGTCCGCGTCGGACGGCGGCGACGGCAGTGAGAAACCCGCCGAGGAGCCTGCCCGGAAGCCCGGGGAAAGGCCCACCCGCAGACCCGCGGAGCGACCGGCCGGAGAACCCGCCGAGCCCCGGCCGTCCCGGCCCATCCCGACCCCGGGCGAGGTCTTCCCGCGCCGCAAGCCGGCCCCGCCGTCCGAAGAGCCCTCCCAGCGGCTCGCCGCCGTCTGAGCGCACCCCTGCCGCTCCGGGCGAAGGGCCGTGGCTACTCTGGGGGCATGGACTACGTCTCCGCGCTCGTACCCCCGGTCGTCATGGCCATCTTCTTCATCGGTGTGGTCAGGGTGATCGTGAAGACCCAGGGCGGCGCCGCCAAGGCCAAGGAGGACGCGGCCGTCGACGCCGCACTCGCGTCCGCCGAGGGGGCCCGGCCGACCTCCGCGGGCACCGACGCCTGAGCGAGCCCCTCGAGCGGCGCGGCGACCCCGGCAAGGGGTACGCGCCCTTTTTGCCCATGTTCATCACAGAAAGTGCACGTTGGGCACGCCGTCGGCGGGATCTCCCACTATTGTCTGAGCTGTGCCTCGCCCATTGGGAGAACTCGAAGACGCGGTCATGACGCGGGTGTGGAAGTGGAACCGCCCGGTGACCGTTCGAGAAGTCCTGCAAGACCTTCAGCAGGAACGGTCCATCGCGTACACCACGGTCATGACCGTTTTGGACAATCTCCATCAGAAGGGCTGGGTACGCCGCGAGGCGGAAGGCCGGGCCTATCGATATGAGGCCGTCTCCACACGGGCCGCGTACGCCGCCGCCCTGATGAACGACGCCTGGTCGCAGAGCGACAACCCGGCCGCGGCTCTCGTGGCGTTCTTCGGGATGATGAGCGACGAACAGCGCCAGGCCCTCAGTGACGCCGTGCGCATCGTCCAGGGACCCGCGGATAGCGCCCCGGGGGATACCGGCCCCCATACCGGACCTCATACCGCCGCCCCTCATACCGCCCCCGATACCGACGGCGAGAACCCCGGCTCGGCACAGGAGCGCGGCGGGCGATAGCGTCCGCTCATGTCAGCAGAGCGCCCTGAAGTCACCGCAAAAGCCATCACCGTCCGGCGGGCGAGGACCAGCGATGTCCCGGTCGTGCGCCGCCTCCTCGACGCGTACGTCCGTGACCGCATCCTGCTCGACAAAGCGACCGTGACGCTTTACGAGGACATCCAGGAGTTCTGGGTCGCGGAACGCGACGACAACGCCGAGGTCGTCGGCTGCGGCGCACTGCACGTGATGTGGGAAGACCTCGCGGAAGTGCGCACTCTCGCCGTGAAGCCCGGTCTGAAGGGCGCCGGCGTCGGCCACCAGTTGCTGGAGAAGTTGCTTCACACCGCCCGCTGGCTCGGCGTTCGCCGCGTTTTCTGTCTGACCTTCGAAGTCGACTTCTTCGGGAAGCACGGCTTCGTGGAGATCGGGGAGACGCCCGTCGACACCGATGTCTACGCGGAGCTGTTGCGTTCCTATGACGAGGGCGTCGCGGAGTTCCTGGGTCTCGAACGAGTGAAACCGAACACCTTGGGCAACAGCAGGATGCTTCTGCATCTGTGATCATCGGCCATTGCCCGCGCGCCCTATGTCCGAAACGCGCATGTTTCCCGTCCGGGCGGGACCCCTGAGTCTCCGACAGGGGTTTGTGTTTTTCCGGCAAAAGCGGTTTGCTTTCCGACGTACTGCAGTACTGCATATAACAGGGGGCGGCGAAACGGCGGACGCCGCACACCCCGGCCCTAACGTTATCGATGAAAGGAAATCCGGTGGCACAGAAGGTTCAGGTCCTTCTTGTCGACGACCTCGACGGCGGCGAGGCGGACGAGACGGTGACGTTCGCGCTGGACGGCAAGACGTACGAGATCGATCTCACCACTTCCAATGCGGACAAGCTGCGTGGACTTCTCGAGCCCTATGTGAAGGGCGGTCGTCGTACCGGAGGCCGTTCCGCGGGTGGCCGCGGAAAGACCCGTGCCGCATCCGGCGGCAGCCAGGACACCGCGCAGATCCGCGCCTGGGCGAAGGAGAACGGCTACGAGGTCAACGACCGCGGCCGTGTTCCCGCGACCATCCGCGAGGCCTACGAGGAAGCCAACCGCTGAGCGCCCGCGCGCCGCAGCCGGACCCGGTGACAGTGCGTCGCCACCGTGTCCACCAGTCGTACGAGATCGGGGGCGTCCACACCGCGCCCCAGGGCCGCGAGCGTCGGCAGGGACGACTCGACCTCGCGTCCCGGCTCGGGGGGCCGCAACCACACGGCGGCCCCCCGCAAAGCAGCCTCCTGCGATCCCGCCCGGACGGCAGGGGCGCCGGAGCGGGCCGTGGGAAGCGGCCGAGCCCCGGTGGAGGCCGGCTCGAGGGGCGCGGGCGCCTCGATGCTCCCGTCCGCGCCGAGCGCCACCAGATCCAGGTCCAGCGCCCCCCACTCCAGCCACTCCAGCAGCCCCGGTAGCTCCTCCGCGCTGCCCGCGGCCACCAGCAGCCGCATCCGGTCGCCCCGCACGGCCACCGGAGAGTCCGGCGCCAGGCGCCCGAGCGCGGCCACGCCCGCCTCGACCGGCACGTCCAGAACGTCGAAGCGCAGGCCGGTGACAAGCCGTACCGGCGAGCCGGGCGCCGTAGGCCACCCCAGTTCCTTCTCGTACCAGTGCCGGATCCCGGCCTCCGGGTCGAGCGGTCGACGGGGGAGGGGGATCATGGGGACCACGGGGGCAGTGCCAACCATGACAAGAGCAACAGCCGAAACGGCTCCAAGTTACGCCCGGTGTCAAGGCGACTGCGCGCCGTGCCCGGAAAGGGGGCGCGCGGGAGGTGCGGGGGAACGCGAGGTTGTTCGCCCATAGCGGAGCGAACCGGTGCGCGCGGCATGGACTGTCAGTGGCTGCGGGTAAGACATCCCTAGTGGGAGGGGGCGACGCGCAGGACGGGGCTGTCTCACGTTCGCCATCGGCGTACTGGCGACAGGGGTAACTGCCTGGCCTGCGGGAACATCGTCTCGCACCATCAGGTTGGAGCAGATGTCGGCGTTCGGGGTCAGGAGGCCATCGACGGTGTCGGCAGTTGGAATGAGCGGTCCCCGCTTGCGGGACTAAGCTGCGGAAGGACAGGGAGGGGAAGTTCCCCCCACTGCCTGACCGCTCTGAGGAGCGATTAACGATGTTCGAGAGGTTCACCGACCGCGCGCGGCGGGTTGTCGTCCTGGCTCAGGAAGAAGCCCGGATGCTCAACCACAACTACATCGGCACCGAGCACATCCTCCTGGGCCTGATCCATGAGGGTGAGGGTGTCGCCGCCAAGGCCCTTGAGAGCCTCGGGATTTCGCTCGAGGCGGTCCGCCAGCAGGTGGAGGAGATCATCGGGCAGGGCCAGCAGGCCCCGTCCGGGCACATCCCCTTCACCCCCCGTGCCAAGAAGGTCCTGGAGCTGTCGCTCCGCGAGGCCCTTCAGCTGGGCCACAACTACATCGGCACGGAGCACATCCTGCTCGGCCTGATCCGCGAGGGTGAGGGCGTCGCCGCCCAGGTCCTCGTCAAGCTGGGCGCAGATCTCAACCGGGTGCGGCAGCAGGTCATCCAGCTGCTCTCCGGCTACCAGGGCAAGGAGACCGCCACCGCCGGCGGCCCTGCCGAGGGCACGCCCTCGACGTCCCTGGTCCTCGACCAGTTCGGCCGGAACCTCACCCAGGCCGCTCGTGAGTCCAAGCTCGACCCGGTCATCGGGCGCGAGAAGGAGATCGAGCGGGTCATGCAGGTGCTGTCCCGCCGTACCAAGAACAACCCGGTCCTGATCGGTGAGCCCGGCGTCGGCAAGACCGCCGTCGTCGAGGGCCTCGCCCAGGCCATCGTCAAGGGCGAGGTGCCCGAGACCCTCAAGGACAAGCACCTCTACACCCTGGACCTCGGCGCGCTGGTCGCCGGCTCCCGCTACCGCGGTGACTTCGAGGAGCGCCTGAAGAAGGTGCTGAAGGAGATCCGCACCCGCGGCGACATCATCCTGTTCATCGACGAGCTGCACACGCTGGTCGGTGCGGGCGCCGCCGAGGGCGCGATCGACGCCGCCTCGATCCTGAAGCCGATGCTGGCCCGCGGTGAGCTCCAGACCATCGGTGCGACCACGCTGGACGAGTACCGCAAGCACCTGGAGAAGGACGCGGCCCTCGAGCGCCGCTTCCAGCCCATCCAGGTCGCCGAGCCGTCCCTGCCGCACACGATCGAGATCCTCAAGGGTCTGCGCGACCGGTACGAGGCCCACCACCGGGTCTCCATCACGGACGAGGCGCTGGTCCAGGCCGCCACCCTGGCCGACCGCTACATCTCGGACCGCTTCCTGCCCGACAAGGCGATCGACCTGATCGACGAGGCCGGCTCCCGGATGCGCATCCGCCGGATGACCGCGCCGCCGGACCTGCGCGAGTTCGACGAGAAGATCGCCGCCGTCCGCCGGGACAAGGAGTCCGCGATCGACTCGCAGGACTTCGAGAAGGCCGCCTCCCTCCGCGACAAGGAGAAGCAGCTCCTGGCCGCGAAGGCCAAGCGGGAGAAGGAGTGGAAGGCCGGCGACATGGACGTCGTCGCCGAGGTCGACGGCGAGCTGATTGCCGAGGTCCTCGCCACGGCCACCGGCATCCCGGTCTTCAAGCTCACGGAGGAGGAGTCCTCCCGCCTGCTGCGCATGGAGGAGGAGCTCCACAAGCGGGTCATCGGCCAGGACGACGCCGTCAAGGCGCTGTCCAAGGCGATCCGTCGTACCCGTGCCGGCCTGAAGGACCCCAAGCGCCCGGGTGGCTCGTTCATCTTCGCCGGCCCGTCCGGTGTCGGTAAGACCGAGCTGTCCAAGGCCCTCGCGGAGTTCCTCTTCGGCGACGAGGACGCGCTGATCTCCCTCGACATGTCGGAGTTCAGCGAGAAGCACACGGTGTCCCGGCTCTTCGGTTCGCCCCCCGGCTACGTGGGCTACGAAGAGGGCGGCCAGCTGACCGAGAAGGTCCGCCGCAAGCCGTTCTCCGTGGTCCTCTTCGACGAGGTCGAAAAGGCCCACCCGGACATCTTCAACAGCCTTCTGCAGATCCTGGAGGACGGTCGTCTGACCGACTCCCAGGGCCGGGTCGTGGACTTCAAGAACACGGTCATCATCATGACGACCAACCTCGGCACCCGGGACATCTCCAAGGGCTTCAACCTGGGCTTCGCGGCCTCGGGTGACACGAAGACCAACTACGAGCGCATGAAGAACAAGGTCTCGGACGAGCTCAAGCAGCACTTCCGCCCCGAGTTCCTCAACCGCGTCGACGACGTGGTGGTCTTCCCGCAGCTGACCCAGACCGACATCCTCCGGATCGTCGACCTGATGATCGGCAAGGTGGACGAGCGCCTCAAGGACCGGGACATGGGCATCGAGCTCTCCCAGTCCGCCAAGGAACTGCTGTCCAAGAAGGGCTACGACCCCGTGCTGGGCGCCCGGCCGCTGCGCCGCACCATCCAGCGCGAGATCGAGGACTCCCTGTCCGAGAAGATCCTCTTCGGCGAGCTGCGCCCCGGCCACATCGTGGTCGTGGACACCGAGGGCGAGGGCGAGACCAAGACCTTCACCTTCCGCGGCGAGGAGAAGTCGGCCCTCCCGGACGTCCCGCCGATCGAGCAGGCCGCGGGTGGGGCTGGGCCCAACCTGAGCAAGGAGTAGTCCTCGGGCGGATCGCCTGAACGCGAGGGGCCGGTGCTTTCGGGCACCGGCCCCTCTCGGTGTGTCCGGCCGCTTCGTCAGAGGGCGTACTTCGTCAGAGGGCGTAGGGACGGCTACGTGGAGCACGCACCTCGATGTCGGGGAAATCCGCCTCGTACGCGGTCAGGTCCAGGGCCACGCCGGGGTGCGTGGCGAGCTGGACGGTGCGCAGGTTCGGGCACAGGCGGGCCAACGGGGCGAGGTCCTCGTCCCCCTGTACGCCGGACACCCACAGGCTCTCGACGCCGGGCAGCTCAGGAGCCACGGCACAGCAGGCCGCCGCATACGCGGGG
Organism: Streptomyces sp. NPDC001843; assembly: GCF_042891955.1. Lineage (NCBI taxonomy): Bacteria > Bacillati > Actinomycetota > Actinomycetes > Kitasatosporales > Streptomycetaceae > Streptomyces > Streptomyces sp. NPDC001843. Next base: position 35,489 of record NZ_JBIATQ010000003.1, on the reverse strand, counting down.
ACGCTCAGGCGGTTGAGCGAGGGGTGTGCGGCGAGTTCGGACCAGTCCTCCGCTCCGAGCAGCTCGATTCCGCCGCGCAGGTCCAGATGCTCCAGTCCCGGCCAGCGGCTCAGACCTCGCAGACCCGCCGCGAGGTCTCCGACATCCAGGCCCAGCTCGGTCAGCGGTGCGGTGTGGGGCAGTTGTGACAGACCGCCGGGCAGCTCGCTCACCACCCTGAGAGTCCGCAGAGTGCTGAGCCGGCCGAGACCGGAGATCCGACCGACGCTGTACAGGTACAACTCGTGCAGACCGAGATCGGCCAGGGGGGAGAGGTCCCCCACCTCCGAGCAGTACATCAGGCTGACGCGCTCGAGGGAGCGGAGCGCGGTGAGCGGCCGTAGGTCGGTGAGCAGCGGGTTGTCCGTGAGGCCGATCCTGCGCACACCTTCCGGCAGCATCCCCATGATGTCCGTCAGCTCGTGCGCCCCCACGATCGTCAGCCGGGGCCGGCGTCCGAGCCGGGGCAGGGCGCGCAGGGCCTCGGGAGAGGACACGGTGACGAAGAGGTCGTGGGAGTCGACATGGGCCAGGACCTCGTCGGCGTACACGCCCTGGTCGAAACGGTCCCAGGCCCGCGTCAGCGTGATCCGTACCCGCAGCTCGGGATGTCCGGCATAGCGTGCCAGCAGCGGAACGGCCCCGTCCGTCCCCACCAGCGCGGCGGTGGCCGTCACCGCCTCGGCCTCCTCGGCCGTCAGACCCTCCGGTCCCGGCAGCAGCTCCAGCACCAGCGGGCCGGCTTCGGCCAGTTCCTTGGCTTCCTCCGCCGTCCGGGGCGGCAGCAGGGCGCGGGCCAGGTCCTCGACCCGCCGACGCACCACCGGATCCAGCTCGGTCGCATGCTCCAGACAGGCCATCGCCAGCAGATGGGCCCGCTTGTCGGGGAGCGAGGTCAGCAGTCCCAGCAGCTCGGCCCGTTCCCGGGGCCGGGCCTGGGCCACCGCCATCCGGATCACGTCCGCCCACTGGTCGTCGTCGGCATGCTCGGCGAGCAGACCGAGGTCGCCCGCCTCCACGGCCGCCCGGGCGCCGAGGTAGTCCTGGAAGGTGCGGTGGACGAAGTGGAGGGTGTCCGGGGTGGGCGTGAGCAGCAGGCCTGTGCGTATCAGGAAATGGTCCAGCACCGCCGCCGCGTCCCCCAGTGCCGACGCCGCGGGCACGGCCGGGAGGATCTCCGCGATGATGCTCTCCGCCCGGCCCCGGTCCATTTCCGTACGACCGTTGCGGATGAGCCAGTAGGCGAGGCGCTGGAGGAGCTGGAGCTGGGGCTCCTCGCTCAGATCCGGCACAGCCATGTCGCGCTCGCGGTCCCGGCGGGTCAGCAGCATGGAGAGGGCGGACTCGTACAACTCCTTGCGGCCGTGCGGCAGGTAACCGCGCCGGTCACGGTGCAGGGCGCAGATCAGGCCGCACATCAGCGGGTTGGTGGCCAGTCGGCCCAGGTCCGGTTTGGTGCGGACGGCGTCGAGGAGCTGAGTCTCGTAGGCGCCGAGCAGCGCGTCCTCGTCCGGGACGCCGGTGGCCGCCGCACGGTGCCAGCGCCTGATGAACGAGCCGACGCCCGCCGGGCTCATCGCGGAGAGGACCAGCTCCGTGAACCCGTCGTCGGCGAGCCAGTCGTCGCCGACGGCCGACGGACGGGAGGTGACGAGCCAGCGGTTGCCGGGGAACGCCTCCACGAGGCCGCGCAGCCATGCGCGGGCCCGCTTGCGCTCCGGCTCCGGGACCTCGTCGAGCCCGTCGACCAGTACGAGCCCGCGTCCGGCCGCCAGAACCCGGTACTCCCAGCCGTCGGGCTCCGCGCCGCTCAGCGGGCAGCCGGCGGCAGCGAGGAAGCGCTCCGGCGCCGGGAGGCGTTCGCCGTGCCGGGTGAGGGTGCGCAGGGGGAGGACGAACGGTACGCGGCCGGCGAGGTAGGCCATGCGGCCGGTCGGCTCGGTCGCGGCCGACACGGCGAGCCACTGGATCAGTGTGGTCTTTCCCGAACCCGCGACCCCGCGGAGCAGTACTTGCTCATGGCGGGCCAGTGCCTCGTCGGCAGGGGCCGTGACCGGGGAGGCAGGTGCGATTCCCATGGCCGGGGTGAGTGGTTCGTCGCCGCGCCTGACCGCCTCCAGGCTCAGATAGGCGGCCCCCAACGGCCAACGCCCCGGTGAATTGCTGAGGTCGATGCCGTAGATGGTGAGCTTGCTGTGCTTCTTCGCGACGTATTCCAGATACCGGATCTCGAATCCGATGTCCTGCGCCTGCGGACTGGGAACCCGGTCGAGCAATTCCCCCACACCGGACGCCGTCTCGGCCTGCGTGTGGCTCTGCTCCACCAGGGTGCGGGCTACGAACGTGGACCTGCGGGTGAAGAATTCCAGGATCTGGCCGCATGCCCCCTCGGTGGCGCCGTCCAGGAACCGGCTCGCGTCACCGGACAGCCCGTCGGCTTTCGGGGCGTGCTGCTTCAGATGCTGGGCCAACGCGTGGTCACCCAGCCGTACGGCCTGCACGTCGTCCATGTCCAGATCGCCGAGCGCGAGCAGGCGTCGGGCCAACGCGTCTGCCACGGCCGTCTGTTCGTCGGCGGGGAACGGAAGCTCCCCCGGGGACCGCACCGCCTGCGCCACGATCCGCTCGGCCAGCCGCTGGACATCCTTCTCGCCCAGGGTGCGCTTCTCACCCCGGAAGGACACCAGCGCGGACAGCCGCACCGGTTTGTCGACCAGTCCGGCGCCGGGCCCGTCCTGCACGAACAGCTTCTTCACCAACGGCCCGATCAGGCTGGAGGCCAGCTTGCTGCCCAGTACCGTCGGCTCCATCCGCCACCCCCGTGGTCGTACAACGGCAGAAGTACGGATGGAGCCTAGCCGGAAGGTTCAGTCCCGCGTCAGGACAACTGCCCGTCGTAGTCCGGCAGTTTGAACGTCTTCTCGGCGTGGCCGCCCGAGAGGTCGGTGGCGCTGTTGCCGATGTTCGCGATGATCGTGTAGCCCTTGTTCTCGATGTCGACCCGCTGGGCCGTCTTGTAGGCGGCGACGTCCTTGAACAGGTCGAACAGGCCACGGACGTAGAGCCCGGAGACGTCGTAGCCGTCGTGCTCGAGGTTGTACTCGGTGGGGGCCTTGATGATGCCCGGGCGGGCGGTGACGAAGAAGAGGGAGACGCCGTGCTCCTGGGCGTACTCGGCGACGTTCAGCACGGGCTTGTTGGCCGGGGACGGAAAGCTGAAGCCGAAGTCGCTCTCCAGCGTGGTGTTGTCGATGTCGAAGACGATCGCCTGCTTCTCACCCGGCTTGGCGGCGGCGATGCGCTGCTGCAGGTACGGCAGCGCCTGGTCCATCACCGCCTGGCAGTCCTTCTGCCAGGTCGCATAGTCCACCTTGGCGGCGGTGGTGCCCGCCGTCGCGGCGTCCGCCGGTGCGGCCATGGCGACAAAGGCGGCCGCGGTTACGGCGGTCGCGGAAACGCGCAGCGCCCAGGGGCGTCTTGTGCTCATCGGTGGGGGGTCCTCTCACTCCATACGCTGCCGATGTCGTGGGCATGATCGTGCGTGAGGGTGGCGCGAGGGGAACCGTAGGGTTACTGGAGGGTAGGCGTACAGAGGTGTGCGTCACACCTGGCTATGAATTCCGTCGATGGACTGCTGGGCCACCTGGGGCAAGTCCTCTTCACTCGGGAGGAGTTCGAGATCTGTTGGTGAAAGTGTCGAGTAATCGGTCACGGCCAGCGGGTTGTTGCTCGGCCCCGGGGAGCAACGGAACAGCGCAGCGGGTGGTTCCGGCTGCGCCGGTACGACCCCGAAGGGGTGGCCCGGCTCCGTGGCCGGTACGACCCCTCCGGGGCTTGCAGCTGTCAGGAGGGCTGCGCGGCGGGCGCTAAGGCGGGGGCCTGATGGACCTTGCTGGTCTCGCGGAGAGTCAGCAGGCCGGTGACCGCGATCAGCGCAGAGGTCAGGCCGTGGATGCCGAACGCGGCGGCGATGGAGCCGTGATGGGCCAAGACGTTGATCATGTCGCCGAACGGGGCGACGGCCTCCATCAGGAGAACCCAGCCCAGGGCGCGGCGGTGGCCTGTCACCAGCAGGATGCCGATGACCAGACCCATCGACAATTCGCGGGTGCCCTTCATGATGAGGAAGCCGTCGCCGTTGCCGGCGGGCCAGGTCGGTAGGCCAACGCCGTGAGTGGACGCCTCCGGGGCCAGGATGAAGGACAGCCCGAGGTAGAGGACGAACAGGGCGCAGGCGGTGGCAAGGACGGTGTTGACGTTCTTCAGCGACATGGTGCTTCTCCTTCGATCTTCGGCCTGGGACGGGTCAGGGCCCAGCGGCGTGCGTAGCCGGGGCGGCCGACGACGTGCAAGATGACGGGCCGCGTCGGCCTCACGACCCGGTGCGGATGAGTGGATGCCCAGGGGAGGGCACGGCTTCTGCGGCCGCCTCCCCTGGCTGCAGCTGCCTTGTCATACGTCGATCTGCTCGAAGATGTGCGGGTACGACACGATGTCGTCGGGGAACTCGGCCGCCATGCGCTGGAACTCCGGGCTGCCGAACGCCGTGGCGAGCGCCTCGGTCGACTCCCAGACCGCGACGTTCATCAGCAACTGGCTGTCCGCCGTCCCCTTGTGCATCCGCAGGGAGACGAATCCCGGCTGAGCCTTCATGAACTCGGCCTGCCGCCGGAAGAGAGGCAGGAACGACGCGTACCTCTCCTTCGGGACGACGAAGGTGTTGGCCAGGACGATGGGCCCGGTCTTCTCCTGGAACTGCGCGAACATCGGCGTGCGCGGGTCGAGACTCTGGAGCTTGGCCATTTCGGTACGTCCTCTCACTGTCGGTTGTCCGCTCAGAGGCATCGCGATTTAGCCAACACATGTAGGCAACGTATGTTGGCAACATGTGTTGGCAACGCGTGTTGGTAAACGTAGGGGTGTGACCCTGGACTGTCAACAGCCGTTGGCATACATTCGCAGGCATGACCGGCACCACGGAGAACCAGCAGGCCGTACGGCGTTCCGACGCGACCCGCGCCGCGATCCTCACCGCGGCCCGCCAGCGGTTCGCGGCGGACGGCTACGAGAAGGCGACCATCCGGGCCATCGCACGCGACGCGAAGATCGATCCGTCGATGGTGATGCGCTACTACGACAGCAAGGCGGGCCTGTTCGCGGCTGCCGTCGCGATCGACCCCGGACTGCCCGACCTGCCCGTCGAACCGCGCGAGGCGATCGGCCGCACGCTGGTCAGCCGCTTCCTCACCCTGTGGGAGGAGAACGGGGAGCTCACCGCACTGATGCGGGTCGGAGCCACCGATCCGGCCGCCGCCGATCGCATGCAGAGTGTGCTGCGCGAGCAGTTGATCCCGTTGGCCCGCCAGGTGGGCCCCGATCCGGAGCAGGCGCCGACGCGGGCGGCGCTGTGCGCCTCGACCGTGCTGGGGCTCGCGCTGACGCGCTACGTGCTGCGGTTCCCGGCGAGCGTGGCGCTCGACCGCGACGAGATCGTGGACTGGCTCGGACCCACGGTCCAGCGGTATCTCACCGCACCCACGCCCTGAAGAGCGCCCCGCGAGCACCCATCGCGCCCTCGGTCACCGGACCGGTTCGGTGTTGACGGCACGCTGGGCGCGCAGGCGTGCGCCGACGACCGTTCCCTTCACCTCGCCCAGGAGATCCCCGTACCGCGGAGCGAGCCGAGCTGGGCGGCGACGCTGGTGTCGGGGTGGTCGCTCTCGCGGAGGTGGATGGGACCGGTGGGGGCGTCTGTGTCCCCTACGTCAGGACCAGCCGGCGGCGCCCGTCGAGGAGCTCCCGGGCCACGTCCAGGTGACCGGCGTGACACGCGGTCTCGGTGATGACGTGCAGCAGGACGTCTCGCAGCGTGTGCAGGTGCGGTTCGCCGAACAGGTCGTGCGGCCACCAGGCCAGGGGGGCGTCAGCGGGCGTCGTCGCGATGACGGCGTCGGCGAGCTCCGTCTCCTGCCGGTACCGGTCAAGCACGTCGGTGGCCTGCACTTCCGGGGACACCTGCCAAGCTTCGGCGCCGCTCGTGAGGCCGCGGATCGTGTCCTTGTCCCCGGCGACGACCGCACGGAACCAGAAGCGCTCGACGTCCAGGGCGAGGTGCTGGACCAGGCCCAGGCAGTGCCATCCGGAGGGCAGTACGGGTTGCCGCAGCGCCTCCGGGGCGAGTCCGTCGAGGATGCCGAGAACGTGGCGCCGCTGTCCGTCCAAGACCCTGAGGAGGTCCGTGATCTCGCTGCTGGGAGTTGTCTCGCTCATGCTCGCTGTGACTGCCTGTGCTCCGAAAACTCATCGGGGGCGTGCCGGGGCGGGTGACCCCGCTCACTTCCGCTCGCTCGGCGATCTCGGGAGTCAGTGACATGCCGCACAGGTGATATGTCCGTTACTAGGGTAGATAGTCGGACATGCGCTCAGGGGGAAAGTGCGCTCTCGTCACGCCTCCGACCTGTCAAGAGGCGGGAAAATTTCGCAGCTCAGTACTACCGGCGGCAGTAATTCGCCTGTTTTGGGATGAATAGGAACTCGGGTTAGCAAGGGACGGCCCACCCGGCGGACGCCAGTCGCGTCGGGTGGATTTCCGTACCCGACTCCCCGAGGTTTCGATGTTTCAGCGCGTCCCGTTCCGCTTCCCCCGTACCTCCCTGCTGCGCACCCGTGCCGCCGCCCTGGCCGCCGGTGTGGGCGCCTCGGCCGTGCTGGGGGTCGGAGTCGCGAGCGCCGCCGTCCCGCACGCCGCCTCCCATGCCGCGACGGCCGCCGCCGTGAAGCCTGCCGCCAAGCCCGCCGCCGCCAAACCCGCCGCCAAGGCCCCCGCCTGGGTCGACCCCGTGAAGAACTACACGCTGACCGCGGGCTTCGACCAGGCCGGCTCCCACTGGATGCACCGGCACAGCGGGCAGGACTTCGCCGTGCCGATCGGTACCGAGGTCGTCGCCGCGCACGGCGGCACCGTGGTCAAGGCCGGTGGCTGGGGTGCCGGCGACGGGCCCGCCTACGGCAACGCCATCGTCATCAAGCACGCCGACGGGCAGTACTCGCAGTACGCCCACCTGTCGCGGATCGACGTCAGGATCGGCCAGGTCGTCACCACCGGCCAGCACATAGCCGAGTCCGGCAACACCGGCAACACCACCGGCCCGCACCTGCACTTCGAGATCCGTACGACCCCGAACTACGGCTCCGCGATCGACCCGGTCGCCTTCCTGCGGGCCAAGGGCGTGAAGGTCTGAGCCGCGGGCTCCCGCGGAATCCCCGGCCGGTCCTTCGGCAGCAGCACGCGCAGAGCGCCCGGCCGGATCCCGCACAGGACGGGGAGCGGAAGCCGCACGGCCTCGCCGTCGATGCCCGCGTCCAGGTGCGGCACGTCGCCGTGCAGCGTGATGCCGGGAGCCGACCAGACGACGACCCCCTGCCCCGCCGGGCCGGAGCCCTGTTGGTGCCGGCGCAGTTCGTCGCGCAGGTGCCGCAGGAGATCCGGGGGCGCCTCCGCCGGGCGCTTGAGGAGGATGGCACCCAGTCGCCCCGTGCTGAGCGAGAAGCGGCGCCCGAGCCGGCGGGGAGTGGTCAGGTGGTAGGGGTTGTTGGAGATCAGCAGCACCTGCGGGAACTCGACGGTCCCCCATGGGGTGTCCACGCGGGCCTCGACCCACTGCTCGCCCTTGACGTAGCCGGGCGCCACCGCGGCGAACGCGCGCGGCTTGTCCTCCCGGTAACCGGGCTCCAGCAGGGCGTCGGCGTACATGCCGAACGAGACGTTGTTGACGAAGACGCGCGAGCCGAGCGTCCCCAGGTCCACCTGCGCGGGCTCACCGTCGACCAGGGCGTCCAGCGCCTGTCCCGGGTCGCGGAGGTCGAGGCCCAGGTCCCGGGCGAAGTGGTTGCGGGTGCCCGCCGGGACCACGACCAGCGGCACGCCCGTGTCGGCGGCCACGGCGGCGACCGCCGACACGGTGCCGTCGCCGCCGGCGACCCCCAGCACCTGTGTTCCCTCCTGGACGGCGCTCCTCGCGAGCGACGCCGCGTCCAGTTCCGCGGTGGTCGTCCGGACCTGGGCCCCCATGTCCTCGGCCCGCTGTGGCAGGCCGTACCGAGCGGTCTTGCCGCCGCCCGAGCGAGGGTTCGCCACGATCACGGCCCGGGCACGCGTCGGAACGCCGGCCATCCGGAGTGTCCCCGGTGATCAGTGCTGCGGGTGCGGTTGATGGCGGAACAGAGGCCGCCGCTCGGGGGCCTTGCCCGGGGTGAGGCGGCCGACGTCGACGCGCATCCTGATGGCGTGGAACACCTCGGTCACGCCGAGGACGATGGCCATGATGCCCGCCACCAGGGTCAGCGCACCGATCGAGGTGAACGGCGAGACGATCAGCACGATGCCCGCCAGCATCCCGATGATCCCGCTGAACAGCATCCAGCCCCGACCCGGCGTGTCCGGAGCGGAGGCCGCCGTGGCCGTCACCATCGTGCCGCGCAGGAGCCAGCTGAAGCCGATCCACAGGGCGAGCAGCAGGATCGACTGCAGGGTGCCGCGGAAGCAGACCAGCCCGAGCAGGACGCAGAGCGCGCCCGTGACGAAGTGCAGGGCGCGAAGATGTCCGGGTACGTGCGTGCCGAACGCGGCGGCCAGCTGGAAGACGCCGATGAGCAGCAGGTAGATGCCGAAGAGCACGCCGACGACCCGGAGCGTCTCCGCCGGCCAGGCAAGGATCACGATGCCGAGGGCGATGGCGGCCAGCCCCGCGGTGAGCACGAGCTGCCAGCTCATGTTCGCCAGGGCCGTCATGCTCCCGCCGAGGGGGTTGTCCTGTGCCTCGGTACGGGGCGGGGGTGCGGCGCCGGTCCCTGACGGGGAATCGGAGGGAGATGTCATACCAGCTCACCCTTCCGGTAACGAGGTGGGCGAATCGGTTCCCCTCCATCTTGACCCCGCCAGGCCCCGTCCCGCCCGGCGAGCACGGAGCCCGGGCCGGGGGCGGAACCGGCTAGGCGCCCGTCTCCCGGGCTCCCTTGTGCGCCTGGGTGACCAGGTCCACGGCGACCTCGAGAACCGCCTCGCGCCTCTTGTCGGGGTCGCCCTCGACGTCCTGCATGATGAACATGCCCGCGTGCAGCGTGAAGAGGGCGCTGACGCAGCGGACCTGGTCGACGAGGGGCGCGTCGGGGTCGATGATGATGTCGCGCAGGCCGCGCATGCGGTCCTTGAAGGTGTCGCCGATGCGCAGTTCACGCACCGTCGCCTGGTTCTCCTGCATGAAGCGGAAGAGCGGTTCGGCGCCGGTCAGGGCCTGGCTGTAGCGCCGTACGATCTCCTGCTTGGTCTCCAGTGTGTGCGGCTGCTCGGCGCCCCACTCGATCAGTTCCAGGATCGGTTGCGTCAGATCCTCGAAGAGGCTGACGATGATCTCTTCCTTGGTCTTGAAGTGGTAATAGAGCGCTGCCTTCGTGACGTCCAGGTGCTCGGCGATCTCGCGCAGGGATGTCTTCTCGTAGCCCTGCTCGGCGAAGAGTTCTAGGGCCACGTCCTGGATGCGCTGGCGGGTGTTGCCGCGGCGCGGTTGCTTGGTGCCGTCCATCGTGACGCCCATCCTCGTACTCCTCGCGCTCCCTCGGAAACTTACTTGACGCCCGGCTAGTGAAATCGCTACCTTGCCAGTGTAGTGAAAACTAGCCGGGCGACAAGTAAGCGGCTCGCGGGGAGTGGGGACGATGGCGGACACGCAGAGCGCGCCAGTCGCGGAGAGCGTCGAAGCGCGGAGCAACGAGACAGAGGGCAAGAAACCCAGGAGCGTGCGGGTCGTCCTGCTCGCCCTGATGATCGCGATGATGCTCGCGATGCTCGACAACATGATCGTGGGCACGGCGATGCCGACGATCGTGGGCGAACTGGGCGGTCTGGAGCACCTGTCCTGGGTGGTGACCGGTTACACACTGGCGACCGCCGCGGCGACCCCGATCTGGGGCAAGCTCGGCGACATGTTCGGCCGCAAGGCCACCTTCCTGACCTCGATCGTGATCTTCCTGATCGGGTCCGCGCTCAGCGGCATGGCGCAGAACATGGGTGAGCTCATCGGGTTCCGGGCCGTTCAGGGGCTCGGGGCCGGCGGTCTGATGGTCGGTGTCATGGCGATCATCGGCGACCTGATCCCGCCCCGGGAGCGCGGCAAGTACACGGGCATGATGGCCGGTGTCATGGCGCTCGCGATGATCGGCGGTCCGCTGGTCGGCGGCACCATCACCGACAACTGGGGCTGGCGCTGGTCCTTCTACATCAACCTGCCGCTCGGCGTGGTCGCGCTGGCGCTGGTCAGCGCCGTGCTGCACCTGCCGAAGAAGCGGGCGAAGGCGCGCATCGACTACCTGGGTGTCGCGCTGCTGACCATCGGCATCACCTCGATCGTGCTGGTCACCACCTGGGGCGGCACGGAGTACGCGTGGACGTCCGCCAGGATCATGGAGCTGATCGGCATCGGTGTCGCCGCGCTGGTCGGGTTCGTGTTCTGGCAGACCCGGGCCACCGAGCCGGTCGTACCGCTGCACATCTTCCGCAGCCGCAACTTCACCCTGATGTCGGTCATCGGCTTCATCACCGGCTTCGTGATGTTCGGCGCCACGCTCTTCCTGCCGCTGTACCAGCAGTCCGTGCAGGGCGCGTCCGCGACCAACTCCGGGCTGCTGCTCCTGCCGATGCTCGGCGCGATGCTGGTGACCTCGATGGTCGCCGGCCGGGTCACCACCAACACCGGGCGCTACAAGGTCTTCCCGATCGCCGGCGGCGTGCTGATGATCGTCGGCCTGTACCTGCTGTCGACGATGGACACGGGCACCTCCCGGCTGACCTCCGGGGTGTTCATGGCCGTCCTCGGCCTCGGCATGGGCTGCCTGATGCAGATCACCATGCTGGTCGCGCAGAACAGCGTGGAGATGAAGGACATGGGCGTGGCGTCCTCGTCCACCACCCTGTTCCGTACGCTCGGTTCCTCCTTCGGTGTCGCCATCATGGGCGCGCTGTTCAACAACCGGGTCCAGGACGTCATGTCCGAGCGGGCCGGCGCGCTGGGCTCCAAGGTGACCGAGCAGTCCGCCCAGCTCGACGCGGCCAGCCTGGCGAAGCTGCCGGCCGCGGCGCGGGAGGCGTACCAGCACGCGGTGTCCTCCGGTACGCACTCGGCGTTCCTGCTGGGCGCGATCGTCGCGGTGGTCGTGCTGGTCGGAGCCGTCTTCGTCAAGGAGGTCCCGCTCAAGGGCGGCCCGCAGAAGCCGGAAGTCGATTCGGCCGTCTGATCCGGCCGTGAACCGAAGGCCCCCGGATGGTGTCCGCCCCGGGGGCCTTCGCCGTGTGCGGTACGGGCCCGGGCCCGCTGTCAGTGCTCCGTGCCACCATCACCGTATGGACAAGCTGCGCCAGTTGCGCCTGGCCAAGGACGCCATGGACCGCGACTGGGCCGATCCCGGGCTCGACCTGGACGCGGTGGCCGCGCACGCCGGGTACTCGCGCTACCACTTCATACGGGCCTTCAAGGAGACGTACGGCGAGACGCCCGGCCAGTACCTGACGCACCGCCGTATCGAGCGGGCGGAGGAGATGCTGCGCACCGCCAATCTGTCGGTGACCGAGATCTGCCTCCTGGTCGGCTTCAGCAGCCTGGGCACCTTCTCCACCCGGTTCAAGGCCTGGACCGGGCTGACACCCAGCGAGTACCGGAGGAAGCACGTGGGGCGCGGAGCCGCGCTCATACCCGGGTGCTACGCGATGCTGTGGGCGGGAGGGTTCCGGGAGGGGCCCGGTGGCGCACGGCGCAATTCCGGAGAAGCGGGCTGAGGCCGTGGCTGCCTACGGTGATCGGGCAGCAGCCGATCGCCGCGGACAGGAGCACGCCATGATCAAGGGACTCAAGATCTCGACCGTCTGGGTACTGGACCAGGACCGGGCCAAGGAGTTCTACACCGAGAAGCTGGGCCTCGAGGTCCGCACGGATCTCACGATGGGCGAGGGCGGCATGCGCTGGCTGACCGTGGGCGCCGGTGACCAGCCCGACGTCGAGCTCACCCTGATGGTGCCGGGTCCGCCCGCGATGGACCCGGAGTCCGCCGAGATGGTCAGGAAGCTGGTGGCCAAAGGAGTGCTCGGCGCCGGTGTGCTGACCACCGACGACATCCACGGCGACTACAAGACGCTCAAGGAGCGGGGTGTGGAGTTCCTGCAGGAGCCGCAGGAGCGCCCGTACGGCACGGAGGCGTTGTTCCGTGACGACTCGGGGAACTGGTTCTCCTTCACCCAGCCCCGTGAGGGCGACCTCGACGTGTCGCAGGACTGGGCCGGCTGAGCCCGGGGCGCGGCGCGCGGCGTCAGCGGCCCGTCGCCAGGTTCGCCCCGCCCGTGACGTCCAGGACCACGCCGGTCACGAAGGTGTTCGTGGCCAGCAGGTGGATGGCCCGGGCGATGTCCTCGGGGCGGCCGATCCGGCCCACGGGGGACGCGGCCGCGAGCCCCTCGAAGACGGCCTTGCGCTGTTCGGCCGGTGCGGCGTCCCACCAGGGCGTGTCCACGACGCCCGGCGAGACCGCGTTGACCCGGAGCGGGGCCAGTTCCACGGCGAGCGGCGGGACCATCGCCTCCAGGGCGCCGTTGATCGCGGCGAGGCCGGCGGTGCCGGGCATCGCGGCACGCGCGGAGGCGGCCGTCACCAGGGTCACCGAGCCGTCGGTGCGCAGCCGGGGCAGGGCCGCCTGCAGGACCCGCAGGTGCGGCCAGAACTTGCCGTCGAAGCCCGCCGCCAGGTCCGCCAGGTCGAGTGCGGCGAAGGGGCCGCCGCCCTTGGCGCCGCTGAGGGCGAGGACCAGGTGGTCGACGGGTCCGGACTGGGCGAAGAAGGCGTCCACGGCGGTCCGGTCGGCCGCGTCCAGGCGGTACGCCGATGTCTTGCCGCCGATGCGGGACGCGGCCGCGTCGAGCCGTTGCCGGTCGCGGCCGGTGATGACCACCTCCGCGCCGTCCGCCGCGAAGGCCGCGGCCGTCGCCTCGCCGATGCCCGAGCTGCCGCCCATGACGGCGACGCGCTGACCGGCCAGGGCGGGGGAGTTGACGTGGTTCGGAGTGCTCATGAGTGGCTTCTCTCCTGTGATTCACCGGGCCTCGACCTCTTGCCGAGAACGTCGGTCTCGTCAAAGTGTTGCCGAGACCGTTAGTCTCGTCAAGCGATTTCGGGGCCCCGAGGAGCCGTCGGAGAGGATGAGTCCCGTGGACACCAGAGAAACCCGCCCGCACACCGGGCGCCGCCGCAACGAAGCCGTCCGCCGGGCGATCCTCGACGCCGCCCTGGACCTGCTCTCCGACGCCGACGGTGCCCCGGTGACGGTGGAGACCATCGCCCGGGCGGCCGGGGTCGGAAAGCAGACGCTCTACCGCTGGTGGCCCTCCAAAGGCGCCGTCCTGCTGGACGCGCTCACCGACTACGCCGCCCAGGAACTGCCCACACCGGACACCGGCAGCCTGCGTGAGGACCTGCGGGCCCTGGCGACGGCGACCTTCGAGGCCTCCCAGCGCGCCCCTTCGGCGCCGGCCCTGCGCACCCTCGTCACCGAGGCCGCCCGTGACGCGCACCTGGCCCAGCTGATGCGGGACTTCACCGAGGCCCGCCGGGCCGTGCTCCACGAGATCCTCCGGCGCGGGCACGAACGCGGCGAGCTGCCCGCCGACCGGGACGTCGACCTCCTGGTCGACCAGTTCTACGGCTTCTTCTGGTACCGCTTCCTCCTCGGCCACGCCCCCCTGGACGCGGCCACCGCAGAGCGGATCACCGACTCCCTGCTGCGGTGAACGCCCGCGGCGGCGGGCCGGGCTCAGTCCCGTAGAGCGAGGCCGTGAGCGCGACCAGGCATGCCCGGCCGGTGTGCGGTCGTGCCCGGTCGGCGTGCGGTCGTCCCCGCCGGTGTGCGGTCGTGCCCGGCCGCGTGCGCGGCCTTGCCGTCCCGGTGGGCCACCGACTCTTTGCCGGGGCACTTCCCCGGGCTGCCGGCCGGTTGTCCCGCCGGGACGGTTCCGTGACGCCGCCCGGTCCCGCCCGGTCGCAGCGATGCCGTGGCTGGGCGCGGATCACCGACTTCCCGTGGGGTGACGGCCTGCGGCGGTGCACCGTGCCGCGTCTCGTGGGGGCCGCGACCCACCGGCGCGGCGGCGGACCGCGCGGGCAAGGCGCTCGGCCGTGGCCGCCCGGGCATGCCCGCCCGGCGAGCAGTCGTATCGGGGCCCGCACCAGCGGCCCCGTGCGGTGAGCGCCCGCGCCACGGCCGGCGGTCTACGGCAGCATCGGGTAGCTTCCGGTGGCCGTCGGCGCGTGTTCCGGGAGCCACAGGACGGCCACCGCCCCCTCCGCCGGGACGTGGTCCGGGGCGCCCGCGGGACGGATGTTGCGGAAGGTCAGCCGGGCGCCCAGTACCCGGGCCTGTCCGGCCGCGATGGTCAGGCCGAGCCCGTGGCCCTTCCCGGCGCGGTCCTTGCTGCCGGTGCGGAACCGGCTTGGCCCCTCGGCGAGCAGTTCCTCGGGGAAGCCGGGCCCGTGGTCGCGGACCCGGATGACCCGGCCCTCCACGGTCACCTCGATGGGCGGCCTGCCGTGCCGGGCGGCGTTGGCGAGCAGGTTGATCAGCACCCGCTCCAGGCGCCGGGGGTCGGTGGTGACCTCCGACTCGTGCACCACGCGCACGGCGACGTTCGGGTCCTTGGCCGCCACCCGCCGGGTCACGAACTCGCCCAGCACGATGTCCTGCAGCTCGGCCCGCTCCGAGGCACTGTCGAGCCGGGCGACCTCCAGCACGTCCTCGACGAGCGTGCGCATGGCCTTGGCGCGGTCCAGGACCAGTTCGGTGGGCCGGCCCGGGGGCAGCAGTTCCGCCGCCGTCAGCAGCCCGGTCACCGGGGTGCGCAGCTCGTGCGCGATGTCGGCGGTGACCCGGCGCTCGGCCTCCAGCCGCTGCTGCAGCGCGTCCGCCATGGCGTCCACCGCCCGCGCGAGGTCGTCGGTCTCGTCCCGTACGACCCCGCCGATGGCGTCCCGCACCCGTACGTCCGGCTCGCCCTGGGCGACCTGGTTCGCCGCGGCGGCCGCCTTGCGCAGCCGTCCCGAGAGCTGCCCGCCGATGAGCACGCCGAGCGCGCTGCCGCCGAGCACCACCGCGATGGAGCCGATGACCAGGGCCTGGTCGAGGTCCTTCATCACGTCGGTGCTGCGGTCGGTGAAGTGGGTGTGCAGGGACAGCACGTGCCCGTCCTTCATCGGCACGGCCGCCCAGATGTCCGGCGCGCTGCCGCCGCGCTCCGTCACATACGTGGCCCGGCGGCCCTCTTCGACCTTCTCCCGCAGCGCCGACGGCAGCTTCGGGTCGTCGATCAGGGCGCCGGGGAAGTTCGTGTGCCGGTTCAGGACGTAGTTCCGCTCGGGGATCTGCAGCCGGTCCAGGGCCAGGTCGCGCGCGTTGTCCAGCATCGAGACCCGGGCCGCGTTGTGCACGACCAGGCTGAGCGCGATCGCCACCAGCGCGCCGACCAGCGCGATCGCCGCGCTGAGCTTCCATCTGAGCCCCGTGCGCAGATCCGCACGTCCCACGCGCCCCTTGACCCGGCGCTCGATGTACCCCCGCATGCTGCCCCGCTCAGGCCTTCAACTTGTAGCCGAAACCACGGACCGTCTCGATCCGGTCCTGGCCGATCTTCGTCCGCAGCCGCTGCACATGGACGTCGACGACCCGGGTGTCCCCGCCCCAGCCGTAGTCCCACACCCGTTCCAGCAGCTTGTCCCGCGAGAGCACGGTCCCCGGCGCGGAGGAGAACTCGAGCAGCAGCCGCATCTCGGTCGGCGTGAGCGCCACCGGCTGCCCGGCCCGGCGCACCTCCATGCCCTCGGTGTCCACCTCCAGCTCGCCGAAGGTCAGCACCCCGCCGTCCACCGAGGAACCGGTGCCGTCCCCCCGGTCCCCGCTGGTCGCGTGCCCGAAGCGGCGCAGCACCGCGCGGATCCGGGCGACGAGGACGGCACCGTCGAACGGCTTGGTCACGTAGTCGTCGGCACCCGCCTCCAGACCCAGCACCACGTCGATGGAGTCGGCGCGCGCCGACAGCATGATCACCGGAACGGTCGACTCGTCCCGGATGCGCCGGCACAGGCTCACCCCGTCCAGGCCCGGGACCATCACGTCCAGAAGCGCGATGTCGGGCCGGTTCGCCCGGAACGACTCCAGGCCCGACAGCCCGTCCGGCATGGCGGTCACCGCGAAGCCGTCCCGCTCCAGGGCGAGCTGCGTGGCCTCGCGGATGACGTCGTCGTCCTCGACGAACAGGACGTGGGTCTGGTCTGCCATCCCGGTGCTCTCAGTCCTCGTGTGAATGTCGTTCTCTCGAACAGGTGACGCATGGCGCGGCGGACCGGTTCACTCAGTTGGCACCGGCGTCGCGTCGCCCCCGACCGCGTTGCCGTAGTCGGTGTGGTGGAAGTCCTCCTGCACGAAGCGTCCCGCGGTCCAGCCGTAGGTGATCACGGTCTCGCCGGACGGGTTCGAGACCGGGTCGCCCTTCTCGTACACCTGCTTCGTCACCATCAGGTCGCCGCGGTCGATCTCCGCGTACACCGGGGACTCCTCGGCCTTGAACACGTTCTCGTACCGGCCGCCGTGCGCGCGGTACACATAAGCCCCCACCCCCACGGCGTCCCCGCAGGTCAGCACGTTGACGACGACGTCGTCGACACTGCCGCCGGTCACGTTGCCATAGGTCACGTCGACCGGGTAGTGGCCGCCGGAGCACGGCTTGAGGTCCCGTTTGACGGTGGCCGAGACCTTCGGATCGTCCTTGACGAGCGCGACCGCGTCCACCCGGCGGTAGGTGTCCGAGGGGCTGGGTGCGGGGGAGGCGGCGAGACCCGTCACCGAGTCGGTGTGCGCCGGGCCCTCGTCCCGGGCGCCGGTACCACCGGTGGCGCAGCCGGCGGCGAAAAGGCCGAGGGCGGTGATCACGGCCGCCGCCGTGATCACCGCCTGCAAGCTCAGTCGGGCCCGACTGGACCCGGCCCCGGTCAGGCCGCGCAACGCTCCCGCTCCTCACGCTCCAGCGCGCGTGCGTCCAGATCGCGGGCCTCCAGCTCCTCGCGGAGCCGGGCGAGCGCCCGGTGCAGCGTGCTCTTGACCGTTCCGGCCGACATGCCGAGGGCCGCGGCGGTCTCCTCCGTGGACATCTGCTCCCAGTGTCGCAGCACGACGACGCTGCGCTGCTTCGGAGCGAGCACCTTCATGATGTCCATCAGCAGGGCCCGGTCGGCGTGCTGCTCGGTGGCGTCCTCCACACACGCGTCCGGCAGCTGCTCGGTGGGCACCTCCTCCAGCTTCCGCGCCCGCCACCACTCGGTCCGTGTGTTGATCATCACCCGGCGCAGATAGGCGTCCGCGAGCCGCTTGTCCGCGATGCCCTCCCAGCGGCCGTACGTCCGTACCAGCGCGGTCTGCAGCAGGTCCTGGGCGTCGACCGGGTCCGGCACCAGCCGGCGGGCGCTGCGCAGCAGCGCGTCCTGCCGGGTGCGGACGTACTCCTCGAACTCGAGCACCTCGCCCTGCGCCATGATCAACCGCCTCCCGTTCCCCGTTTACTCGGCTCGTGCCAGTCGCCCCCGGTCGGTCGTGCCGGGCACAGCAATGAAGCTACGGAGCTGTTGTCACGAGGCTGTGCTCGGCAGCCTGCGGGTAGCACTCGGCTGTCCGTCGGTTGTGTAACGGAAATGAGTTCGGGGTAAAGAGGCGGGCTGAATGGCCCTGCTATAGGGCGATTTGACGGCCGGGAGCGGTCGTCACGAAGCCCCCGGCTCTGTGATGCGCCTGTGTGATGTGTCGGTGCGATGTGCCTGCTTGATGCGCCTGTGTGTCAGCTCGTCGGCAGCCGATACAGACCACCCGGCAGCGGCTCCACCAGACCGTCCGCGACGAGCCCGTCCAGGGCGCGGGCCCGCTGCACCGGCTCGTGCCACACCCGGTCCAGCACCGCCTGCGGCACGGGGGCGTGCGCCTCGCGCAGCACGGCCAGCAGCTTGCCCCGCACCTGGCGGTCGGTACCGGCGTACGTCTGACCCCGGCGCGGCGGCCCCGCGTGCTCCGGCTTGCCCGCCAGCCGCCAGGCGCACTGTGCGGCGATCGGGCAGCGCGGACAGCCCTCGTTCTTCGCCGTGCACACCAGCGCGCCCAGCTCCATGGAGGCGGCGGCCCAGCGGGCGGCGGTCCCCTCGTCCTCGGGCAGCAGGGAGCGGGCGAGCTTGCGTTCGGCGGCCGTGGTCGCGTTCGGCGGGTACTGCACGCCCGTGACCGCCCGGGCGAACACCCGGCGGACGTTGGTGTCCAGCACCGCGTGCCGCTGCCCGTACGCGAACGAGGCCACCGCCGCCGCCGTGTACTCGCCGATACCGGGCAGCGCGAGCAGTTGGGCGTGGTCCGTCGGTACGTCCCCGCCGTGCCGCTCCGCTATGGCGACCGCGGCGCCGTGCAGCCTCAGGGCGCGGCGCGGGTAGCCGAGCCGGCCCCAGGCGCGGACCGCCTCGCCGGGGGCCTCCTTGGCGAGGTCCGCCGGGCGGGGCCAGCGGGACAGCCACTCCTCGTACACCGGCAGCACGCGGCTGACCGGCGTCTGCTGGAGCATGAACTCGCTGACCATCACGCCCCAGGGGCCCGCTTCGGGGCGGCGCCAGGGGAGGTCGCGGGCGTGGGCGTGGAACCAGGCGATCACGGGGGCGTGGAGCTTCTCAGTCATGGCACCTCCGATCCTGCCACGGGTTGGTTGCGTACGGTTTGCGGCTTGCCCCGGGCGGGGTGTGCCGGGTTGACGTGTGGCACGTGGTGAGCCGGTGCGCGGGGTGCCGACGGAACGTGAGCCGCCGCGCGTGCAGTTACCGGGATGATGATCGGGAAAAGTTGTGTTCCGGGCGGCGGGTGACGCGGGCAAGAGCCGCGAACTCTCGTACAGTTTGCGCCGTGGGATCTCTGCGCAATCCGGTCGGGCCGCTTCCCTCCTCCATCTACTGGCGACGGAGGGTCGTACTTGTGTCGGTGGTCGCCCTGTTGGCGCTGCTGATCACCTGGATAGTCACCTCGGGCGGCTCCGGCGGGAAGAACGGTGCCGAAGGGCCGGGCGGCAAGAACCCCGCCCCCTCGATCACACCGGGGCCGTCCGACTCGGGGCCCGCCATCAGCCAACACCCGGGCGGGCGCGACGGGTCGGGGAGCTCGGACACCGCTGGCAGCGGGTCGGGCGGATCCACCGGCTCGGGCGACGGCTCGGGCTCCGGGGGATCCGGCGACGGCGCGAGCGGCAGCGGTGCTTCGGGTTCCGGGTCAGGATCCGGAACCGGGGCGGGGTCCGGCGGCGGCAGCGTCGTCGCGGGGGACGCGCTTCCGGCGTCGTCCACACTGCCCGACTGCACTGCCGGCACCGTCACGTTGCACCTGCGCAGCGTCCACAACTCCTACTCGCCGGACCAGACGCCCGCCTTCGAACTCACCGCGAAGAACTCGTCCGCGAACGACTGCAAGATCGATCTCGGCCCGAAGAAGGCTGTGTTGACCATCACGCAGGCCAACGGCAGTGACCACTACTGGTCGTCGGCCGACTGCCCCAAGGGGGCGGCGAGCCTGGTGTTCCGGGTCTCCGCGGGCAGCACCATCACCTACACCGTGAAGTGGGACCGCAAGCCGAGCGCACCCGAGTGCGCGACGCCTCCGGCGGGGTCGGCGAAGGCGGGGACGTATCTGGTGGAGGCGAAGGCCACGGGGTTCGCCACGGCGCAGACGTCGTTCGTGTTGTCGGCGGACTAGCCGATCACGCCTCGCCGCCAGGGGGCTTCGCCCCCCGGACTCCCGGTCGGCCTGAACGGCCCCGTCCTCGAACTCCCCCAGAGGGGGCACCCCCAGACGGGCTGAACAATGCGGGCCGGCGCTCAATCAGGGCGACCGCCCTCAGACGTACCGCTCCAGGATCGACGACTCCGCCAGTCGCGACAGGCCCTCGCGCACGCTTCGGGCCCGCGCCTCGCCCACGCCGTCCACGGTCTGGAGGTCGTCCACGCTCGCCGCGAGCAGCTTCTGCAGGCCGCCGAAGTGCTCCACGAGCCGGTCGATGATCGCGCCGGGCAGGCGCGGCACCTTGGCCAGCAGCCGGAAGCCGCGCGGGGACACCGCGGTGTCGAGGTTCTCGGGGGAGCCGGTGTAGCCGAGCGCGCGGGCGACCGTGGGCATCTCCAGCAGCTCGGCGTGGGACAGGGCGTCCAGTTCGTACAGGGCCTCGTCGACCGTGCGGGAGCGCTTGGCGGTGGGGGCCGGGACGTAGTCACGGACGACCAGTTCGCGTTCCGGCTCCACGCCCGCGATCAACTCGTCGAGCTGGAGGGCGAGCAGCCGCCCGTCGGTGCCCAGTTCGACCACGTATTCGGCGATTTCGGTGGCGATGCGACGCACCATCTCCAGGCGCTGCGCGACGGCGGAGACGTCCCGGACCGTCACCAGGTCCTCGATCTCCAGCGCCGACAGGGTGCCCGCGACCTCGTCCAGGCGGAGCTTGTACCGCTCCAGCGTGGCCAGGGCCTGGTTGGCGCGGGACAGGATCGCCGCGGAGTCCTCCAGGACGCGGCGCTGCCCGTCCACGTACAGGGCGATCAGTCGCATCGACTGCGAGACCGAGACGACCGGGAAGCCGACCTGCTTGCTGACCCGGTCCGCCGTGCGGTGCCGGGTGCCCGTCTCCTCCGTGGGGATCGTCGCGTCGGGCACGAACTGCACGCCCGCCCGCAGGATCTTCGACAGGTCGGAGGAGACCACGATGCCGCCGTCGAGCTTGCACAGCTCCCGCAGGCGCGTGGCCGTGAACTCGACGTCCAGGACGAAGCCGCCCGTGCACATCGTCTCGACGGACTTGTCGGAACCGAGCACGATCAGACCGCCGGTGTTGCCGCGCAGCACTCGCTCGAGGCCGTCGCGCAGGGACGTGCCGGGAGCCACGGCGCTCAGCGCGGCACGCATCAGGCCGTCGGCACGGGAACTTCCGCCGGACTTTCCGGGAGCTGCCGCCCGGTCGTTGGCTGCCACTGCACTCCTCCGGTCGCAGGATCTGAGGCGCTCCCGTTTCGCGCACTCGGTTCGTACGGACGGGCGAGACCAGGGCAAAGTCTACCGGCGGTCCTCCGCGTCCCGTGGGGCCTCTCGGCGACGGGACCGGGGAAGGACCCGCAGCGCGTCCCCTATGTCGGCGACTTCCAGCACCTTCATCCCGGCCGGGACCTTGCCCGGATCGCTCGGTACGAGCGCGTGCGTGAAGCCGAGCCGGTGGGCCTCGGCGAGCCTGCGCTGCACGCCCGTGACCCGTCTGACCTCGCCCGCGAGGCCGACCTCGCCGATGGCGACGAGGTTCTTCGGCAGCGGGGTGTCGCTGGCGGCCGACGCCAGGGCGAGGGCGACGGCGAGGTCCGCGGCCGGTTCCGACAGCTTCACACCGCCGACCGTCGCGGAGTAGATGTCCCGCTTGCCGAGGGCGCTGATCCGGCCGCGCTGCTCCAGCACCGCGAGCATCATCGAGACGCGGGAGGTCTCCAGGCCGGAGGTGGTCCGCCGGGGGGAGGGGATCTGCGAGTCGACGGTCAGGGCCTGCACCTCCGCGACCAGCGGACGGCGGCCCTCGAGGGTCACCGTCAGACAGGTGCCCGGCACCGGTTCGGCGCGGCGGGTCAGGAAGAGCCCGCTCGGGTCGGCGAGTCCGGTGATGCCCTCGTCGTGCAGTTCGAAGCAGCCGACCTCGTCCGTGGCCCCGTACCGGTTCTTCACGCCCCGCACCAGGCGGAGCCGTGCGTGGCGGTCGCCCTCGAAGCTGAGCACCACGTCCACGAGGTGCTCCAGCAGCCGGGGCCCGGCGATGGCCCCGTCCTTGGTGACATGGCCCACCAGCAGCGTGGACATGCCGCGCTCCTTGGAGGCGCGGATGAGGGCGCCGGCCACCTCCCGCACCTGGGCCATGCCGCCGGGCGCCCCGTCGATCTCCGGGGAGGCGACCGTCTGCACCGAGTCGAGGATCAGCAGGGACGGCTTGACCGCGTCCAAGTGCCCGAGCACGGCCGCGAGATCGGTCTCGGCGGCGAGGTACAGATGGTCGTCGAGGGCGCCGATCCGGTCGGCCCGCAGCCGTACCTGGCTCGCCGACTCCTCGCCCGTCACATAGAGGGTGCGATGCTCGTCACTGGCCGACTTGGCCGCCACGTCCAGCAGCAGCGTGGACTTGCCCACCCCGGGCTCGCCCGCCAGCAGCACCACCGCTCCCGGCACCAGCCCGCCGCCGAGCACCCGGTCCAGCTCGGGCACCCCGGTCGAGCGCGCGGTGGCCTGCCGCCCGTCGACCTGCCCGATGGGCAACGCCGAGCTGGTGACCCGCCCCGGCGCCGTCGTACGGACCGCGGGCGCCCCGTACTCCTCGACCGTCCCCCACGCCTGGCACTCGGGGCAGCGGCCGAGCCACTTGGCCGTCTGCCAGCCGCACTCGGTGCAGCGGTAGGACGGGCGGTCCTTGGTGGTCTTGGTACGGGCAGCCATGGACGAAACCGTAACCGCAGCCACTGACAACGCGGGCCCCGACCGGCCATCGGAGCCGCCGCCACAGCCGGTCGGAACCACCGCCGCAGCCGGTCGGAACCGTCGACGCCGCCGATCGGAGTCGCCCCCGCGGCGGACGAGACGCGGAATCCTGAATTCCTGTCCCCTTATGAGGGATCGTTTCACCCGTACGGATTAAATGTGCTCAAGGCGCCGGAATGGTGCATCCACAGCCGCCTACGGTCGCACGGGTGATGAGCAGCAGTCCGGAGACATCGACCCGCACCACCGGCGCACATCGAGCGCACCGGGAGGCTCGCGATCGTGCTGCGGCGCGCACCCTGGCGCAGCAGCCGCCCGCGCGCTACGACCCCTACCTGGACGGCCTGTTCACCTACTGCCTGTCCGTGCTGTGCGACCACGACGCCGCGACCGCCGCGCTGGGCGACGTCCTCGCGCTCGCCGAGCGGCGCGGGCAGCGGATGCCGGACGCGGCGGGCGACCGCAGGGCCTGGCTGTACGCGCTGGCCCGCTGGGCGTGCCTGCGCAAGCTGGCCGAGGCCAAGCAGAAACGTCAGGTCACGCACGCGGCGGGCCGCACGGCGCCCGGAAAACAGCCCGCGAAACAGCCCGCCGGCGTGCCCGTGTCCGAGGAGGCCCAGGAGGAGCGGCGCCGCGAACTGGCGCTGCTGGCCTGGCCGGAGGCCGCCGGGACCAGCCCGGAGCAGCGCGAGGCACTCGAACTCGCCGTGCGCCACCACCTCGCCGCCCACGAGGTCGCCGCCGTCCTCGGCATGAGTCTCGCCGCCGCCCGCGAACTGCTGGCGTCCGCCGCCTGCGAGGTCGAGCGCACCCGCGCCGCCCTCGCCGTCGTCGAGGCCGGCGGTTGCCCCGGCGTCGACCGGCTCACCGGCGACCGGCAGCTGGTGCTCAGCAGCGCCCTGCGGCGCGAGCTGGTGCGGCATGTCGACGACTGTCCGCGCTGCCGGCGCACCGCGGGGCGCGCGGCCCCGGGACACTGGCCCGGCGCCACCATCACCCCTGCCGAACTGCCCGTAGTGGAGGCGCCCCGCGCGGCCCTGCACGTCGCCCTCGGCCATCACCCACGCGCGCGGGGCACCGCCGTGCCCCGCTTCGACCGGCGCGGCTTTCCCATGGACCCCAAGGACCGCGCCGCCCGCCGGGACCGCATCCGCGCGCGTGCCGTCACCACGACCGTCGTCGCCACCGTGGTCGCCGCCCCCGTGCTGGCCCTGTGGGCCGCCTACCGGGGCACCCCGGTCGGGGAGGGCCAGGACGGCCCCGCCGCCACCGCGCGCGAGGCGCACATGTTCGACGGTCTCGACGGCGCCCCGGCCGGCGGCTACGAGAACGCCGGCAACGCCAGCGTCCCCGGCAAGCGCCTCGCCAAGGACGGCTCCTCCGACGTGTCCGTGGAGGTGATCAGCGCCCCCGGGGCCGGGCACAAGGGAGCGGGACACCTCGCAGTCACGGCCGCCACCCGCGGCGACACCACGCTCGTCACGCTCACCGCGTCGGGCCCCTCCCCGGTCCGCTGGTCGGCGACCACCTCGGCCGACTGGCTCTACCTCAGCCGGTCCTCGGGAACCCTCCGGCCCGGCGAGTCGCTCACGGTCAGGGTGTACGTCGACCAGCTGCGGGAGCCCGCCGGCCACTGGACCGCACGGCTCAGGATCGCCCCGGCGGGCGCCGTCGTCTCGATCGAGGGCTACGGCACCGCTCCCACCGGCCCCTCGAGACCGGCGGACCCGCCCCCCACCACGGGCCCGGACCCGACCCCCACGACCCCGGCCCCCTCCGACCCGGCACCCGCCGACCCGCCCCCGCCGACCGACCCGACCCCGACACCGACCGCCCCGTCGTCCCCACCGGACAACCCCGGCAGCCCTACGACCCCACCGAGCGACGACGACACACAGACTCCTCCGGCCGGGCCCTAGACGTCCCGCGACAGCATGTCCCGCGACAGCACGTCCCGCGCCGGCACGCTCAGACCGGATCCGCCGGATGCGGCGCCACCAGCGGCAGCTGGGACGCCAGGCGCTGCTCGCACAGCTCGACCAGACGGTCGTAACCGGCCTTGCCCATCAGCTCGGTCAGTTCGGCCCGGTAGGAGACGTAGACCGGCTCGCCCGCCCCATGGGCGGAGGTCGCCGACGTGCACCACCAGTGCAGGTCGTGGCCGCCCGGACCCCAGCCGCGGCGGTCGTACTCGCCGATGGACACCTGCAGCACGCGCGTGTCGTCGGGCCGGTCGATCCAGTCGTAGGTCCGCCGGATCGGCAGCTGCCAGCACACGTCGGGCTTGGTCTCCAGCGGCTCGCGGCCCTCACGCAGCGCCAGGATGTGCAGCGAGCAGCCCATGCCGCCCGCGAAGCCGGGCCGGTTCTGGAAGATGCAGGAGCCCTGGAAGGGCCGGGTCTGCCGGGAGCCGTCCTCGTCCTCGGAGACCCAGCCGCCCGCCCGGCCCTCGTCGTGGTGCTGCCAGATGTCCGGGGTGAGCCTCGCCACATGCTCGGCGACCCGCTTCTCGTCGTCCTCGTCGGAGAAGTGGGCACCCAGCGTGCAGCACCCGTCGTCCGCGCGGCCCGCCTGGATGCCCTGGCAGCCGCTGCCGAAGATGCAGTTCCACCGGGAGGTCAGCCATGTCAGATCGCACCGGAAGACCTGCTCGTCGTCCGCCGGATCAGGGAACTCCACCCACGCGCGCGCGAAGTCGAGCCCCTTCTCGTCGCTCACCCTGGAGCTCACCGTGGGGACCTTTCCGGACTTGGGCGCCTTCACCTGCGAAGAGTCCGCAGAATCCTTCTGAGCCTTGGAGGATTTGTCGGTCTTCGCCTTTTTCGTCTTTGGCACCCGTCCAGGGTAAGCGGCAAGCGGCCGCTCCGGGACCTGAGAACGGCCCCGCGGTGGGTAGCGTTCCGTACATGAGACTCGGTGTCCTGGACGTGGGTTCGAACACGGTGCATCTGCTGGTGGTTGACGCACACCCCGGCGCGCGCCCCCTGCCCGCGCATTCGCACAAGGCCGAGCTGCGGCTCGCCCAGCTCCTCGACGGCAGCGGCGCCATAGGCGCCGAGGGCGTCGACAAACTGATCGGCGTCGTCCGGGACGCGCTCCAGGCCGCGGAGGACAAGGGCGTCGAGGACCTGCTGCCGTTCGCCACCTCCGCCGTCCGTGAGGCGAGCAACGCCGACGAGGTACTGGCCCGGGTCCGGGACACCACCGGCGTCGAGCTCCAGGTCCTCTCCGGCGCGGAGGAGGCCCGCCTCACCTTCCTCGCCGCCCGCCGCTGGTTCGGCTGGTCGGCCGGGAAACTCCTGGTGCTGGACATCGGCGGCGGCTCGCTGGAGATCGCCTACGGCATCGACGAGGAGCCGGACGCCGCGGTCTCCCTCCCGCTCGGCGCGGGTCGGCTCACCGCCGGCCGGCTGCCCGGCGACCCGCCCAGCCCCGAGGCGATCAGGACACTGCGCCGCCATGTGCGCACCGAGATCGCCCGCACGGTCGGTGAGTTCACCCGCTTCGGCGCCCCCGACCACGTGGTCGCCACCTCCAAGACCTTCAAGCAGCTGGCCCGCATAGCCGGCGCGGCCCGCTCCGCGGAGGGCCTGTACGTCCAGCGCGAGCTCAGGCGCGAGTCCCTGGAGGCCTGGGTGCCCCGCCTGGCCTGCATGACCACCGCCGAGCGCGCCGAACTCCCCGGCGTCTCCGACGGCCGCGCCGGCCAGCTCGTCGCGGGTGCCCTCGTGGCCGAGGCCGCGATGGACCTGTTCGGCGTGGAGAACCTGGAGATCTGCCCGTGGGCGCTCAGGGAGGGCGTGATCCTGCGGCGACTCGATCACATGGGGTCGGTTCACATGGAGTCGGTGTAGCGACCCGGAAGACCCGGGAGAGAAGGGGCGGGACCGGTGCCCGTGTCAGGTCACGGCACCGTCCGCACCGCCCCGTGGGAAACCCCACAACGGCTCATGGGCACCCCGCACTCCGGCGACCGCACACCGTAACCTGTCCCTCATGGCAGATCCCGTCCGCATCCCAGATGCGAAGGTCGCCCTCTCCACGGCCTCGGTGTACCCGGAGTCCACGGCGACGGCCTTCGAGATGGCCGCGCGTCTCGGTTACGACGGCGTCGAGGTCATGGTGTGGACCGACCCGGTCAGCCAGGACATCGAGGCGCTGCGCCGGCTTTCCGACTACCACGGGATACCGATCCTGGCCGTGCACGCGCCCTGCCTGCTGATCACCCAGCGCGTGTGGTCCACCGACCCCTGGGTGAAGCTGCAGCGCGCCCGGGCGGCCGCCGAGAAGCTCGGCGCGGGCACCGTCGTCGTGCACCCGCCGTTCCGCTGGCAGCGGCAGTACGCCCGGGACTTCGTCACCGGGATCTGGCGCATGGCGAACGAGACGGACGTACGGTTCGCGGTGGAGAACATGTACCCCTGGCGCTACCGCGACCGCGAGATGCTCGCCTACGCCCCCGACTGGGACGTCACCCAGGACGACTACCGGCACTTCACGATCGACCTCAGCCACGCCGCGACCGCCCGCACGGACGCCCTCGACATGCTCGACCGGATGGGCGACCGCCTCGGCCACGTCCACCTCGCCGACGGCAGGGGCTCCGCGAAGGACGAGCACCTGGTCCCCGGCCGCGGCACCCAGCCCTGCGCCGAGGTGCTGGAGCGCCTCGCGCTGACCGGCTTCGACGGCCACGTCGTCATCGAGGTCAACACCCGCCGGGCGATGTCCGGCGCCGAACGCGAGGCCGACCTCGCGGAGGCCCTGGCCTTCACCCGCCTGCACATGGCGTCCGCGTTGAAGGTGCCCCGGCGGTGACCGAGGCGACCGGCGCCCGCCGCCGAGGGCGCCCCCCGCGCACCGAGTCCGCGGACACCCGCGACCGCATCCTGGCCGCGGCCCGCGAGGAGTTCTCCGCGCGCGGCTACGAGAAGACCTCGGTGCGCGGCATCGCCAAGGCCGCCGGTGTCGACTCGGCGCTGGTCCACCACTACTTCGGCACCAAGGAGCAGGTCTTCGAGGCGGCCATCGAGGTCGCCTTCGCGCCCGCCCTGAACGCCCCCGACGCGGTGGCCGCCGGCCCGACGGACGAGGTGGGGGAGCGGTTCACCCGCTTCGTCTTCGGCGTCTGGGAGAACCCCACGACCCGTACGCCCCTGCTCGCGATCCTCCGGTCCGCCGTGACCAACGAGACCGCCGCCGCCGTCTTCCGCCGGCTCGTCGCCGCCCAACTCCTGCGCCGGATCGCCGCCCAGCTCGCCCAGCCGGACGCCGAGCTGCGGGCCGAGCTGGCGGCCGCGCAGTTGGTGGGCACGGCGATGATGCGCTACGTGATCAAGCTGGAGCCGCTGGCCTCGGCGGACCTGGAGCAGATCATCGCGCGGGTGGCGCCGGTGGTGCAGGGGCACCTGACGAATCCCTGAGCCAGGCCCTTTCTGCCGCGCTCATGAAACACCTGTCCCGCATTCCGGACACTCGTGTCCATCCCTTGGAGGGGCGGCGTAGGCTCGTAGGGAGTCAGAACTCTCTGGCAGAGGTCCGGCAGACGTCTCTGCCGGACGGTCTTCGAAGGAGCGAGCGACGATGCCCGAGCTGAGGTCCCGCACAGTCACCCACGGCCGCAACATGGCGGGCGCCCGCGCCCTTATGCGCGCCTCCGGTGTACCAGGTGCGGACATCGGCCGGAAGCCGATCGTCGCGGTGGCCAACTCCTTCACCGAGTTCGTGCCGGGCCACACGCACCTGCAGCCGGTCGGCCGGATCGTCAGCGAGGCGATCGTCGAGGCCGGCGGCATCCCCCGCGAGTTCAACACCATCGCCGTCGACGACGGCATCGCGATGGGCCACGGCGGCATGCTCTACTCCCTGCCCTCCCGCGACCTGATCGCGGACAGCGTGGAGTACATGGTCGAGGCGCACTGCGCGGACGCCCTGGTCTGCATCTCCAACTGCGACAAGATCACCCCGGGCATGCTGATGGCCGCCCTGCGGCTGAACATCCCGACGGTCTTCGTCTCCGGCGGCCCGATGGAATCCGGCCGCGCCACCCTGGTCGACGGCACGGTCCGCACGCTCGACCTGGTCGACGCGATCTCCGACGCCGTGAACGACAAGATCTCGGACGAGGACATCCTCCGTATCGAGGAGAACGCCTGCCCGACCTGCGGCAGCTGTTCCGGCATGTTCACCGCCAACTCGATGAACTGCCTCACCGAGGCGATCGGCCTCTCCCTCCCCGGCAACGGCTCGGTCCTCGCCACCCACACGGCCCGCAAGCAGCTCTACGTCGACGCGGCCCGCACGGTCATGGACCTCACCCGCCGTTACTACGAGCAGGACGACGACACGGTCCTGCCGCTCAACATCGCCACCTTCCAGGCCTTCGAGAACGCCATGGCCCTGGACATCGCGATGGGCGGCTCGACCAACACGATCCTGCACCTGCTGGCCGCCGCCCAGGAGGCGGGCGTCCCCTTCGGCCTGGAGCAGATCGACGCGGTCTCCCGCCGCGTCCCCTGCCTGGCGAAGGTCGCCCCGAACGTCGCGAAGAACCGCACGTACTACATGGAGGACGTGCACCGCGCCGGCGGCATCCCCGCCCTCCTCGGCGAACTGCACCGCGCGGGCCTGCTGAACGAGGACGTGCACGCCGTCCACAGTCCGTCCCTGTCGGACTGGCTGAAGACCTGGGACGTGCGCGGCGGCTCCCCGTCCCCCGAGGCGGTGGAACTGTGGCACGCGGCGCCCGGCTGCAAGCGCTCCGCCGAGGCCTTCTCCCAGTCCGAGCGCTGGGAGGCCCTGGACGACGACGCGGCGGAGGGCTGCATCCGCTCGGTCGAGCACGCGTACTCCAAGGACGGCGGCCTGGCGGTCCTCAAGGGCAACCTGGCGGTCGACGGCTGTGTGGTGAAGACGGCCGGCGTCGACGAGTCGATCTGGACCTTCGAGGGCCCGGCGGTCGTCTGCGAGTCCCAGGAGGAGGCCGTCCAGCGGATCCTCACCCAGGAGGTCAAGGACGGCGACGTCGTCGTCATCCGCTACGAGGGCCCCAAGGGCGGCCCCGGCATGCAGGAGATGCTCTACCCGACCTCCTACCTGAAGGGCCGCGGCCTGGGCAAGACCTGCGCCCTGATCACCGACGGCCGCTTCTCCGGCGGCACCTCGGGCCTCTCCATCGGCCACGCCTCCCCCGAGGCCGCCTCCGGCGGCACCATCGCCCTCGTTGAGGACGGCGACCGCATCCGCATCGACATCCCGAACCGCACGATCGACCTCCTCGTCGACGAGGCGGAACTCTCCCGCCGCGAGCAGGCCCTGAACGGCGTGTACGCCCCGAAGAACCGCGAGCGCAAGGTCTCGGCCGCGCTGCGGGCGTACGCGGCCATGGCGACCAGCGCGGACAAGGGCGCGGTGCGGGACGTGACCAGGCTGGGCTGAGCCCCCGTACACCACCGCGTCAGGGACAGGGCCGCCTCCGACGGGGGCGGCCCTTCGTGTCACCAGGCTGCCGGGTCGCGCCCGTCGACGGCGAAGACGGTCCCGTCGGGGGCGGAGGCGTAGACGTGGCCGTCGACGACCACCGGCTCGGACAGCGTGGCGGCCACCCGGTCCGCGTGCGCGCCGAGCCGGGTCGGCGTCTGCCCGAGGAGCCGGCCGCGCTGGGCGTCGACGGCGAGCAGTCGCCCGTCGGGGATGCTGACGTACACATGGCCGCCGTCGACGACCGGTGCCGAGCCGCGGATCACCGAGGTCTGCAGCTGCCACAGCTGCCGGCGCGCGCCCGTGTCCACGGCCGACAGGGAGCCCCCGGTCGCCATCAGATAGATCACGTCCCCGCGTACCGTGGCGTGGACGTCCTCGCCCGCGGCGGGCAGGGGCACCCGACGCGTCGCCCCGGACCCCGGGGTGTAGCGGACCACCGCCCGCGCCTCTCCGTAGACCGGGTCGACGGAGAGGAAGTAGAGGGACCCGTCACTGCTGCCGACGGGCTCCAGTGATCCCTCGAACCGCCTCTCCCACCGCACGTCACCCGTGTCCGGGTCCACCGCCGTGACCCGTGTGCTCGACCCGTCGTCGGAGGTGCTCGCCGTGTACGCCACCCGGTCCCCGGCGAACCACTGGAACAGCGGCATCGTCTGCCCCGGCACCCGGCGGTGCCATTTCGTCCGGCCCGAGGTGCCGTCCACGCCCGTGACCGTCCCGTCGGTCGCGGTGAGCAGGAGGGTGTCACCGGCGAACCGCAGCCCTCCGCCGGGTGTGGGCAGGTCCTGCTGCCGGCGGACCTTGCCGGACGCGGGGTCGAGCGCCTGCAAGTGCCGCCCCCCGTCCGTCACGATCTGCACGAGCCCGCCCGACAGCACGGGCGGATCGCCGCCGGGGGGCGTGGTGGCCGAGTGCCGCCAGAGCAGGCTCCCGTCGGACGGAGACAGGGCGTAGACCCGCCCCGACTGCGCGCAGACCAACACGTCGGCGATGGACGAGCACCGGGCCGTACCGGCGTCGGCGGACCCCGACTCGGCCTTCCACGGCTCGAACCTGTCGGCGGGCGCACCGGCCGACACGGTCCGCGAGCCGCCCGCGGCCGACTGGGGCGCGGGATCGTCGATCAACCGCACCGAGGCGACCGCACCGCCGACGACGAGAGCCAGCACCCCTGCCGCGACACCCCACCACCGGCCCCGGCGCCCCTTGCGCAGCCCTTCGGGCGCCGCGGACTCGGACGCCACGACCTCGGGCTCGGCGGCCTGGGGCTCGGCGGCCTGGGGCTCGGCGGCCTCAGGTACAGCGGCCTCGGGACCGGTCGCCGCGGACTCCGAGACCTCGGGCTCCCCGCCCGTCTCCCCGCCGGTCCATGCCTCGTCCGTGGGCGTGTCGGCCGTGCGCTGCGCCGGTATGAAGGTCTGCGTGTCGTACGAGGCCGCCACCGACCGCAGTTCCCGCATCAGTTCGTCGGGCGTGGGCCGTTGCTCCGGCTCCTTGGCGAGGCAACGCCGCACCAGCGGCGCGAGGTTCTCCGGCACGTCGGTCAGGTCCGGCTCGTCGTGCACGACCTGGTACGCCACGACATAGGGACTGTCGGAGTCGAACGGCCCGCGCCCCGTCGCCGCGTGCACCATGACCGACCCCAGGGCGAAGACGTCGGCGGCCGGGCCGACCTCCCGCGGGCGCCGGAACTGCTCCGGCGCCATGAACGGCGGAGTCCCTATCAACTTCCCGGTCTCGGTCCGCAGTTCGCTGTCCTTCGGACGGGAGATCCCGAAGTCGATGACCTTCGGCCCATCATCGGCGAGCAGCACGTTGCTCGGCTTCATGTCGCGGTGCACGACCCCCACCCGGTGGATGTCGCGCAGCGCCTCGGCCAGCCCGGCCATCAGCCGGCGCAACCGGTCCGGGGCCATGGCCCCGTGCTCCTTCACATGCTCGGCCAGGGTCTGTCCCGGGATGAACAGCGTTGCCATCCAGGGCCGTTCGGCCTCCGGATCGGCGTCCACGACCGGCGCGGTGAACGCGCCGCTCACCCGCCGGGCGGCGGCCACCTCCTGCCGGAACCGGCCACGGAACTCGGGATCCCTGGCGAACTGCGCGTGTACGACCTTCACCGCGACCTTCATGCCGGAGGTGCTGCGGGCCAGGTGCACCACGCCCATCCCGCCCGCGCCCAGGCGCGACTCCAGGAGGTAGTGACCGGCGTACTCGGGAAGTTCCGCTTCCGCGCCCGCTCCGGCGTTCCGCTGTGGCGCCATGGGACCACCCCCGTGCTCTTCGTCGGCGCGCGCGACGCACGGAGCCTAGTCGATGACTCGTACGAGACAGAGGCGGCTTGCTAGCGTTCCCGTGCGATTCACGTACAGATGTTTCATCTTGCGATTCAGGGGAATCAACGGGGCCCCATGGCAGTCATGGGGTCGAACGGGGGGAATTCACAT
Source organism: Streptomyces sp. NPDC001843 (assembly GCF_042891955.1). NCBI lineage: Bacteria > Bacillati > Actinomycetota > Actinomycetes > Kitasatosporales > Streptomycetaceae > Streptomyces > Streptomyces sp. NPDC001843. Next base: position 2,877 of record NZ_JBIATQ010000003.1, on the reverse strand, counting down.
GTCTGTTGTCGGCATCGGCGAAGTCGAGGACGTCGAGGGCGTCGAGGGCGGGGACGGGTCCCAGACCGCCACGGCCACCACCGTGCACTACTACTCGGTCGCCCCGGGCGTCCAGCTCCACGTCCGCAGCGGCCCCGGCACCAACTACAGCCTCGTCCGCACCCTGGCCGAGGGCGCCAAGGTGCCGATCTACTGCCAGACGCCGGGCCAGACCGTCACCGGGCCGTACGGCACCAGCAAGATCTGGGACAACATCGGCGACGGCCAGTACGTGTCCGACGCCTACGTCCACACCGGCGTCGACGGCTACGTCACGTCCCGCTGCTCCTGACCCGCCACGGAGCCCGCCCAGCCGTCCGGAGATAATCGTCCCGTGAGCGACGAAACCGGCACCCCGGACACTCCGGCGGGCTCCCCGGGCGGCACCCCGGGTGACGGCCCCCGCCCCGAGCCCCTGCGTTTCTTCGGAACGACCTGGGTGAACCACGACAACGGCTACGCGGCCCGCCGCGCGGCCGCCGCCGTGGGCTCGCTCGCGGCGGCCGTCGCCTCCTGCCTCGTCCTGCGCTTCGCCTACCAGGGCCTGCAGATCGCGGGCAGCGGCACCTTCGTCACCGTCCTGGTCATCGCGATGTTCGCGATCTGCAGCGCGCTGGCCTTCGGCAACACCTGGGCCGGCTTCGACAAGCGCCACGACCCGGCCCGCCAGGCCTCCCTGCGCGGCCTGCTGGCCATCGGATTCGTCGGCTCGCTCGCCGCCTACTTCTTCCGCTCCCTCATCGAGGCCCCGGGCGAGAAACTGCACCGCGCCGAGTACGAAGAGGCCCGCACCCAGCACGCCCGCCGCTCCGCGCGCCGCACGGGAAACCCCTCCAAGAAGCGCCGCCGTCAGGGGTGACGGGGAGCGCCGTCAGCATCACCGGCGACGCATGATCCCGGTCGCCTGCTCCGGCTGCACACCTGCGCGTCGTAAGGATCAAGAAAAGAAGGCGCCCCTATCCGCGGGCCCGGCCAGCATGGCCGTATGACCACGACTCCCTCGGCGTCGCCGCCCCCCTCCCGTGCCCACTCCTTCAACAGCGCCGCCGCCCAGTACGCCGCGAACCGCCCCTCCTACCCGCCCGCCCTCTTCGACGCCCTCGAGGAACTCGCCGGCCGCCCCCTGGCCGGTGCCCGCGTCGTGGACGTCGGCGCCGGCACCGGCATAGCCACCGCGCTCCTTCGCGCCCGCGGCGCCGACGTACTCGCCGTCGAACCCGGCGACGGCATGGCGGCCCAGTTCCGCCGCGCCCTCCCCGAGGTCCCCCTGGTCCGCGGCAACGGCGACGCCCTCCCCCTGGCCGACGCCTGCGCCGACCTCCTCACCTACGCCCAGGCATGGCACTGGACCGACCCGGCCCGCTCGGTCCCGGAGGCGCTGCGCGTGCTGCGTCCCGGCGGCGCGCTCGCGCTGTGGTGGAACAAGAGCGCCGCCGACGTCCCGTGGATCGACGCGCAGAACGACCGTCTGGAGCGCCACTTCAACGTCGACCGCCGTAAGGAGGTGGCCAACAGTTCACGGTCCGCCGTCGCCGACCCCACCGGCCGCCTGGACTTCGCCGGCCGCACGGTCCGCTGGAGCCGCCGCGTCTCGGTCGACACCCATCTCGCCAACCTCGGCAGCCAGTCGCTCTTCCTGGTCCAGGATCCGGCGACCACCGACGCCCTCCTCGCCGAGGAGCGCGCCCACCTCCTCGCCGCCTTCCCCGACGGCACGGTGGAGGAGGTCTACGACGTGGAGCTGCTCGTGGCCTTCGCTTGACGGCACCCCGCCCCGGGAGGATTATTCATCACATGATGAATTACGCCTCCGACCCTCCCGGGGCCCCCGCCGTCCAGGCCGCGGGCCTCACCGTCGTACGAGGCCCCCGCACCGTCCTGCACGCCCTCGACTTCACCGTCCCCCGCGGCCAGATCACCGGCCTGCTGGGGCCCTCCGGATGCGGCAAGTCGACCCTCATGCGAGCCGTCGTCGGCACCCAGGCCAAGGTCACCGGCACCCTCCAGGTCCTCGGCCACCCCGCCGGCCACTCCACCCTCCGCACCCGCGTCGGCTACGTCACCCAGGCCCCCTCCGTCTACGACGACCTCACCGTCCGCCAGAACCTCGACTACTTCGCCGCGATCCTCGACCCCGGCCGCGCAGCAGCCGAACGCCGCCACGAGACCGTCACCCGGGCCATCGCCGACGTCGACCTGACCACCCACGCCGACACGCTCGCCGGCAACCTCTCCGGCGGCCAGCGCGGCCGCGTCTCCCTCGCCGTCGCCCTCCTCGGCCACCCCGAACTCCTGGTCCTCGACGAACCCACCGTCGGCCTCGACCCGGTCCTGCGCCGCGACCTGTGGAACCTCTTCCACGAACTCGCCACCCGCGGCGCCACCCTCCTCGTCTCCTCCCACGTCATGGACGAGGCCGAGCGCTGCCACCGCCTCCTCCTCATGCGCGAGGGCGAGATCCTCGCCGACGGCACCCCCGACGCCCTGCGCTCCCGCACCGGCGCCGACACGGTCGAGGCGGCCTTCCTGCACCTGGTGGACGAGGCGGCCGCCACGGGACACCCGAAGGAGACGGCACGATGACAAGCAGGGCCCTCGCCACCGCAGGCCGAGTCCTGCGCCAGCTCCGCCACGACCCGCGCACGATCGCGCTGATGCTGCTGATCCCCTGCCTGATGCTGCTCCTGCTGCGCTACGTCTTCGACGGCAGCCCGCGCACCTTCGACAACATCGGTGCCTCACTCCTAGTAGTGCTTCGTTACGTTGGGTGATCTCGGCTGGTGGTGGGCATTGTCCTGGTATGAGGTTGGGGGAGGTGGAACGGCTCCGGGGTGAGTT